>CAZMYU010000021.1:0-6761 GCA_964570655.1 uncultured Gammaproteobacteria bacterium | reverse complement strand
TATGCGACCTTGCCAAGGTCGAGAGAGGGGTTCAATTCCCCTTACCCGCTCACAAAATAAAGACAGTCCGTAAGGACTGTCTTTATTTTGTGATTGTAATTAATAAGGGGAATTGAACAGGCCAGAAGTGAGCTACGAGTTGAGGCGGAAGCCGAAACGAGTTAGCGAACGTCGGGCAACATATCATTGATGATTGCCCGCTGGCCCAGGACGAGCGAAGTCGTCGCAATTCCGGCGACGACTGAGAGAGACGGCCCCCTTACCCGCTCATAAAACAAAAGACAACCCCTTGGGTTGTCTTTTGTTTTATGAGTAACAACAAGGGGAATTGAACCCATTTTATTAAATTTAAAAGACCTGATCTTGTCAGGTCTTTTTTGATACTGTTGATTTTAAAATGATTTACCGGAAGTTTGGTGGCAGATAATTCTGCTCATAGGTCATTTTCGGAGTATTAAAATCCTCCATAACTCTGTTGAGCAACTCCGGAATTCGCAATGGTTCAACCATTTTGAAACTGGAGGTGAAGTGCCCATTCCCCAGTCCTTCGCGGTCATACATTAAGCCTCCAATTTTTTCCCGGTCCTCAAAGAGATTGCTCAGAGCTTCTACTGTGAAGTTGATATGGTCTCCGGTGAAAACCCTTCTGGGCACTGTGAATCTGACCAGATCAGTGGCAGGAATATTTTTGATCCCTCTGGCATTACGACCGACCAGTGACAAACCGATTTCTACGGGCCTGATTCCATAGCGCCAATAAATTTCGGCGCACAGCCTTTGGGCTGGAAAGAAGTGTTTGTCCACGTGGGGTAAAAATTTTCTGGCATCCACGAAGACTCCGTGTGATCCGGTTGGCCATTGGATAGGAATGCCCAAACGTCTGAGTTGATTACCGAATTCGGCCACCTGATTAATCCTTTGGCGTAAGTGATCTTCCCGTGATCCTTCTGTGAGCCCCTGAGTCAAAGCGGCCAAATCACGACCCGACATACCACCATAAGAATAGTGGCCCTCAATTAAGATACACCGGTTCATGAAGAGCTGATACAACTGTTCATCGTTGGTGGCAATGAGCCCACCCATATTCACGATGGCATCTTTTTTCCCGCTCATTAACACCACATCCGCCAGGTCTGTCATTTCATGAGTAATTTCAGTAATACTCTTGTTTTCGTAGCCTAACTCCCGTTGTTTGATAAAATAGGCGTTTTCGAAAATGCGGGCGGCATCCAGAATAAATAAAATGTTGTGGGCTTTGGCAATGGCGTGGACTTCTTTGAGGTTTTGCATCGAGACCGGTTGACCACCGATGGTATTATTAACCACGGTCATCACAATGAATCCGATATTTTGCGGACCATATTCCTCAATAATTTGCCGGATTTTTCTCGGGTCGGCATTTCCCTTAAAGTCGCAGTACTTACCGGTGTCTTCGCTTTCTGGGCAATTGGCGTCAACCACCTGGGCACCATTGATGAGACAATTACCCAGGGTGGTATCGAAATACGCATTGCCCGTACAGATAATTTTTTTCCCCTCTTTGGCGGCTTTGGCCACGGCATTACTCAACAAAGTCGTAAAGACAATGTTTTCACAGGCCCGTCCCTGATGGGCAGGCAGAATAAATTTTTTGTTGAAAATTTTCTGCACTGTTGGCAGGAATTTTTCATAGGTATTGCTATGTGAATACCTTTCGTCAGCACTGACGATCCCGGCCCACTGCTCATCGCTTTGGGCGCCGGTGCCACTGTCAGTCAGGTAGTCCAGCACGATTGTTTCGGCTCGGACCATGAAGACATTGTTGCCGGTTTTTTCAAGTTCTGCTAAGCGCTCGGCCTGAGTTGAACTTGATCCCATTTGGACAGTTTTGATAATCCAGGGAGGCAATAGGTCCTGGGCGGTGAGGGGTTTAATACCCATTTGTTGGTCCAGCAATGCTTGCAGGATTTTTATTTTTTTTCCAAGTTCAATCGGATTATCTTCGATACTAATTGAAGACAGCACCTCATTAATTTTTGACTCCATTCGCGTTATTTTAGAAGGTTGGTAAATTTTTAAAGATCAATAAAGTATTGTAGGAGTATCGAGCTTTTTTGTCAAATAAAAAAGACATAGCAAAATATTGGTATTTTTTGCTTTTTGGGGGTCTAGTTTTTATGGTAATTTAAACAAGTCAAAATTAGCAATAATTTTTTTATAGATATTAATAGATTTTGTGAGGCTTTTTTGACTGACATATTCATTGGCCTGGTGGGCGGTCATTGGCCCAGGGCCTAAAATAATTGGGGCCAAGCCGTATTGGCCAAACAAGTTTCCTTCGGTGGCATAATTTTGACCGCTAGCTTTTTGTCCGCTTATTTTTTCTAATTTATTTATCAAATGCTTATTGGTATTTTGCATTGGCTCTATTTCTAGATTGTAAGTAATTTTGGCCTGGTATTTGATAGCTAATAAATTTAGAAATTTTTTGATCTCTGTGTTTTGTTGGCTAGAAATAGTTCTAAATTCCATTTGAAGTAGGCAGTCGGCTGGAATTTTATTAACAGCATCACCGCCAGCAATAATTCCCGGATTACAAGTAGCAATATTTGGTTCAAAATATTTATTGGTAGTAGTTGTTTTTTGCTTGATTATTGATTGGCAGTCTTTGATAAAATTCATAGCCAACAAAATAGCATTGCGTCCATTTTGAGGGCAACTCGAATGAGCCGACTGGCCCTGAAATTTGGCACTAAAGCTCAGCACTCCTTTGTTGGCCACAACTAATTGATTATTAGTTGGTTCAGCAATAATAATTGGGCCGGGAATTAATTTTTGTTTTTTTAGTAATTGTTTGACCCCGGCAAAATCTGTTTCTTCGTCATAGGTAAAGATTAGTCCCAGGTTTATCTGGGGGTTTATAGTTTCGCTGGCCGCTATCAAAATAGCCGCCAAACCTCCTTTCATATCACAGGAGCCTAGTCCGTAAAGTTTGTCGCCCTGACTTTTTAATTTCCAGGGGTTGCTTGTCCAATTTTTCCCAGCCGGGACCGTATCGGTGTGTCCAGAAAAATAAAGCCACTTGGCGCTTTGGCCTAAACGCCAGGCTAGTAGGTTGGCCGATTTTTTATCGTCAGCTAATATTTTTTTGGTAGTAAATTTTTGATTTTTTAATATCTTTTCCAGGTACTTGATTAGTTGCAGATTGTTTTTATCAGCAACAGTGTCGAAAGATATCAATTTTTTTAAAAGTTTTAATGGATCTTGTTTCATAATAGCTTGGGGATTAAATTTTTAAATTGGCGGGAGAATTTTTGGTTCTCCCGCCTTGGGGATTTTGAGCTTCCTGAGTTTTTTGGTCATGAAATATTCCAATCATGAAAACTTGAATCAGGGAAGCCATTGGTTTTTTCCGGTTTCCAAATCATTGGTCGACAATGACATTTGGGAAAATTCTGATATTCCAGACAATTGACACAGCTCGACCAAATTTCTGCGGCTAGACTGGCTTTGGGTACTTCAGTGAAGCCGTTTAGTTTGGCAATTTGGAAAGAATGTTCATTGGGTAGAATAATTAGAATTTTGTTGATCCTAGTAATTGCCAAATTGGCTGAAGCTTCAATTAGTAGATAGCCGATTCCTTGGTGTCTTTGATTTCTTTTGACTACCAGGGCAGCAATTTCTACATATTTTTGCCAAATTACTAGTCCGACATAGCCGACCACTTCTTGGTCTTTGAGAGCTATTAGACTTTGGCCAGAAACAACTTGTTTGTTTATTTCTTCCGGCTCCCAATTAAGCATGAGGCTGTTTTGGGCTTCAGGCCTGATTAGCTCGCAGATAATTGGTACTAGGTCTAAATATTTTTTAGAGCCCAATACGATTTTGATTTTGTCTTTAGTAGACATGATAACCTCCTTTTTTGGTTTGTGAGTTTTGAATTAACAAAAAAATGGCCTCTTGGGCCATTTATCTTCATGTCTTAGTTAATTGAATAGTAATTAAATATAATTAAGACCCACAGAAAAACAGCCCAAGTTACTTGGATACCAACGGCAGCTATTTTTTGGGGTGTGTAGATTATTTTTAATATTCATATATAGATATACGTTGAGGATTGAGAAAAGTTACACTTGTTTTTTAAGATTCGTCAAGTTATTAACAAAATTAAAAGCTCGTGTTAATATAATTAATATTGAAGATATGCTCATCTTTTAAATATTTCTGGTCATGAAGAAGGTCGTTGTTTTTTTGTTCTTTCTATTTTTAATAATTGGCTGTGGTCAAAATGTCGACTTGAAAACCATCATTTCTCATGGTCCTCAGTATCGGATCGCTTCTGATAGTCTGTGGAAGATTCAAAAAGAAATGGCTGAGTTTTCTAAAAAAGGCAAATATAGTCGGGAGTATGAACAAAAAATGATGATTCGGATGAGTCCATTTATTCATACTATCGATTCGCTACTCGCCATTGCTGATGATTAAAATAATAAGGGTCCAAACCGGACCCTTTTAAATTTGACTTAAAAATATTTTTGTGGTATTTTTATTTATCTGCGAGTACTTTCGAAACAATTTAAAAAATATATAAAGATGACAGCGCTAACTAAAATGCGTCTAAAAATTGGCGCTATATTCATTGGCCCACTAGTGGCTATGTGTTTGGCTATTATTTTCCTTAATTATCCCCTTCGAAACGTTGGGATGGTCTTCGGACTTTTGGCGGTATTGCCGGGCTACGCTTTTTTGGACTCCTTGCTGGATGGTCCGAAAACTTTGGCCAAATGGCAAAGAGACGGACTCCTGGGCGTGCTCTAAACTGCGCTAAAAAAATAAAGAATCGTATTGGATAATTGTCCGGTCGATTCTTTTTTATTTTCTATTAAATTTTTATTTCTCTTTGGTCGCCAGTCAAGATTTTGATTTTGATAAATTTGGTTTTTTTGGGTAGGCCTGATTTGATTCTGTCGGCCCATTCAATGACTGTTAATGTTTTGGGATCTTGTAAATATTCAATGGCGCCAATAGTTTCTAAATCACCAAAAGAATGGAGGCGGTAGGCATCAATATGACAAAATTGGCTAAGACCGAAATGATTTTTGATTGGATAGACTTTCATGATTACAAAAGTCGGACTAGTAATAGTAGTTTTAATTCCCAGGCCTTGAGCTAGTCCTTTACTCAGGGCTGTCTTGCCAGCCCCTAAGTCGCCGACTAGTCCAATAACTTGCCCGCTATTAAATTTTTTGGCTAGGTTAATTCCGAATTTATGAGTCTGACCTAGATTTTTGCTAATTATTTTGGACATACTTTATTATTGATTATTTGTCTTCTATTATAGATTAAATAAGTAAAAATAAAAAGAGCGGTTAACATAATTTAACTCGCTCTTGTTAGAAATTAGATCCTAATTAATTAAAATTTATTTTAGTACAACGCTCATTTTGTATTAATACTCCTTGAGCATATTCGGCTTCATTTTCGGGGAAGCCAATTTCTTCTGGAAATCTTTGCACATACTCTTTATGAGAAACTATAATTAAAGTTTCTCCTGTAAAGTTGCCCAACATCTTTTTCAACCAGTCAAAGTCATATCGATGTTCTCCGTCGCTCCATAATTTTTCCTGAGTAATTATTTCGGCTTCAATTGGTTGAATATTTTGTCTTATAATTTCGGTTGTTTCCATGGCTCTATCGGCGGTGGAAGTCCAAATTATTACCGGCTCCTCGCTTCCCATCTCTCTTTTAATGGCTTGGGCAAGGACAACCGCTTGTCTTTTACCTGCATCTGATAAGCTAGCACCGGAATTTTCGGCGTGTCTAACTAAAAAAATTTTTTTACTCATTTTTTGTTTTTTATTGTTTCGGAACTATTAATTGTTTTTGGTTTTTGAATTTTAAAAATATTTAAAGTCTGGAAATATATTGTAAAATAATGGCGCGGGAGCGGGGATTAAAGACTCCTAACTCTCCGCTTTGATAAGTAGCTAGATCAATCCATTTCCACTGGGAAAATTTTTCTGGTTCCATGAGTTTTGGCTCCTGGGCAGTTTGGCAGGCAAACAGCATAACCCTGTCTCCATTCTTGGCTCCATCGACTTCTCCTAAAAATTCTATAATTTGTAAATCGTTAATGTCGGTTTCTTCCAGGACTTCGCGACGTAGAGCATCCTCTACTTTTTCGCCTGGATTGCATCGTCCGCCAGGAGTGGTCCAAACAGAAATCTGTTTGTATTTATCCGGGGTATAATTTCTATAACCCATTAGAATTTTTCCGTCTCTAATAATAATGGCCGTCGCACATAAAAGCTCATGCCCAATTTTAGAGAGTTGTTCCTGCATATAAATATATGGAGTTTAATTTGGTGCGTGCACCGCGGAGCCCCACTACGCTCCGCCTTTGGCGGAGCTTCTCGGGGCGAAGTGGTGGACGCTGGAGGGATCGAACCCCCGACCCCCTCGGTGTAAACGAGGTGCTCTAACCAGCTGAGCTAAGCGTCCTTTCACCGAGTTTTGATAGAGGCTCGGGGAGTTAAAAATTAAAAATGCAAAATTAAAAATTTAGGTGTCCCTTTGGGACTCAACCATTTTTAATTTTTAATTATTAATTTTTAATTCTCCTGCCTACGGCAGGAGTAAGTGGGCGAAAGAGGACTTGAACCTCCACGGGTTTTACCCCACAAGCACCTCAAGCTTGCGTGTCTACCAATTTCACCATCCGCCCATATTTATTCGATTTTTTTTAATAACTCTTTTCCGCAGCCAGATTTTAAGTATTTTTC
>CAZMYU010000020.1:0-8456 GCA_964570655.1 uncultured Gammaproteobacteria bacterium | reverse complement strand
CGAACCATGATTCACGGCTTCAAAGGCCGCTGTCCTACCATTAGACGATCCCCGACTTCGCTGACTACGTCAGCTCAAATTAGTAATTAAAAATTAATAATTAATAATTTAAGAGGTCCCAAAGGGACACAATCATTTTTAATTTTTCATTCTTAATTTTTCATTCTCTCGCCCTGGGCGAGAGGAACGAGCTTGCTCCGTGGCGAACGGAGTGAGCTTTACGGAGCCTCTTGTCAGAATCGGACTGACGTCTTCGGTTTACGATACCGCTGCTCTGCCACTGAGCTAAAGAGGCCAATTGCCAGAGGCTGGAAAAATCAATAAAAAATATCCTCCTCAACGAAGAATAATATCTTACAAAATAATACCTATAAAGTCAATTACAGCTAACTAAACCCTAGCGTACTTTCTAATAGCCAATAAACTCGCCAAAACACTAATAGCCATACCAATCAAAAACTCCCAACCAAACACCGACCAAAAATTGTTTATAAAATAATCAATAATATTCACGTTATAGCCAGTAAAAAATACTTCCAAATATGGTTGCAGTAGCCCCAGGAAAGTATAAAAAATAAAAATAATTATCAGAGTGCTTAGCAAAGCATAAATAACTCCTGACAAAATAAAGGGCAAATAGATAAAACGATTAGAAGCTCCGACCAGACGCATAATCTCGATTTCCCGTCGATGAGTATAAATAGCGACTTTGATAGAATTATAAGCGACCAGCAAACTAGTGGCAATAAAAATCAAAATAATAAATAATCCGACTTCATTGACCCGCTTAGTAACATTATTAATCTTAGTGAGGAGCAAGGAATTGTCAGAAAAATCTCGAGATTCAATAATGCTGCTATCCAATCTCTTTATTTTTTCAATGAGTTCTGGGGCGGCCTCAGTATCTTGAGGGATAATCACTAGACTCGGCGACAGTGGATTGCGTCCGAGTTCTTGCAAGGCTTGCAAAATTTCGGGATTACTACGATTTTTTTCCCGAAAAAATCGCAGAGCCTCAACCTTGGAAGTATATCTAATTTCTTTGACATTACTAATATTTAAAATTTCAGCTCGCAGTGCCATTGCTTCGGCATCGGTTACTTCGGGTTTCAAATACAAACTAATATTTACTTTATCTTTGACCGCCGCCACAGCATTGTCGCTAATGACCCTAACGGTTAATAATACATTGACTGAAAATAAAGCCAAGACCAAGATAGTCACCGTGGCCATAGTCAACCAGACATTACGCGTAATATCTTGTAAACTAAATTTAATTATCCGCCAAAAAGTTAACAACATATTTTATAATTATCAAAAACTATAATAAATACTTGCCTCTCTTTTGATCACTAATAATCCTGCCGTTTTCTAGGGTCACAACGCGTTTCTCTATTTTGTTGACCACCTCCCGATTATGGGTAACCAAAATTACCGTGGTCCCAAAAGCATTGATTCGAAGTAATAAATCAATAATCTCATGGGCGTTAATCGAATCCAAATTCCCCGTCGGCTCATCAGCCAAAAGAATCTTGGGTTGATGAATCAGGGCCCGGGCAATGGCTGTACGTTGTTGTTCGCCACCGGAAACTTCATTAGGATAACTATTCATCCGATTTTCTAGACCTACAATCCGCATGACGCTCGGCACAATCTTGTCAATTTTGGCTTGGCTGGTTCCACAAACCTCCAGGGCAAAAGCGGCATTTTCAGCTAGGGTCTTCTTGGGCAATAATTTGAAATCTTGAAAAATTACCCCAATCTGCCGACGCAAGTAAGGCACTTCTCTTTTGCTAATTTTGGTAATATCCCAATCGCCAATAAAAACCTGTCCACTAGTTAGCCGTTCTTCGCCAATTAAAATTTTAACCAGAGTGGTCTTGCCTGCTCCGGATCTACCCACTAGCGACACAAACTCTCCGGCCTCAATATTCAAATTAATATTGGTCAGAATAGGATTTTTTTTGGAATAAGATTTAGAAGCTTTAACGAGTTTGATCATAATGGAATTATATCAAAGTTTATGTTTTTAGGCTATAAAATTAATTCTTTAAACAACGAACACCATGTCCATAAGTAGCAGTTGACCAGCGACGATAAACAGTCGACAAACTGGTATCAATTCTCCGATAAAAAGCGTAACTTCCGCTTCCATCCGATGACCAGAGATAGCCCTGGCTACCTGATCCACTAAAAAAATTAGTATTTTCATTCATGTAGCCAGTCATTTGAACATCAAAACCGGTTGATCCACCAATTTTTAATTTAGTGCCAGCTGTAGCGCAATCCCAAACAGCATGTCGACTAGAATCACAGGTTCCGCCAGAATCTGTCAAAGACTGATCCAAAATATTGGCCTCACTATCAGCCGGAACATGCCACCCAGGCGGACAGATACCTTGAGCTCCACTAGAGGTTGAATAACCCACGGCCTCATTCCATTGATAAAGCGCGCTAGTAGCGCAATTAGAAGCCACATTATTGTAACAATATTTTTCCAAGATACCATTATTAGTCGAGGCCACTGCCCCATCAATCATTGTGCCCACATTTAGATTATCTCTCATCCAACACTGGGTGCCGATTTGAATGGTGCGATATTTCTGTCCGGCGTAATCTATAACATATTGACCACAAGGTTGAGATTGAGTTGGATCAGCAATATAGATAGCGGCGCCAGAACTAGAAGCAGCGGTTTGTGGAGGACTGGAAATACAAGTTGATAATGTATAGGTTTGCAAATCAGATGAAGTTGCATAATTTAGAGTATTATTAGCCGTATTACAATTAGCTCCATCAGCTGGAGTAGGTATGGTGGGAATATTAGAAATATAAGTGGTGGTTACTACATTACTACTGGCATCTAGTGATGTAGAATAAAGAGCTTGGCCGGAGATTAGAGTCATGGGATATTGTCCCTTGTCAGTATAATACATGGCTAGAGCGGTTTGGATATTTTTGACATCTGCTAATCGTTTAGCATCACGACTCTTGGCTCGGGCATTATTTAGCGCGACAATACTAACGGTGGCCAAGATGCCGATGATGGCGATGACCACGAGTAATTCTATTAATGTAAAACCATGTAATTTTCTTTCGCGTAAATTCATAGTTAAACTGTGGGTCCTGGATCCTGGCCTTCGCCAGGATGACAGATGCAAGGGTTGTTTATTTTAATTGTCATCCTGGCGAAGGCCAGGATCCAGGTTCTATTTAAAAAATTTTCAATCTTTCAATCTTCAATTTTCAATTATTTTAAACTATACTCAATCAACTCATCGGTGCCATAAAAGCTTCGCTCACGAGTGGAAGCACCGAGAGTCACCACATTATAAAAATCACTACCTTGCTTAAAACGCATTGAGAGGCAATAACCCGCCTCATCTAAATAGCCAGTTTTGGATCCCTTGATCTCATAATCCATCAGCCCCAAAAGTTGATTGGTATTTCTAATGGTTCTAGTTTTTTTAGTCGCCAAATCCTTGAACTTGTAACTAACCATCGTAGTAGCTTGAGCAATAATCGGATCACTATAAGCCTTTTTCATAATTTGAATATAATCGCGAGCGGTAGTTTGATTTTGCGGGGCTAGTCCCGTGGGCTCAATAAGCACCGTACTAGTAGCTCCCCATTTTTTGACGTTAGCATTCATGAGCGCGATGAATTTGTCCCGTGACACCCCACTATTTCGCACCAAGGTTTCAACGGTATTATTAGTAGAGGCTATTAAACTAATGTATAGCAAATCTTTGAGGGAAATTTTTTGCCCATTTTTTAATGATAATTTTCCGGATTCACTAGGGCTTACATACTTATAATTTAATTGGGCATCAGCTGATTTATAGGTCACTATTTTGCTAAGATATTTTCGATTACTATCAATATCCAACCAGGTTTTGACAGCAATTAATTTCGTTAGGCTAGCCAAAGATAACAACTCATCAACGTTTTGACTATACATAATCTTTTGATCTTTTTCGCGCACCACCAAGGCTGATTTAAAATTCCAAGTCGGTCCCACTGGTGCTCCATTTTTTCCAAGACCCAAAATTTTGCCCCGACTATCAGCTTTTATTTCTAGGGGCTCAATGCGCACATTAATTACTCCCGCACTCTTGGAAGCAATTTTAGAAAAAGCCACAGCGTCTAAATCAATCACTCGACTAGGAAATTTTAAACGCTCTGGACCCCAATCATTAATAATGACATCAACAAATTTATTGTTGGCCGTATTATAAACTCTGATCTTGGAACCCTTGGGGAAATCGGGCGAAGCTGCAAAATCGCCACCCTTATATTTATACCAACTGGCTTGCCCAGCCGTGATTACTCCGGGATAAGAAAAAGCTCCGACAATTAAATCCTCGCTGGTCGTTGCTTGTAAATATTTTTGTTGGGGAAAATCCTTGGTGACCAGTGGCAACCACGAACTAGAAGTCGCTCGATAATAAAAAATCTGTTTATACTCAGGCAGCTTTTTATTTTCAACATAATTAATTTGAATAGTAGTGGTGGAAATACTTTGATAAACCGGGCTAAGCAAATTCAAACTCCAAGGCAAATTGTCAGTAGTCTCTAGTTGAACTAAGGCCGGTGAGCTAGCCCCAAATTCGGCCAAAACTAAGGCAGCCGGAATAGCCAAGATTCCCGCAACCAGCAAACTAATAATGAATTTATTTTTTAACCTCATAAATAATTAATTAAAAAAGCAGAGCCACCATTTTTGCGGGTTACTCAAATTAGCATTAGCATCGGGCACATTATTTTTTTCCGGATTAATTTCTTTGACCACAATTATCTCTTCCCCGGGTTTTTTCAAATTCAAATCCATCCGAGCCCGATCTTCTAGGGCTTGATCCGAAGCCAAATAACTAATCGCCTCGCTCAGACTTTGATTGTCGGCTTCATATTTTTTGATCTCCGCTTCCACTTTGGCAATTTCCTTGGACAAAGCTCGATCTTTTAAATAATTTTTGCTAGCCGGCCAAGCCACCAAAAAAACCGCAATTATCAAAACAATGCAAAGCCCCCAGCCAGTCACATTGCGCTGTTTTTTGGGATTCTTAATCGTCTTTTCTAAATAATCAGGTTTGTTGGTTCTACTTAGTTTGTAATTTTTTTTGAGCATGGTGTTTAAAGGAAAATAAATATTTAATAAATTCAACTGCCATAATATTAATAATAGCAATCCCCAAAATAATTAACCAGGCCAACCAGGGGAGGGCTTGAGTATTTAATAATCTTTGAAAACCAGGCAAGTAAATAGCCCCGATCATCAAAATAACACCCAAAATAACCGCGCCGTTCAAATACCAATTATTATTTGGCAGCCGCCACAAAGGTTGATAAAAACTCCGCAAACTAAAAACTGATAATAATGATTTGAAAGCTAAAATAGCAAAAAACAAAGTACGCAAAATCGCTAAGTTCAAACCATAAACAGGCATAGTGTAAAACAAATAAACAAACAGACCCAAGATCCCCAGATCCCTAATTAGCCCCCAGACAAAAATAATAGTGGCCATTTGCGCATCAATCAGCCCGCTAGTTTTTTTGGCTCTTTTCAGCGGTACATTCTCATCACTTCTTTCAAAACTCAAAGAAAAATTGGGCAAGCAATCATTAACAATATTTAACCACAAGATTTGAGTTGGTAGTAAGGCTAGCGGAGCATTAAACCAAATAGAACCAATAATCAAAACTATTTCCGAAAAAGAATCGGACAATAAATAAGTAATTGATTTTCTAATGTTCTCAAAAATTATCCGACCTTCCTTGATAGCCGCCACAATCACCGAAAAATTGTCATCCAAAAGAATAATATCAGCCGCGCTCTTAGCTACCTCCGTCGCAGTTCCCAGCGACAAACCAATATCAGCCGCCTTGAGCGCTGGGGCGTCATTGAGCCCATCACCAGTCATGGCCACCACTTCACCGCCAGATTTTAGAGCCCTAATAATTCGAAGTTTGTGATGAGGAGTGACCCGAGCAAACAAACTATAATGTCGAACTGCTTTCTTAAGTTCTTCATCACTTAATTTATCCAGAGCCGGACCATCTAAAACATCTTCAGCTCGACCATCTAAACCAATCTCTTTAAAAATAGCATAAGCCGTCAGTGGATGATCGCCAGTAATAATAATTGGCCGAATACCAGAGGCCAAACAATTTTTGATAGTTTCGCGAGCATCAGAGCGCAGAGGATCTTTGAAGGCCAAGAAACCCACAAAAATCAACTCGGTATCAATCAATGACCAGTCTTTATTTTCACTAGACAAAAGCCAGGGTAATTTATCTATCTTTTTAAAAGCTACCCCCAAGACTCGGAGTCCTTGGCTAGTCAATTTTTCATATTCATAATTTAATTTTTGCCGTTCTTTGGAATCCAAAACATGACTAGCGCCATTTTCCCAAAAATGAGAAGATTTGTGCAAAAGTTTTTCCGGAGCTCCTTTTTCATAAGCGATAAAATGTTCATCTTTTTGATGCAAAGTAATCATGAACTTATCCTGGCTACTAAAAGGTTTTTCGGCCAATTTTGGACTGGCCTGCAGGAGCTTCTGGCGAGAAAAACCTAATTCACGACCAGCCAAAACCAAAGCGGTTTCCAAAGGTGAACCAATTATCTTCTCTTCGGCCAAATCAGAATTCAAATTTTCGCCCACAGCATTATTACACAAAAGTCCGATCTCTAGGGCCATAAAAATCGAACTAGACTCATATTTATTATTTTTAAAATCAAAATCAGCCAATTTAAAATCTTGCGAATCAATAATAATAATATTGGCTAGTCGAACCTTACCCTCAGTGAGAGTGCCGGTTTTGTCTGAACAAATCACCGTAATTGATCCTAGGGTTTCGGCGGCCATTAATTTTCGAACCAAAGCTCGCCGTTTTAAAATTTGGCTCATGCCCAAGACCAAAATAACCGTAATGGCCATAGTGAGACCTTCAGGAATAGCGGCCACCGACACGGCCACAGCAGTTATAAAAATCTCAAAAAAATCTCGCTTCTGCCAAGCGCCAATTACCATAATTAGCAACGCCAACATAATAACGATTTCACCAATTAACCTCGACAAATCACCTAGCTTTTTTTGTAAAGGAGTTTGCTCGGACTCGGTCTTGCTAATCAAATCAGCCAATTGTCCAAATTCAGTTTGGCGACCCGAAGAAACTACAACGGCCTGACCACTACCACCAACGATATAAGTACCAGCATAAACCATCGACTTCCGATCGGCCAGGGCCAAATCTTTGGCCACGGACTTAGAGTTTTTAAAAACCGGCAAAGACTCACCAGTTAATACCGCTTCATTAACCTCTAAATCAATGGTAGCAAAAACTCGAGCATCAGCCGGAACCTTATCACCGGCTCGTAAAATCAATATGTCTCCCGGCACCAGGCTCAGTCCATCGATCTCTTGGTCAACACCATCTCTTCTAACTATAGCTCGAAAGACTGAAATCTTTTTTAATTGCTCCAAAGTTTTATTCGCCTTATTTTCTTGAATAAAACCAACAATAGCGTTGATTAAAACTGCCGCCAAAATTACTTGAGTATCAACATATTCTTTCAAAAACCAAGAGATGATTCCAGCGGCTAGCAAAATATACACCAAAGGACTCTTGAATTGTCTAATAAAGCTCAAAACCGGGCTCCATTTTTTGGACTCCGGTAATTTATTAAGACTGCCCTTGGCTAAACGTTTAGCAGCTTCTTTGGTCGATAAACCCTGATTAGAGGTCTTTAAAAACGCAAAAATGTCTTCAATTTTCGCACTATGAAAATTATGCATAATTATTAATATTATAACATAAAAATCAGTGATTAAAAAATGTTACTTTATTTAATTAAAATTAAGTTTGGGAGAGGTGTTTTGGAGCGCATACGGTTTCGTAGAGGGAAATAATTTTGGAGCCAGGAGCCTGGCTCCAAAATTATTTCCCCACAGAAATCGTCTAAGCGGAAAAATACGCTCTCCCAAACTTAATAATAAAAACCAAAAAACCACCAAAAATTAATTTGGTGGTTTTTGCAAATGAAGTTTAAGGTCCTGGCACCGGCCTACTTTTCCAGGGTTAAAACCCAAGTATCATCGGTGCTGGAGGGCTTAACGACTGAGTTCGGGATGGGATCAGGTGTGACCCCTCCGCTTCAGGTACCAAGACGCTAAACTCCATTAATTACAGCAAAAGAAAATTGATAACAAAAATGTGGGAAAATCATAGGATTTATTAGTACTCCTCAGCTCAACCCATTACTGGGCTTACACTTAGAGCCTATCAAGGTCATAGTCTCTGACCAATCTCTGAAATCTAATCTTGGGGACAGCTTCACGCTTAGATGCTTTCAGCGTTTATCTTAACCGAAGGTAGTTACCCAGCAGTGCCCTTGGTAGAACAGCTGGTACGCCAGAGCTTCGTCCTTCCCGGTCCTCTCGTACTAAGGAAGG
>CAZMYU010000019.1:0-11330 GCA_964570655.1 uncultured Gammaproteobacteria bacterium | reverse complement strand
ATATCTAGCGCCTCTTTTTTGAGTCGAGAAGAAAAACAACCTTATATAAAAATAGTTATTAGAAAAACCGATGCTTTAAAAGTATTTTTATTAATACTTTGGGAAACTAAATCTTTGGACAATAAAAAATACTTGGATCTAGGCGAAAAAATCGCTGAAATCGGTCGTATGCTTGGCGGTTGGTATGGCCAGCTCACCAAACAAAACTCCCCTAGCAAAAAATAGGGGAGAAAAAAGAGAGTTGCGAGACAGCGAAAGCAAAGCCGTTATCGCGATTCCACTGGTTGTCAGGATTATCATAGTTGGTGTTCAACCAGGAACCATTGTCATTGCGATTAACGTTAAGCAGGTTAGGATCGCCATCAGAATTGTACGAAATATCACCCAGACCACTACTCATTGAATACTCTTTGAGCTGTATTTTATTCGGCATAATAATGCCTTAATATTTCGCACCAAGTATCTTTGTTTTTTCAAAAATATTTTAAGGCCACTCTATCTCCGGCCTTAACCGAAAACATTCTCAACCAAAAAATATTAGCTTAGACAGTGATTAGCCATAACCAACCACGTATTCACCTTAGCTATTTTTTATAATAACATAAAATATTATTTTTTTAAAAAAGCCCTTGGAGTGTTTAATACACGCCAAGGGCCAAGGACAGAGTTCCAAGATCAAAACACCAAAGAAACTAAGCCTTAAGTTCAACTTGCGAGACAGCGAAAGCACAGCCGTAATCGCGATCCCACTGGCAGTCAGGATCATCATAGCCGGTGCTCAACCAGGAACCATTGACATTGCGATTAACGTCAAGCAGGCCAGGACCGCCACCAGAATCCTTTATTGGCTCGTGCATTACCACAATCCACATCAGACCCATAGCTTCCAATTCCTTATCGGAAAATTTTTCCCGAATAAGGCAGGATATTTCGGGATTGAGTTTTAACAGTTTCCTATTATCAGCCTCAGCTCTAATCTTGGTGGTTATCCGATCACCGTCATTAAACAGCATGCCTTTCAAGACAGCTATCTCGTAGACGATTCCATTGGTTGGTTTAAAATTTGGCGAAAGCAATAATTGCTTTGCATAATCACTAGCTCTCAATCCCTTACCTTCTAAACGGACAATCCACTCCGCGCCACTGGTGCCGTCGGAAATAACTGTAAAATAAATAACTCCGTCTTTTTCACGCCACTCTATTGTCGGTTCGGATACCACTACTTCGCCACGAAGAAACCTCATTGCTCCGTCATACCCTCCAAGTTTCTTAACAATGGCGTTTAATTGCCCACCGGTCAAATCAGCCATAGCAAATTCATTATTCATATATACCTCCTTAGCGCTAATTTGCGCCTAGTTTATTTTTCCCCTACTCCGGGGACGGGAGCCTAGACCGAAATTAGTCCTAGCCAAAAAACATTGATATCTAGATCAAAATCTTATGGCTACGACTAATTTATGGCTATAACAAAGAACTTAAATTATGACTAATATTATAGCACTTTTACTAATTTATGTCAAGCCGAAAAAATTGACTTATTTATGAGCTGATAATATAATGAAGATATAATACGATTTTTTGCGGAGTTGAAATGCAGAAAGGCTCTACTGCGGAGCGCGAGTAGTCCGAAGTAATTCAGCAACCAAAGCGTTACGATGAAGGAGTGCCAACCTTCCAGCTCCACAAAAGATCGTATTTTTTTAAATAAACAAAAACCCCTCCTCTGAGGGGTTTTTGTTTATTTAACAGAAGTAGAATTACTTATAAATATCTCTTTTTTTCTTACCTTTATAACCAGTCCCAGCCGGAATAAGGCAACCGATGATCACGTTTTCTTTAAGACCTTCCAAATAATCAATCTTGCCGGACACCGCAGCTTCAATTAACACGCGCGGAGTCTCTTGAAAGGAAGCGGCTGACAAAAAGCTATCAGTGGACAAAGAGGTTTTGGTAATACCCAAAAGCAGTCTTTCGCCCTGAGCTTCATGTTTGAGGCCTTTATTGTTTTCAAACAAAACTTCCTCTTCGACAACTTCTCCGGGTAGCAAATTAGTATCACCAGATTCTTTAATGAGATTACGAGAGAACATCTGGCGAGCAATAATTTCGACGTGCTTGTCGTTGAGCGGTTGACCCTGAGAAGAATACACATATTGAATCTCGCGAATAATATATTTCTGGACAGCCAAACGACCAGCCAGCTCATACATCTCTTTGAGATTAAAACTACCCTCAGTCAAGCGATCACCTTTTTTGACCGTGTCACCATCTTTGACCCAAATCATCGTCCCGCGCGGAATAATAAATTCTTTGACCTTATCAACCAACTCAGTCGATTCTGGTTGAAGCTTGGCCGCCGCTTTCTTGGCCTTGGAGCCCTTCACCTTAACCGGTGATTCTTTTTCGCGATAAGATAATTTCAAAATCTTTTCCTGAGAGCTCGTCACCACAATATCCTTACCGTCAGTACCCTTGATAGTCTTCTGACCGAATTCAATTTTGATCGTACCATCCACATCAGCCATGAGCGCTTTCTTTTTGGGCGGGCGAGCTTCAAAAATTTCTTCAACTCTGGGCAAACCTTGAGTAATATCATCTTGACCGGCCACACCACCAGTGTGAAAGGTTCTCATAGTTAGCTGAGTACCCGGCTCACCAATTGATTGGGCAGCAATAATTCCAACAGTGGTTCCTAACTTGACCGGTTTATTATAAGCCAAGTCATAACCATAACATTTAGCGCAAACACCTTTGTGCAAATGGCAGCTAAGCACCGAACGAATATGCGCCGATTCAATATCTTCACCTTTGATCTTTTTCAAAACTTCTTCACTGATCGCTTCCCCGGCTGGCACTAGCAATTTGCCTTTGGCATTTACTAAATCAGCCACCAGGAATCGACCAGAAATCTTTTTCATCAAATCATCGCCCAATTCTTCACATTCTTTCTTGGTAATAATGAGCCCCTCGTTGTCGCCACAATCTTCCTCGGTGACAATCACGTCTTGGGAGACGTCAACCAAACGACGAGTGAGGTATCCAGCATTAGCGGTACGCAGTGCCGTATCAGACAAACCTTTACGAGTAGCGTGCGTGGAAATAAAGTATTCTAGTACTCCAAAGCCATCTTTGAAATTACCTTTGACCGGCAATTCAATAATCGCGCCCGATGGAGAAGTCACCGAACCCTTCATACCCAAAATCTGCACTGGTTGTGACCAAGAACCACGAGCTCCAGATTCGATCATAGAGTAGAGTGGCAAAACATTGACCAAACTCTTTTTACAAAATTCGGCAATCTTTTCTTTGGCATTCATCCAGATTTCAATAACTTTATTATAACGTTCACCTTCGGTGAGTAATCCTTCTTCAAATTGTTCGCGGATCACATCCACCTGAACATCAGCGTCGGCAATAATTTCTTTTTTCTCAACGATATTTGGCAAATCACCAAAACCCCAAGATAGTCCTGACTTGGTAATAAAATCAAAACTTTTATTTTTCAAATCATCAATAAATTTAACAGTCTCCATCTCACCATAAATAGATAAACAATCTCGAATCAAACTCTTGAGTCGTCCTTTGCCAACCACTTCATTTAAATATTTGAGTTTGCTCGGCAAAATCTGGTTAAAGATGAGTCGTCCAACAGTAGTTCGGACCAAACCGATCTTATCGAATTTGACGCGAATCGGAGCGTGCAAATTTACAAAGCCATGATCATAAGCCAAGATGGCCTCATCATCACTATAAAAATACTTGAGCTCTTCATCTTTTTGAGTATCGAATTCGGCAGTCGTATAAGTAATATAATAAGCTCCCCAAACGATATCTTGACTCGGAGTCACAATCGGATCGCCAGTAGCCGGCTTGAGAAGATTATGAGACGACAACATAATGTCGCGCGCTTCGGCAATCGCTTCTTTAGTTAGGGGTACATGAACAGCCATTTGGTCACCATCAAAGTCAGCATTAAAAGCGGTACACACCAGAGGATGAATCTGAATGGCTTTACCTTCGATGAGCACCGGCTTGAAAGCCTGAATACCCAAACGATGGAGGGTTGGAGCGCGATTTAAGAACACATAGGCGCTACCGACAATCTCTTCCAAAATATCCCAAACAATATCATGACCAGCCTCAATATACCGAGACGCCGAGCGAACATTGTGCACGATTTCTCTTTTGATCAGTTGGCTAATAATAAATGGTTTGAAGAGTTCCAAAGCCATAATCTTCGGCAAACCGCATTGATCCAAATTTAACTTAGGATTAACTACGATTACACTGCGACCAGAATAATCAACGCGTTTACCCAAAAGGTTCTGACGGAAACGACCCTGCTTGCCTTTGAGAGTATCAGCCAAAGATTTGAGCTGTCTTTTTTGACCAGTGGAAGCTGTGACAGTTTTGGTATTGCGAGAAGAGTTATCCAAGAGTGAATCAACCGCTTCCTGAAGCATTCTTTTTTCGTTACGACAGATAACTTCCGGAGCATTTAAATCGATGAGCTGTTTCAAGCGATTATTACGATTGATAACTCGACGATACAAGTCGTTTAAATCCGAAGCCGCAAAACGACCACCATCGAGCGCCACCATAGGACGCAAATCTGGCGGGATAACCGGTAGAACTCCCAGCACCATCCACTCCGGACGAATATTATTGTTTCTAAAATTTTTCAAAAGTCTTAGGCGCTTAATAAACTTTTCGCGCTTACTATCTAAAGCATCAACCAATTTGTCTTCAATTTTTTTGATGCTCTTTTCCAAATTTATTTTGGACAACAGTTTACGAATCGCTTCGGCTCCAATACCGGCCTCAAACAAATGACCAAACTTTAAGCTGAGCATCTGGTATTCTTGCTCGGTCAAAATAAGCAGTGGTTTTAAATCTTTGAGTTCTTTTTTGGCTTCTTCAAAATCGGCATCAAGCTTGGTAGACTTCTCTTCTTTGACTTTCAATAATTGATCTTTGTCTTCTTTGGTTTTGGCTTCTTTATAATCACGAGCATAATTATCATCAATATTTTTCTTTTTGCTCTTATATTCTTTTTTGATTTGGTCTAAAGTGGCAATTTTCAAATCTTCGTCTACATCGGTGACGATAAAATTGGCAAAATACACTACCTTTTCTAGGGATTGAATCGACAAGTTCAAAACCAAACCAATCTTGGAGGATAATCCACGCAAAAACCAAACATGCGTGCAAGGCACCTGCAAAGTAATATGGCCCATGCGTTCCCGACGAATAATCGAGCGAGTTACCTCGACTCCGCATTTGTCGCAAACGATGCCTTTGTATCTAATTTTTTTGTATTTACCGCAAGCACACTCCCAATCCTTGGTCGGACCAAAAATGCGTTCGCAAAACAAACCATCTTTTTCTGGTTTTTGGGTGCGATAATTAATAGTCTCTGGTCGAGCCACTTCTCCGTTGCTCCAAGAAAACATTTCTTCGGGCGAAGCTAGCTTGAGGCGAATGGCATCGAAATCGCTAGTTTTTATGGGATTAAGCATATGTTTTGTCTGTCATCCCCAACTTGATTGGGGATCCAGTTTTTTAATTATTATTATTACTCGCCATCAGCTTCAAATTCCTGAGAATCTTGGCCTTCTTTCTCAGTCATAGTAGCGATTTGCTCAGTAGTTAAATCTGGAGTAGCTTCTTCTTCGATCTCCTCCACTTCACCCTCTTCAATAATTTCTCCTGGGCTCATCGGTACAATGGGAGTATTAACTACTTCACCTTCGACATCAGCGGAAGCTTCGACCGGAGTCCCGCCTAATAGTTCGACGCTCAAACACAAACCTTTTAGTTCGGAGACCAAAACATTAAAAGATTCTGGAACGTTTTGTTTTTGAATTTCTTCGCCCTTGATAATCGCTTCATAAGCTTTGGAGCGACCAGTAACATCATCGGATTTGATAGTCAAAATTTCTTGCAAAGTATGAGCGGCTCCATAACCTTCGAGCGCCCAGACTTCCATTTCTCCAAAACGCTGACCACCAAATTGCGCCTTACCTCCCAAAGGTTGCTGGGTAATCAAAGAGTAAGGACCAATAGAGCGCTGGTGGATCTTGTCTTCCACCATATGATTTAGTTTCAAAACATATTTCATACCGACCGTAATCTTGTGATCATAAGCCACACCGGTTTTGCCATCGTACAACAAAATCTTACCATCTTCTGGCAGTCCAGCTTTTTTGAGCTCTTCTCTGATCTGATCTTCACTAATACCATTAAGCGCGGGAGTGGCTACCTTATAACCCAATTTGTAAGCGGCAAAGCCCAAATGAGTTTCCAGTAATTGACCCAAGTTCATACGAGAGATAATACCCAAGGGAGACAAAATAATATCAATCGGAGTACCGTCTTCCATATAAGGCATATCTTCGGCTGGAACAATTTTGGAAATTACCCCTTTATTACCATGACGACCAGACATCTTGTCGCCCACTTGAATCTTGCGCAAATTAGCCACCGTGACTTGAATAGATTTCAAAACTCCGGTGCCCAATTTGTCGCCTTCTTCGCGGGAAAATATTTTGACGTCAACAACTTTACCATGTTCACCGTGTTCCAAGTACAAAGAAGAATCCCGGACATCTTTGGCTTTGTCACCAAAAATAGCGCGGAGTAATTTTTCTTCGGCACTCAATTTGGTTTCACCCTTCGGCGTAATCTTACCAACCAAAATATCACCTGAAGAAACTTCGGCGCCAATTCTGATAATACCGTCTTCATCCAAGTTCTTTAATTTCTCTTCTGAGATATTAGGAATATCATTGGTAATAATTTCCGGACCTAGTTTGGTATCGCGAACATCAATAGTATAGTTTTCAATATGAATTGAAGAATACACATCTTCTCTAACAAATCTTTCAGAAATAATCACCGCGTCCTCATAGTTATAACCTTCCCAGGTCATAAAAGCGACTAGGACGTTGCGACCCAAAGCCAATTCACCATTATCAATCGAAGGCCCATCAGACAAAATCTGACCAGCCTTGACCTTGTCACCAACATCAACGAGCGGATGTTGATTGATACAAGTGAGCGAGTTGGATCGCAAAAATTTGTTCAAATTATAATGATGGATCTTGCCCTTTTTTGTCTCCAGCTCAATCATTCCACCGTCGACTTTAGTAATCACGCCATCTTCATCGGCTAAAACCACATGACCACTATCTTTAGCTGCACGAGATTCGACACCAGTCCCCACAATCGGCGCTTCATTTTTGATAAGCGGGACAGCCTGACGTTGCATATTAGTACCCATCAGTGACCGTTGACCATCATTGTGTTCCATGAAAGGAATAAGTGAAGTAGCAATAGAAATAATTTGATTAGCCGCTACGGCCACTAGATCTACCTGAGCCACATCAGCGGTGGCCGGCTTACCATATTTGCGAGCCTCAAAACGACTCACCAAAAACTTGCCACTGGAATCCATCGGAATAGTCGCATCAACGGTAATATATTTTTCTTCTTCAAAAGCATCTAAATAAACTAGTTCGCTCGTCACAAAATGACCGGTCTTATCATGTTTCACTTTGAAATAAGGCGCTTCCAAAAATCCGTAATTATTCAAACGAGAATAGCTCGACAAATGACCAACTAGTCCAATGTTTGGACCTTCGGGAGTAGCAATTGGGCAGATTCGGCCATAATGCGTAGTGTGTACATCACGAACATCAAAACCAGCTCGCTCGCGAGTGAGCCCGCCCGGACCCATAGCGGATAAACGACGCTTATGTTCTAATTCGGCCAGCGGATTGGTCTGATCCATAAACTGAGACAATTGCGAAGACATAAAAAACTCTTTGACTACCCCAATCACCGGTCGAGCATTAATCAATTTGTTTGGAGTGAGGGTGCTGATATCAGAAGTACTCATCTTGTCTTTGATAATTCTTTCCATGCGAGCCAAACCAACGCGGAAACGATTTTGAATCAGACCACCGATAGCTCGGACGCGACGATTGCCCAAGTGATCAATATCGTCTTCTTCTCCTTTAGTAATATTTAAAGTAATAACTTCTTTGATAATGTTGACCAAGTCTTCTTTGCGCAAAATGCGATGTTCTTTATTGATCGGCAAAGTTTCACCAAAACGTCGATTGAGTTTGTAACGACCAACCGTACCAAAATCATAACGATCAAAACGGAAGAACATGGAGTAAATTAGGGAGCGAGCATTTTCGACCGTCGCTAAATCTCCCGGACGAATCCGGCGATAAACTTCTTGCAATCCTTCACCTTCATCTTTGGCCGTATCTTTGGAAATAGTCGCTTCAATATAAGACAACTCGTCTTTGTCTTTGGTGATATCAACATCTTTAAATAATTTTTTGATTTCTTCGTTGCTAGCATATCCAAAAGCTCGCAAGAGTGAAGTCACTGCGACTTTTCTTTTGCGATCAATACGCACCCAGATAACTTTGTTGGGGTCGGTTTCGAGTTCCAGCCATGCCCCACGATTAGGAATAATCTTGGCACCATAATATTTCTTGCCTTTGATAAAGTCCGAAGTAAACATTACTCCAGCACTTCTAATAAGTTGCGAGACCACAACTCTTTCAATGCCATTGATGATAAAAGTTCCTTTATCAGTCATTAGCGGGAAATCACCCAAAAAAACCTCTTGCTTCACTTCCTGACCAGTGCGTTTATTGAGCAAATTGGTTTTGACGCGCAAGGGGGCTTCATAGGTAATATTTTTGGCTCGACTTTCAATTTCACTAAACTTTGGCTTGTCCAAATAATAATCTTCGAAATATAATTCGAGATCACGATTATTAAAATCAGTAATCGGTGAGATTTCATCAAAAAGCTCAGCTAAGCCTTCTTTCAGAAACCAATTATAAGAGTCCTTTTGGATTTCGATTAAATCCGGTAAATCCATCGTCTGACGGATTTCTTTGAAAAACCGGCGCTCTCCGACTAAAGTTTTATGACTTAGCATATGAGTTTATTCCCCTGGTGACAAGAAACCAGAGTTTTAAGTATATAAATATATAAATAAGTATTTTTCCGGAAGAAAACAAAAAATCCCAAAAGCAAATAGGGCTTCGGAATGGAAGACTTTTTAATCTTTAAATAAAGTTATTCACTTTTAAAAAATTAATTATTTAAAAGTAATTATATTATACAAATTCCCTAGATTTATGTCAATACTTATAATCTTCTCAGCTCTTCCCGAACCACTTGCCGGTCGTCCCAGGTGATCTTTCCGCCGTCTTTGATACAAATAAACTGCTCGCTACCCTTGCCAGTAATTAGGACAATATCGTCCTCTTTGGCTAATTTTAGAGCTTTTTTAAGGGCTTCCCGTCTATCTAAAATCTTGAATAGATTTTCATTGGCTATTTTCCCGGATTCTTCCGCTCCCAAAGCCACGGCTTCCATAATAGCCAGCGGATCGTCATCATAAGGATCTTCATTAGTAATAATCACATAATCAGCCTTGGATCCAGCCATTTGGCCCAAAATCGGTCGCCGGCTAGCATCCCGACCGCCACCAGCTGATCCCAAAACATGAATAATAGAGTTATGCGGTATCAAATCAATAGCTTTATAGAGCTTTTCTAGGGCCCGCGGTTCAAAAGCATAATCTACCAAGACTTTAAAGTTTTGCCCCTCATCAATTATCTCTAACCTGCCAGGTACGCCCTTGATAGCCTCCAGACTAATTTTTATCTTGTCCCAGGCCACTTCTTGATTAACCGCCACGGCCATAGAAGCCAAGGCATTATAAACATTAAAATCACCCAAGAGCCCAGTTTTGACATGAGCGGTGTCAGCCTGATGAATTCCACTGAGCGCCAAATCAATATCAAATTCAGTGCCAGACAAAGTAGTCGAAATATTTTCGGCTTCCATGGTTTCGGCTACTTCCAATTTGCCAAGCTCTTCTTCACCAGCAAAATTTTTAACATCTTTAAGCCCATACCCTAATTTGCTCTCGGCCCAGAAATCCAAAAAATATCCAGCTTCAGCATCATCAATGTTAGCAATAATAGTTTTTTTGACTCTCTGATAATCAATTTTTTTGAGCCCACTTTTTAATTTGACAATTTCTCGATGATCACTCACATACTTGGTGCGACATTTTTTTAAATGTTTAAAAAGTTCAGCCTTGGCTAATTTGTAATTCTCAAAACCACCATGTGATTCAATATGTTCAGGATACAGACCAGTAAAAACCAAAACGTCATAGTTAATAAAACGATGCCGAAATTGCCGAATACCTTCGGAACTAGTTTCAACCACGGCGTACTGACAATTATTTTTGACCATCTGGTGCAAAATTTTTGGCGTAAACCAACGACCCACCATGGTCATCTTTTTATTATTGAGCCATTCACTATTACCATCACTAAACATAGCCGTGGAAGTATAACCAACTTTGTAACCCGCTCCACTTAGCAACTTGGCAATTAAATAAACAGTGCTAGTCTTGCCAGTGGTGCCGGTCACCCCAATCACGATTAATTTTTGACTAGGCCGACCATAAAAAAAATGTCCGCCTGCACCCAAAACATAATGATAAGCTGGAGCGAGCTTATCAAAGAATTTACTAGGCAATATTTTTTTGATAATCACTAATATTTTATTCATAAAACAATCAATCTTTTATACATCTAACGCCATAATTATATTGCTTCCAACCCAATCCATATCCACCCACCCCATTGCAATAACCATTACCCTGAAAAACCCGACCATAATCAACGCCATAAATCGCTTCATAATAATCGCTAGGACTCTTATAATCAAAACCACTGGTGCCACAAGGGGTTCGACCCGAACAAGCTCCAGGCGGATAAAGCATATCTCTCAAACCTCCATTAGTATTATTAGCTGGAGTACAACGCCCAAAACAATAATTAGCTCCCGGATTAGAGGTGCCACACAGATCAGCTGTTCCATATAAATACCTCTCTAAAGTTCCATATTCACTACCCCTAGGAATATGCCAACCGGGCGGACAAATACCCCTAATATTCCCAGACGGAAAAGTATAAGTATTAGTAGCATAATAAGCTGATAAATTAAAGGCTTCTGACCATTCATAGCGACCACCATAAGTAGTACAACCGGCTTCGGTGCCACCAGGACAATTCTTTTCAATTTTAGAATCATCCACTTGGCAAAAACACCAGGGAGCTCCAGTAGAAATACAATTCGCAGCAGCAGCGGCCCCTACCGGACAAGCCGTGCTATCGCCTTCGGTAGTTTTTGTTCCGACATTTAAATTGTCTCTCAGCCAACATTGGGTGCCAATTTGGACAGTGCGATAGGTTTTGCCCTCATAATTAACA
>CAZMYU010000018.1:0-11724 GCA_964570655.1 uncultured Gammaproteobacteria bacterium | reverse complement strand
CCTTTTTGTCATTATAATAGAGCGCTAGAGCGGTTTGAATATTTTTGACATCAGCCACGCGCTTAGCATCCCGAGACTTAGCTCGAGCATTGTTTAGCGCGACAATACTAACCGTCGCCAAAATACCAATGATGGCAATGACGACTAATAATTCAATCAAGGTAAATGCTTGCCCCGCGAAGCCTTGGCGAAGTGGGGCTAGTTTTCGTCCGTGTAAATTCATACTTAAACTGTAGGTCCTGGATCCTGGCCTTCGCCAGGATGACAATTAAAATAAACAACCACCGCACCTGTCATCCTGGCGAAGGCCAGGATCCAGGTTCTGTTTAAATAGTTTTTGTTTTTATTCCTACTTCTTAAAATAATAATGCACTACTCCGAAACCAACTAGGACGGCCAAAAGAGAAATTAGCCAGCCGACAAAAGGTAAGGTACCGAGACCAAAGATAAGGACTACCCCCATAGTCATCCGACCCAAATTATTACTTTTCTTAAGCCAAGAAAATTTTTGACTAAGCATTTCTCCTAACAAAATAGCACTAATAATTTTGGTGAGATACAGAGCCACTAACCACATCACTAGCAAAATCAAGGCCAAAGGAATCCCAATAACAGTAAACAACAAAATTATCGCCACTATCGGAGTCAAAAATAACCAAGCCGTTCCCGAGGCCAAAATCATCCAACCCTGACGATGCAAAACTTCCAACATGGCCAAAATATTTTTCTTAAATAAATAAATTAAGACTAATCCCAAGACTAAAGCGGAAAAAACTTTAAACAACAAATGCCAGATAATCGAACTAACCCCTGAACCCTTTTTGGCTTCTAGGACGCTGTGAACAATTTGGCCAGAAACACTGCTCTGATTAATATCAGCCTGAGTTTTGGATTTATAATAAACATCACCACTAATTTTGGCGTCACTGGTTACAACCAGCGGAGCCGATTGTTTGGCTGATTCATTATTGTTTAGAGTAAAATTAACATTACGACCAACTGACCCAGAAATAAGTAGTTTCGAACAATAGCCATGCAAATAACCATTAATTTTACCGCGACTCTCAACCATCCCTCCAGCTATCAAAGCATCGCCATTCGTTTGCGAAGCAGATCCCAGCACCACCACTGAGCCCAAGGCATTGATATTACGATTAACTAGATTATTAATATTAATATTAGTCGCCAGGACTCGCACGCTTCCACGCACCTCGCCATTAATGGTAATACTTTGGGCCACCGCAATCACATCGCCATCAACCGAGCCATTAATAGTAATACTCTCTGCAGCAGCAATCACGTCACCCGGAACATAGCCCTCAATAGTCAGATTATTAGCCGCGGCATAAAAATTGCCTTCAACTTCCTGGTCCTTAGCAATATAAATAGAATCGCCAGTTTTGGTAGTAAAAGCCAATACAGCCACTGGCACAGATACTAAAAAGGCTGTTAAAATCAAAATGGTTAATAAGACTTTTTTTGACATAAAGTTTTAATTATTATAACATAAAGTTTTAATTATTATAAATTGAGTGTGCCTAGAGACTACTAGGCCGATTTACTAATATTATACTTTAAAGCCATGGATAGAGCAATAATTGAAATCATCAAAGCTGGGCCTAAACTATTAAAAAATCGAGAAGATTTGTCAGAACTCAAAAGACGCCTAGCCAAAAAATACAAATTACCAATGATCCAAAATGCCGATATTTTAAAAATCGGTAAAGAGCTCGTGCAAAAAAACAATAAGCTGAGCAAAAACTTCTGGGCCCTCCAATCTATTCTCAAAAAAAGAGCTATCCGCACTATGTCGGGTGTGGCTCCGGTGGCTGTTTTGACCAAGGCCTATCCTTGTCCAGGCACCTGTGCTTATTGCCCCCACCAAGAAGATGTGCCAGTTAGCTATCTCCAAAATGAACCAGCGGTCATGCGGGCTATTCGCTTGAAATACGACGCCTATCAACAAACCTACCAACGCCTAGGCGCTCTTAAAAATAATGGCCATGAGCCCAACAAAATTGAACTCATTATAATTGGTGGAACCTTTAATTATCTGCCAGTCAATTATCAATATTGGTATATTCTCAATTGTTTTAAGGCCGCCAATGATTTTGGTGCTAAGAAAAAACTGCGAGAACCTTCTAACAATCTGAATGTTTTGAAAAAGAAATTAATAGCTCAGCAGAAAAAAAATGAAACCGCTGATTACAAAGTGATTGGGCTCACTGTGGAAACTAGACCAGATTATATTAATCTGAAAAACATCAAAATCATGCGAGATCTGGGGGTGACTCGAGTAGAGCTTGGCGTCCAAGCCTTGGATGATAAAATTTTGTCAAAAAACAAAAGAGGCCACGGGGTTGCTAGAATAATTGAAGCTACTAAACTCCTGAGACAACATGGATTCAAAATTACCTATCATTTTATGCCCGCTCTTCCTGGCTCAAGCCCAGCCAAAGATCTGGCGATGTTTAAAAAAATGTTTGCCAGTCAAGATTTTCGTCCTGATCAATTAAAGTTTTATCCAACTGTCGTTACTTTGGGCAGTGAGCTATATAACTGGTATAAACGAGGTAAGTATAAACCATATAGTCAAAAAGCTTTGGAAAATTTAATCGCTGATTGCAAAGCTGTGGTGCCACCTTATACTCGAATCATCCGCTTAATCCGCGATATCCCTGGCGAATCAATTATCGCTGGCAACAAAATCACTAATCTCCGCCAAGTCATGAAAAACCGCGGAGTTGCTTGTCGCTGTATTCGATGCCGCGAACCTCACAATGAACCTTCAATCTTTCAATCTTTTAATCTTTCAATCTTAAAATATAGTGCCAGCGCTGGTGATGAATATTTTATTAGCGCCGATAGTTTAGATGGCCAAACTTTATATGGTTTTGGTCGACTTCGCCTGGACAAAAGTAGTCCAGTAGCTCCGGCTATTATTCGTGAACTCCATGTTTATGGCCAGCTAGTACCAGTGGGGGGTGACAAAAAGATTCAACACACGGGTTTGGGTAAAAAAATAATGGCCTTGGCCGAAATAATTGCCAAAAACGAAGGAAGTGATAAAATAGCAGTAATCTCTGGTGTTGGCGCTAGGGGTTATTATCGCCAACTTGGCTATCAATTAAAAAATGGTTATATGCTAAAAAACCTTTAAAAATAGGCAAAAAACAAAGCAACCATTGACAAAAAATGATAAAAATGCTATACTAATAGTATTCAAAAATTGTACAAAACCTATAAACAAAAAGATAAGTCATGAGTGTAATGAAAAAAATCAGCCAGATAGCATCATTGATGTTTATGATTGCCAGCGCCATTATGTTTTTTGCGGGCATTGCCATTTTTACAGCCAACAGTGGAAAAAACATTCCTTTTTCTCAAGACGTCTTTGACGTAAATACGGGTGTAGTCTTATTCATCGGCGGCCTCATTATCTTTCTAGCCTCCTTAAAATGGAGGTTGGTATCAATCCGATAAAAAAATCCAACCCAAAATAAAAAACCGGAGCAATATGCCTCCGGTTTTTCATTATATTTATTTTCTTTTTTTCTTTTCGGCTTGCAAGACGCTCATAGTCGTTTTAATAACCGTATCAGGAATTAGAGAAATACTATCAATACCTAGCCGGGCCAGCATTTGAGCAAAATCCGGAAAATCCGATGGCGCTTGACCACAAATACCCACTTTGCGATGATTCTTTTTGGCAGTTTGAATTAAGTAGTGGATCAAAGTCTTAACCGCCTCATTTTTTTCATTACTTACTCCAGCCACATGCAAATTATCGCCAGAATCCCGATCAATTCCCAAAACTAACTGAGTCAAATCATTGGACCCAATCGAAAAACCATCAAATATTTTGCAAAACTCTTCGGCCAAAATAATATTAGAAGGAATCTCGGCCATCACATAAATTTGCAAACCATTTTTACCGCGAACCAAACCATTTTGTTTCATAATCTCCTGGACTCTTTGACCTTCTTCGACAGTGCGACAAAATGGCACCATCACTTTTAGGTTGCTGAGGCCCATATCATCCCGCACCTTCTTGATAGCTCGACATTCCAACTTGAAAGCTGGCAAAAATAGCGGACTATAATAACGATTAGCCCCGCGGAAACCAATCATAGGATTGGATTCCACTGGTTCATAGGCCCGGCCACCAATTAGGTTGGCATACTCATTAGACTTAAAGTCAGACAATCGCAAAATCACATCCTTGGGATAGAAAGCAGCGGCAATCATCGCCACTCCCTCAGCTAATTTATCAACAAAAAACTGTGACTTGTCTTCATAGCCGACGGTAATTTTATCAATTACTTTTTTGATTTTCGGATCGGTAATTTTTTTATAATTAATCAAAGCCAAAGGATGAATCTTGATATAATTATTAATAATAAATTCTAGTCGAGCTAGGCCCACTCCATCATTGGGAATAAAAGAATCAGCAAAGGCCAGGTCTGGTTCAGCCAGATTGAGCATGATTTTGGTTTTGGGTCTGGGCAAATTACTAATATTAGTTTTCTCGACTTTAAAGGGCAATTTACCACTATACACAAATCCCTTTTCACCTTCAGCGCAAGAAACCGTCACGTCTTGACCCGTTTTTAGTTTGGTCGTAGCATTACCAGTACCGACCACGCAAGGAATTCCCAGCTCACGCGAGACAATAGCAGCATGACAAGTGCGACCACCATTATCAGTAACAATGGCTGAGGCAATTTTCATAATTGGTTCCCAATCCGGATCGGTCATATCAGTGAGTAGTACTTCGCCTGGTTTAAAATTACTAATCTCTTTAACGCTCATAATCTTATGAACCTTACCAGCGCCAATTTTACTGCCCACACTTTGACCAGAAATAAGCAAGGTTCCTTTTTTCTCCAATTTATAGCGCTCCAAAAATCGACGATCCTTTTGACTCTCCACAGTTTCCGGACGAGCTTGAATAATATAGAGTTGACCATCCTTTTCGTCCAAAGCCCATTCCATATCCATCGGTTTTTTGTAATGTTTTTCAATAATCATCGCCCATTTAGCCAATTGAATAGCCTGAGCGTCAGTAATAGAAGCTTTGAGCCGATCGGCTGGTGAGACATTGATATTTTTGACCGGATTTTTAGGGTCGCCGCTATAAACCATGGTTAATTTCTTCTCACCAATCATGCGACTAATAATTTTTTGGGTGGGTTTAAAAACATAGAACTCATCTGGGTTGACTCGACCCTGAACAATATTTTCACCCAGTCCATAAATAGAATGAACCAAAACTACATTTTCAAAACCCGACTCAGTATCGATACTAAACATCACGCCCGAAGCTTTGGAATGAATCATTTTTTGAACACCCACTGACAAAGCTATTTTGAAGTTATCAAAACCTTTATCAGCTCGATAAGAAATAGCCCGATCGTTAAATAAAGAGGCGATACATTTCTTCACAGCCAACAATAGCTCCTTTTCTCCCTTTACATTCAAATAAGTTTCCTGCTGACCAGCAAAAGAAGCATCTGGCAGGTCTTCGGCTGTGGCTGAAGAACGAACTGCTACAGCTAGATTAGCAGTTTTGTATTCAGCACTCAATTTTTTATAGGCTTTGACAATAGTATCTTTAAAATCTTGAGGTAATTCTACTGCCAAAATAGCCTCTCGAACCATTTTGCCATGAGCCATTAGGTCTTTGACGTCTTTAATATTAATATCCTTCAAAATATCTTTAATTTTTTTCTTGAGCCCAGTGGCTTCTAGGAAATAACGATAAGCATTGGCCGTGGTAGCAAATCCATTAGGAACTCGTACCTTGTTTTTCTTGAGGTTGGCAAACATTTCTCCGAGTGAAGCGTTTTTTCCACCCACTGAAGGCACATCTTTGATCCGCAGATCTTCATAAAAAACTACCAGCTTGTTTTTGGTCATAATTTTACAAATTTTAAATAGTTATGCTAGTATTATAGCATAAGTAATTAAAAGATTGAAAGACGACAACCGTAGGTTGTTGTCCCCGCGAAGGCGGGGATCCAGTTTTTTAATTTTTAATTATTAATTTTTAATTCAAGCCGTCTTTAGACGGCATGGAAGGCGGACGTGGTGAAACCGCAGGCCGCGTGGTTCCGCGTAGCGGAACTTTACGCGGTTGGTAGACCCCGTAAAGGCCTTCGGCCCACGGGGCAAGCGCACTTGTAAAAGTCGGGATGGCGAAATTGGTAGACGCGCATGCCTTAGGAGCATGTGGAGCAATCCGTGGAGGTTCGATTCCTCTTCCCGACACTTATGATCACTTTCCTACACACTTTCAACCCTCAACCCATCTTGGTTCATTTGGGGTCACTAACCATTTATTATTATGGTCTATTTATGGTACTCGGAATTACGGCTGGATTAATTAGCGCTATTTGTTTGGCTAAATATTATGGGTTTAATAAAGAATTTATTTTGGACCTCGCTATCTATCTAATTATTTTTGGCTTGCTTGGTGCTCGGCTTTATGATGTCTTATTAAATTTAAATTATTATTACCAAGCCCCCTTAGAAATTTTAAAAATCTGGCGCGGAGGTCTGGCGATTCATGGCGCTTTGATCGGGGGACTAGTAGTCGTTTGGCTAATGACTAGAAACTGGGAAAAATTTATAAAACTAGTAGCCCTGATTGTACCGGCTGTAGCTATTGGTCAATTTATTGGTCGCTGGGGAAATTATTTTAATCAAGAACTTTTCGGTCGACCCACCAATCTGCCCTGGGGAATTCCTATCAATCTTTTGAATCGCCCAGACAATTTCATCTCGGAGAGATTTTTTCACCCAACTTTTTTATATGAATCTCTAGGCAACCTAGCCATCTTTCTAATTTTGTTAATTTTTAATATAATACTAATTAGAAAACAGAAAATAAATCTAAAAAATTCTTATTGGCTACTAGCTGTTTACTTTATTTCCTATTCACTCCTGCGTTTCTTTTTGGAATTTATTAGAATAGACGAAACACCTATTCTTTTAGGACTCCGTTTTCCTCAAATCGCTAGTTTAGTTTTAATAATCGGTGCCATCCTACTTTTAATACTTAAACCCCATGCCCAAAAAATCGACCAAACCCGTTCTTAGGGGCCTAAAAACGGTTTACCTCTTAGGCTTTTTGCTATCTATTTCCACGGCTTTACCGGCCTATATCCACTCAAATTTCATAGAACAATTTACTGACCTAGCTAATGTTAGCTGGTTTTTTTTGGCGGCCAATTTATTGACTTTCCTCTGTATTATTATCTATCCGAGTTTTATTAAAAATTTCAAAAATTACCAAACTGCCAAATTAGCCATTGCCTTCAATCTTATGGCTCTGGTTGGGCTAGCCACGGTCAATTCTTGGTTTCCGCTGCTCATGTTTTTTGTGGTTCTTTTGACTGCCAACACTCTACTGTGGATTAATCTAGATATTTTTTTGGAAAAATTTATCACCACCAAAAAGACCGGCCGAATCAGAACTACCTTTTATACTCTCATGAATTTGGGCTGGGTCATTACCCCTCTCTTTGTTTCTTATTTATCTAAAAACGGCACTTATCATGTCGTCTATTTGGTCTCGGCCTTGATTATGTTGCCCTTCTATATTATTTTTTGGGAAAGGAGTCGCTATCTCAAGGATCATTTTCATTACAAGCGTTTAGAAATAATCAAGTCTATTAAAAAAATAATCAAAAATCATAATCTGCAAGGAATTTTTTCGGTTTCGATATTTTTGAATTTATTTTATGCTCTGGCGGTAGTGTATATGCCAATTTACCTGCACAACAACCTAGGCTTTGCTTGGTCACAGCTAGGCGTTATGTTTTCGATTATGCTTCTACCCTTTATATTATTTGAATGGCCAGCCGGATACCTGGCTGACAAATACTTAGGGGAAAAAGAAATAATGATCACCGGCCTCTTTATTCTAATTATATCACTCGTTTTGTTTGCCACTGTTACCAGTTCTTCTATGCTGGTTTGGACAATTATTTTATTCTTTTCTAGAATTGGCGCGGCCCTAGTAGAGGCCATGCGGGAAAGCTATTTTTTCAAAAGAGTTCGGCCCAAAGATATTGATATTATCGATTTTTTTCGAACCACCACTCCGCTTGGTTATATTCTAGGCACAATCATTGGTGGGCTCTGTCTGAGCGTCATGCCGATCAACTACATGTTTCTAGTTTTGGCCACTATTTTACTCCTCGGCTTCTATTTTATATTTATTCTCAAGGATACCAAATAAAAAACACCCTTCCGATTGTCATCCTGGCGAAGGCCAGGATCCAGGTTTGTTTATAAAATTAAAAACCTGCCATCGCGCGGCAGGTTGATGTCCATAATCACTTGATTATGGATTTTTTTCGGTCATTATTTTCTTAATAAGCACTCTAGCCCCCCAAGCATGGAAAGCCTTGCACCAACGACCAATGAAATACGAAATCAAAATCACTGGCACCAAATAAGCGGCAATCTCTGCCCCCAATCTCAAGCTAAACAAGGAAACATCAAAATGCCAAGTTTTAGCGGTAAAAAAAAGTACCAAAATCCAAACAGTAACCAGCCCAGCGCTTGATAAAAAAACAACCAAAAAAAGGTTTAGCCCGGCTTGATGCCTGGCCCGCCTATCAAAATCGGAAGTATTCAGTGATCTCATTTTTTATTTTTTAAATTTACTATATAATCTTATTCAAATCATTATTTAAAATATTCTCTGGCTCTACCATGGCTTTTATTTCTTCGACATACGAAACCTCTTCGGGAATAGGGTTTAGCAAAAATATCTTTTTTTGATTAACAAAAGCAAAACCAATTTCCATGAGAGTATTACCACCAATATAATTCTTGATACCATTTTTGTCAAAATTCAAAACCAAAATCGCCTCATTATTTAAAATCTCAATATAATGATACATGATATAATTGTTTTCTTTCTTGAGCTTGGCATGCTCAGTGTGAATCCGCTCTATCATCTCGCTAGCCTCTCCCTTGGCTTGAGCCACATAATCAGCGTGCAGAGTAAACTCATGCCCCAGGGCTCGCAACTTGTCTTGATACTCGTACATTTGCTTGGCAAAAGAAGAACTGCCCACAATATGAATTTTCATATAATTATAAATTTTGATTTTTGATCATCGGGATTAGACTCTCTATCACAAAATCAATAATATAAGGAATAAATTGTTTTTTGCCCTCAGGGTTTAGACTCAAAATTTTCTCCACAGACCACAGCTCAAAACCAATAGCCGCACCGGCTTCTATTTTCAAATCAGAAATATCACCAAAATAAACATATAAATATTCGGTAGTAAAAACATTATTAATTTTACCAGTTGCTGGATCTTGCCCCTGTTTTCGAACCTTATGGATCAATTTCAAATCGGCCACTTCAACTGGCACTCCGGTTTCTTCCAAGCATTCCCGCACAGCCGATTGATCATAGGACTCATCATTATCAACGTGACCGCCGACGCTAGCATCTAACAAATCCGGATAAGTATCCTTGTCTTTAGCCCGACGTTGAAAAATAATCTCCTGCTTTGGAGTAATAAAATAAACATGAATTTCTCGATGAAGCAGACCATTTTTATGCACCTCTACTCGATCAGCCTGATCAACAACCTCATCGTCCTCATTAACAATATTTAAAATGTCAGCCATATTATTATAGATAATTTGTTATAATACAATCTATAATAACACATGTCAATCAAATAGCCAAAAAGTTTTGAATAATAAAAAAACGGACCGAAATCCGCTTTTATTTTAAAATCAATAGCCATTATAAGGCTTTTTAATACTCATCCCCATCAATTACCTGGGCAATCCTTTGGCTAGATACATCCAGAGTCCCGAAATCAACACTACGGTTCAGGAAGGCTATCGCTAGACTTCCTTATAATTTTGTTTATTCTGTTTTTAAAAAAACAGCCAACACGCAATTAGCATAAGAATACTGAAAATTAGGGATATAAGAAGAAAAAAGCAAGTCTGTAATTTCACCGCCATTAGATATCACCGCCTTGCTGTAATCATCACATTTATTTGCTGCAATGCCAGATTCAAAATTAACAACCCGTACTATTTCTCTGTAGGCTGTTTTTTGTTTTTTATAACCTATAACCATTTGAATAACAGGCTCCCACGTCCCTGGCTTTCCCCACGAAACAACGGTCATAGTGCGTTTCATAATTTTTATACGGCCGGAATTTTCATCAAGAAATTTGTTTATTTTTTCCTCTAAACCTGTTGCGCTGGCAGAAGAAAAATACATAAATTCATTAAAGGCATCTGTTTTCATTTTGCTCGTTTTTTAAGGGTCTATTTTAATAAAAAAGCATATCATATTTGATCTGCTTTTGTCAATAATACAATTAATTGACAATTTTGAGCAATTAGGGGAAAATAAAGCCATTATAAGCCGTTTTGTCTCTGTAGTTCAGCGGATAGAATGTAGGTTTCCGAAACCTAAGACACAGGTTCGACTCCTGTCAGAGGCACACTTAATTTTTGTAATAAAAAAATTAGTATTTAGTGGTTTGTGGTTAGTAATTTGGGGTCTTGAATTCTTTTATTTTTTAGCCTAGAATTTATTCATACATTAAAAATAAAAAACGGAGGTAGATGATGAGCTTATCAATAGAAGAGGCGAATCTGATCCGCCTAAATAAATCAATTTGTGGTGTTGACCACGGCTGTTTGCTAGCCCTCAGGCATGGCTTGGATGCCCTGTTTCCAGTTCGCCTAAATGATGGGCGGGTGGTTGTTGTTTCTGACCAAGATAGGATATCTTTGATTGAGATTTGGAGAAAACTAGGACGACCGCCAGCCAAATTAGCTGGGGTGACTATTTTTTCCAATTACCTGGTCATTGAAAATCTGCTAAAACCAAAATTACAGGGAAAATTTGTGGTTTTAGAAAAATCCGAAGTATATATTCTATGTGAGAGAAAAAAGAACCCGTTTCGTTGGTTAACCATCAATATCCGGGACTGTTCTTTGAGGTCTTGTTAGTTTTTTAAGCCAAAGCGTCTCCTGGCGCCTTGGCTTTTTTATTTCTTGAAAAAAAGAGGCTAATAGGCTATGCTTAAGCTATAAAATTGAATCAGGAAGGGTGGCTGAGTGGTTGAAGGCACCGCTCTCGAAAAGCGGCAGAGATGAAAGTCTCTCGAGAGTTCGAATCTCTCCCCTTCCGCAGATTGTCAATATCGTCATTTTTAGCACAGTTGGCTAAGACCTCAAAGGGTTCTTTGAAGTTAATCTTAGCCAATTTTTTGTTGGCGATAGAAACGTTCCAAACCGTGTTAGCAATCATTTTTAATTTATCATCTAAGTCTACCTTGAAAAATGCTTTTTTCAGCTTTTTCGGGTGTAAAAAGAAATCTTTGGTGCGTTCCAAATCAGATTCAGTTAAACAAAATGGTTGCTCGTTTTCTAACTTTTTCAAATCCTCATTTAGACTTTTTATTTCCTCTTTGAGGGCAACCAATTTAGCCTCATAATTCTCTTTAGAGATTGTCTTGTCGAGCAGTAGGTTGAACAACTCATCTTTTCTATCCTCTCGTCGCTTAAGCTCGTTTAGGATATGATTCTTGGCTTTTAGATACTCATGTCTATCAGGATTATTCTTCACAAATAATTCTCGACTATTATACATCATTTGTTCTACTAATTCCTCGGAAATAATTAAATGGTCAAATATTTCAGATAATATATTAATAACCT
>CAZMYU010000017.1:0-12147 GCA_964570655.1 uncultured Gammaproteobacteria bacterium | reverse complement strand
CTGATTATGTTAAAAACATGATTACTGGTGCTGCTCAAATGGACGGAGCTATTTTGGTGGTGGCTGCTACCGATGGTCCGATGCCTCAAACTCGTGAACATATCTTGTTGGCTCGTCAGGTCGGTGTGCCTTATATCGTGGTTTTCTTAAACAAATGTGACATGGTTGAAGATAAAGAACTTATTGACTTGGTTGAGGAAGAAATCCGTGATTTACTCAAAAAATATGAATTTCCAGGTGATACTACCCCAATTATCCGAGGTAGCGCCTTGAAAGCTTTGGAAAATCCAACCGGAGCTGATGCTGAGCCAATCATGACTTTGCTCAAAACTTTGGATGAATATATTCCAGAGCCAACCAGAGAAGTTGATAAGCCTTTCCTAATGCCAGTTGAAGATATCTTTTCCATTGAAGGCCGAGGCACTGTGGTGACCGGTCGTATTGAAAGAGGTAAAATTAAAATTGGTGAAGAAATCGAGATCGTTGGTTTGATTGATACCAAGAAAACCACCGTGATTGGCGTAGAAATGTTTAATAAGCAGTTAGAAGAAGGTAGGGCTGGTGATAATGCCGGGCTTTTGCTTCGAGGTACTAAAAAAGACGAAGTAGAGCGTGGTCAAGTTTTGGCCAAACCAGGCAGTATTACTCCGCATACTGAATTTGAAGCTGAAGTTTATATTTTATCCAAAGATGAAGGTGGACGTCATAAACCTTTTTTCAAGGGTTATAAACCACAGTTTTATATTCGCACTACCGATGTGACCGGTGAAATTGAATTGCCGGAAGGAACCGAAATGGTTATGCCTGGGGACACTGTTAATTTGAATATCAAATTAATCTCTCCAGTGGCTTTGGAAGAAAAACAGAGATTCGCTATCCGTGAAGGTGGCCGAACTGTCGGGGCTGGAGCGGTAGTCAAAATTATCAAGTAAATACTATTTATCCCGCTCTTTAAGCGAAGGGCGGGATTTTAGTGGGTATTTAATAAAAATTGAAAATTGACCCCACTTCGCTAAAGCTACGCGGGGCACGAAATTCAAAATAACTATGGCTGAAACTAAAAAAATTAAAAAAGACGACAGCGAGAAACAGCGGATTCGCATTAAGATCAAGGCTTTTGATCATAAGATTATTGATCAATCGACTAAGACTATTATTGAAACCGCCCAGAGAACCGATGCTCAAATTTTTGGACCGATTCCACTTCCAACTGAGAGCAAGAAATACACGGTTAATCGTTCGACTTTCGTTCATAAAAACGCCCGCGATCAATATGAGATGCGTATTCATAAACGCTTAATCGACATTGTTGATCCAAGCCAAAAAACTATTGAAGACCTGACCAACTTAAGTTTGCCAGCGGGGGTTGATTTAGAAATTAAAATGAATTAAGATAATAGCCTATTTCCTAAGAAGCTATTTAGAGCTTTGGACAACTCTGCTAAGCAGAAAGTGTCCAAGTCGCTAAAAGCTGATATTTAGAAGGAGATTTATTGCCCAAAACCTAAAGATTTTTTATTAAAAAGACTTTTAGTTTTAGCGGGCTGGGCTATCCCAGTTTTTTTATTTTTATATGAATTTTATATTAGGCCGAAAATTAAATATGACTCAGTTATGGCAAGGTGATCGGGTAGTTCCGGTGACTAGAGTTGAAGTTATGCCCAACGTGATTACTCAAGTCAAAAATGACAAGGTTGATGGTTATCAGGCCCTCCAGATTGGTTATGGTTTTAAGAAAGCCAAAAATATTGCCAAGCCACAACGTGGTCATTTACTCAAGAGCGGTCAAGAAACTTTGCGATATCTGCGCGAATTTAGAACGGCTACTTCTGATTTCAAAATTGGCGATGTGATTACGGCTGATACTTTTAGTCCGGGTGAGACTGTTAATGTTTCTGGTGTTTCCAAGGGTAAGGGTTTTCAGGGTGTGGTCAAGCGTTGGGGTTTTCATGGTTTTAGAAAGACTCATGGTAATAAAGATCAAGAACGTCATTCTGGTTCAGTTGGTGCCAAGGGTCCGGCCCATGTTTTTAAAGGTATCAAAATGGGTGGTCATATGGGTGATGATAATGTCACGACTACTAATTTGAAAATAGTTGAAGTTGACGTAGCTAATAATTTACTATTTATTAAGGGTGCACTTCCAGGAGCTCGGCATTCACTGTTGGTAATTACTGGTACTGGTGAACTCAAGGTTAATCAGAATGTTAAGGCTGAAGAGGTCCCGGCCACTGTCGAAGAAGTTAAAGCTGAAGAAACTAAAGTTGAAGAAATCAAAGTTGAGGAGGCTCCGATTGAAGAGGTCAAAACTGAGGAGGCCACTCAAGATATTTTAGAAAAATAAGTATGAAAATTAATATTTACAATCAGGAGGCGAAAGTAGTTGGCGAATTAGAATTGGCTGACAAGACTTTTGCTATCAAACCCAAGGCTGATCTAATTCATCAGGCGGTTGTGGCTCAAATGGGCAATGCTCGCCAGGTTTTAGCGCATACCAAAACCAAAGCCGAAGTGCGTGGTGGTGGTATCAAACCTTGGCGTCAAAAGGGAACTGGTCGAGCGCGAGCTGGTAGTTCTCGGTCACCACTTTGGGAAGGCGGTGGAGTTATTTTTGGTCCGCGAAAAGATCGTAATTTTTCCAAAGATTTGCCGAAAAAAATGAAGCAAAAAGCTATGCTTATGGTTTTCTCTGATAAGATTAGCAATTCTCAATTAGTTGTTTTGGATGATTTGAAAATTGAAGCTTACAAAACCAAAGTTATCAATCAGATTTTGAAAAATATTGAAACCGAAATTTTAAAAAACAAAAGACGAAGTTTGTTGTTGATTAATGGTATCAAAAACGACAAGATTTATTATTCCACTCGCAATTTACCGGATGTTAGTATTATCAATTTAGAAAATTTGAATATTGTTGATTTGGTCCGTTATAAAAATGTAGTTTTAACGAAAAATGCTTTAGAACTTTTAGCCAAGCGTTACACTAAAACTAAATTAGCTAAATAATATGGCTTTGTTTAATACCAAAAAACCAAATACTCCAGCTCCAGTGGTCTCGGCGGATAATTCTCAGAATTCCTCTGCTGATAGCATGGCTGATTTATACGTGGACAAAAAGGTGGCTAAGACCGGTCCAGTTAAGAATGAGATGGCTTATCGAGTTTTGGTTAGACCAATGGTTACGGAGAAAGCCGCTAATTTGGGCACCCATAATCAATATGTTTTTCAAGTGGCGCTAAATGCTAACAAAATCAGTGTGGCCAAAGCGATCAAGGAAGTTTATGGAATTAGTCCAGTAGCGGTTAATATTATCAAGATGAAAGGCAAAAAGGTTAGTCGTGGTCAGATTCGTGGTCAAAGAAGCGATTTTAAAAAAGCGATTGTTAGTTTACCCAAGGGTCAGACTATCAATATTTACGAAGGAGTTTAATATTATTTAATATGGGCATCAAGAAAGTCAAATCAACTACCCCTTCTCGTCGTCATGCTACTTTTGATGATTTTTCGGATATTACCAAAAATTATCCCGAGAAGAATTTGCTGATAATCAAAAAGAAACATAGTGGTCGCAATTCTCAAGGTAAGATTACGGTTCGACACAAAGGTGGCGGTCACAAACGTTATATTCGCTTGGTTGATTTCCAGCGAGAAAAATTTGGTGTACCAGCGACCGTGAAAGCGATTGAATATGATCCGGGTCGAGGGGCTCGTTTGGCTTTGCTGTTTTATACTGATGGAGTGAAGCGTTATATTATTGCTCCGGTTGGTCTAAAAGTTGGTGATGTGATTATGAGTGCCCAGGACCTAATTGAAATTAAAGTTGGTAATGCTATGCCTATCAAAAATGTTCCGGCTGGTGTAGCTATTTGTAATATCGAACTAGAACCTGGTCAGGGTGCCAAATTGGTCAGAGGGGCTGGTAATGTAGCTTATGTGATGGGTGTGGAAGGAAAATACGCTCAAGTCAAAATGCCGTCTGGAGAAGTTCGTTTAATCAAAAAAGAAGCTTTGTGTACTATTGGACAGGTTAGTAATCCAGATAGAATGCATATCGTGATTGGTTCAGCTGGTCGAAATCGTCATTTGGGTATTCGCCCAACTGTCAGGGGAACGGCTATGAATCCTAATGATCACCCCCATGGTGGTGGTGAAGGTAAACAACCGATTGGTTTACGTCATGCCAAGACCAAGTGGGGCAAGCCAGCTCGCGGAGTCAAGACTAGAAAAAAGAGAAGAAGCAATAAATTAATTATAAAACGTCGCTTAAAGAATAAATAATATGAGTCGCAGTTTAAAAAAGGGTCCTTATATCAATGAGCGCCTACTTAAAAAAATTAAAGATTTGAAACCGGAAGATAAAACCATTATTAAAACCTGGGATCGTTCCTGTACGATTACTCCAGAAATGGTCGGCTTTACAATTGGTGTTCATAATGGTAAAACCCATTTGCCAGTTTATATTGTCGAAAATATGATCGGCCATCATTTGGGTGAATTTTCCCATACCAAAAAGTTTTTGGGTCATGGTGGTAAAATGGCCAAAGATCAAGCGGCCGGAGCTAAAAAATAAATTATATGGAAGTCAAAGCTAGTTTAAACAATTTAAGAATGTCAGCCCAAAAGACCCGGTTGTTAGCGGATATTGTTCGCAAAATGCCGGTGGATAAAGCTTTGGCTCAGCTTGGTTTTGCCAACAAATTAGCGGCTCAACCAGTCAAAAAATTATTGCAATCAGGGATTGCCAATGCAGTTAATAATTTTAATTTAGATAAAGCTAATTTATATATCAAAGAGATCATGGTCAATGAAGGCCGAACCCTCAAACGGTTTATGCCCAAGGCTCATGGTCGAGCCACGACTATTCGAAAAAGAGGCTGTCATATTCTTTTGACCTTAGGAGAGATTAAAGAATCGGGTATTACTGAGGCTAAGAAGGTCAAAATTGACGAGCCAGTCAAATTAGCTGATTTAAACAAGACTTCCAAAAAGGATCAGTCAGCCAAAATCAAAATCCCGAAGTCAACTGTGAAAAATAGTGAAGTAGTTACTAAAGATATCGAAGAAACCGCTAGCGTCGGCCGCCATGGTCATGCTAAAATTGAAGGAGCCACTACGGCTAATTTTTCCAAGAGAGTATTTAGAAGAAAAAGTGGTTAATATAATTTTTAATCAATTATAAATATGGGTAAGAAGGTTAATCCAAAAATTTTAAGAATGGGAATTATTAAGACTTGGCCGTCCATGTGGTTTGGTAGTGGCCCAGTTTATATCAAACAAGTTAGACAAGATGTCCAGATCAGAAAGTTTTTAATCAAAGAATATCGGGAAGCGGGAATCGACAAAGTCGAAATTGCTCGCGGAGCCAATAAGATCAATATTGATATCCATACGGCCAAACCCGGAGTTTTAATCGGTCGTGGAGGCAATGGTATTGAAGAACTGAAAAAGAAAATCCATCGACGCTTTTTGTCAAAGCCGATGGGAGTTAAAACAGCTGATATTAATTTAAATATTAAAGAAGTTAGTCATCCAAACTTGAGTGCTCAGATTTTGATTCAGCAGATGTCACTAGAAATTGAAAAACGGATGCCTTTTAGAAAAGTTATGAAGCAGGCTATTTCTAGAATTGAAAGAGCCGGAGCCTTAGGAGTCAAAGTGGTGGTATCGGGACGTCTAAATGGCGCCGAAATTGCTCGCACTGAAAAATTAGTGAGCGGTAAAGTCCCTCTTAATACTTTAAGAGCCGATATCGATTATGCTCGCGGTACGGCGCATACTACTTATGGTAGTATTGGTATCAAGGTTTGGATTTATCGCGGTGAAGTATTTATAAAAAATTAATCAGTCTAATTTAAGGTACTAAGTTATTTTCTATGTTAATGCCCAAAAGAACAAAATATCGAAAAAGTCATAAGGGTCGTCGCGGTGGTAAAGCGACCTCCAAGTTAAACGTGAGCTTCGGCAGTTTTGGTCTTAAGAGTTTGGAGAATTGTTGGATTAGTGCCAGACAAATCGAAGCCGCTCGTCGGTCAATTACTAAATTTACCAAAAAAGGCGGTAAGGTTTGGATTAGAATTTTTCCGGATAAGCCAGTGACGATCAAAGGCGGAGAAATCCCTATGGGTAAAGGTAAGGGTGCTGTGGATCATTATGTTGTCGTGGTCAAGCCAGGAATGGTGATGTTTGAAATGGATGGTGTCTCTCCGGAGATTGCCAAACAAGCCTTAAGAGCCGCGGCCTATAAATTGCCGATCAAATGCCAGGTGGTTGGCAGTAGCTTTGAATAATAATAATTTATTATATGGATTTTAAAGAAATACAAACTAAAGAAGTTCCGGAACTACAAAAGCTTTTGGCGGAATATCGAGAAACTCAACGAGAGTTGCGTTTCAAAGATTCCAACAAGCAATTGAAAAATATCCGAGAGTTGCGCAATATTAAAAAAACCATTGCTCAGATTTTGACTACTTTAAATAAAGCCAAAAAATAATAACGTTTTATATATGTCCGAGAAACAAATACAAAAAACTAAAGAAGGAATTATCCGTAAGAAATTTACTGGTGAGGTTGTTAGTGACAAAAATGATAAGACCATTGTAGTTTTGGTGTCCAGAGTCAAGATTCATCCTAAGTATGGAAAACGTTATAAAGTTAGTAGCAAATACCAGGTGCACGATCCTAAAAATACTTTTAAGATTGGTGACTCGGTTAGCTTTGTTGAATGTCGCCCACTAAGCAAAAGTAAGCGTTGGCGAGTTATAGCTAATTAATTTTAATTATATGGTGCAAGTTCAGTCAGTTTTAAAAGTCGCTGATAATTCTGGAGCTAAAACTCTGATGTGTATTAGAGTTTTGGGCGGTTACAAAAAACGTTATGCTACGGTTGGTAATATTATTATTGGTGCTGTTAAATCCGCTACTCCTCATAGTGCTGTCAAAAAAAGTGACATCGTTCATGCGGTGGTAGTTAGAACCAAAAAAGAAATTCGTCGAGCTGATGGTTCTTACTTGCGTTTTGATGATAATGCTTGTGTGATTATTGATAAAGAAAAAAAAGATCCTAAGGGCACTAGAATTTTTGGCCCAGTGGCTCGAGAAATTCGCGGACTAGGTTTTATGAAAATTATTTCCTTAGCCCCGGAAGTATTATAATGTATCAATTAATATGAATATTAAGAAAAACGACCAAGTCAAAATGTTATCCGGTAAAGATAAGGGTAAGACTGCCAAAGTTTTGCAGGTTTTGAGCGCCGACAAAAAAGTGAGCGTTGAAGGCTTGAATTTGCTGGTCAAACATTTGCGCCCCCAAAAGCAAGGCGAAAAAGGACAACGGATTGAATTTCCGGCTTTTGTGGCTATTTCTAAATTAGCTTTGGTTTGTCCCAAATGTGGCAAGACCACTCGGGTAGCTCATAAGCTTTTGGAAATTAATGGTCAAAAAAAGAAAATGCGAGTTTGCAAAAAATGTCAGGAAGCTTTAGATAATTAATAAACAAGGAATATGCGTTTAAAAGATAAATACAACAAGCAAATATTACCAGAGTTAAAGAAGAAATATTCGATAACTAATGATTTTTTGGCGCCTCGTTTGGACAAGGTAGTGATTAATGTTGGTTTCGGTCAGCATGGCAAAGAAAAAGAATATGCTGTGGGAGTGGCTAAAACACTCACCAGTATTAGTGGCCAAAAACCAGTAATGACCAAAGCTAAAAAATCTATTTCTTCTTTCAAAATTAGAGAAGGAATGGTAGTTGGATCAAAGGTGACCTTAAGAGGTCAACGCATGTATGATTTTATTGAAAAATTAGTTAATATTACTTTTCCTAGAGTTCGAGACTTTCGTGGTTTGGAAGAAAAGAATGTCGATAGCCGTGGTCAGATGACTATTGGCTTTAAAGAAAATTCAGCCTTTCCGGAATTAAGATTAGAAGATTTAGAAAATGTGCACGGATTAGAGGTGACAGTGGTCTGCCGGGGTAGAAATCGAGTGGAGATTTTGGATTTCTTGTATGCCCTGGGATTTCCTTTTAAGAAAAATTAATTTTTAATATTATATGGCTAGAAAAGCGATGATTATTAAAGCTAGTAAGAAACCCAAATTTTCCAGTCGGAAGATTAATCGATGTTGGCGTTGTGGTCGCATCCACGGGTTTATGCGCGCTTTTGGCTTGTGCCGAATTTGTTTTCGCGAATTAGCTGACAATGGTGATTTGCCAGGAATTCGGAAGGCGAGTTGGTAGGTCCATCGCCAAGGCGATGAATTAAAAATTCAAAATTAAAAATTAAGAATTAATAATGAGAAATAAAAAAATTTAGAAATACTATGACTGATCCTATAGCCGACATGCTAACTCGGATTCGCAACGCTTCAATGGTCAAAAAAGTTGAAGTAGTGCTGCCGCTTAGTAAAATGAAATTAGCCATTGCCCAGATCTTGGTTCAAGAAGGGTATTTGCTTGGAGCTGAAGTAATCAAGTCTTCGGCGACCAAGAAAAATCAGAGTTTTAGCTTTGATCAGTTAAAGTTGGTTTTGAAATATGAAAATGATGGTTCACCCAAGGTCAAGCATCTAAAAAGAATTAGTCGTCCCGGACTTCGAGCTTATGTTGGTTTTTCTGATCTGCCCAGAGTTTTAAATGGACTAGGGATTGCTATTATTTCCACTTCTTCTGGGCTAATGACCAATAAAGAAGCTCGAGCCAAAAAAGTTGGCGGGGAAGTGCTTTGTGAAATTTATTAATAAAAACATATGTCACGTTTAGGAAAAATGCCAGTCAAAATAGTCGCGGGAGTAACGGTTAATTTAAATAACCGGGTTTTAACTGTGAAAGGGCCCAAAGGTGAATTAAAATTGGAGATTCTTAAAGCGGTTAATCTAGAAATTAATGCTGACGAAATTATTGTTAAAGTAGAAGATGAGAACGACAAAAAACAGCGTTCTCTATGGGGTTTGTTCCGCAATTTAATTAATAATATGATTGTGGGTGTGTCTGAGGGTTTTATGAAGAAATTGGAGATTAAGGGGGTTGGTTATCGGGCTCAGGCTAGTGGTCAAAAACTTATTTTAAATTTGGGTTTTTCTCATCCAGTGGAATTTCCGCTACCGACTGGTATTAGTGCTTTAGTTGAAGCTAATATTATTACTATTTCTGGTTTTGATAAACAACTGGTGGGAGAAACTGCTGCTCAAATTCGTCGTTTTAGAGAACCAGAGCCTTATCAGGGCAAAGGTATCAAATATATTGATGAAGTTATTCGCCGTAAAGAAGGTAAAACTGCGGCTAGTAAATAAACGCTTATATGGATATAAATAAATTCAAACAATCAAAAATTGCCAGACGTCATCGTCGCGTTCGAGCGAAAATCTCGGGCACTTCGGCTCGTCCGCGTTTATCAGCTTTTAGATCAATTAAAGGTTTGTATTTGCAATTGATTGATGATGAAGCTAAAAAAACTTTGGCGAGTGCTAGTAGTTTGGAAATAAAAGATAAGGAGGCTAAGAGTCAGGTAGCTTTTAAAACCGGAGAACTTTTGGCTAAAAAAGCCTTAGCTTTGAATATTAAAGAAGTTGTTTTTGATAGAGGAGCTTACAAGTATCATGGTCGAATTAAATCAGCCGCGGATGGAGCTCGCAGTGGTGGCCTTCAATTTTAACTTACTTAAAATTATTTTAAATATGAATGACGAAGATAAAAAAATAGAAGAAACCGTTAGCGACCAAGTGCAAGCGGTCGTGGCCAAATATTTGCAACCTGAAAGCTCTCCGGCGTCTAGTTCTGCTCGCCGAGGAGGTGGAGCGGGTGCTGGTGCTCGTCGCGGTGGCGGTGGTGGCGGAAATAGACGGACTCCGGCTAGTGGTGAAATGGATCAACGGATTTTGGATATTGCTCGGGTTACTCGGGTTATGAAGGGTGGTAAAAGAATGAGTTTCCGCGCTTGTGTGGCCATTGGTGACAAGAAGGGCACTATTGCTATTGGACTAGGTAAGGGAGCCGATGTGACCATGGCGGTCAACAAAGCTGTCAATCAAGCCAAGAAAGATTTGTTAGTAGTTAATACTGTCAACGATACGATTCCGCACGAAGTTTTCAAAAGAATCGGAGCTTCTAAGATTTTGTTTAAACCAGCCAAGCGTGGTCGGGGAGTTATTGCTGGCGGAGTGGTTCGAGTTATTTTGGAATTAGCCGGAATTAAAAATATTACTAGTAAGATTTTGGGTGGTGGCAATAAGATCAATAATGCTCGGTGTACTTTGGCCGCCCTTAAAGAATTGCGCAAAGTAAGTGCCAAAAGTTAATCACTAATTTAATTAATATGATTTCTCTTGATAATCTAAAAAAATCTAAAGGAGCGACGCAAAAGAAAAAAAGAGTTGGACGCGGTAACGCTTCGGGCCACGGTACTTATAGTACTAAGGGTATGAAGGGTCAAAAAGCTCGAAAAGGTGTGAGTAATTTGAAGCGTCTAGGTATGCGTCAACAGCTTTTAAAAATTCCTAAAAAACGTGGTTTTCATTCTCCTCAACCAAAATTTAGAATTATCAGCGTCGTAGCTGTTAACTCGGCTTTTAAATCTGGTGAAATTGTTTCCCCCCAAGCTCTGCTCGAGAAAAAAATTATCAATAATTTACGTCGACCTTTAAAGATTGCTGGTCGAGGTGTTTTAAATAAAGAATTGACACTCAAAAACGTCGCCGTAGTTAAGCGTTTACAATAACTATGAATTGGTTAGAAAAACTAAAAACTATCTGGCATATCAAAGACCTCCGCAAGAATCTCCTATTTATTTTGGGGATGCTGGTGGTTTTTCGTGTGGCGGCTCATATTCCAGTCCCAGGAGTAGATGCGGCGGCTCTGCGGCAACTTTTTAATTCCAATCAACTTTTGGGTTTGATGGATTTGTTTGCCGGTGGTGGGCTCAAGAATTTTTCGGTGGTCATGATGGGCGTTGGTCCCTATATCACTGCGTCAATTATTTTTCAATTGCTCGGCATGATTGTTCCCAAAATTGAAGAAATGCAAAAAGAAGAAGCTGGTCGGCAAAAGATTAATATGTGGACCAGAATTATGACTGTTCCTTTGGGGTTACTTCAGGCTTACGGTATGATTACTTTGCTAGCTCGATCTTCTCGCAATATTATTACTAATATTTCTGGTTGGGAAATGATGATGATGGCTCTGACGGTTACGACCGGTACGATTTTGTTGATGTGGATCGGTGAACTTATTTCCGAAAAGAAAATGGGCAATGGTATCTCGCTTTTAATCTTTGCGGGTATCGTCGCGGCTCTACCACAAGCTTTGGGTCAGATTTTGATTTCCTTTGATAGCCAACAATTATTTATGTTGATTGGTTTTGCGATTATTGCGGTGATTACGGTGGTCGGGGTGGTAATTATTAATGAGGGTCAACGTAATGTTCCTATTCAATATGCTCGGCAAATTCGAGGCAGTCGGGCTTATGGTGGTACTAATACTCATTTGCCGCTAAGAGTTAATATGGCTGGCGTGATCCCAATCATCTTCGCTATTTCTATTATTATTTTCCCGCCGATGGTGGCGCAGTTTTTCTTGCATGCCAAAACAGCTTGGTTAGCCTCTTTCTCTCAGTGGACTATTAATATTTTTCAGAACCAATTATTTTACGGTATTTTGTATTTCATTTTGGTTTTTGCTTTTACTTATTTTTATACCGAAGTGGTTTTCCATCCTCAACAAATTGCCGAGAATCTCCAGAAGAATGGTGGTTTTATTCCAGGTATTCGTCCGGGACGGCAGACGGCTGAATATTTAGGTTATACTACTCATAAAATTATTTTTGTCGGAGCTTTATTTTTGGGTTTGATTGCTGTTTTGCCACTAGTGGTGCAGGCTTTTACCGGCATGAAATCGCTGGCGATTGGCGGTACTAGTTTACTAATCGTGGTGTCGGTAGTTATTGAAACCGTCAAACAGATTCAGTCGCAAATTACTATGCGGGAGTATGATGGAATCTAGGAATTAATTTTCATTTTTTAAAACTTCTAACCCGTCGCTTATCAAGGTGACGGGTTTTGTGATCCGATAAGTCTCAGGAGTATATTTTTTCACTTAGACGATTTCTGTGGGGAAATAAATTTGGAGCCAGGCTCCTGGCTCAATTGGAGCC
>CAZMYU010000016.1:0-15012 GCA_964570655.1 uncultured Gammaproteobacteria bacterium | reverse complement strand
CCTTTTTGTCATTATAATAGAGCGCTAGAGCGGTTTGAATATTTTTGACATCAGCTACGCGTTTAGCATCCCTGCTTTTAGCTCGAGCATTGTTGAGCGCGACAATACTAACCGTGGCCAAGATACCAATGATGGCAATGACGACTAGGAGCTCTATTAGAGTAAACGCTTTTAATTTTCGTCCGTGTAAATTCATACTTAAACTGTGGGTCCTGGATCCTGGCCTTCGCCAGGATGACAATTAAAATAAACAACCACTGCACCTGTCATCCTGGCGAAGGCCAGGATCCAGGTCCTTAATTTTTTTATCTAGAAAAATACTTCCAATCATCATCGTCCTTTATCTCTACTTCTTTAATTTTATTTTTTTCCTCAATTTCTGGAATAGCTTCCTCTGGGGCGGCTTCTTCTGCAATTTCTTCTTCGATTTCTTCTTCTGCTTCAAATTCTAAAGTATCATCATTGCCCTCTTCTAAATAAGAATCAGGGGCATTAGTTTTGCTGCGATCATGAAGCGACATGCCAGCAAACGGCATGGCCTGACTAGCTTCATACTGATCTTTGCTCACCAAAATTTCTCGCGGTTTAGAACCATTGCTCGGTCCGACAATCCCCGCTTCTTCCAGTCCATCTAAAATACTGGCCGCTCGGCCATAACCGATACGTAATCGTCTTTGCAAAAGTGAAGTGGAAGCCCGACCCATTTTGATCACAATATCTTTGGCTTCTTGAGCGAGCTCATCTTCATCAGCATAAGTACCATCTAAACCAACGCCCGCTACTCCAGCCACTTTTTGACGCTCAGTCACTCCTTCCAAATATTCAGCTTCACCACTCTTCTCTTTTATATAATTAGTAATCGCATTAATCTCATCATCATCTACAAAGGCGCCTTGCAAACGCTTGGGTTTGGAAAGTTCGGCCACACTAAAGAGCATATCACCTTTGCCGAGAAGTTTTTCAGCTCCAGAAAAATCCAAAATAGTTTTGGAATCAACTGCTGAAGCCACCGCAAAAGCCGCCCGAGCTGGAATATTGGCCTTGATCAGTCCGGTAATCACATCCACACTCGGTCTTTGAGTCGCCAAAATCAAATGAATACCCACAGCCCTGGACATCTGCGTCAAACGAATAATACTCCCCTCGATATCTTTGCCAGCGGCCACCATGAGATCGGCGAGCTCATCAATAATAAAGACAATGTAAGGCATTTTATCCGACGACGAACTATTATAACTTTGAATATTTTTTTTGCCCGCTTTATTGAGCAAATCATAACGCCTATCCATTTCATTCATACACCATTTCAAAGAGTTGATAGTTTTGTTCACTTCAGTAATAACTGGAGTGAGCAAATGAGGAATACCATTGTAAGCCGGCAGCTCGACGCGCTTAGGGTCAATCATAATAAAACGCAAAGTCTCGGGACTGTTTTGATATAGCAAACTAACAATAATGGCGTTAAGACAAACCGATTTACCAGAATTAGTAGCTCCGGCCACTAGGAGATGAGGCATTTTGGTCAGATCATAAAGCCAATTACCACCAGCCACATCCTTGCCCAAAGCGACTAGCAGATTGGTCCGCCGAGATTTGAAACTCTTGTCTTCCAAAATCGATCTTAGACCCACAATGGCTTTGGTCTTGTTAGGAACTTCAATGCCCACCAGGGCTTTGCCCGGAATCGGCGCTTCAATTCTAATCGGATGAGCGGCTAAAGCCAGCGACAAATCATTACTGAGAGCTGTAATTCGCGCTAGCTTGATGCCATCAGCTGGTTTAAAAGTATATTGAGTAACTGTTGGACCAACACTAGTCTCACCCATTTCCACCGGAATACCAAAATTTTCTAGAGTATGTTGAATAATAATTCGATTGCGATCAATATCACCGCTCAGGGCCTGACCAGTTTGAACTTTTAATAGCTCAATGGGCAAATCAATTTTGACTGATTTGAATTTCAAGGCCGCACTGAGTGGATCAACAATTGGTTTTTCTTTAAAATGGAAATCGTTTAAAGGCTCGGGAGATTTAACAGTTTCCTCGACCTTAGTAAGCGCCTCGCTAGCCACTGCTTCTTTTATATCCATGGCTTCGGTAGGCAAATGATCCTGAAATAGTGCGGCACTCCCAGTGGCTTCTAATTCCTCGGGTTCATCTGATTTGCTAGCAGACCCAAACCAAGAGCTAAAAGTTTTGTACAACCAACTTTGGCGACCAACAATATGGCTAATAGAAGTATTAAAGATGAGAACCAGAGCGACAAAAAACAAAATTATCAGCACAATCAAGCCGCCCCAAAATCCTAAAATATTTTGAAAGAATAAACTGAGATAATAACCAATATAACCACCGCCATGGCCCAACAAAATTTCGGCTCGAGCCGTGTCGGCCTCATAGAAAAAATGAAAAAGAGTTTGATAAGCTATAAACCAACAAAAAATTCCAAAATAATGAAAAAAATTGATGCGATGTTGTTTGCCTCGATAGATAAACCAGGCCGCCAAAATTAAAATGAACGGCCAGATCCATTTGCCATAGCCAAAGCCGAGCATGAGCTCTTTGGACAAAAACGAACCCAAGCGACCAGACAAATTAAAAAGACCCAAGAGACTAATTAGTCCCAGGGTGAAAATGGCCAGAACCACCAAACTTTTTTTGGCCTGATGGCTGAGCTTTATTTCTGGCACGCTCACATAATCAACCGGATTAATTGTTTTCTTGCGCCGCGACATGATTTCTTAATAATAAATATAACGACCCGTAGTTGCCGGTATAGCCATTTTATAAAAAATAAATCTAGTAATCCCCCAGGCAGCTAAAATAATCAGAAGCCCGATGGTCGCATTAACCATTCTCTTGGTAGCCGTTTCCACATGTTCTTTATTGCCTCCAGCTGTCATCCACTGATAACCGCTCACTAATAATAAAATTACAAAAATTAAACCCAAAACCAAAAGAGTCGAATTAATAATCCGCACAATAATCAAACGCAAATCTTGCTTGGGATCGCTGGGGTCGCCAGTGCCAAATTTAGAACCCACCTGCTCCATGCCATAAGAGCCCGGAGGCACTGGATTTTGGGCCCAAGCCGTCGACAAAGAACCAAAGGCTAGGACAGCAAATAGAGACAAAGACCAAAAAAGAGCAATAATTTTTTTAGTTTTAGGTGACATATTAATTATAAATTAAGTTTGACAATGATTAGTTAAGATGCGATATTATAAATATATAATAACATAGGCTCCTAGAAAAAACAATTAAGATTATGCCACTAAAATCAGGTATTGCCAAAAATATGATCATCCAAATAGTGGGCAAAATTGCTTCCACTATTTTGGGCTTGCTGGCCCTGGCGATTATGGCCCGGTACTTGGGTCAAGCTGGCTTTGGTCGCTATACAACCATCATCAATTTTATTTCTATTTTTGCGGTGCTGGCTGATTTAGGATTGACCCTGGTCAGCGCTAGAATGCTGAGCGCCCCAGAAGCCAATGAACAAAAAATATTAAACAATTTATTTTCTTGGCGATTATTATCAGCTCTAATCTTTTTAGGTCTGGGACCAATTATTGCCTGGCTGTCTCCTTATGCTATCGACATCAAACAAGGAATTTTAATTAGTGCTTTAGGGTTTGTCTTTGTGGCCCTCAATCAAATCTTTGTCGGACTTTTTCAAAAACGACTCACCATGATCAAAACAGTCATAGCCGAAAATGGTGGACGTCTCGTACTCCTAATTGGTGTCTGGCTCACTTGGCATTTTGATCTAGGACTCATGGGGATGGTTTGGATAACCGCCATAGGTAGTGGAGTCAATTTTTTGCTTCATCTTTTCTTGGCCAGAGAATTTGCCAAAATCAGCTGGGAAATTGACCGCCAAATTTATAAGGAAATTTGGCAAAGATCCTGGCCCCTATCTCTAACCATTGCTCTTAATCTGATTTATCTGCGAACCGATACTTTGATTTTGTCTTTTATTAAAAGCCCCGAAGATGTCGGCTTGTATGGAGCAGCCTATAAAATAATCGATGTACTGGTCACTCTACCTTTTATGTATAGCGGGCTACTGCTCCCAATTTTTACTGCCAAACATACTGATACCAACTATTTCAAAAAGCTCATGCAACAGTCCGTCGATTTCATGTTGGTTCTAGCTATTCCCCTAGTGGTCGGAGTTTATTTTGTCGCTCCCGAACTCATGGCCCTAATCGCCGGAGAAAGTTTTAAACCCTCGGGCTCAATCCTCCAAATTTTAATCTTGGCCAACCTCATGATTTTTGTCGCTTGCCCGCTAGCTCATGCCTTGATTGCTCTAGATAAACAAAAAAAATTAATCGCTTCCTATGTTTTTGTCGCGGTCACTGCCCTCATCGGCTATTTGATTTTGATTCCCCGCTTTTCTTTTTGGGGAGCGGCGGCTGTTACCGTGTATAGCGAAACGGCCATTGCGCTTTTTACTTTTTATTTCATTTATCGCTTCAGTGGTTTTGTTTGGCGACCCCTAAATTTTTTCAAAGTGCTGGGCAGTACTGCTATTATGGGACTAGTCATCTATTTAACCCCCAAAAACTTTTATACTAATTGGCTAGGAATGACTATAATTATTATTATCAGTGCGGCTATTTATTTTGCCGGACTTTATTGGTTTAAAATTACCAAACAATTGTCTTATGAAAATTGAAATCATTAAAGATACCAAAGATTATTTAATTATTAACAAGCCCGCTGGCTTGCTAGTTCATGCTACTAGTCATAATACTGAAGAGACTCTAGTCGACTGGTTATTAAAAAAATATCCGAGCATCAAAAAAGTTGGCGAGGCCGTGGAGCGTCCCGGCATTGTGCATCGACTCGACAAAGAAGTTAGTGGTCTGATGATCATTGCCAAAAATCAAAAGGCTTTTGATTATTTCAAAGACTTGTTTAAAACTAGAAAAATTATTAAAGAATACACTGGGATAGTTTATGGCCAAATAGACAAAGATGAGGGCGAAATTGATTTTCCAATTAAGCGTTCAAGTCACGGTTATAAAATGGCGGCGGTTCCGCAAAATTTTGTCTCCGAAACCGATAAAGTCCGCAAAGCCATCACCGAATTTACGGTCATTAAAAAATCAATCAATTATAGTTTGCTAAATTTGAATATTAAAACCGGTCGCACTCATCAAATCAGAGTCCATCTGTCTGCTTTGGGCTACCCACTGATCGGCGACGATCTCTATGGCACCAAAAAATCCAGATTACGCAACCAAAAACTAAAACCCGGACGAATATTCCTAGTGGCCAGACATCTCAAATTTACTGATTTAAATGATAAAATAATAGACGTCGAGCTAGAATTGCCCGAAGACTTGGCTAATTTTAGTCAAAAAATCTAAGATTTGCCCCATTGCCCAAGTTTTGCTATAATTTATAAGCTAATTATTAATTATTTTAACAAAGATCCCTAAACCAGATCTTTTTAAAAATTTATGAGGAATACTTTCTTAAAAAGCGCCAGTCTGGGTTTTGCCCTGCTTATCGTCTTGGGCCTCACTGGTTGCAGCTCCAACCTTAATGAAGCTCTCAAAGGTATGAAGCGCGTTAGCCAAGACGAGATCAAAGTCCGCATGGAAAAATTTATTAACGAAGCTTTTGGCGCCACTGTCAAAATTACCGAAGTAACCGTGGAAAAAGGTTTGTACAAAATGAAAGTTGATGCTGGTAGCGGTCAAATTATTGATTCCTATGCCACCAAGGATGGTACCTTGTTTTTCCCGCAAGCTGTTAACGTCGAAGAATTTTACAAAAACAAAGAAGGTGCTGCTAGCTCTACCGACACTTCAGCGGAAACTGCCACCCCAGTCAATATTCCTAAAACCGCTAAACCAGTCGTAGAATTATTCGTGATGTCTTATTGCCCTTATGGCACCCAAATTGAAAAAGGAATTATTCCGGTGATGGAACTATTAAAAACCAAAGCGGATATCAAAATCAAATTCTGTGATTATGCTATGCATGGCGAAAAAGAATTAGCTGAAAATCTCAATCAATATTGTATTTCCAAAGATCAACCCACCAAATTTGTAGCTTATCTAAAATGCTTTTTGGAAAAAAGTGATTCCGCGACTTGTGTGAAAGACACGGGCGTAAACGCTTCTGCCCTAGCCAGCTGTGTCAAAAAAGCTGATAGCCAATTTGCCGTCACTGCCAATTTCAAAGCCAACAAAGGATTCAAAGGTAGCTATCCTGGATTTGATATTTATAAAGCTGATAATGCCAAATATAATGTCGGCGGTTCACCAACCCTCATCATCAACGGCGTAGAAGTAAATTCTGGCCGTGATCCTCAGAGCCTCCTCACCACCATCTGCTCGGCTTTCAAAACTGCTCCAGCTGAATGCGAACAAAAACTTTCAACTGATACTCCTTCGGCCGGATTTGGCTCTGGCACCCAAGCCGCTTCCGCCACCTCAGCTAATTGCGCGACTCAATAATTCTCACCCTGCCCAAACTTTAGATATTAAAAACCCGGTCCAGATGGATCGGGTTTTAAATTTTTGGGGTGGGGTCAGACCCCAGTTTTAATATACAAGAAAGCGCTATTGGTGGCTATGGCTCCTTCAGCGCAAGCCGTAATCACTTGGCGGAAATTATTAGAACCGTTAGTCACATCTCCAGCGGCGTAAACTCCGGGCACGCTAGTAGCCATATCTTTTTCCACTTGAATATAACCGTAATCATCTAGACTAACATTTAAATCGCTAATCACTGACAATTCTGGCACTGAGCCGATTTCGATAAACAATCCATTGATACTGAGCTCTTCCTGATCTTGATAAGGAGCGCTCAACTTTATTTTCTCCAAATTACTGGCACCAATAAAATCGACAACATTGGTATTAAAAACTTTCTCAATCTTGGTATCAGCTATTACTTGATCCTGCCAGACCACTTCGCCTTTGAGTTTGTCACCGCGAACAATTAGATAAACCTTTTCGGCAATACTCGATAGATGAAGAGCAGCGGTCATAGCACTATTGCCACCACCCACTACGGCCACCACTTTGTTTCTAAAAAACGGTCCATCACAAGTAGAACAATACGAAACCCCATGGCCGATAAATTCTTTTTCTTTGGCTAGCCCCAAATGTCGATGAATAGTACCCGTGGCAATAATCAAAGATTTGGCTGTATATTTTTCAGCACCATCAACTAGCACTTCAAAACCACCGTCTACTTTGACGACACTCTTGATTGTTTTGAAAACAATTTGGCCACCAGCTTTTTCGGCGTGATCCTTAATCTTAGCTCCCAGATCTTCGCCGCTGATTTCTGATTCAGTGGGAAAATTACAAACTTTGTGCGCCTCAGTAATGAGCCCACCAGGAGTCTGACCGATCACTAAATGATCCATTTTGTAACGACTAGCATAGATAGAGGCCGACAGCCCAGCTGGCCCAGCACCCAATATTATCAAGTCTAAAGGTTTATTCATATTTATTGTTTATTTATATTTATTAGCTAATAATCAAACCATGGCCAACTCAAAAGTCAAAACTCAAAATTCAAAACCACAACGCAAATGTCAAAGCTTTTTATTTTTTAAAGTTAAAAGACTGGCAGCCAACATGTTAGAAATTTCATTAAGCTCATCTAGGAAAAATTTTATTTCATTTTTATCAACAACCTTTAAAGAATCTCGGGACAAAGCTAGCCAATATTTACTTTCGTTAGCCGACTTCAGGGCTATTTCATAAAATTTTATAAAATCTCTTTTAGACGAAGCTGATTTAGCCTCAAAAATATTAGCGCCAACAGAGGTGGCGGAGCGTACTAACTGGTTACTAATAATTTTTTGAATACCGAAATCAGAAAATCCGACCAAAAATTTAATGATTTTAACAGAAAAACAATATGATCTATATTTCAGATCACTCTTTAACCCGATGGTTAAATTTTTTGCATTTGTCATACGAGTTGAATTCTACCGGAGGGGCAAATGCAGAATATAAATTATTAAATTAAACAGTTTTTAGTTTTACGTTGTAATTTTGAGTTTTGACATTTGAGTTTTGAATTTACACCAGCACCACCATAACCCTATAAACCCTTTCTCAGTTTTTCAGCTGATAAAATCTTTTTAATCGCTATGATATACGCAGCGGTGCGCCAATCAATCTTTTTATCTTTTTCCAAATATTTCTGATAAACGGCGTTCCAGGAGTCAATCATTTTCTTATTCAGCAAATCGCTCAAATACTGCGGATCGACAACTCCACCGGATTTATTATTGGCCCATTCAAAATAACTAACCACGACTCCACCAGAATTGGCCAAAATATCAGGTACCACCATAATGTTTTTGGCAAACAAAATTTTGTCAGCCGTAGCCTCAATTGGACCATTGGCCAACTCCACAATATATTTGGCCTGAACCTTGTCAGCATTAGCTGCGGTAATCTGATTTTCTAAGGCGGCTAAAAGCAAAAGATCACAATTAATCTCCAAAATCTCGGCATTAGAGATTTTTTGCCCAGCAAATTCTGAGACTGGCTGACCGCCATTTTTAAATTCAATTAATTTATTAATATCTAGCCCAGCCTCATCATAAATTCCACCCTGACTATCACTAACCGCCGTAATTTTGAAACCATCAGCATAAAGCATTTTGGCAATATTGAGTCCCGCATTACCAAAGCCCTGAATAGCAATTTTCAAATCATTATTTTTAATCACCTGAGTGATTAATTCTTTCATCACAATATAAGCGCCCTTGGCTGTCGAATCAGAACGTAGTTCTAGTCCACCCAGCTCCACTGGTTTGCCAGTAATCATCGCTGGAGCATGATAACCTTTGATTTTCTCATACTCATCTAACATAATGGCCATAATCTGCGGAGTGGTATAAACATCTGGAGCCGGGACATCAATGTCTGGACCCAGAACCTCATGAAAAGCTTGAATATAAGCTCGGCTAATTTTGGTAATGAGCTCGGGCGAAGAATTTTTGGGATCAAACTTGACTCCACCCTTGCCACCACCATAAGGCAAGCCACTTAAAGAATTTTTAAGGGCCATCCAAAAAGACAAAGATCGAACTTCGTCTTCACAAACTTCGGGATGAAATCTAATTCCGCCTTTGGCCGGACCAAGAGCATTATTAGAAATAATCCGCCAAGCCGGATACTTAACTCCATCGATTTCTAATTCCGAGTAACTAATTTTTTTAGGAGTTTTTAGTAATTCAATATCGCTGTCACTAAGTCCCTCTAACTCTTTGACCAAATTCAAACGCAGCAAAATATTATCAAATGTCGACATATAATTTTAATTTAAGGCTTTAATAATCTCCGCTTTCAAAGTATCTTTGGGACGGGCACCCACAAATTCAGCAATTATTTGACCGCCCTTAAATAATTTCATATTAGGAATACCTTGAACATTATAAGCCTCCGCCAATTCACCATTGTCCCCGTCTTCGGTATTAACCTTAGCAATCTTGACTTGTGTACCAATATCCTCGGCTAATTCCTCCAAAATTGGAGCCATCATTTTGCAAGGACCGCACCAGGGCGCCCAAAAATCTACCAAAACTGGTAAATTGGACTGCAAAACCTCAGCCTCAAAGTTCTTTTTTGTTAATTCAATTGTTTTTCCCATATAGTTTGACGCCACTTCTGGCGATGTTATAATAAGTTATATAATAATATCACAAAATCATATGGATATCAAAGACCTGCTCAAAGACCTAGCCGATCAACCAGATTACGTCATTACTAATCGTCTAAATGAGCTAATCATTAGCAATTATCATTATCAGAATCTCAATAGCCAAAACAAGAAAATAGTTTTAGATTTGATCAAAGAATATCAAGAGGACATTCGACAGGGACGAGGCATTAGTGCTCTTAGAATTTCCCGGGACAATTACAATCTTTACGAAAAGAGATTGAAGCTCGGACTCAGCCCCGAAGATTTGGCCGATATCAAAGAAATACTTAATGCTCTAAAAAGTTAATCTTTTCTTAACACCAAATAGTGATTGAATTTATCAGAAAAAATTTCCATAATATTTAGACCGCTGGACCTGGCGGTCTTTTTGAAATCTCTCAAAGTAAAAGCATGATAATAGCGCTGGCTAAATCCTTGGCCCTGGCTATTTTTCCAATTAAACAAAATATCGCCAAAGTCCATTCGCTGAAATCCAAAAATTTTAAGGATAGAAAATTTAATAATCAGTTTCAAATATTTCAGCTGACCATATAAGCGCCAAGTGCTAATTATTAGCTGACCACCGGGTCGTAATTTGTCGGCCAAATTTTTGAGTACCTGAACTCTGAGCTGACAGCTAGGAATTTGATGCAAGACGGCAATGTTCAAAATATAGTCAAAATGATTACTAGGCAAAAAATCCAAATTACTCAAATCAGCCACCTGCCAATTAAACCTAGGGAAATCTTTTTTGGCTAATCCGATCAAATTAGAGCTCTGATCAATTCCGACATAATTAATATTTTTGCCCTGGAAGTAATTAGCCAGACGTCCACTGCCACAACCAGCATCCAAAACGCTAGAACCACCTGGAATCCTGTCTAATAATTTCAGCAGGACCGGAGCTAGCGGTTTTTTTCTGGTCACCGCAAAATCATTGGCAATCTTCTGATAATTGTCAAAGACTAATTCTCTTAATTTGTTCTGAGTAATTAATTTCATAAATAAATCTGGATCCTGGCCTTCGCCAGGATGACAGATGCGGGGGTTTTCTATTTTAATTGTCATCCTGGCGAAGGCCAGGATCCAGGTTCTAATTAAAGAACCCTTAATCTACACTCCCCAAATATTCTCCATGCTGATGCTTGGAAATCTTGGCGCCATTTTGACAAATATCACAAATTCCGCAACGCTTAGCTGTCTCATCGCCAAAATATTTCAAAATATAATCTTGCCGACAATCATGATGATAGACGTACTCCTCCATTTGATCTAGCTTACCATAAGCGTTTTGGGCCTTGGCTTTTAGAGCCGCAAAATCCAGCTCAACATTATCCAAAGGTACTCGTTTTAAAACCCGAATTTCGGTGCCTTTAAACGGGGGCTCATATTTAAGCAAATCTTGATCAGCACTCTTTTTAATAACTCGAAGCAGTGAATCTCTTTTGATATTAAGCAAAGCGGCCACATGCTCCAAATCAATCCGCCAACCTTCTATTAATTTGTCTTTGAATTTGTCCAGCAAAGCATTTAAAACCTCGAATTGCTTGGCCGCTCTTTTGGGAATAGACATGAGTATTTTTTCTGGTTCTTGTAATAATTTCAACCAAGCTCCGCCAGTTTTTTCATTAGGCCGAGAAATATAACCTTCTCTTTCTAGAATTTTGAGGGCCGTGCCAATGGCCATTTCTGGCACATCTTCGCTCAGACTTTCGGCAATTTGCGAATAAGTCAAAAGCAGCGAAGCTCCATTATCTTTATCCAATAAATAATCATAAACTTCCAAAATCAAACGCGGGCTAGGATTATCACCTTTAATAAAAAATTCTCGCAAGTATCTATCCTTGGGTGAATATAAAAGCAAGCAATAACTAGTGAGGCCATCGCGGCCAGCGCGGCCAGCTTCCTGATAATAAGCCTCAACCGTGCCTGGCAAATCATGATGCAGGACAAAACGAATATCTTTTTTATTAATACCCAGTCCAAAAGCATTGGTGGCCACCACCACTCGCGCCTCACCATTCATAAATTTGTTTTGCACCCACTGACGACTATCATTGTCCATGCCAGCATGATAAGCCACTGCCGAAATATCACTATTACTAAGTAACTCAACAATTTCATCAGCCTTGGCTCGAGTACCAGTATAAACAATTCCGGATTGACCTTCGAGACTGCCGACAATCTCTAAAATCAAATTCAATTTTTGAGCATCATTAGCTTTGAGCACGCCAAATTGTAAATTGGGCCGAGAAAAACCAGTAACTATTATTTCCGGATTTTTCATTTTGAGTTGTTTCATAATATCGAGGCGCACCTCCGGAGTGGCTGTAGCGGTGAGGGCCAAAACTGGTGGACGACCCAAGAGTTCGACAGCCTGACTCAAGCGCAAATAACTGGGACGAAAATCATGACCCCATTGGCTAATACAATGAGCCTCATCAACAGCTAAAAGTGAAACTTTTAGGTCTTTTAAATTATTTAAAAAATCAGCATTATAAAATCTTTCCGGAGCAATATACAAAATCTTGTAATTACCACTCTTCATCTCGGCCAAACGATTATTGGCCTCGTCGCTAGAAATAGAAGAATTAATTAGGGTCGCTGGAATACCTGCTTGGTTTAAAGAATCAACCTGATCTTTCATCAGAGAAATCAAAGGAGAGATGACAATCGTGGCCCCCGGAAAAATTAAAGCCGGCAATTGAAAAATCATTGACTTCCCACCACCAGTGGGCATGATAACCAAAGTATCCTGGCCACTGAGCACCGAGGCCATAGCTTTTTCTTGGCCATAGCGAAAAGCCTCATAACCAAAATGAATCTTCAAGAGATCTAGAAGTTGAGTTTTTTGATCCTCCGACATTTGTTTGGAGGACTTAGAAGATTTAGAGGACTTAAAGGATTTATAAGATTATTTAATTAATAATCCTATAAATCTTATATGTCCTATACATCCTATAAATCCTAATTCTAAAAATTCCTGCGATAGACTGTTAAAACATTTTTGAATAAAAAAGCGATGGTGAGAGGTCCGATACCACCAGGTACCGGGCTGATATAAGAGGCTTTATTTTTAGTACTTTCCAAATCAACGTCGCCGACTACTTTGCCATCAACTTTAGTAATACCAATATCAATCAAAACCGCCTGATCCTTAATAAGTTCAGCAGTAATAAATTTGGGCCGGCCCAAAGCGCTGATTAAAATATCGGCCGAGCGAGTTATATGAGACAAATTATTATCGATATCTTTGGCTGGAATAATCTCGACTTGCGCGCCTAATTTTTCCAAAAATTTTTGAAAATCTTGACCAAAAATATCAGAATTATACAGTAAGCAAATTTTTTTGTCCGTTAAATCTAATCCACAATATTTAAAACATTCAGCTGTGGCCAAAAAAACTGGCGAGTCAACATCGCTGGGATGATTAGGACAAAAACCATCCACATCTTTGGCTGGGTCAATAGCCGAAATAATCTGGTCAGTATCAAATTTGGCTGGCAGTGGTAATTGGACTAGGATGCCATCGATTTCTGTATCTTTATTTAAAAAATTAATAAGCTCTAAGATTTCTTTTTCCCCTTCAAATTCAGTCAGTTTATACAAGCTAGTATCAATCCCCAATTTTTTGGCTTCTCTTTCTTTGAGAGATACATACAGTTGAGAATCCTCCCGGCTCCCAGCCAAAATAATCGCCAGATGGGGCCGGCGACTTTTTAGCTTGGAAATTTCCAAAGCTAGCTTATCTTTAATTTGTTCGGCTAGTATTTTACCGTCAATTAAGTTCAACATAAATTGGAAATTTTTTGGCCAGCTCCTTGATCTGCCCAGAGAGTTCCATTAATTTATTATCATCATCTTTATTTAAAATAGCGTCATTAATATATTTGGCCACCAGGTCCATTTCTGGCTCTTTCATTCCCCTGGTAGTTATAGCCGGTGTACCAATTCTAATACCCGATGGATTATAGGGTGGATTGGGATCATTAGGAATAGTAGAACGCGACACAGAAATTCCAATCTTTTCTAAAGCCTTCTCAGCTTCTTTGCCGTTTAACCCCTTGGTGCTTAGATCAACAACCATGAGATGAGTGTCAGTACCGTCAGAAATTATTTTGTAACCAAGATTAATCAAAGCTAGAGCTAAGGCCTGAGCATTTCTAATAACCTGCTGAGCGTAAGTTTTAAATTCTGGTTTTAACGCCTCTTTAAAAGCCACAGCCTTGGCGGCAATAATATGTTCGTGTGGTCCACCTTGAATTCCCGGGAAAACCGAGCGATCAATTTCTTTGGCAAATTTCTCTAGGCACATAATCATCGCCCCTCTGGGTCCACGCAAAGTTTTGTGAGTAGTGGTAGTTACAAAATCAAAAAATGGTACTGGACTCGGCAAGGCTCCGCCAGCAATTAGCCCGGCGGTGTGAGAAATATCAGCCATAGTATAAGCTCCAATTTCATCAGCAATTTTTTTAAATCCTTGCCAATCAATATCACGACTATAAGCACTATAACCAGCCACAATCATTTTGGGTTTTTCTCTTAGCGCTATTTCGCGCACCTGATCCATATCAATTCGACCAGTCTCTGGGTTAACTTCATAATAAACAAAATCAAAAAGTCGACCGGAAAAATTGACCTTATGACCATGAGACAAATGTCCACCATGATCTAGGCGCAGGCCCAAAATTTTGTCGCCGGGATTTAAAACAGCCAAATAGACCGCCATGTTAGCCGGAGAACCAGACAGAGGTTGAACATTGATATGCTCAGCTCCAAACAACTCCTTGGCTCTCTCAATTGCCAAACGCTCCACTTCATCAATTACCTGATTACCGCCATAATACCGAGCACCAGGATAACCCTCGCTATATTTGTTTTGCAGCACAGTAGCCATGGCCTCTAAAACTGCGAGAGAGGTATAGTTTTCTGAGGCAATCAACTCTAGTTCATCGCTCTGTCGCCAAAACTCCTTGTTCACCAAAGATAAGAGTTCGGGATCAAATTTTTGTAGATTTTTGTAGTCAAACATACCTCTTATAATAAGCTAAAAATGATTGCTTGTCAAAAAACCAAATTAACCAAAATTTATAATTTCCTCTTTAAGTTCATAAGCATCCCCATGCGACAATAAACCAAGATAAGAGGCAATCGTTTCCGATGTTGGCTGATTTTTTATTTTTCTAAACATTCTTTTTTTAGTCGCCGAACGCAAAACCCGATGATCCGGAAAATTGACCCAGCCCAAAAAATCCAAACCCGAGCTAATTGTTTTTAAAAATATTTTTTGCGGATGTAATTCTAATTTTAATTCGC
>CAZMYU010000015.1:0-19347 GCA_964570655.1 uncultured Gammaproteobacteria bacterium | reverse complement strand
TCGCCTCAGCCACCACTGGCAAATGACGAAAATTGATATGATTGGTCGGTTCATCTAATATTAAAATTCCCGGTTGCATCAGCACTAGTCGAGCTAAAGATAAGAGACCCTTTTGCCCTTCGGATAATTCCCCGATTTTGTGATCCATCAAATCGCCGGTAATTAAAAATCCAGCAGCCACCGAGCGCATCTCTGGTTCAGAGATTCCGGGAGCCAAAATATTTTGCAAAGAATTAAAAACTTTTTCATTAAAATCAAGAGTGGAAAAATCCTGGCTATAATAGCCCACCACCACTCCAGGCAAAATCTGAATTCCCTCTTGCGTGCCCGCCACTAGCGACCGAAGCAAGGTGCTCTTACCAATACCGTTGGGACCAGTAATTAAGAGACGGTCTTTTTTGCCCAAAACTTTATTAATATCTTTAAAAATCGGTTCATGATTTTTGATAACCCGCACTTTCTGCAAAGTCACTATTTCCCCCTTGATATCTTGATTAGGGATATTAAATTTTCTAATAGTTTTGTCTTCTCGGCGCACCTCCACTTTGTTTTCTTCTAGTTCCTCGGTTTCTTCTTTGAGCTTCAAGGCCAGTTTACGCATCTTGCCACCTTTGTTGGCAAAAAAATTCACTTTTTCTTTGCGATCAATAATCTTTTTTTCCAGCTGAGCATTTTTCATGATCTCTCTTTCTACTCGTCGACTAATTTCCTCAACCACCGAATAATAATCACCAACATACAGCTCGGTTTGATGAGTGAAAACATCCAAATAAATAACCCCCTCAGTAAAACAATTCAAAAAATCAGCATCATGAGAGATGACTATAACCGTTTTGTCATACATGATTAAAAAAGTGATCAAGTGATCAATTCCCTCTTGGTCCAAGTTGTTGGTGGGCTCATCTAATAGTAAAATATCCGGATCTTGCAGCAAGGCATAGGCCAAAAGCAACCGAGCTTGCTGACCGCCCGATAAATCACCAACAATTCGCTCCAAAGGGACATCAAAATTAACCGCCCCGAGCACCTTGCTAATTCGACTCTTAATATTGCCTGGCACTAACTCGAAAGCCTTAGAAAAATAAGCCAAAATAGTCAAAGGCAAATCGCTCTGCGCAATAGTTTGGCGAGCTGTTCCAATAGTGGCTCCGCCAGTGATCGAGATTCGACCGCTTTTCGGCCGGAGATCACCCTTGATCAAATTAAAAATAGTACTCTTGCCAGCACCATTTTGCCCCATGAGGGTTATTTTGGCTCCTCTGCGAACACTAAAACTAGCATCAGTGAGCACTGGTTTTTTATGAAGATATTCAAAATTTACTTCATCAAATCGCAAAACTACTTCTTCGGCCATACATTTTTGGAAAATTTATTTTGTTTTTTAAAATTATTTTTTGGTTTTTGATAACGCCCAAAAGAATTAACCTGCTCTCGCAAATCCTCGGGAGCTAACATAGAAAAATCAGGAGCCGATTTTGGTCGCCACTGCCTTTGACGATTATAATTGTGACGCGCCGGAGCCTTGACCATGACACTTCTTTTGGCCTCTTCTTGAACCAAACCAATTTTGGTAATTGGCAAATTCTTTTTGATCAGTCCTTCAATTTTTTGGATGTCGCGACGCTGAGTTGGCAAAGCAAAAGAAATCGCCTTGCCTCCCTTGCCAGCCCGCGCTGTTCGACCAATGCGATGCACATAGTCTTCACAATTATCGGGCAAATCAAAATTGAGCACTAATTCAATATCACTGATATCTAAACCACGCGCAGCCACATCGGTGGCCACCAAAATTCTTTGAGTACCATTTTTGAAACCAGCCAAGGCCAGCTTACGTTGATTAGGCGAAAGATTAGAATGAATCTCGGTCGCTTTATGACCATTATGTTTCAGTTTGGTCGCCAAGTTAGAAGCGCCATATTTGGTCCGGACAAAAATTAATATCAAATTTTTATAATTGACTAATATTTTTTCTAAAGTATCCAAACGATCTTCTCGACGGATCAAATAGATTTCTTGATCAACTAAATCAGCAGTGCTACCAGCTGGAGCCACCTCAATTTTGAGAGGCGAAGACAAATGACGCTCAGCCAACCGTAAAATAGCCGCCGGCATAGTCGCTGAGAATAATAAAGTTTGGCGAGTTTTGGGAGTAGCCTTAATAATTTCTTCAATCTGCGGAGCAAAGCCCATATCAAACATCATATCGGCTTCGTCTAATACCAAAATAGATAAATTGTCCAAACGAATCGAACGTCTCTTGATATGATCCAATAATCTTCCAGGAGTGGCGACAATAATTTGAGGATTACGAAACAATTCATAAAGCTGACGTCTAACTGGCTCACCGCCCATAATCAATATATTGCGCAAGCCAAAAGCCGGAGCAATTTTTTTCAAACTCTCTTCCACTTGAGTAGCCAATTCTCGAGTTGGCAATAGGATCAGGGCTCGGCCCTTGTTTTCGGCCAAACGCTGAACTAGCGGAATGCCAAAAGCCAAAGTCTTGCCAGTACCAGTCTGAGCAATACCAAAAAGATCCTGGCCGCTAACAGCCACCGGGATGGCCTTGCTTTGAATAGGGGTGGGATTTTCTAGACCTAATTTGGCTAAAATTGCTAAAATGGCTGGTTTTATTCCCAAATTTTGCCAACCGGTAGCAGTATTAACAGGTTTGTTTAACATAAAAAAATAAGTGACCCGACATCTGCTGGCCACTAAAAATGACTAAAGAGACGAATCTGTTTTGATTAGATATACTTAGATATTGAGTCTAACACAAATCTTTATTTTAATCAAGTAGCCAGGCTCTGGAGCCTGGCTCCCAATTTAAATATATGCTATGATACGAAGGCGTTAGTAATTAGACGTTTTCTTATTAACTAATAAAAAATAATATGCACGAACATCACGACCACGAGCATGGCTGTTGCTCACATTCCAGCCAAGAATCAAACTGCTGTTGTCTCAAAGGACCCAGAGCTCATCTGCTCATGAAAATCTTTGTTATTCTAATTATCTTCTTGGCCGGTATGTGCCTAGGATCTCTCAAAAGTCGTCATGACAATTATCGATCCTTTGACAAAAATTTCCGGGGCCCAGGCGGCTGTGGAATGATGAGAGGATATAATTATGATAATTGGGGATCTGGACCAGTTACCCCGATTAGTGAACTAGCCCCCAAAGCCAGCTCCACTACCACTAAATAATCGCCATATAAATAACATCCAAAAAACACCCAAATTATTGGGTGTTTTTTTAAATAAATATTTTTAATTTTTAATACACCTCACCGAATAACCAGCGTTTTGATCATAATTATAACGATTAACATAGGCCGTAGCACTCCCTAAATTCCGAGTCCAAGCAGTAGCACCGCTAATTGTCGATGACCAATAAAAAACATACTGACTCAAATAATAATAAACATTATCCGTCCAACGAGAGCCAACCATTAAAGCATTAAAACCAGCGGCATCTTTCAATCTAGTCCCAGCCCCTAAACAACCCCAAGCAAAACTCCGGCTAGCATTACAACTCTGACCAGCGGTTGTCAAATATTGGTCCAAAGTATTTTGTTCAGCATCAGTAGGAATATGCCAACCAGGAGGACAGATGCCCTGGGCGCCCTCAGTAGTTGAATAATTCATAGCCTCATTCCATTGATAAAGACCACCATAAGTAACGCAATTGGCATTACTATCAGAATAACAATATTTCTCGATTACTCCATTATTAGTTTGATTAGTGGACACAGCAACTGCTGTACCAATATTCAAACTATCTTTCATCCAACACTGCGTACCGATCTGAACCGTCCGATAAACTTGCCCGGCATAATTGACTACATAAACTCCACAAGGTTGAGTTTGTTGAGGATCAGAAATATAAATAGAATTTTGACTATCTTGAGGCGAAACACTTACGCAGGTCGATAAAGTATAAGTTTGCAAATCCGAAGAGGTTGAATAATTAAAAGTATTATTGGCAGTAGTGCAATTAGCTCCATCAGCGGGATTAGGATTGGCTGGCACCAAAGCCAAATAAGTAGTAGTAACAATATTATTATTAGCGTCCAAAGAAGTAGAATAAAGCGGCTGGCCAACTATTAACGCCGCGGGGTAACGACCAGTATCGCCGTAATACATAGCCAAAGCCGTGGTTAATTGCTTGGTGTCAGCTACTCGACGCTCGTCCCGAGACTTAGCGCGAGCATTATTGAGAGCCACCACGCTAAGAGTCGCCAAAATACCAATAATAGCAATAACTACAATAAGCTCCACCAGGGTAAAACCTAAGTTTTGACGATGACTATAGATAAAACTATTTTTAGACATAGATTGATTTATTAATGAAGCCCGTGTTCGTGGAAACAATCTACATATTTTTTGTCCACTGCTAGCAAATGATTGACCAACCAGTCTTCTAAGAAATCAATAAGCTCCACAGAAATATCGGCTTGTTTTTCGTTAAATTTATTTTGAAAATCCAAAACCTTGTCTTTCAATTCTTGATGTTTGGCTTTATGCTCAAGCGCCCCCTCATAATTGAATTGGTCAAAATATTTTTCTTCGGTAGCGAAGTGTTCAACCGCATAAGCGATCAGGGCCTTCAAAATCTGACCCAGGTCTTCTCGGGGCGAATTAGCCAAAATAGAATCATAAAGCCGATCTAAGATACCTACAAAAGATTGATGTTGAGCATCAATCTCTTTAATGCCAAAACTATATTCTGGTTTCCAAGGAAAATGCATATAATTTTTATTAATTTATTGAGTATCAATAATATAGCATAAATCAAAAAAAGATAATAGTGATTTTAGCTATTATTTGCTATAATTAATAAATAAAACTAATAAAAATGCTTCTAAGCCATCCCAAAAAACTCCAAAATTTTTACTCCGACAGCCAACCCCAACTTATCAAAGGTGGATCGGAATATTTTGTTTTGCTCAAAAAATTGATAGACGAAGCTAAAAAATTAATCCATCTTCACGCTTATATTCTCCAAGACGATATAGCGGGACGTCAGGTTATAAATAGCCTCAAAGAAGCAGCTAGTCGGGGGGTCCAAGTTTATTTGATCCTAGACTCTTTTGGCTCGACCAATTTGAAAAACAAAATTATTAGCGAAATAAAACAAGCTGGCATTAATTTCCGCTTTTTTACGCCACTAATTTCCAGGAAAGGTTTTCATCTTGGTCGGCGCCTACATCAAAAAGTCCTAGTAGTCGATAGTCAAAAAGCCTTGATTGGCGGAATAAATATTGCCGAGAGATATTTGGGTAGCCCCCAGGACCCAGCTTGGCTAGATTTTGCTGTCTTGCTCCAAGGCAGTATTGCCAAAGAAATAAATAAATCCTGTCTCAAAATTTGGCAAAAGAATTTTTTCAAAAGAAACCGCCCAGCCAAACATTCAAAAAGAGACGTATTGAAGCCTCAAGATTTTACGTCCCACTCTTCATTTGTCCGGATTAGAAAAAATGATTGGGCAATTAGAAAACTAGAAATTGCTAAAAGCTATCGCTATATTTTTAAAAACGCTGAAAATTATATTACTATTATTGGGGCCTATTTTTTGCCGAGCCAACCGATGCGTCATCTAATCAAAAAAGCTAGAGAACGAGGGGTTAAGGTCAAAGTCATTCTAGCTAAAAAATCTGATGAGAAATTTTTTAAATTAGCAGTCAACTTTTTATACCGCTGGCTACTGCGTCACAATATTGAAGTTTATGAATATGAGCCCACAGTGGTTCATGCCAAGGTAGCTATCGCCGATGATCTCTGGGCCACCATTGGCTCTCATGATCTAAACTTTCTAAGCACCTATGGACTAGTAGAAATGAATGTCGAGATTTTTGATCGCCAATTTGTCCTGAATTTTAAAAATGAAATAAATAAAATAATATCCCAGGACTGCAGCCTCGTCTCTTCCAATTATTTACGCCAAAAATCTAAACCCAAAAAACTAATTGAATGGCTGGCTTATCATTTGGTAAGCCTGGCTCTATGGTTTTTGACCTTTTTTAATATCCAGGAAATCAAAAATAGCCGAAAAAAGAATAATCCCCTCTCCTTGACAAATAATCAATAAAATGCTATAATTGTGAGAATAAACTTTGTTTAACCGTCCTTTAAAACAACAGAGAATGAGCACAGTTATAGTAATAATAATCAGCATAATCGCGATTGGTTTTATCGCCAGCCGAATAGATACCAAAAAAATAAAAACCCCCAATTCCCTTACCCGCCGGAAATCTTCGGACCTTTGGGGAAACGCTTTCTTTGATAGAAACCGTTGGCTGAAATGGATTTTGCTTTCCCTACTTAAAACCATCGTTGCCCTTTTCTTTGCCCTGCTCAGACTAGCAGTAGGAGCCGGCAAAATGGTCTGGGACGCTCGACCCAAAAAAATAAAAAGCCTGTAAATACTACAGGTTTTTTTATTTCTATTTCCTAATTGTCATCCCCAACTTGATTGGGGATCCAGAAATATTTTTAATGAATGTTTAAATAAACCTGGATCCTGGCCTTCGCCAGGATGACAGAAGCAATTATGAATACTAAATATCCAAATACTTGAGGACCGAAACTTGATACTGGGCCTTGAAAGCTTCATCCATTTTCCCCACCGGATCAGCTCCTAAGAAAGATATTAGTTCAAAAAATTTGGTTCGTCTTTCTTCTTGATTGGCTATATTTTTTAATTCCACAATTTTCGATTCAACTTCGAAATACTTCATCTTGTCATCCAGTGGCAATTGCCAAAAAAGTAGAAATCCGCGCTCGGGAAAATCAACACCAATTATCTGATAACAAGTGGCCATCACAGCTTTTTCTAATTCGGTCATCAAGTCTCCTACCAATTTTTTGGTCGCCTCTAATTTTTCTAAGGAATCAGCCGGTTCAGCCCCAATTTCAAAATACATTTTGGTTTTTGGTTCAGTGCCTGAGGGCCTAATAGTCACCCGCCAAGTCTCTAGCCCGGGGATTGGCTGTAAATGAAAAATCAGGACATCTTTGGCTAGCCTGTCAGTCTCAGAAACAATTGGCTCCCGCAACTGACAATCCTCAAATTTTTGCACTTGGAATTTGCCAAAATTAAGTGGCGGATTTTTCCTTAAGTGAGCTTGCAAATTATTGATCTTTTCCTTGCCCACCGCTCCCAAGAGACGCACCTCGGTCAAATAATTTTGAAAGTAGCCATATTGCAAATAAATCTGATCTAAATAATCGATCAAAGTCTGCCCTTCTTTTTTGAGCTCAGCCGAGAGCTCGGCAAACCAAATAGCTGGAGCGACGGCATCCTTGTCACGAGAATAATTCCCAGCTAGACAACCATGGCTTTCTTCACAAGCAAACAAAAAATTATTAATACCACCAGCTTTTTCTAAATCGTTCATGGTCTCAGCAATATATTTGAAACCAATAAGTAATTCACCGACAATTTTAATATTATTTTGAGCACAAATTTTTTGGATCAAGTTGCTCGTAACAGTGGTTTTAATAACCACTCCCGACTCTGATAAATCTTTTTTCTTTTTGGTAATAACATAATTAGTTAGAATAATATCTATTTCATTACCATTGAGAAATATCCATTCGCCCAGATGCCTAACCATGATCCCAATTCGATCAGCGTCAGGATCACTACTCAAGATTATGTCAGCCTGAACTTCTTTGGCAAATTTAAGAGTCGCATCAAAAGACTGCACAACTTCGGGGTTAGGAATATTGAAAGTAATATTTTCAAAACGACCGTTAGGATTACTGGTCTGAGGATCAGGGCTAATGTCAAATCCTAAATGTTCCAAAACTTTATAAACCGAAGTGAGCCCACAACCATGCAGGGGCGTATAAACAATTTTGAGATCCCGTGCCGAAGACAAGGATACGGATCCAGCCGCCTGCCAATAAGCCTCATCAACCTCAGCCCCAATTTCTACGATCAAACCACTGGCCACAGCTTGATTATAAGGCATCTCCTTGATTTCTTGCACCTGGCTAGTAACTTCCGTAACCAGCTCTTCATCATCAGGAGGAATAAGCTGTCCACCGGTTTCATTATAAACTTTTTTGCCATTATGATCAGGTGGATTATGAGAAGCCGAAAACATATCACCAGCTACAGCTCCCAAATGACGAATAGCAAAAGACAATTCCGGAGTAGTCCGAATATCACTAAAAAAATAAATCTTAATACCACTGGCGGCATAAACCTCGGCCGCTGCCTTGGCCAAATCTCGACTAGTCAAGTTGGTCAAAGGGCTAACAAGTTCATTGTTTAAAAATTTGTTACCAAAAAATTGTCGAACATCATAAGCAAAAACCACTCCACGAGTTTTGACTGCCTCGCCATATTTTTTCAATAAATATTGAGAGTGACCCTGAGCCGAAGCTCGGATGGTCCAAGGATTAATCCGATTGGGTCCTACCCCCACTTCCCCGCGCCGACCACCAGTGCCAAAAGGAATCACCTGATAAAAAGAATCTAGGAGATAATCCCAAGACTGATTATTGATTACGTATTCAATTTGCGGAACATAATCCTTAAATTCCTCCTTGCTTAACCACTCTTCTAAAAATTTCAAAGCCTGATCAATGTAAACTGAATTAACTGGTAAAGTCTTGAAACCCTCCCGGGCCTTATTTAATAGATCCATATTTTTATAAAAAATAATAAGCTTTAAACTACCTGTAGTATAGGATAATTCTCTGAATTTATCAAACCAAACAGGGGCTTGACAAACTACTTGCTTTTTTACAAAAAAGAGCTAATATCTTAATTATTAAGTTCATTTACATAAATACAAGGAGGAATATATGCAAGGAGTAGAAATAAGTCACCTAAACGCCGCGATTGATGCGGTACTCGCAGCCTATTATGATTTTCGCCACTCAACCGTGGAAGAAGCTCTGCGAAAAATAAATGCTTATGGCAAAAACGATACCATGGGCATGGACGCCGGGCCAGAGATCACTATTTGCGAAGCTCTCAAAAAATATGATGCCGGGTCAGTCATTATCACCGAGGAAATTGGATCAAAAGAAATGATTCTCAGTGATACTTTTCGACCCAATGATCCTCGAACTTTTCAAACAGTTTTTATTTCCGATCCCTTTGATCGTTCCAACCAAGGCAAGGAATTTTTGGCTGGATTTCCTAAGGATCAAAAAATTGGTGATATTTTTGATAACCCCAGTACTATTGAAAAATGGGAAGAAAAATTTAGCACCCCAGCTTCGATTACCGGGGCCACCTCAGCTATTAGTTGTATTCGCCGAGGTCTGCCAATTTTCTCCATAGTGGTTAATCACATCACTCAAGAATTGGCTGTTTCCTGCGCCGCTGGTAACAAGATTATCAAACTACCAGATGAAAGACCCAGCTTGGTTGATTTGAAATATATCAACAATAATGGCCAAACACTCCTATTTCCCAGTATCGACGGAAATATGAAAATTATGAGACGGTTTGTGACCTTCATGGGAGATGTCGGCAAAACCGGTTATCGGGAAAACTTTATGGATAGTGGGTTTTTGGATGAAGATAAAATCGCCGAATTCCTCCATTACGATAAACCTGGTGGGCCATCTCGGGCTCTTTATTTGTCTTCTCTCCAGCCAGCTGACAAGCCCATTGGATTTATTCTGGCTAACGGTGAAAAAATCGGCGAATGGATTCACTGGCTAGCCTTCATTCGTTTCGCTAAAAGCATGAGCGATGATAGCCAACCAGCCCTGATTCTTTATGAAGTTTTCCAAAATCGCCCCTGGACCAAAGAAGGAGTGTTAATGAGTACGCCACCAAACTACAGCCATTTCCGCGAATATGGCGGAAAAATTTATATCGACACAAACTGGCTATTACGTATGCCCAATCCCAGTAGGCTACGATCAACACTTATCGTTACACCTTATGATAATCGCTGGGCCGTCCGCTTTAGTGCTCAATCCGGATATCGGACCATCACTTTCAAAGATTAAAAACGAAATAACCCGAGTTCCAATGGAATTCGGGTTTTTTATAAAATAAAAAAACCAAGACTATTGCTTGGCTTTTAAAAAATAAAAATAAATTACTTAATTACTTCAGCCTTCCTGACAGCGGTAAAACTTTCATGAGGTTTTAATTCCTTTTTGACCTGAGTGGTGGCTGCCTCCTTGGCTTCCTCATCGTTTTCGGCCTCTACTTCTACATCCCTAAAAATAGGACCAACAGTCTCTTCTGGCTCAAATTCACTAGAGTCAAAAAGCTCTACTGAAACTTTATATTTTTTCTTTGAATTATCCATTTAAACCTCCTAGTATTTAAAGAACCTTATCTACATATTTATCTCAAAATGAAATGAATGTCAATCTAGCTAGTTATTTTAATATTTTGTGCAAATCACTAAAAACCGCGTAGATAATCGCCAAAAATGAAAAAATAAAGATAGCAATATAATTCCAACGGGCCCAGCTGGTGCTCATACCCTTGAGAATATAAGTGAGAGCTTCCTGATCTGGTTTTTGCAGAGCTTCACCGACTTCAATCTTATGGGCCAAATTTAAATTTTCAATCAATTTGTCCCGCCGATTTTCTATTTTCCAGCGATGCCCAAAATACCAAATATAACCGATGGTCCCCAGGTACCAGCAAAACTCCAACCAAAAAGCACTGTAGTCAGTAAAAACAATGACCAGACGGTAAGCAATGGTCGAAATAAGACCAATGATAAAAATCCAAATATGATAGGATGATTTATGATTTTTGAACATAATGGTATCATCTGTCATCCTGGCGAAGGCCAGGATCCAGGTTATTTTATTTTAATTATTTTTAATTTCTCCAAACGCGATAAACTTTTAATTCTAGCCTCTTCTTTGGAGGCCGTCGAACGATTTTTAAAATTCTTAGAATAGACCACCTTGACCGGCCGACGACTACGCGTATAACGAGCGCCCAGATCAGAACTATTATGCTCCAATAGACGCCGAGACAAATCGGTAGTAATGCCAGTATATAAAGTCTCGTCAGCACAGCGTAAAATATAAAGACAATATTTGGACATAAATTACTCAAGCAAATAAGATTTCCATGGAAACAACTCACTGATTTTTACTTTTTGAATCGGAGTTATTGGTTTCGGGCTAGCCTCAATCTTATATTTAAAATCACGAATAAACACATCAGCCTCAGCTGGAAACAAATAAGAATTAATTTCACTTCCTTCACCTAATTCATAATCACTAATTAATCCCCGATTATCAGCAGTTCCGCCATTTACATCTAGTTTTATTAGAACCGCTTCTTTAAAATAATGTTTGATTCCTAATTTTGTAAAATTCAAAGTCTGAGTTTCATAAGTGCCAACCGCTACGACCCCACCATCATTACCAGGGATTAAATTATTAACAGTTATCGCCTTGGAATTACCAATAGCCTTGGCCCATAAAGGCTGAAAATCCAAATTAGTTTTGATAATTAAAGAGTTGCGCCAATTAGGTCGGATGGTATCAGTAGAAATTTTAATAATTTGAGCCCAAGCTTTTTTGGAAGCAGAGGTCTTATTCTCTTGTCCAGGGCTTAGATTATACTGAGCATAAAATTCTTTAATTCTTTTTCCGAGGGTCATAACTCTATTTTGGGCCTCGGTATCTTGTTTAGTAAATTCACCAACCAGAGCCAAGTTGTTGTCTTTGGTGCTAATGGCTGTAAAATTTTCCATAAAAGCCGAATCAATTAGAGGCCTGGCCAAAGAAATAGTTCGAGTCCACTGATACTCACCATCAGCTCCTAATTTAAGCGCCACCAATTTGGTATCACTAGTAGCCCCATTACTAACTAAAGACAAACGACCGATGACCAAACATCCAGCATCCGGCGTAGCCACAATAGTTCGAAAATCTCCCAAGGGTAAATGAAAATTAGTTGAACCTAAGATTAAATTAGAACTGCTCCCCACTGAAACATTACTAATAGTTAAAGGGGCACTTTCCAAACGCTTGGCCCAAATCAAATTCCCATTTTTATCAATCTTGAAAGCCACCGGCAAAGTAGAAAACAAGGAGTCCCCAGTTAATTGACCAACACCTACCCAAGCATCGGTAGTGGGCGCGATAGTCACCTGGCTTAAATTGATTTTTTTCAACCAATCTCTCTTTCCATTGGCCTGATATTTATCAATAACCGTAAATTTTGGCACTGCCTCCTGATCAGCAATATCATCACCAAAACCAGTTTCAGAAATTGAATTAACCAAAAGCCAACCATTATCAGTGGTGGCTAAAAGTTGTCGAAAATCATCATAACCGTAATCGCCCACCATTTTGGTCCATAAATGTCCGCCGTTTTTATTAAATTTGCTCAAAAAAATATCACCCCAAGCTTCTTTGTATTTCAGATAATCATTAGTAATAAAGCCTGGGTCTAAACGACCAGCTAGCAGAATTGAACCATCTATCAACTCACTGGTCGCCAACCCATACTCCCCGCCATTATTACCGGTACCGGCACTTTTAGTTGAACTCTTGGATTGAAAAAGTCGAGCCCATTGCCCATTGCCTTGGCCACCCACTTTCATTAAAAAAGCATCATTATCGGCCATCGCCTTGTCAAAAACCGTGCTCCCCGTCACCAAATAAGAGCCATCGCGAGTGACCGACAGACCAAGACCATCACTCAAATCTTTTAAGCGATAGCTCTTGGCAAAGGCAGTGGTTTGAATACTTGCCCAAACCGGTGTTGATAAAAAAATCATTAGACTACTAGTCACAATGATTGTAAAGATTTTTTTCATATAGATTATAGTTCATCTAATATTATAACAAAAAAGCAAATAAATTTCTAATCAAATAAAAAATTAAAAGCCGACCAGATGGACTGATCGGCTAGAAAACAAAATTCAACAATATTTGAAATTATTTCAAAATATAATTAACGTTTGGCAATTTATTACGGATACCACTCAAATCTTGTTCGGAATATTGATTGCCAGACAAATTCAGGGTTTTGAGATTCTTTAAATTGGCTAATTCATTTGGTAAACCAGTTAATTGATTATTAGATAAATCCAAAACCTCTAAATTGATAAGCTGACCGACTTCAGCTGGTACCCCAGTCATCCGATTATTGCTAGCATTTAAGATTTTCAAATTTCTAAGTTTCCCAATCTGAGACGGCAAAGCTCCGGTGAGATTATTATCAGAGATGTTCAATTCCTCTAAATTAGTCTTGTCAAAGACAGACATATCAACCTGACTCAAATTTTTGTGACTCAAATCCAAACTCTTGTTAGCGGAAACAGCTGGAGCAACTGAATTATTGCCCGAAACCGGTACGGCATTGCTTTTATCAATTATCCCGCATCCCCCAACAAATAGAGCCACTATTAGTAACGACAATATTTTTTTCATAAAATTCATTGATTATTTTAATAATATCCTTAGTATAACATATCCAGCGCTAGGCAGACAGGCTGGCCATAATACCATAAACCAAAAGACCAGATTTCATCTGGTCTTTTGGTTTACGCACCGCTTAGTAAAGGCGGTTCGGAATGAGATATTGGAGTATGAGGGGTGGATTTATGTAAAGAAGATTAAAGAATTTAGATAATAGTAGAAAAAAAATTTATAAACTGATATAATACTATTATGTCATCACAACAAGTAATAAAAATTAAATTTGACGGACAATTGCATCAAGTAGATGCAAATACTTTTATTAATTCTTTAATTAATTTTTGTGAAGTTATAAAACAAATTAACTCAGAAATAGACTCTGAGCATCCGATTGAAATAAAAATTACCGCCCTAGAGAAAGGGAGTTTTATAACTGGGATATCATTACAAGCAAAAGATATTATTGATCAATTATTCACTCGGGACAATATTGGATACTTAGCAAATATAGTAACTATAGCAATTGGGGCATACCAAATAAAAAAATCATTTGGGGGAAATAAACCAACAGAAGTAAAACAAGTTGGAGATAAAGTTGAAATAAAAGATAACAAAGGTTCCATTATTTTAGTTGATAATCGAACTTATAGCATTTATTCAAAAAATCAAGCTATTAGCGATGCTATTGCCAACAACTTCGCATCGCTAGAAGAAGATACTTCAATATCAAAATTTGAAATATTAGATGACAAAGAATCTGTGATATTTTCCGCTGACAGAGAGTCTTTTCAAGATTTAGCTAAGAAAGTTGAGTTAGAACAAGAAAACACAAAAACAACAATAATTTCAGCAAATCTTATTATATATAAATTAATATTTGATAAAAATAATAGAAAATGGGAATTCTATTATAACGGCAATAGAATATCGGCCAATGTTATAGATGACAATTTTTTCAAGGAAATTGATCAAGGCAAATCTTTCTCTAAAGGAGATCAATTGACTGTCGATCTGCAAATCAACCAAATATTTGACGAAGCAGTAAACGCTTACATAAACCATTCATATCAAGTTAATAAAGTAACCAATCATACTCCCAGGGCAACAACCAAAAAACTTCCATTTTTATCAGAAAATAATGAGTAGCAAAAAACAGCTCAAATAAAGCTGTTTTTTTATCAATATATATTAAAAATCCTAAGAATACGTATAGACAAGGATTATAACCCTTGTTTCATCCAAAATACCACTCTCTCTGGTAAATTAAGAGCTATCCAACTATTACTAACTTCCATTATTAATATTTTATCATTAAAATTTAATGCAATTTTAAGATTAGCCATAACCTCGGATAATGTCTGATTTGTTTTTATTAACCAAACTGATTCTAATGGTTTTGCCCAAAGACCATAAGCCTTAATTCTATTAATTAAGGCCACGTAATGTGGGGCCGTCTCCGGCATTATTAAATCATATGTAATTAAATATGTTTTCATAATGATGTGGTAGAAATATCTTCACCGACGTCTTCAACGCCGGATGATATATTACTTTGCATAGACAAATTTGATGTATCTTCACCAACACTCTCTGATTCCTCGCTGACATTTTTTACTTCTTGTATAATTTTTTCATCTACGTTATTTTTCTTTTTAATAAATTCTAGAAAATTTTCCATTGTATACATATGAAAAGATTTCCCAGACTTATCGCATATCTCCTTTATTAACTCTGGTCTTGGCCCGACAGTCCTCCCCTTTATTTCCCACCACCAATCCTCTTTTTTATCGTTTGTTATAAATAAAACATTCTTTTTCTCCTTTTCGGCTTTATCAAGAATTTGAAGCCAACCAATTAAATCTCCAAATTTTCTATTTTTAGAAGGATCTGATGAATCTTTTGAGATATCTCGATAACCAGGCGGAACTTCCTTGCTATATCGTTCTTCGCCTTTTTTGTATATATCCGATAACTGTTCAATTTTATAAGGCTCACCCACTCTATTCTCAAATAATTCAGAGATCTCTTCCAAGATTTTATCATCTTTTATCAAATCTGGGTGCTTAGACTTCCTTTTTTTTAATTGTTTTTTAGCTTCATTCAAATCTTTTTTTACTTTACAAATTATATCTTCCGTTTTTAAAGTTTTTATTTTTTTATATTCGTTTAACTCATTTGTAAGGCTAGCGAGAACTTTATCTAAGATGAGCTCTACTTTTTTATAAGAATCTTCAACGGTCAAAATAACCTCAGGGCGATTTCTTTGATATTCTAACGCAAACTGATTTGGCACCCAAAGTCTTTCCTTGCAATTTTTTAAAATTTTTATTATTTCCTTTCTTGTTTTTTCAGAATACCTATATAAATCCAATATGGCATTAGCGTCTAAAATAATAAATCCATCGCTTAAAATTTCATCAAGCTTTTCATTGCTTTGTTTATAAAATTCAGCTAATTTATTTTTCATAAAAAATTTTTGCGAAATCAGTAAAAATTTTATTTTATCGCTCCCAAATCTAATTCTTTTATGACCTTAGAATTGGTATAGTTCTTTTTGAAATAAAAAGCTCTTCTCCTGGCCTTTGTTAATCCGCCTTTGCCATTCGGAGCCTCTGTAAAATCTTGGTTATTTTTGCCTTTTGTTTTGGGCTCTATGTAGGTGCCCATGCTACAGGATAATTTATCTGCCCTACCGGCCACTATATAAGATTTTATTTCTTCCCAATCTTTTTGAAATATTTTTTGAGCCTCCATATCCGGTGCATCAATAAACCAATCCAAAAGAATATATTTATCTTGACTGACATTTTTTCCATCCTCTTTTTTAACACCATAAGCGATCCAAAAAATAGTTTCAATTTTATCCCTAATTTCAGCATTTTCCCACTTTTCAGAAGCTACCCTAACATAATTTATCATTTTTATTTGAGTCGGCTCTTTGGCTTTTAAAGTCTTTAATTGAACTGGTAAAACTTTAATTTCAATTTTTAAATCTTCTAAATCGGCTTTCTTAGAGTTGTTATTTTCAAGCCCTAATAAATTTTCGATAATCAAACCACTGGCACCTTTTTTAAAGTGCTCGTGTTTATGACTATTTAATTCTTTAAAAATTTCCCCTAAAGTTTTACCCTTATGATCTTCAATAATATCAATATACGGCTTTAAGGATTTTAGTTTAGTGCTTGAAAGCATATTTATTATTTAATATCTAAATCTTTGAATCTCTTTATAGATAAATCTAAATATTTCTTTTCCAAATCAATACCAATAAACTTTCTACCATTAAGAGCACACGCTAAGCCGGTGGTTGACGATCCGGTGAATGGATCAATAACCAAATCGCCTTTATCGGTGCTAGCCATAACAATACGAACCAATAGATCTATTGGTTTCTGGGTTGGGTGTTTACCGTGTTTTTTTTCTGATGGCTTTGGTGTTCCCATAGACCAAACACTTCTCATTTGTAAATTAGGTTTTTTCAAAAAGTCCTCTGGCCAATTACCATTTTTCATTAAATCATAATTGAATTTATGCTTACCTTTTTTATCTTTTCTAGCCCAAATCAAAGTTTCATGACTGGCCGTGAAAAAGCGACAGCTTAGGTTCGGCGAGGCGTTCGGCTTAAACCAAGCAATATCATTTAGAATATGAAATTTATTAACCTGCAAAGCAAAACCACATTGATAAATTGAATGATAGGTTCCGCTAATCCAAATTGTGCCACCTGGCTTTAAAACCCTATGGCAAGCCTGGGTCCAAGCCAAATGGAATTCAAAATCTTTTTTTAAACCATTGCTAACATCCCACTGCCCCTTATTTACGCTCACCATTTTACCGCCATCGCAAGTAAAACCACCGTTAGAAAGCAAATAAGGCGGATCAGCGAAAATCATATCGACAGAATCCTCTTTTAGAGTAGCCAAAAACTCAAGACTATTAGCCTTGAATAATTCAAAGTCCTTATGTTTAAAATATGGGGTTAGCATTTTTTTAGCTTTTTTTATTTTCTTCTTCGCCTTTTTAGGTTCAGTCATATTATAGCAGATGAGTGATAAAATCTATTTAAAAAATAGTTAAAATTTTGATAAAGATAAATTTACTTATTAAAATCAAAGCTTTGTTTAATTAAATTAAAAACCTTTTCTAAATCTTTTTGATGTTCTAGCTTAATTTCATAATCACCATTGCCCCAGTGGCCGATATGCTTAGGTTTCTCTAAATCACGAGCAATATTATCCGGATCATTTAATTTTCCGCTTTTTACATTAACAAATATTTTTAGCGAGTTATGAAGAATGACAACATCGGCAAAATTAGTTGAAAGTTTATAAGCAATATATTTTGCTTTAGCCTCCTCAAGGACATCTTCGTCTAATGCCGTGATTTTTTCTCTTAATGTTAGAAATAACGACTTAATATCTTCGCTGGCTATTTCTAAGTGCTGATCTACGGAATAATCTTTTTGTAAAACTTCTGTTTTTTCTTTATTGCTTTTTTTAATTATTCCCGAGGTGGAAATTCTAACTTTCTGATAATTTTCCGGTTCTAAATATAAAATATTTTCGTCATAAATTCTGTATCTATAAAGCTCAATATTAATTGGCAATATGTCCACGGTATCAATATCAAATTTATTATAACTTTCGGCAATACAGATAACACGAGGCGAGTCCCAATCTATATCAACGTCAACGTTTTTATTTTTGCACAAAATTTCAAAATTACCTTTGTGGTCTAAAAGCCAACGCAAATAAGACAAGCCTTGATTAATGATATTTTCATTTTGGCTCTTTTTGAATTCAATAATAACTGGGGCTCCATTTTTATCTATTCCCAGAGTGTCCATTCTTCCGCCACTACTAGTCGAATATTCGCTCGCTAAAAAGGTGATATTTAGTATTTCCTCTAAATTCCCCTCAAATAATCTCTGTAATTGTCTTTCAAGATCAACGCTTTTAACAACCATTTTTTTAACATCACTGCCGTTTATTTTAAATAAGGCCATAAGTTTAAATTTAAAGTCGTTTTATAAGATAATTTTAGCTTTTAATAGGCCAAAAGTCAAACCAAAAAAACTTATCCCCAACCCTATCAGCCACAATCAGACGGCCTCGTCAAAATCCTAAAAATCACTCGCAAAATTGGCTCTTAACCTTACCTCAAATTTATGCTATGATACCCTTACGGACTAATTAAAATAAAATATATAACCTCGGGACCCACTGTTGAACGGATGTCGACTGCATGAGACGTAAAATAAAAATTTCAAACTCATAAAAATAATATCCCCTGTAAATTAGCAAAGTCCATTCTTTGCCAATTTAAATCATTAACCAGCATTTTGCCCGTGCTCGGTTTTTTTGTTTTGGCAAAGACGTGTTAGTTTCGCCTTAACCTGTTAATAGTCTTGTCCCTGTTAATCGGGTTATCTTTCTCTTAACTATCTCTTTTTGACCGCCCCCAAACATTGTTTATTCTATTTTTTTCGGCGAGGCTTGTCCGCTCGCCGAAAAAAGAAAAACAAGTTGGGGCGGTAAATGAGATTTTAGACAGAACTTTATTCAGTGTGCCCTCTATTTAACTTGACTATAGGCACACTTAACGCCGTTAAGCCTATGGAGCAACCAATCAGGTGCTATAGGCAAAAGTTAGTTCAATCCGGCGAGTTAATTGAGATCTACAATTATGCTAAACCAATTAGTTTAGGTAAAAGACGGAAACCCAGAATTAAAAAAGAAATGACTATGCCAACCCTGCCCGTCCTATACAAACCAAACGACGATTATTCACCCCAAGAAGAATTTGAGCTGTCAAAATATAACGTGGATTTAAACCCCAAATTGGCCATTGACGTTCAAAAACATTTTTCTCTTCGTCGAGCTCGAGGCCGTATCATGAGATTGGTAAATTCTAACCCCGATTTAAAAAGCTTTTTGACTTTAACTTTTGACAGTCAAAAATTTAA
>CAZMYU010000014.1:0-20840 GCA_964570655.1 uncultured Gammaproteobacteria bacterium | reverse complement strand
GGCATGGCCTGGGGATTTAGCGAAGGACTGCCAATCGAATTCTCAGCCAAAATAAACAGCCACCTGATTAAAGAAGATATCGCCTTCTTATTTGATGGTGATAGATTTCTAAATTCCAAAGAAATCGGCCATCGTCATGAAGATAATACCGAACTCATCGATCGCGTTCGCCAAATCCATCTGGACCTCGGCCAAAAATATAATTGGCACAAAATCAATGCTAATTTGACTATTGATGAAATCCACGAAATTCTTTGGGCAGAAATCAAAAAAATGTTATAATATAAGCATGTCTTACGATATCATTATCGGCTTAGAAATTCATACCGAACTCCAAACTAAAACCAAAATGTTTTGTCGTTGTCAAAACGGCAATTTTAAAGGCGCCGTTAATACTAATGTGTGCCCAATTTGTTTAGGTCATCCCGGGACTCTACCCAGCCTCAACCATGAAGCCGTGGATATGGCCCTACTTTTAGGACTCGCTCTAAACGGTCAGATCAATTCACCATCCAAATTCGACCGCAAAAATTATTTTTATCCTGATCTACCCAAAGGTTATCAAATTTCGCAATACGATTTACCCATAGTTTATAAGGCTAGCCTAGAAGTTGATAAAGAAAAAATTGATATTACCAGAATCCACCTAGAAGAAGATACTGGCAAGCTAACTCATCCAGCTTCTGGCGATCACACCCTGATCGATTTTAATCGAGCCGGCACACCATTAATTGAAATGGTCACTGAGCCAGTTATTAAAGACGCCAAAACTGCCAAAAAATTCTGCCAAAAATTTCGCCAGATTGTCCGCTATCTAAATATCTCCCAAGCCAATATGGAAAAAGGCGAAATGCGCTGCGAAGCCAATATTTCCCTGCAAGTTCCGGGCACCTGGGTTTATGAAGATGGTCAAATCAAAGCCACTAGTGAAAATCAACTAAACCCCAAAGTGGAAGTCAAAAATATCAATTCTTTCAGATCACTAGAAAAAGCTATTGATTTTGAAATTGCCCGCCAAACTAATGCTCTAGACAATCACGAAGTTATCAAAGGCGAAACCAGGGGTTGGAGCGATAGTCAAAACAAAACTTTTAGCCAACGGACCAAAGAAAGCTCGGCTGATTATCGTTATTTTCCCGAACCAGATTTACCAGCTCTAAATATTAGCCCTGAGTATCTAGAAACTATCCGCCAAAAATTAATTGAATTACCAGATGATAAATGCGCTAGATTTATTCGAGAATACAAAATAAACGGAGCCTTAGCTGAGATAATTGTGGCTGAAAAAAATACGGCCGGTTGGTTTGAAGAATTGGTCTCCGAATTAAACGCTTGGGTTTTGGCTACTGATGAGAATGCCTTTTCTCACATCTCCCCTCAATTATATTCCCTGGCCGCCAATTGGTTTACTACCGAATTATTAAAATATTACCCAAACGAAAATTTTGTTCAAATCAAAAAAGATGGCCATATCAATCCTAATAATTTTGCTAAGCTTCTAACTCTGATTTACGAAAACAAGATCAATTCTTCAGCTGGTCAGACAATTCTTTTGGAAATGACGAAAGCCGGCGGAGCCCCGGATGAGATTATGGAAAAACTAGGGCTTAAACAATTAGACGACAATAAAGAACTGGAGGAAATTATTAAAAAAATCATTAGCAAAAATCCTAAACAAGTCGAAGAGTACCGAGGAGGCAAGGAAACTTTGATTCAATTTTTTGTCGGCCAAGTCATGGCCGAGAGTCGTGGCCGAGCCAATCCCCAAATTAGCGCTGAGCTGCTCAAAAAAATATTAAACAAATAATTTGAATATGCTTAAACCTAAAAAAACAAAATCGGGATTTACATTAATTGAATTATTAATTGTTATTTCTATTATTGGCGTGTTAGTTACTATCGGTGCGGTCTCCCTAGCAAAGTCTCGAAGTAAAGCCCGCGATATTGCTCGAGTCAATGATATTAGACAAATCCAAACAGCTCTGCAAATGTATTATCGCAATGAAACTAGTTTTCCCAAAACCATCACTGCCAATCAACCACTCTCCGGATCAAGTTCTTCTAGTACTTTCATGGCGAAAATACCGGCTGCCCCTAGTGCCGCCCTGAGTTCTTATTGCAATAGCCAAAATAGTGGCTATGCCTATGCGACTTCCAGCGATGGTCGCTCCTTTGTTCTCTCTACCTGTCTAGGCGATACTACTGGCAACCTCAAACCAGGAATCATAATTAGCGATAATCGTGGAATTATCCAATCTTGTGGTGATTATATTATAGATTACGAAGGCAAAGAATATCGAACTATCCAAATCGGCACTCAATGCTGGATGCGCGACAATTTGAATGTGGGCACGATGCTAACTGTCACCGGCAATAATTGCGCCAATCCTTATTGGGTCCTTAGAGAATGCCTAGTTAATGATAATCTAATTGAAAAATATTGTTATTCCAATAATGCGGCTAATTGTTTAACTGATGGGGGATTGTATGAGTGGTCAGAGGCTATGGGATTTCCTTTGATCTGCAATCTTGCTAATTTTCGCTTTGGGAGCTCCAATTGCGGAACCACTACTACTTATAGAGTCGCCACTCAACACCGAGGTATTTGCCCGGCTGGCTGGCATCTTCCAAGTGATACGGAATGGTATACCCTGGAGTCCTATTTAACCGACCCTCTTCAAACTTGTAGCGCCACTAGAAATGCTGCCTGGTATTTAACCGATGGATGGGGTTGTAATTCAGCCGGTACTAAATTAAAAGTGGGGGGCTCTACTAGTTTTGACGGTGTTTTGGCTGGTTTTAGAAATTCGGCCTATAATAATGACGGTGGCGGAGAATTTAATCGTCGTGGTAGTTATGGGATTTTTTGGTTAGCTACTGGTTCGCATGACAAAGTAGCCTTTGACCGAGCTTTAGGCTCAAGCAAAACAACTACTAACCGGTATGGAGATTGGGCTCCCTCCGGGTTATCAATTAGATGTCTAAAAGATTATAATCAAACATATTAATAAAAACAAAATCCAAAAAAATAACACAGCCTTTACCCTAATGGAATTACTAGTGGTGATTTCGATTATCGGAATCATCACGGCCCTATCAACGGTTTTTTTATCAAGCGTCAGATTAGGGGCTCGAGACACTCAACGTCTATCGGATATCAAAACCATTCAAATGGCTCTAGAAAATTATTACAAAAACGAAAGAATGTACCCCGCCTCTCTTACTCCGGGACAACCATTAGTTGGCTCCACCTCTTCTAGTACTTATATGACCATCGTCCCTAGCAACCCCAGCCCTCGAGCTGATGGAGGTTGTTTTGGTAGGGATTATGTCTATAAACCAAGCACCAATTTTCGGACTTATAAACTATTTTTTTGCTTAGGAGAACCTAGTGCTAATTTTTCTCAAGGCTATAATGTAGCTACCGAAAACAGTTTAAAAACCATGAGTGCCTTGTCTAATGGTCTAATAGCTTGGTATAGGTTTGACAATAATCTAAACGACAGCAGCTCTTCTGGATTCAATGGTTCATGGTCAGGTAGTACTAGTAATCACTATACTGCCGGCAAAATCGGCTACGCCGGTGTTTTTAATGGTAGTGATGATTTTGTGGATGTGGGAGCCCGTAGTTTAGATACTAATTACACGATACTTTTTTGGCTTAATTATACGAACACTGGGGACGCAGTTATTTTGGGCGGTGGCGGAAGTGTTGATCAATATCTAGCGTACACAGACGGATCCGGATCTACAAACAAATTATATCATGCCCTGGGTAGCGGGGTTTATGTGGGCTCAGACAATCATGGTGGTCTAAGCTCTGGCACCTGGAACCACATAGCTATTTCCAGAAGTGGAACCACGGTAATTTTTTACAAAAATGGAGAGCTCTTAGGCAGCGCTAAAACCTTGGGTAGCAATGGGGCTGGTTCTTTTAGATATTTTGGCAAAGAATCAGCCGGCACTTATTACTGGTTTAAAGGCAATCTTGATGATGTGCGAATTTATAATCGAACTTTGAGCTCAGAAGAAATTAACGATATCTATCAAATCACCAAATAAGTCATTATGCTTTCCAGAAAAAGAAATACTTTTGCATTTACCCTAATTGAGCTCCTCGTGGTCATTGCCATTATTGGTATCTTGGCGACAGTTAGTATTGTCGCTCTAAATAATGCTCGAGCTAAATCCAGGGATACTAAGCGGGTGGCTGATGTCAAAAGCATTCAAACTGCTCTAGCCCTCTATTATAGTGACAAGGGAGAATATCCAATAACTTTAACCGCCGGTCAACCATTATTTAGTACTAGCTTGGACGGTTCTGGTAATATCGTTACTTCCACTTATATTTCATCTATTCCCAGTGCCCCCACTCCCGCTGATGGAGCTAATTGTAATACTACCAATAACGCTTTTACTTATTCTACTTCTTCCGACCTGCAGTCTTATGTTCTTTCAACTTGTGTTTCCTCTCCTCCCCAAACTCAATCCAGCAGTACTGGCCCGGCTATTTATATCGCTGATCATTCACAAACCCAACCTTGCGGCAAATATGTTATTAGTTATGAGGGCAAGACCTATCGCACTGTCCAAATCGGCACTCAGTGTTGGATGCGAGATAATTTGAATGTGGGAGTCATGACCACGGAGGGTGATAGTACGGCCTGCCCAATCGGAGCTGTGGCCAATTGTATTTCCAGTGGGGCGCCTTATTGTTTTTGTCAGATGAACGACAATATTATTGAAAAATCTTGCAAAAGCAATTTGGAATCAAATTGTGATTTATATGGCGGTTTTTATGAATGGCACGAGGCCTATGGTCTATCTTCTTATTATGCTACCAACACCTATACTTTTCCTTCTGGTAACCGAAAAGGTATTTGCCCGACCGGTTGGCATTTGGCCAGTGATGCCGAATGGAATGTACTAGAAGTATTTGTTTATGGCGATACTGCCAATAACTGCAGCACTGGTAATAGCAGCGGAAGCTCTTATCGATGCATAGCTGACGGCACTCATGTAATTGGTGTTGGAGACGCTCTGGCTATCCCTGGTGGTTGTGGTGGTCGCACCCCCTGTGGAACCAGTGGTTTCGACTGGAAACATGCTGGAAATGGCGGAATGGATTTATACTGGCAAAGCACTGGCATTAGAGGTAGTATATATTCTTCTAACTTATTTGGTGGTTGGGCCTCTGGTAGCGGATCAGGTGGATGGTCAGCCAAAAATTTGAACCAACATGTCAGATGTTTAAAAGATTAAAATAACATAAAAAAAATTGGCCAAACAGCCAATTTTTTTTATGACTTTATGAGATTTTTAGCTTCTTGATAATTTTTTATCCAGTGAATTTGATGCCCCTGCTTGGCCATCCTTTTAAACCAAGTCATTTGTCTTTTGGCAAAACGACAGATCTCTGTGTATAATTTTTCGACCATTTGATCATAATCTAATTCTTCTTGCAAATATTTGGCTACGTATTTATACTCTAAACCAAAGCTTTCTAGTCGCTGCCAGCTAAGACCTTTTTCGTGCAAACTAGAAACCTCGCCGACCAAATCTTCTTTTTCCAAACGACTTTTAAGGCGCTGTAAAATTCGTTGATTTAAAATCTCTCGCTCAGGATTTAGACCCAAAATCAAAAACTCATAAGGCGACGGGGATTTGAGCGGCTTAAAACCAGCCTCCCCTTTTAAAATTTCTAAGTAACGGACCAGGCGTCTTTTGTTTTGCCGGTCACTAGTATTAATATTTTGATAAAATTTGGGATTAATTTTTTTGATAGCTAATAAAATTTTGTCCACCGACATTTTCTCTATCTCCTCACGCAATTTTTGATCAGGTTTTACAGCGCTCAAATTATAATTATCAATTATCGCCTGCAAATACAAACCCGAACCGCCTACCAAAATTGGCTGTTTTTTTCTTTTTAAAACATCCTTAATAGCCACTAAAGCCTTTTTTTGATAATCAGCCAAATCAAAAGTTTTTTCTGGGCTGACCACATCAATTAAATGATATGGCACTGTATATTCAGCCAAATCTTTGCCTGTCCCAATATCCATACCAATATAAACCTGCCGACTATCGGCACTGATTATCTCTCCGTTTATTTTCTGAGCCAGCTGAACCGCCAGGCTAGTTTTGCCGGAAGAAGTAGGGCCTAAAATTACAATTATTTTCCTGAGCATATAATAATTATTTGACTAGCTTCCCTTCCAAGCCAAAATCTTTGACTTTTTTTATTTTAACCATTACAAATTGGCCAATAATATTTCGGGGGGCGCCAAAAATTTTTACTTTTTTGGCAGTTCTCGTTTGACCGATATAGATACCAGATTTCCATAAATCGTCCACGAGCACCTCAACAGTTTTGTTTTGATACCACAGATTATTCGCCAAGGCAGTTTTTTTGAGAACCTCATTAATAGCCGTAGCCCGCTTAGTTTTTTCAGCTCGACTGATATTGTCGGGAAGCTTAGCAGCGGCCGTACCATAACGCGGACTATATTCGGCAATATAGGCCATATCAAACTTGACGGCTTTAAATAATTTTAAGGAATTAGCAAATTGCTTGGCAGTTTCTCCAGGATAGCCAACGATAACATCAGTGGTGACCGCCAAGGGCAATTCTTTATGTCGAGCCACCGCGGTCCGCGCTAATTTTATTAATTTTTGATAATGACTAGCCGTATAACGACGATTCATTTTTTTAAGAATGGCATTGTCTCCAGATTGAACAGCTAGGTGCAAATGTTCGGCTACCTTGTCTAGTTTCCCAAGATCTTCAATTAGTTTCTGGCTCATATCCTTGGGATGGCTAGAAGAAAAACGAATAATAAATTTGCCAGGAAGATTATTAATAATTTCTAAAAGTCCAGGAAAATCCAAAGGCTTATTTTTAAACGTTGATTTATAACTATTAACATTTTGGGCGATTAAATTTATTTCCTTATAACCGTCTTTGATTAGCTTTTTGACTTCTAAGATAATCGCTTGAGCTGAGCGATAAACTTCTCGACCCCGCGCATAAGGCACCACACAATAAGAACAAAAATTATTACAACCATTGCCAATTGGAACATAAGCCAAAAATTTGGAAGAATATTTAGCTTTTATTTTCAAATAATCATCCGGCAATTCTAGCCACATATCCACTTGCTTAGCCAGTCTTTGTTTGACATCAGCCCGAGTACTCAGACACCCAGTAATAACAATCTTGGCTAGCTTGTTTTTAGATCTGATAGTGTTGACCAACCCATAAACCCGATCCTCAGCTGATTGGCGAACCCCACAGGTCACCAGGACCACGATGTTGGCTGTAAATTGATTATCGGTCCATTTGAAACCCTGGCTCTGCAAATAAAAAGACAGCCGCTCGCTATCGGCTTGATTCATCTGACATCCAATGGTGATGATGTGGTAGGTCATGGGTAATAAAAATTGAAAGATTGAATGATTGCAAAATTGAATGATTATCTTAATTGAAAAATCTTTCAATCTTTTAATCTTTTAATCTTTCAATCTTATACAGATAAAATTCCTGACTCAAAGGCTTGATAGTTTTGATGCTCAGGCCCACACTCTTCAGCCGAGTGCTATTTAAATACTCCAAATCCTTAGAAGCTAGTTTAAAGTTAAAATAATAAATTGGCAAGTCCTGAGCCAAATAGGCATAGACCTGGTTCATCCGCTCATCATCAAATAGCCCAATTATCACCCGGCGCTCTGGGAAAAAGACTTTATCTTGATAACGAGTAATGATCACCGCTGTCGGCTCAGTCAATTTCTCAATTTGTTGTAGATAATAATGATCAGTCTGACTATTTTGATAATTGAAAAGGATGCCCTCCTCTGATCCCCAAATTGTAAAACTCAAACTAATAATTATTATTATCAAAACCGCCGCTCCCTGACTAATACTGATTAATAATTTACTTTTTTGAAAAACCCAGGCAAAAAACTGATCAATAAAATAAGCGGCTAGCGGAATGAGCCCTAAATAAATAATCAGCCAATAACGAGTATAGGAATTACCAATAGTAAAACGCCGCGGATCAGGATTGTCCGAAAATTTCCAAGAGCCATAATATAAAACCAGAATGCCCGCTACCAGTATCAGGCTTAACAGATAAATAAGATATTTTTTCTGAAATTTTCTAGAAAATAAAATAATAATTCCTAAAATCGCTGGCCAAAAAATATAATAAAACATCTCTACCACATAATGATAAAAAAGAGCTAGCGATTGCCGAGGATAAAAACCAAAATAGAAAAACTTGTGGCCAAAATACTTAATCGTTTCCCAAAAAGATCCAGAAACAGCCCCACCAAAACTAGCTATGGTCGACAAAGTGGTATTAAGCTCACTATAACCACTGAAAAATACCCCGCCGTAAAGTTTTAAATTAATCAGAGCCACTGGTAAAAATCCCAAAGCGGTAAAAAACAAAAAAGACAAAATCTGCCAAATATTAATCCGCCGAAAATAACTCAGCCACAAAAAGAGAGCTAGCGGTCCCAGCCAAATTAATTCAGAAGTCCGAAAACCAATCGCCAGCCCCAAAGATAATCCAGCCACAGTACTAAAAATTATCTGCTTCCATTTAATTTTATTTTTCCCGGATAAAATTGCCAAATACAAAGCGGTGATTACTAGCACGGTAAAAGGCACGTTATGAAAAAAACTTCTCAGCACGTAATAATCATAAACTGGAAAAAACGCTAAAAGAGCGACAGCTATCAAAGCGGTCCGTCGACTAAATAATTCTTTGACCAAAAAATAAAAAACAATCAACCCTAGAGCTCCAATCAGTGGGGTGATATACGGCAAAAAATCTATTCCCAAAAGCTTGGCGATATTCCCATAGGTCCAAGGCAAACCGGCAAAACTCATAGGTTTGAGATAGCCATTTTCACTCTTAATGCTCCGAATATGAATAATATCTCGCCCCGCTCCTAGATTATATGGTTCAAAAACTGCCAGGGTATTATTTTGAGCATAAGTCTTAGCAAAAAAATAATTAGCTGTTTCATCAGGTGAAGAAAACTTGACTGCTCCATCGGCGTTTAACAAATTTTGATAATAAACACTGGAGCCAAAAAAAACACCAGCCAGTATCAACAAATACAGGCCGATGAAATATTGGAATATTTTTTTACTGAGCATAAGATTATTTTTTCTCCCAATAACTAAAGACTGGACCAGCGGTCAAAACCAAATTTTTGCCCTTCTGTTGCAACCAAATCATGATCTTAACATTACTCAAATCAACAGTCAGATTGCGATTATTAATTCCCTTAATCTGCATAGTCTTAGCCCCGGGACTTTCAATTTTGTATTCTTTGACTAATTTGGGAATAAACTGATAATCGTCAGAGCTGAGAGTCTCGCCAGAAATTTCCTTGGTGGCAATAGATTTGATAGTTCTTAAATTCAAAACCAAATCTCGCAACTTCAAGGACGAACCAGTGGTGCCACTATCAAGTTTGAGAGCACTGAGCATCGAACTCACCATTTCGGCATTGGCCAAGAGCTCATTAATCAACGGCATATTCGGATCAACATAAGAATCTCCGGCCGTGCCAGAAGAATCTTGACCCAAGCCTGGCCCGGATTCATATTTTTGATACAAAACAATCTTGTCCATGGGTAATTCTAGATTGGCCAAAGTAGCCAGTGATCTATTCAAATTCTGCGCCTGATAAGCCGGACTTTCCATGGCTTTCAGTAGCTGCTGATTGGCCAAGGCTTTTTTAATCACAAATAAATCAGAAAAATAATTGTGGTTATGCCAATAATCACCCAGGGTAGCTAGGCGCCCTTTCAACAGAGAACTTTTAAATTCATAATTCTGATAATTGCTATTCTCTTTAAAATACGGATTGTTCAAACTATAAACCAAATTAACAATATCCGAGTTATTAGCCACACATCTAATGTTTTTACTGGTCGCCGTGGAACAAGCCGTATTATTACTAGCCCCCAAACTCTTGCCTAGATAAGGCCCCACGGCTGGCGAAGTCAATTCTTGATACAAATATTGGTTGGGAAAATAACTATCCGCCAGCATCTTGGCTCCCAAGAGTGGTCGAAGCGATAAATTATTGGAATTATAGGCTCCATACAAATCAATGTAATTGCTTTTAAACAATCTAGTTTGAAATTTATTCAAGGCATCAGTTAGCTTAGAATCACCCACTGCCAAAACTTCTTCGATCTTATAATTTTGACCAAATAATTCTTTGAGCACGTCGCGATATTCTACAAAACTCAAATCATCTCGCAGTCCTCGAAAATACCCCAAGACTTTATAAATCCGAGCCCAATCATTTTTGATAGCATCATCATTAAACAAATCACTAGCCAAATAAGCCGCGGCGATGGTACGAATTCGCCAATCTTCATAAGACAATTCGCAAGCTGGACAATCAGCACTTTTATAATAAAGCGGAAAATTAGAATTAAGCCAGCGAGTAGTCAAATAAAAATTATTGAGCTTGGCCTGCCGCTTATAATCATCAGGGACAACAAAATCAGCATAATTACGAGTATACAAAAACACCGGAGACTTAGTGGGCTTGCCGTGACCACGAATGAGTTCGACTTCTTTAAGCACATCATCTTTCAGATAACTCGGCATAGTAAAATCTAGACTTTTGGCCTCAGAGGCACTAAACCTAGTATCATCCTGCCCTTTATTAATAATCTGATCACTAGTGGGCTTTAGTAGCTCCATGGCGGTCGCTAAATAGGCCACCTCCAAACGTTGAGCCTCTAAAACCGGATCATTAATGTTGCCATATTTAGTGAGACTGGCCTGATAACGATCACGAGAATTCTCAAACAATTTCTTGGTTATAGACGACAAGCTACTATAAAAAACATTGGCTTCAATATCTTTAAACACCGACTTCAAAGTATTTTGATAATAATAAACTAGAAAATCGGAAGTAATCAGGAGTGGAACTGGCTTTTGATTGAGCAAATCATAAGCACTATAAAAATTATCGGCGCCCTTATTCTTTTTATTGACTGTTCCGAGTGGATTATCAATAATGGCCAAGCCATATTTGTTGAGATCCCCCAAGACACTATCAATATTAATCTTGCGAGAAAAATCGTAATAATTAGCCGCATCGGTTTTAATATTAACTGGAAAATTTGGCTGAGGTGGAGAAAATTTAAAATCAGTGCTCGGAGCTTTATAAAAATTAAAAAAAGATAAATACTCGACTGCCGAAGTACTGCTAGAATTGCCGCTATTTTCTAGACCAGACTGCGAACTAGTTGGCAAAATCGAGATGCCATTTACATCGGTCGAAGTACTATTACCTGATAATTGATTAACATCTTCGGGAGTTTTTTTGGTGGTCAAATACCAATTGATTCCCCAACCCAAAATACCCAAGATCAACACAATCGCTAAGATAGGCCAAGGGAATTTTTTGGCCGGCTTGGGACTTGCCGATTTTGGCATCACAGGAGTTGGAGGAGTGACTGGGGGAGCAACTGGAGGAGTAGCCGGAGGAGTGGCCGGTGAACTTGAAGAAATTGATTCAAACATATTATAAATTTTATTTTAAATATTTATATTTATTTTTTAGATGTTCATCATAGGTCCGACTAAAAATAGTTTTACCAGTCTCCGGGTCACTGAGAAAATAATTATAATTGCTAGGAGTCGGATAAATAGCGGCCGTAATCGCTCGCAGTCCAGGATTGTTGATTGGTCCCGGTGGCAAGCCATAATTTTTGTAAGTATTGTAAGGCGAATCTATTTTGGTATCAGCCAGGCTATACTGAGCCTTTTTTTCGCCCAAAATATAAGCTAGAGTTGCGCAAGATTCCAGTGGTTGACCACCAGAAATCCGGCGCCAAAAAATACCACTGACAATTTTCATATCCTCCTCGCTCTTGACTTCTTTTTCTAAAATCGAAGCCATAATAATCACCTGACGCAAACTGCGATTTTGTTTTTTGATTTCGGCTAACATGTCCGAGCTGATTTTGGCTTGAAAATTATTGAGCATCTTGATAGCTAGTTGATCGCTAGTTGACGAAGAGTAAAGGCGATAAGTATCTGGAAACAAATAACCCTCGAGACTTCCCTGTCGCGGAGCTTCTTTGAGAAACGAGTAGGCCTCGCTATAATCTTTGACCTTCAAATCACTGAGCTTACCCTTGATATCCCAATCATTAGTAGCCAAATAATTATCAATCTCTTTAAGATTCCAACCTTCAATAATCGTTGCAGTAACTTCTGGATTAACAGCGGGTACATTAGTTAGCGGAGCCTTACGAAAATTACCAAAAAACTCCTTGACCAAAATTAGCCCGGCTAAAATTAAAATAATTATTAAAGTAATTCTAATTGATTTACGCATGACTTTGAGCTTTTTTGATGATCTCCGAACTGGCTCTAATTTTTTTGCCCAGTCCATCGATCATTTTAATATTTAATTTCTGACAAAGAGAGTATTCCGGCACGTCATTCAAATTGTGGCGATCACCGCCATTAGCAAAAATATCGGGACGAATTTTATTTAGTGATTTACAAACACTGGCGTCCTTATCAATTGACAAAAAAACTCGATCAACCCCCTTGATAGCTCCAACAATTTTCAAACGATCCGCCTGGTTCATAAATGGAAAACGACCCTTGAGTTTGACCTGATAATCACTGTTGACAATGATTACCAAAATATCCCCCAATTTTCTAGCCTTAGAGATCATTTCTAAATGCCCCACATGCAGAGGGTTAAAATAACCAGACAGGGCCACAACTACTGGTTTTTTGGGCTTTTTCCGGACTTTCTTGGGTCTATTCATATAAAATAATTATACCATAAGAGCCGGTATTTAAAAAGTTGCTGTAACTTTCACCCCCTCCCAACGTATTATTAATTAGTTACAAAATATATGAACAAGAAAATATATAGCCGACATCTTTGGAATTTGACCCAAGGCACTTCTATTTGCCCAGTTTTTGTTATGGACAAAGCCTTAAATCAAGACCGGATGCTTGGTATATATAAACTATGAAAAAATAATTTCTATTTATAAACTTCCTATATATTCAAAGCACCCTGTCTCGATTTACGCGATAGGGTGCTTTATTAATTTGTTCTTTAAAAAAATTAACAATAGGAGCTTATCATGAGTAAAACAATTATCAAACGGTATCTAATTTTTACCGTTCTCTTCAACTTGGGTTTGTCGTTTTTCTTTGCGACTTATCAATTATTTTTGGTGAGCCGAGGAGTCAATTTCTTGCAAATGAATCTGATCAATCTGTGTTTTATGATCGGTGTCTTTGTTTTAGAAATTCCCACTGGAGCTATCGCCGACTATTTTGGTCGGCAGAAATCAGTGACCGCTGGATGTTTTATTACCGGTTTGTCGTTTCTGACTTATTTCTTTGGCAATACTTTCTGGGTCTTTGTTTTGGCCGAACTAATCGGCGCCCTCGGAGTATCGCTAATGTCTGGGGCCTTAGAAGCTTGGGTAGTCGACTCTTTACGTTTTGCTGACTTTGATGGTCAATATGAAGAAGTTTTCAAAAAAGAAAACAATTGGCGTCGAGTAGGCATAATTATTGGCAGTATCGTCGGCGCCAAACTGGCCGAAAATAATTTGGCCATTCCCTGGTTACTGAGCACCATTGGCATGGGGCTCATGGGTTTTTACACTATTTTTTTCTTGTCCGAAAATTATTTTGTGAAAAATACCAAAAAATTATCAATCAAAGCAATTGGTAAAATTGCTAGTAGCAGCGTGCAATACGGACTCAAAAGAAAGGCTATTATGTATGTGATTATTTTTGGCGCTATCTTGCTAATGAGTTTTCAGGCTACCAACATGTATTGGCCGATTGTCTTACAAAAAACTTATGGACTCAAAACTGCTTATCTGGGTTGGATATTTGCGGGCTTTGCAATGTGTATGATAATCGGAGCCAAATTATCAACCTGGTTTCAGGCCAAAATTGGTGGAGAGAGACGGCCGATCATTCTATCTCAAATCGTTACTTTAACTGGCATGATCCTGAGCGCTCTAATGTTGGGCAAAGTCAGTGTGGTGAGTGGTCTATTTATCAACGAGGTCGGTCGAGGAATTATCGAACCCCTCAAACAATCCTACCTCAACCGCAAAATCGACACCACCAACCGCGCGACCGTTTTGTCTTTTGACTCCATGATCGGTAAAGCTGGCAGTGGCTTGGGACTAATTGTCAGCGGACTTCTAGCTAACCACTTCTCTATCGCTACTTCTTGGATAGTAATGAGCCTATTTTTAGGTCTCGGCATTATCATCTTCTATCGCCTCAAAAACGGCGATTAAAAACCCTGCTCCCATACTCCTAATATTAGGAGTATGGGGGTATTTTAAAAGTAATATTTTTTCCCAGTCCCGTAATCGGGATTACGGGACTGAGATTAATTATTAAAATAAATACACAACCCAATAACTGACAAAAGGCCAACAGATTTAATCATTTTGACAAATTGACAAAGAAAATATATAATTATAGCAATATTGTACTCTAAAAAATTAATTAATTTAATGCGGGAGGTTAAAATCATGACGAAAAACAAAAAAATTTATGGCCATAATTTTTGGCTAAAAACCAGCAATGAAAACATCGGCCATACAGCTCAATCGATCCTTGGATTATCGAAAAACAAAGACAATACTCCAAACAATAGTTGTGGAGCAGGATCGTGCAATTGTGGTGGCGGATGTAATGGTGAATGTGCAACTTAATACTAAGACTTGATCAACAAGCATGGGGGAATAATGAGTTTGTTATTCCCCCAAATTTAAAAGGAGGGAAAAATGAGTATTAACAAAAAAATTTTTAGCATCCAATGGCATTTAACTAATAAATGTGACCAAATTTGCCAACATTGCTACATTTATCAAAATACCGATTATCTAAAAGATTCCGGTAAAGAATTAACATTTGAAAAAAATAAACTAATAATCAACGACTTCCTATCTTTTTGTGATAAAATGAAATGCGAACCAAGATTAAGCATTACCGGCGGAGACCCATTGCTATATAAACACATCTGGGAAACTCTTTCGTATATAGCCCAAACAGGTATTAAATTTTCAATCCTAGGCAATCCGTTCCATTTAGATAAATCTACGTGCCATGAATTAAAAAAACTTGGATGTATTTCTTATCAAATGTCATTAGATGGTCTCGAAAAAAATCATGATAAAATTAGGAAAAATGGCTCTTTCCATGCGACTTTAGAAAAAATTCCATTGCTAAAACAAACCGGAATAAAAACTGCTATCATGACCACCGTTTCTAAATTAAATTATAGGGATATTCCGGATCTTATCAGGCTCATTACAAGACTTAATGTGGACGTTTATGCTTTTGCTAGATATTGTCCTACCGCAAATGATGACGCAAAAGATATGTTTACGCCGCTAGAATACAAAGAATTTCTTCAAAATATTTGGAATATTTACGAAGAGCTAGCCGAAGGAAATACAACTTTCTCTCTAAAGGATCACCTATGGATACCATTTCTTCACGAAAAAGGATTAATTTCGATTAATCACACCAAAACCATTGTTGATGGTTGCAATTGCGGATTTAAGCATATTACATTATTACCTGACGGAACGGTTTATGCTTGTCGCCGATTTACCAGTCCTGTTGGTAGAGTACCAAGAGAAAAAATTATTAATATTTTTCTAGGTAACAAAATGGAAAAATATAGATCAATTAATAAATTAGTTGGATGCTCTGATTGTGTTTTGCTTAACTATTGTCGAGGTTGTCATGCTGTTTCTTTTGGAACATATGGCGACTATTTTGCTAAAGATCCACAATGCTGGAAAAGTTAATAAAATGGCCGTTTTAAACTGCCATTTTTAATTTATCACATTATTTAATCAATAATTTTTTGTATTTCAAAACAGCATCAATTATTTTAATTCCTTGTTTGTTTAATTCTTTATTTTTAAAACAATCGCTACTTTCTTTTAAATCACTCTCAATAAGTTCAAGGCCTTCCTGCCCAGATATTTCAATATAATCTTCAAATTCATTTCCGGAAACATACATAGTGTATTTATTCTTTAATTTTATTGGTAAAAAATAATTCTTAAAAATTTCATTTTTCGAATTATCAAAATTTAATAATTTAGTAGCAATTAAAAGCTCTCCATTATCTTTTAATATTTTATATAATACTTGAAAAATCTTTTTTAAATTGCTAATATTATTAAAAACGTAACAAGAAAAAACAAAATCAAATTTTTCTTTAGAATCAATTAAATCACTAAAGTCTGCCACTAATAATTGAATGCTATCATTAAATTTTTCAGATCTCATTTTTCCTATTTCTATCATCTTTTTACTTGAATCAATTCCTATCACCCTGGCTCCCTTCTGAGCCATAAATCTATCCCACCGACCCTCACCACATCCGATATCCATAACTGTTTTATCTTTAAAATTTCTTGGTAACATTTTTATAGTTTGTTGTATTAAATTATCCGGATTATCTCTTAAATCGATATTTTCATTTATTCTATAGCTATAATTAATAGCGTCGATATCGCTGTATGTAATGGGGGCGTTACGTAAATCAAATTTTTTAATTAGCGCCTCTACTGAAACATCATTTTTTAAAAAATTTTTTTCTATCATAAAATTATGAAAAAATATAATAAAATATACTCATCCTCTAATATTAGCCGAGAAATTAAACCTAGTCAAATTCTAAGCCTTGTTTGGAAAAATTTTTTACCGGGGAGTCAAATTTTAGACCTAGGTTGCGGACAAGGCGCGGATTCATTATTTTTAGCAAAAAATAAATTTTTAGTAACGGCGATTGATAGCTCCCAGGTGGCCATCGACCAAATTGAGACTATAAAAAATGAACAAAAATTAAATAATTTAAAATTAATTTGTTCTAATATTAAAAAAATTGACATGCCCAATAATAAATACGGGGTAATAATATGCCACAATGTTTTATCTTTTTTAGATAAAAAAGAGGCTCTTAATATAATCAATAAAATAAAAAACGGGTTAAAAAATAAAGGGTTCATAATTATCAGTGGGTTCACCAAAAATGATCCCAGTTTTCATTCAAATAATAAGCTTAAAAATTATTTTGAGGAACAAGAATTACTAAAAATATTTAATGATTTTAAAATACTTTATTATTTAGAAAATATCATTTTAGATCCTGGCCACATTGGCTTTCTATCTCCACACAAACATGGCATCACCAAAATAATAGCCCAAAAACAATTATAAAATACGCTATTATTTTTCCTCAAAATCTAAATTGCCCCACTCCCATACTCCTAATATTAGGAGTATGGGAGCAGTTAAAATAATCTTCTAATTTCATACTTTCAAACTTGAAAGTATGGAAGAATTTTGAGATTGATAGTTGACTATTTATGATTTTAGAAATAATATAATATTAAAGCTTATAATTATTTAATTTTAAACAAATATGTATTTTACCATTAAACCCGGGGTAAAAAATCGTAAATTAGAAAATTATATCAATAAAATTCAGCTAGAGCTGGGTAAATTTTTTGATTATAAAATAAAAAAACCACCAATATTTTTTATTGACAGCCGTAAAGACATGGATATATTTTTTGGAGAAAAAACAAAAGACTGGCTAGTGGGCACTGTTCGCAACGGAGCTATTTATATTTTTAATCCAGAAGTTTTTGAAAGAGAGTCTTCTCATCAGAAAATTGAGTTTTGGAAAACATTAAAACACGAATATTGCCATATTTATTATAATCAAATCACTAGAAGTATTTATCCGGTTTGGCTTAACGAGGGTTTGGCTGGTTATATATCTGGTAAAAAATTGAACTATGAAGGAAAACCTAAAAATTATTTCCTTGACGTCATATCTTATTTTTACAATCATGAATCAAAAGTTTATCTAATCGGACAATTCTGGGTGGAACATCTTATAAATAAATTCGGGAGTAAAAAATTAATAGAATTAATTAAAACACTAGAACAACCGATAGATGAAAAACAATTTGCCCTTAAATTTTACAAAGTATATAAAATTAGATTTAATAAAAGCTCTTTAACAAAATTAATAAAATAAAAGGAGGTATATAATGCTAAGACTACCAACTAGCGTTCAGTTAGAGATCACTGATGTGTGTAATTTGCGCTGTAGCTATTGCTATCACTTTGATACTAGCAACATGCCAAAATCTCAAGACATTAATGACCAAAAAATTTTTAAACTACTCAAAAAACTAATAGACGCTCAAATTTTCTCTCTAGTAATCACCGGCGGAGAACCACTAACTCGGCCAAAAACAGTTACGGAAATAATCAGGCTATCAAAAAATGCTGGAATATCTGTTTCTATTAATACAAATTTATTATTGCTCACTGATCAATTGCTAACCAAGTTTAAAGAATTAAATGTTGATAGTTTATTGGTATCATGCCCCGCCAGCGACATCACCACCTACAAGCAAATTACCCGCCTTGGCGACTACAACCAGTTTAAACTCAAACTAAAACTTCTATTAAAATCCCATATACCATGTTTGGTAAATATGGTTGTGACCAAAGAAAATCTCTCTTTTATTAGAAGCACAGCCAAAGATTTAGCCAAACTAGGTTTAAAAAGATTCGCCGCTACTCCGGCTAGCCCTAACGTTGAACATTGCGGTCAACAAAATGAATTACTCAACAAAGAACAAATCGTTAAATTATTAGAAGCTTTAAAATGGTGCTCCGAAAAGCTTGATTTAAAAGTCGATGTAGTTGAGCCACTACCAAAATGTTTTCTTCCAAAATGGTGTTGGGAAAAAGATTATTCATTCACTCAACGTTCTTGCCAGGCCGGACGAAATTCTGTGAGCATTTCAAATACAGGGGATGTCCGCCTCTGCTCTCATAATCCAACTATTTATGGAAATCTTTTCCTGGAATCATTAGAATCTATTTGGAAAAGGATAAATGATTCTAAAGATAGTTATGTACCGACAGAGTGCCATCAATGTCCGTCTCTATCATTTTGCCATGGAGCTTGTCGAATAGATTCCTTGATTACCACTGGACTATTAAATAAACCGAATCCTTTAATGACCGGACATATAAGCCCACCTAAAGAAAACGAGGCAATAATTAAGGATGAAGCTATTATTAGTTTCGAAGGCAAACTCAAATGGCGCAAAGAAACTAATTATTATTATTCAGTCTGTTCAAAAAACCACCCATTAAATTTAACAACCGTCAACGATGAGTTCTTTAACTTTTTAGTTTGGCTAGAAAAATGTCCACCACTAACAATTAAAGATTTATTTAAAAGATGTGCCACAAATTCCGACAGAGTTACTTTCGACAAAATTATTAAAATTTTACTCAGGAAAAAATTTGTTAAAATATTAGATTTATAAAATATAGTCTAATATTATTTTCAACATCTAAACAAAGGGGCCTCGAGCCCCTTTTATATTACTTAAATAAACTATGCAACCTCAAAAACGGCGATTAAAAACCCTGCTCCCATACTCCTAATATTAGGAGTATGGGAGCAGTTAAAATAATCTTCTAATTTCATACTTTCAAGTTTGAAAGCATGGAAGAATTTTGAAAATTAAAAAAGCCCGGGTGCTGCTGCAGTACCTGGGCTTTAATTGATGTTGGGATTTGTGGCGGGCAGGCCACTCTTCCCTGGTATATCATTCTTTAAGAACTAATTTTGAGACACTATTGGTCCCAATCGTCAGTTTCAAAAAGTACATTCCTGATTTTAAATTGGATAAATCGATGGCGAGTCGATTGTCTCCGGGGATGACCACCACAGACTCGGAAGTTAGGATTCTTCCAAGCGGGTCAATGAGTTCGATTTTAGCAATGGCTTGCACCTGAGCTGAGAATGAAATGGAGGACAACCCTTTAGTTGGGTTGGGATAGACGGAAAATTGGATGGCAGTTTCATCATTTATAGCATCGACCATAGAAGATGCGTCAATTTTATAAATGTTATTACCGTTAATGATGGCAATAATATTGGCACAATCATTGTTGCTCCAAACCTTCTTAATGGTTCCTGACCAACCAAGTGATTTCCAGGTCTTGCCGCTATAGAACACACTGCAATTAAAACCTCCAGCGAATATTTTTCCCCCACTGAATACCCAGACGCAATTGAAAGCTGTGCCGGTCAAAACCGGTTTGAGCTGATTGGTGCTGGTATTATAGGTGTAAATACCCTTGGCAGTTGAAGTGCTTCCGGCAAAAGAGAGGTAGAAAAGATTGGTGTCATCCGGGCTCTGGCAAACAGAAGTTGGTTTACTTGGTAAAGTCATTTTCTGATCCCATCCAGTTCCATTGCAATAATACAATCTGGCAGTATAAGGACTAGCAGTATCAGCGCCGGCAAAATACACATCATTACTATGCCCAAAGATGACGCTATAGTCAAAATCTTCGGCAATAGCTCTGGTGCTATTAGACATCGACGACCAAATGGTCCCGTTCCAATGATAGACTGTATTTTTGTCGCCAGCCGTCCAACCATCGTTGAGAGAGAAAAACTTCACGGCTCGAAGCTCCAAATAAGGAACTAGCTGAACTGTAAAATCTGACCACACCCCAGCACTTTTTCTAAAAATACGACCGTCAGCGCCGACCGCCCATATATGACCATTATTCAATAAAGCGACATCAGAAAATCCAGTAACACTTACCTTTTCAACGGTCATAACCAGGTTAGTGGTGTTTAGGGTAAATACTTTAGAGTCAACATAACCACCACCTAAAACTACCTGATTGCCGTTACCGGTAATCCCATAAATT
>CAZMYU010000013.1:0-21585 GCA_964570655.1 uncultured Gammaproteobacteria bacterium | reverse complement strand
GCGAAGGAGCTGTGAGGGGTGCGGAGCCGCAGGAGCGGAGCAACCCCGTGTTTTTTAAATTAATATTATTAGTGATTGGTTATTAATATTTTACATAACTAGTAAAAAAATGTTATAATTAATTTTATGGTGAGTATTAAAACTGCAGAAGAAATCGATATTCTAAGAGAAGGAGGACGTCGATTGGCTTATGTTTTACAAACCCTGATTAAGGCTGTTAGGCCAGGAGTTGACACTGGCTATTTAGAGGCGCTTACCTTAGAACTAATTGATCGGGCGGGCGGGGCACCCTCTTTTAAAAATTACGATATGGGCGATGGTCTGTTTTTTCCCACTGCTCTGTGTGCCTCTATTAATAACGAAGTAGTTCATGGTCCGGCTCTGCCGTCTAGAGTTTTGAAATCCGGTGATATTATTGATTTGGATATCGGAATGCAGTGGCCAAAAAACGGCGGTCTCTTTACTGATACTTGTGCGACGGTGCCTGTTGGAGTAGTTTCCAAAGAAGCTCGAAAATTGATTCAGGTGACTGAAAAAGCTTTGTATGTCGGAATAAAAAATGCTCAAGCGGGGAAAACTTTAAACGATATTGGTGAAGCGATTGAGAATTTTATTACCCCCTATCATTACGGAATTGTTCGAGATCTAGTAGGTCATGGACTTGGTTACCAGGCTCATGAAGACCCCAATGTTTTTAATTATGCTATTGGGGCTAATTCGCGAGAAAATCTGACTCTCAGACCGGGAATGGTGATTGCGATTGAACCAATGATTAATTTTGGCACCTGGGAAGTGAAGACGGCTAGGAATGGTTATACAGTGGTGACGGCCGACGGACATTTGAGTGCTCATTTTGAACATAGCCTGGTCATTACCAAAGACGGACCAGAAATTTTGACCAAAGTTGATTAATTTTTTATTATGCCGACCCTTAAAAATAATAAGCCCAATCAAAAAATCGCCGCTTTAAATAATTTGTATCACGAGACAGCGGCTCGACTCAGCGAAATTCATTATCAAAAAATGGGTTTAATTAAAGTTAGTATCAAAAATCAAGATGCCCAGAAATTAGCCGAGGCTCAGAAGGCTTTGGCCTCCGAATTTTAATTTTATGGTCTTAGGACTAGATGAAAAAAAATTATTAAAAGCCACTGATCGTCCGACCCCTCCTGAAAATAAAGTGGAGAGTTTGGAGACGGTTCACAAGAGAAATCTGACCAATATTTTTAATTTGATTAATGAATCTAGAGATGTGGAAAAATTAAGTGCCGAATCTTTGGTTAATAATCCAGAATTTTTAGTGGCTAATCAGGTTTTGGAAAACAAAAGAAAAGCAATTTTTAAAATTTTTTCCGATGTTAGTGCTCAAATTATGAATTCGGTCGAGGACGGTAATTTTAATTATAAATCAGCTTTTAGTGATTTTGATAATTTGCCAGCTGATTTGCAAAAAATAGACGATCAAATTGGAGTCGTCAAGGATCCGGAATTAATCTCGGCTTTGTCAGAACTAAAAAAATCAGTAGCTAGTAAATATAATGTTCAGGAGATTGAATATCCTCAGACGACCAAAGGACTAGAAGTCCAAGATAATAATCTTGATGATTTACGTTTAGCTGCTTAATTTTATGAAGCATGCCCGTTATTTAGGAATTGATTGGGGTGAGAAGCGAATTGGCCTAGCCCTAGCTGATAGCGAGCTGAGAATTGCTTTGCCGTATAAGGTCGTGGCTTCCTTGCGGGAGATCTTGGAAATTATTAAAGAAGAAGAAATTGATCAAATTATAATTGGCCAGCCTTTTAGTTTAGGTGGTCGCTCCAAGGCACTAAGCCCTAAATTTAGTGCTTTTTTAAGTAATTTAAAATCTCTTAGCTCGGTCACGGTTCAATTGGTTGACGAGCGTTTATCTACTCAAGAAGCCAAAATGCTGATGGGCTCTTCTCGAAAATCTGGTGATCATCAAGATGATTTGTCAGCCATGATTATTTTAAGGGATTATTTGAACCAAGCCGGGAGGCCTTAAAATGATGATATTGACATGTTTTGATATACGTGCTATAATGCAGTTATTGTTATTTTTTCAAAACCCATTTAAAACCTTTAATAAAGGAGGCAAAGTGATGATAAGGAAAACAATAGTGTAAAAATACATGACATAAAACAAGGAGGGGCAACATCAGCCCCTTTCTTTTTTTGTCCAAAGTGCCAGGCTGGTGACAGGCACCAGCCTGGCACCTTTGATAATACTTTTAGTTTTGATATAATTAAGGTAGTACTGAGAAAAGAAGTGAGGAGGACCAGCCAAGTCCTCTTTTTTTCTAGGTTTGTTTTATGGAAGAAACTTTTAGCGCTCAAGCTATCATTTTAAAAAGAGTTCCAGACAAGGAAGACAACTTGGCGGTTTTGGTGTACACCGATACTCATGGACTACTTAGTCTAACAGCTCGGGGAGCGCGCAAAAAGGGCTCTAAGGTGGCTGGCCATATTGAACCTTTCAACTTGACGCGGATTATGGTAATCAGGGGCAAGAATCGAGAATATTTGGGAAGTGCTCAAATTATTGATTCTTATGGAGGGATCAAGGATGATCTGAAAAAATTAGAAATCGCTGGTCGAGCCTGGCGGGTTTTTATCAAATTAATGCATCCTAATGAGCCGGACAAAAATATTTTTAATTTACTGCAAAATTTTTTGGAGACTTTAAACGACGCACCTCAGGCTGACAAGTCATTGTATTATTCCTGGGCCTGGCGCCTGATTAGGCTCTTGGGTTATGATGTAGAGAGCCTGGGAAAAAGTGGCAAAGTGTCGCTTCGGCAAATTGAAGAGCAGGTGACGAAAATTATTAATCAATAAGTCGGTTCTGGCACCATTGCTTTTTGCCTAAAAATTCATTATAATAAGGATATAATTTATGAAAAAATCATCTATTGCCGAGGCCAAGAAAATGGCCAGCGGTCAAGTTAAGGTTTACGGCTTTGCCCGTAATATTCGGGTCTTAAAAGGCCTGATTTTTATTGATTTAGCTGATTCCTCGGCTCATATCCAGCTGGTTATCGAAGAAAGCCAGTCGGCTATTTTTGAAATTGCCAAAAATTTGAATTTGGAAACTTATTTGGAGGTCAGTGGAGAACTTCGGGCCAAACCAGCCAAGAAGGGTTCTACTGAACAAGATTTTGAATTGGCTGTCTCGGAATTGATCGTGGTGAGCCCGGCCCTAGAACAATTGCCCATTCCAGTTTTGGACAAGGCTGATAACGAAGCTGATTTTGATCATAGTCTAGATTGGCGTTTTTTGGATTTGCGCAAAGAAAAAAACTTATTAATTTTCAAAGTTTGGACCGAACTGGAGAGAGGTTTTCGCGAATATTTTTTGGCTAATAATTATTTGCAGATTTATCCGCCAACTTTTATGTCGACTTCTTCGGAAACCGGGGCCGATGTTTTTGAGGTCAAATATTTTGACAAAAAAGCTTACCTCGCTCAATCTCCACAATTTTACAAACAGATGGCGATGGCCGCTGGGTTTAATAAAGTTTTTATGGTTTCGCCAGTTTATCGGGCTGAGAAATCTTTTACCAATCGCCATGTTACTGAATTTACGGGTTGGGACGCGGAAATAGCTGATATTGATTCCCATGTTGATATTATGGACGAAGAAGAAAATTTATTGGTATCAGGATTTACAGCGGTCAAGAATAATTTAGAAATAGATTTAGAAATTCCTAGTCAGCCTTTTCCTCGAATTACTCTAGCCGAAGCCAAACAGAAATTAGCCAAAGCCGGTATAAGTAGTGAAGCTAGTGACGATTTTAGTCCCGAAGAAGAGCGGGGAATTAGCGAAATTATTAAAAAGGAGACAGGTCATGATTTTGTGTTTATTACCGAATATCCGATTTCGGCTCGACCTTTTTATCATATGCGTCATAGCGAGCATCCTGAGCTTACCAAGAGTTTCGATTTGTTGTATCGGGGAGTTGAGATTACCACAGGAGCGCAAAGAGAACATCGTTTGGATATTTTGAAAAAACAGGCGATTGAAAAGAATATGAACTTGGAAGAACTGGAAGATTATCTCAACTTTTTTTCCTGCGGTATTCCGGCTCATGGTGGGATTGGTATGGGGCCGGCTCGAATTGTCATGAAAATTTTGAATTTAAATAATGTCAAAGAGGCCATATTTTTGCCTCGAGATGTAAAAAGATTACGACCTTAATTTTATGAAAATCAAAGCGCTTTTTAATGATTACCAAAAATATTTGGAAAAGCCACTAGTTATCAGTGGCTGGGTTAGAAATGTGCGTTCTTCTAAGGGCGTGGCCTTTATTGAATTAAACGATGGTAGCGATTTTCGCAGTTTGCAGGTCGTCTTTGATAATAAGTTGAAAAACTTTTTGGATTTAGAAAATATCAATCTAGGCTCAGCTTTAGAAGTTCATGGAATTTTAATAAAATCTCCAGCGCCTAAACAACCCTTCGAATTATCAGCCACCGAAATAATTGTTTTGTCTTTGGCTGACGAGGATTATCCTCTACAAAAAAAACAAAGACCCAGTTTGGAATATTTACGTAGCATCGCTCATGTGCGTCCGCGGGCCAATACTTTTATGGCGGTTTTTCGCTTACGCTCAGCTTTGAGTCAGGCGATTCATAATTTTTTTAATGACCGCGGTTTTGTTTATGTCCATACACCTATTATTAGCACCTCGGATTGTGAAGGAGCCGGAGAAATGTTTACGGTGAATACTTTTGATTTAAAAAATGTGCCTCTGGACAAAGAAGGCGAAGTCGATTTTGGTCAAGATTTTTTTGGTAAGAAAGCGGGACTCACGGTGAGTGGCCAGCTCAATGCCGAAGCCTTGGGCATGGCTTTTGGTGATGTCTATACTTTTAGTCCGACTTTTCGAGCCGAAAATTCTAATACTACCAGACATGCTAGTGAGTTTTGGATGCTAGAGCCAGAAATTTATTTTGCTGACCTCAAAGACGACATGAAGCTAGCCGAAGATTTGCTCAAATATTTAATCAAGTATGTGCTCACTAATTTGCCAGTGGAAATGGATTTTTTCAATCAATTTATTGATACTGGACTCATTGAACGTCTCCGGAAATTAGAAACCGCTGAGTTCAAAACTATTAGTTATACCGAGGCGATCGATTTGCTGCTGAAGTCCAAAAAGAAATTTGAGTTTCCAGTCAAATGGGGAATTGATTTGCAAACCGAACATGAACGTTATCTAACCGATGAAGTTTTTGCTGGCCCGGTTTTTGTCATTGATTATCCTAAGGATTTTAAGGCTTTCTATATGCGCTTGAATGATGACGGGAAGACGGTGGCCGCTATGGACTTGCTGGTTCCCGGAGTTGGTGAGATTATTGGTGGTAGTCAAAGAGAAGAGCGACTAGATATTTTGCAACAAAGAATGCTAGAAATGAAATTGAATCCACAGGATTATCAGTGGTATTTGGATTTGCGTCGTTTTGGTGGAGTTCGCCATGCCGGTTTTGGTTTGGGCTTTGAACGACTCGTCATGTATTTAAGCGGAATGGCTAATATTCGCGATGTTATTCCATTTCCGCGGACCCCTAAAAATGCTGAGTATTAGTTTTACTTTTTATGTTTGATATTACCGTGGATAAATTTAGCGGCCCTTTGGGACTGCTTTTAAAATTAATTGAAGCTGAAGAATTGGATATTACTGAAATTGCTCTAGCTAAAATCGCCAATGATTATTTGGAGTATATCAAGAAAGCCAAGATTGATCCCGAACAAGTCGCTGATTTTTTGGTAATTGCCGCCAAGCTTTTGTATATTAAATCCAAAACTTTATTGCCTTATTTGGCGACAGCCGAAGAAGATCAAGATATTGAAGAATTGGAGAAACAGCTGCGGATGTATAAGGAATTTATTGAAGCTAGTAAAAAAATTGAAAAATTAGTAGCCCGGAAAAAGTTTTTGTTTATTCGTCCTTTTATCAAAAATTATCGACGTCGTTGGTTTTTAAAAACACCCGAATTTCATCCCCCCAAAAATATTGGGGTCGATGATTTAGCCGAAGGGTTCAAAAATTTCTTAGAAACTTTGCGACTGGAAGAGCAGGTTTTGAAAGAAGAATTGATTGAACATCAAGTTAGTATTGAGGAGCGCATTTTGTTTATCCAGCAAAATTTGCTAGAGCGAATCAAGTTTAGCTTCAAAGATATTATTGCTAGCGCTCAAAACAAGACCGAGGTGATCGTAAATTTTTTGGCAGTTTTAGAGCTAGCCAAACAGCGCGAATTGAATTTTTCTCAACAAGAATTATTCGGAGATATCGAAATATTAAGAATCGGATCTTAATTTTATGAATATTAAATCAATTATTGAATCATTATTGTTTGTGGCCAATAAACCAGCTAGCCAAAAAGAGCTGGCTCAGTTTTTGCAAGTGCCGGAAGCCGAAATTGATCAAGCCGTCAAAGATCTATCGCGAGATTATGAAGACCGAAATAGCGGTTTGCAAATTGTCGCCGACAGTGGCAAATATCAAATTGTTAGTTGTGGGGCCAATTCCAAATTGGTTCAGGAGTTTTTGCACGAAGAAGTTAGCGGTGAGCTCAGCCGACCGAGTCTCGAAGCCCTCACGATTATTGCTTATCGTGGACCAATTTCCAAATTAGATTTAGATAGAATTCGAGGAGTCAATTGTGCTTTGATTATTCGCAACCTACTAGTCCGAGGGCTAATTGAAGAAGTAAACGATGAGCTCAAAAAAGAAATTTATTACCAGGTATCTCTAGATTTTATGAGACATTTAGGAATTTCTAAATTGGATGATTTGCCTGATTATCTCAAATTGCACGCTGACGATACTTTGGACAAAATGTTAGATTCGTAATTTATGTTTTTTAAAATAGTTTTGGGGATATTTTTATCATTCTTGAGCTCCAATTTGACTGGTAGTTTTTATAATGTGTCTAAGGTTTCTGGGGAGGCGCGAATTGAAAAAGCCGCTGCCTATATTAAACCTTTCAAAGTTACTAATGCTGAGGCTCCCGAGCTCCCTTGTGAGCATATAGCCGTTTACGATATTATCAGTCGTTCTTTTATTTATGAAAAACAAGCTACGATTATTAGCCCCCTGGCTAGTATTAGTAAGCTCATGACCGCCCTAGTATTTTTGGATAATAATCCCGGCTGGGAAAAAACTTATAAAATTACTCGAGATGATCTTCGTTCCGGTGGGCAAACTTATTTGTATCTAGGTGATGAGGTTAAAAATCGCGATTTGTTTTATGACATGCTAGTTGGTTCTGATAATACTGCCGCCGCGGCCCTGTCTTCGGCCAGCGGTCTTAGTCGGGAAAATTTTGTCAAAGCCATGAATGCCAAGGCCAGAGCTTTGGGACTAACCAAAACTCAGTTTGGAGATGAAACTGGCTTGGATAATAATAATGTCTCTACAGCCCAAGAATCAGCCTTGCTAGTTTTAAGCGCTTTGAATCGTTCGGAAATTTCCGCTGCGGTTAATACCAAGAAATTTATTATTATCACTCAGGCTGGCGATAAACGCAAAGTAGAAAACACTGATAGTTTGCTCAAGAATTTTTCTGATCCTCGTTTTCAATTGCTAGGAGGTAAGACTGGCTATACTGAGAGCGCTGGTTATTGCCTAGCTAGTCGTTTTGCTGACAATTCTAGGCATCCGGTAGCAGTAGCAGTTTTAAACTGTCAGGCCGAAACCGATCGCTTCAGTGCTAGCTCCGAGATCATTCGTTTTATTTATAATAATTATAGATGGCCATAATTTATGCCGATACTTTTAGGTCTGTGGGATAATTTCAAAAAGTTTTGTTACCAGCGGTCACCGCGGGTTTTTCGCCTAGTTGATAGATATCAGCGATTTATCAAATTTTTTTTGGCGGGGTTTGCTGTGACCATTATTAATTTATTTTTGCTATTTATTCTGCATGGAATTTTTAAAATCGCTATCGTCCCAGCCACTTCTTTGTCTTTCGTGGTTTCTTTTGTGGCTAGCTTTTATGTTCATAAATTTTTTGCTTTTACTGATTATAGCCCACATTATTTCAAGCAATTTTGTTTGCATGTCATTGTGGCGGTAGTTAATTTGAATATCAATGGTTTGTTTATGCATATTTTGGTTAATGAATATCACGTCTGGTATTTATTTTCCCAACTTTTAGTTGATGCGATTATTGGTATTGATAGCTTTTTGTTGTATAAGTTTGTAATTTTTAAGAATGATCATTATGAAACTACGAATTCCCAAAATTGAATTGATCGGTTCGGCTGAAACTTTTTTGCGCACCGCTGGTTATGCGCTAATTAAAGATAGTCATAGTGGGCAGGTCAGCTATGTTCGACGTTTGGGCGATTATTTTTATCCTCGTCTGCATATGTATTTTACCGAAGAAGCCGATGATTTTGTTTTCAATTTACATCTAGATCAGAAGCAGGCCAGTTATGCCGGAGTTCATATGCATAATGCTGAGCATGACGGCGAAGTAGTGGAAGCCGAAATCAAAAGACTGCGCAATTTAATTTTATAATTATGAGTGATATTGAGGATATTAAATCCCGTTTGGATATTGTTGATGTTTTGGGGGATTATATTTCGCTTCGTCCCGCTGGTTCCAACCTGCGGGCGATTTGTCCTTTCCATAGCGAGAAGTCTCCGTCTTTTATGGTCTCTCCAGACAAACAGATCTGGCATTGTTTTGGTTGTGGGCAGGGTGGTGATATTTTTGCTTTTGTGATGGGCGTCGAAAATATTGGTTTTGGCGAAGCTCTCAAAATGTTAGCCAACAAAGCTGGGGTGGTTTTGAAAAAAGAAGACGTGGCTCTAAGTTCTCGACGGAGTCAATTGATTGCGGTGATGGAAGCGGCTCGGGAATTTTATCAACGGGCGATGCTGGTGAGTGAAGATATCAAAAATTATTTAAAGAGTCGAGGCCTCAAAGAAGAAACAGTGCGGGCTTGGCAAATTGGTTATAGTCCAGATAGTTTTGATGATTTGATTTTGCATTTGAAGTCCAAAAAATTTAGTGATGATGATATTTTTAGCGCCGGCCTGAGTATTAAAAAAGAGGGAACCGGTCGTTACTATAATCGTTTTCGTGATCGGATTATGTTTCCTATCAATGATGCTAGTGGTCAGATTATGGCTTTTACTGCTCGCCTAAATCCTAATAGTAAAAATCCAGAAGCTGATAAAATGGGTAAATATATTAATAGTCCGCAAACTCAGCTGTATGATAAGAGTCGAATCCTGTTTGGGCTAGACAAGGCCCGGTCATTTATAAAAGCTAGTGATTTGGCGGTGGTAGTTGAAGGTCAAATGGATGTGATTAGTTCTCATCAAAATGGTCAAAAAAATGTGGTCGCTTCTTCGGGTACGGCCTTGACCTTTGAACAATTGAAAATGCTTAGGCGTTATACTTTGAATTTGGGATTAGCTTTTGATAATGATCAGGCCGGGGCCCTCGCTCAAGATCGGGGACTCAAAGAAGCTTTACTCCAGGATTTTAATGTGAAGATTATAAGTATTCCGGGTGGTAAGGATCCGGACGATTCTATCAAAAGTGATCCGAGCAAGTGGCCCGAAGCTATTAAATCAGCAGAGCCGGTGATGGATTATTATTGGTCTAAGATTTTTAATGATTTGGATTTAAATAATGTAGCTTCTAAACGCCAAGCTTCCAAAAATTTTTTTGAACTCTTAAGTTATGTTCCTAGTAATGTTGAGGTTGGCCATTGGCTCAAAAAATTAAGCGAACGTTTGGATATTGATCGAGAATTACTAAAAGCTGATTTTGACAAAATAGTGTTGAGTCGCAAAACCACGGCTCGGGTGATAGCTAGTGAGGCTCCGGTGCAAGAAATTGTTTTGCCGATTAAGACCAGGCTCGATAATTTGTCGGAGTCATTTCTGTCATTACTAGTGAAATATCCAGTTTTGCTTGATTATGCTATTTCTAATCTGGAGATGGTCTTTTTGCCCAAAAACTATGCCGAGTTTTACAATACTCTAATAATCTATTATAATGAACACAAAGCCCTAGATTACCCCTCTCTGAGGCCTATTTTGGCCCAGGAGAGCTCGTTTTCGGCCAATTTGCTAGATACTTTGGCTATTTTGGGGGATCGGGATTTTAGCGGTTTAGAGGAGTCTGTGGCTAAACGGGAGCTAATCAAGGCCACTTCGGAAATCAAAAAGATTTTTTATAAAAACCAAATGATCCTAAATGAACGGGAATTATCTATAGCTGAAGAGCAGGGTGATCAACAAAAAATTAATCAATTAATGTCTCAAATTAAGGACTTGTCAGCCAAAATCCAGGAATTGGATTTTTAATTTTGAATATAATGAAAAAAATAAAAGCGAAAAACAAAAAGGTCAAAAAAGTGCTTCCAAAGAAAAAGGCGCCGCTTAAGGCTAAAAAAGTTTTGGCAGCCAAGCCCAAAAAACCAGCCAAAAAAATAGCTCCAGTCAAGATCAAAAAAGAAGCGCCTTTGCCTGATCCGGAAAAAGTTAAGTCTTTGGTGGCCAAGGGGCGGGTGCGAGGTTTTGTGACGGAAACCGAAATTCTTTATTTATTTCCAGAGGCCGAGGAATATGTTTATGAATACGAATTGTTTTTAGGAGAACTTCAGGAAGCCGGAGTGAAGATTATTGAAGATAGTGGACAAATTTTGGGCCGGAAAGAAGAAAACGAAAAGACTCGGGCGCAAGCTGCGGGCCTAGCTGTTGATTTGTCTAAACTCAGTGCTGACTCTATTCAGATGTACCTCAAAGAGATTGGCAAAATTCCGCTTCTTAATTCCGAAGAAGAAGTTGAACTGGCCAAACGAAAAGAAAAAGGCGACCGGGAAGCCGAACGGAAAATTATTGAAGCCAATTTGCGTTTGGTGGTATCAATTGCCAAAAAATTTGTCAGCGCCAAAGGCCTTAGTTTGTTGGATTTAATTCAAGAGGGAAATATTGGCTTGTTTAGAGCGGTGGAAAAATTTGAATATCGTAAAGGTTATAAATTTTCGACTTATGCGACTTGGTGGATTCGCCAAGCTATTACTCGGGCTCTAGCTGATCAATCGCGAACTATTCGAATTCCAGTGCATATGGTGGAAACGATTAATAAATTTCAACAGGTCCAGAGATTTTTGATTCAAGAATTGGGTCGCGAACCACTACCAGAGGAAGTCTCGGCCGAAATGCACGAAGAATTAGACAAGGTCCGCTATATTATTAAAATTTCTCAAGATACTATTTCGCTGGAAACCACCATTGGCGATGACGAAGACAATTCAACCCTAGAAGATTTTATTGAGGATGTAAAAAATGAAACCCCAGATAGAAGTGCGGCTCTTCAATTACTGCGTGATTATGTTAAAGCTATTATTGTTAATTTGTCTCCACGAGAACAAAAGATTTTGGAAATGCGTTTTGGACTCCTGGATGGTGTCGCTCATACTCTAGAAGAAGTGGGTCAGGAATTTGAAGTGACCCGCGAAAGAATTCGGCAGATTGAAGCCAAGGCTCTGGAAAAAATCCGTAAATTTAAGGGTTTGGAAAAACTCCGAGACTACTGATTATTTCATGATAGTAAAATTGGAGTTTAATTATTGCTGTCATCCTGGCGAAGGCCAGGATCCAGGCCCTTGTATTAAAATTGAAGCTTAATAGCTTCTTTTTTATTAGCTAAATATTCCGTAAAATAATTTGACATTTTGTGAGAATGGTGATAATATTTTGAATTATTAAAATCGTATCATTAACATTTAAATAAATTAATACTAATGAAAAGAGTTATTTTCTTAATGGCTGGCATTATTTTTTTGACCGTTTTGACCGTCAAAACTTATGCCCAGGAAAGATTTTCGGAGTTGCAGATGAAGGTCTTGACCGAAAGGCCTCAGCCCACCCAAGTGGTCAGGGTGTTAATGTATCGAGAAAGTTTTTCTAAAATTTCTCAACCTGATTCAATCGACAAGAGTCGTCGAATTATTTATCGTTTCTCTCCGCAGAGCGTTACCGTAATTAATCTCGTCGATACAATTAGTTGTTCAGCTGAGTTTATAGAGAGGTCCTATGAACAGTATATTATCAACGCTTATCAATGGCCCGGTCAAGCCTCAGTCTGGGTTCGTAAGACGGAAGATATCAAGAGAAATTGGTTGGGTTTTTGGGTTAACAATAGTTTTAAAATTGATTCCGTCAATTTTATTTATCACCAAAACACCAAGAGTGTCCAGGCTATTTCTAAAATTCAAAGCGGGGAGAAGCATCATTTGAATTATTGGTTGACTAGCGCGTGGTTGATAGTTATTTTGTTGGTTATATTTTTTCCTCGGGTAATTGATACAATTAATAAGGGTTTTTCCAAGTTAGCCACTTTTAATGATTTTGCCAAAGCTTGTTTGTTAATAATTGTTATTGTCATATCTTGTGGCATAGTAGTTTTTAGTAAATCAATTATAATTGTTTTGGTAATTTTAATTATTACTTGGCTTGTCCATTTAGGCAAAAAGAAGCCAGAACAATCATTACCTGAAGAGACCAAAAAGGAATAATTTTCAACAGGGAAGTCCGCACACGACCTCCCTTTTTTATTTGACCAAGGATTGACTTTTTATGATGATTCTGTTAGATTTAAACTTTGAATAGTTTTTTAAAATTACAAAAATAGATTATCATGGGAATAGAAAAAAATGCATTATTAGAAATTCAGGCACGTCATTTTAGTGGTGTATATTGTGCCAGTGAATTCGTGGAAAAGCTTCAACCCGGGGCCAGTTTTTTTATGGTTACTTGCGGACTCTGTGGTTTGGGTGCTGTGCTTGGACCTTATATTCTTCAGAATATTGAGGAAATAGAAGGTCACACTTCGTTTAGTGGCTCGCCCTTTAGATTTTTAGCCACATTAGATTTGCCCAACAAATTACCCAATTTGCCTGATTGCTTGCCATTCCATTATCAGTTTAAAAGTGGTTGGGTATCCGATTTGTTCTGGGGTCCTCAAGCTTGTTTCAAGAGTGGGCCAGTGGCTATGAGCTATTTTTCGGAATTGCTATTATTGCGCCGAAAAATATTTACTGAAATTTAAAAAAAATAAAAGAGGAAATATTTCCTCTTTTTTAATTTTGGTCCTAGCCAATCAAAAAGCCCGCACTATTGTCGGGCTTTGTTTTTGAATGAACTATTTCTTGAGTCGTTTGCCAACTTCGTCTTTGGCTTTGCGGGGTTGGAGGGAATTACTGGCGACAATCAACATTGAGGCCGTTTCCAGCTCTCTTTGCAGGAATAGGTAGATTGTTTCCCTGGTCGATGGTGCTTCTAGTTGAAGCTCTAGGGCTTTGATGGCAATATATTGTTGATACAATATTAAATTGCGCTCGCCGGCTTGTTCCATGGTCGACCAGATATTGCTTCTGATGTTGAATATTACCATTCCATATTCTGGATCAAATTCCCAATGATGGTCGCTCCCCATCATTTCTTCATAGACGAATTGGATTCCAGTGCTATCACCTCTAATCGGTTTTCGACGAGTTCCTCGGGGTCCACCAACGGTGGCAGGCATATGACCTGGATAAGTGCTCTGGTCTTTGTCTCCGCCAGGAGTATCGCTGACTGGTTTGTCTTCAGGGGTTTTGTTTTGGCTGGGTTTGACTTTCGTTGATTTAAACTTTTGAGTCTTACTGATCTTTGGAAAATCTTTGTGACCTGGGCCAATTGTTCCCATTTTGAAACCTTTAACCAGGTTGGCCAAATGAGGCATGGCTTTGATTTTTTCCTCCAGGCCATTAATGGCTACTGAACCCAAGGCCTGCAACCAGGCGTCCCGGTTTTCGTCTTTGAGTTCTATCACGTATTTCTGTCCGTGATTTTTTGCCCACAGATCCAAGTGAATATTGAATTGCAGACAATAATCATTTTCCGCAAATTCCTGTCGATTCGGAAGCAGGGAGCATTTGGAGGTCGTGATGTGTCCCTCGAAAACCCCAGATGTCAGGAGTTTGATGGTTTCAGGGCTAGCATAATTTATTTTTTGCAAAAATTTTACAAAAATTTTGCTAGGAATTCGAAACGGATCATCGGTAATTCCGAAGGCGATTTCGCCTTTTCGTCCAGTCTTGGTTTTGGGGGCCAGATACAATTCAAAGATCGTCTCTCCTTCAGTTGAATCACCGAAAGAAATTTTATCCAATTTTTTGCCTTGAAATGGCTGAGCCTGGAAACGAACTTTATTTTCAGTACCGTCGATATTTTTGATATCAATGATAACCGTGGCATCCAACTTCTTTAGCCCTTCGGAAAATTGATTAATAATATCCGACCGTAGGTCATTAACTGAGACAGTGCTAATGGTTTTGTCCTTGCTGAAACCGTACAGAGCTACCTCGGTTCGCCAGTCAACTGGCCTTTTAGTCCCGGCTTTTCCGGTCCGGCTAAACACATAATTGATCATCGGCTCGCAGGGGATTTTTGGGAAATCTGCATTATTTAGTATTTCTTCCGAATCGAAAGACCAACGCAGGTAATTGTCGTTTTTTGGTCTTTTGGCCGAAGTAATTATGAATTTTTGACATTTATCAATCGGTGAGATAAGACCAATACCAAAGCGACCAAACTTGTCAGTAGTTTTAACCGATTCGCAGATCGACTGGATGGCTTTTTGGAAGTCGGTTTGATCGATACCTTGGCCATTGTCTCTGACTGCCAGGTAACGTTTTTGGTAATCAATTCTAATAATGATTTCATTGGCAGCGGAGTCCAGTGAATTTTGGACCAACTCCAGGATCACTCTGTTGAGGGTTGGGTACTTGCCGGCGATAATCATTAAGTTTTTGCCGGCGTGGACCATGAGTTGCACTGGTCCTACAGGTTCTGTAGTTTTAGTTGTCATTTTTTTATCTCCTTTTCTTTTTTTGATTATCGAAATAATTACTGCGAGCTTCCTCGCTACATAGGGCACCAATCAATAGATCTATCCGGAAAACCAGGTTGGAAATTTTGAAGATTGATAATTCTTTTTCAAGAATGTTTCTAAATTCTTCCCGGGTTGTCCGGTCTGAATTTTTCAAAAATTTTTCAATGATTGGTTCAGCTTTTTCAGCCAACTTTTTCAATTCATTAGTTACTGATAATGTGGCCGTGAAGTCGGGTTTAATGGATGTTTGGTTTTTCCCATATTTTTGGGCAAATATTTTCAACCGTTCTATGTTTCGCGGTGTTGGTTTATAAGCCTTAAGTAGGGCCCGGTTCATGTCCGACGGCTGATTGTAGCCAACTTCGGTGGCAGCCGGGATGGGGGCAATTATTTCTTTGGCCAGTATTTCTATGACTGAAAACAACAGAGGGTTTAACTCTTGTGGTTCTTTTCGAAATTCAGTCATTTCCCAGCCAGCTTCCTTCAAATAGTGGACCAGCTTTAGTAGCTTGAGTCCTTTGAAAGTTGTTGGCAATTCTTCCTTTTTTCTGATTCCCAAAAGAGTCCGAACCTTGTTCAGCTCATCCGGTGCTGCTGTGGCTTTATAAAGCTCCCAGCACTGATAAATTGTGCCTGTTTTCATAATTTTATCTGTGTTTTAATTTTTAATATACTTTTAAGATTCTTAAAACCTTAGTATATTTGCCCTAAAAAGTCAAGCCATAGGGGTTGACAAATTATTTTATTTGTTTTATAGTTAGGGATTGTTTTTTGATAATTAATATTTTTAAATAAACCCTCTAATTAAAGGAGTTTCGCATGAGAAAGAGAACCATTATTTTTTTGATTTTAGGGGCCCTGGTGGCTTCCTTCTGTATTGTGGCTTGTCACCACAAAAAAAGCAAAAAAAAGGAAATTGATGTGGTCAAAGACATCACCCCCCGGCATATCTGGGACCCGCACACTATGGGCCTCCTGGATTCAATCAAACATGTTCCGGACAAGGACAAACTGGCATATATCAACAAACATCTGCCAAACCTGACCCCGACTATTTGTCGTCAGATTGAGGAAAGGTTCGGTAAGTTGGTGATCGATTCCATTATCTATTCTTTTGGATCCGGTAAGGCCAAAGGAGCCGAAGATTCATCTGGTCACCGTTTCGATGGAGTCTATAAAGACCAGTTGGTGGCCAAGATTTGGACAAAACCTAAAACCAAAGTTGGAAATCCAATTATTGTATTGGTGGTTTGTCTGAACGGAGTAATAGAAATCGCCGGTGATAATCGAATCGGTCCGGCTTCCTCTGAATTCGTCATCCAGAAAAACGAAGGAATCTGCCCACACGTGGATTTTGCCACTTCGGTTTGGTTGGCGGAAAAATTCAATCTGCCTTTGTACAGAGGTAAAATTCACAGGGGAGGGAAACGGATTACACCGAATCAGGCCCGCCGGATAAACACCCAACATAACCAAGTTTCGGTGTTGGTATATACCGGTGACCGATTTATATTATTCGGTCCGGATGCCCGTTATATCCCGGCCAGGTAAGGGTTGTAATATCCAAACAAAAAATGCTGTTAATAAGACAGCATTTTTAATTTTGTAAAATTGGTTAATTTAAAAGCGCCTAGACAATTGCTATGGCGCTTTTATTGATTTTAGATTGGGAATCCGGGATTTATTTGGTATTTAATTTTGATCTCAGATAAACCTCAAAGAAATTTTCAGCCTTGGAAAAATCTAGTCCGATATGTTCTTTAAAAAAATTTAAAAATCCCTGATCGAATTTCTCACGATACTCTTTGTTTCGACCATTTTCAAAATGTTTAGATTGAAAGGGAATTATTTTATCATCTTTGAAATAAAAATTTCTTCTCTCATCAAAGAATAATAATTCTGTCCCGGTATTGTCAGTTCTGTAGGTTATTTTGGCCAGGTTCATGTAAATGGCCTTAACATACTCTCGCTGAATTTCAACCCCGAAAGCCCGGATAAAAATATCATTGGGCATATAGCTGTTGTAATCTATAGTTAATAGATTTTCAACCGTGGAACAATTTACATATTTTTCGCCATCTTTCCACTTGGCTATTAATTCTGGCCCTAACTGATCCCACATTGATAATATGGGGGTTAAGAGACTGATATTTCGGTTGAAATGAAATTTCATTTTCCGGTCGATTTCATAATATAAATGAGCTAGAAAAACGATCCAGATTTTCTCTTGTTTCTTCATGATATCTTTTGTTTTAAAGGTTCTGTTAAAGGTTTTTGTAATAAATAATAATATCACACCTTTTAATATTTGTCAAAGAGGTTGAAAAGCAAAATCGCCATTAGAGCCAGGCTCCAAATATACCAGGAGCCTGGCTCTAAGATCTCGATGATTTTGTATGTTATTTATTTTTTAACCACTTTCGGTTTAACTTTGCTGGTTGCTGGTTTGGCAACTGGGGCCGAGGTACTCATGGCCCCCCAATGTTTTTTGAGGTCTTGAGCTAGAGCTTTGACGTCTTGGGCATTAACGGTCTTTCCCTTGGCGTGTTTACTAGCCACGGTATCAATAATTTTATGATAAACTGGTTGGCTAACCGCCTTGGCTTTTTCTAGTTTGCCAATGACATCGCCTTTCATTTTAATCGCCCAGGCTTTGGCGTGTTTTTGATTGGCTTTGCCTTGCGGTCCAAAAAAGAAATAGCTAGTAGCCGCCAGTCCAGCCAGACCAGCGCCCAAAGCCATAAACCCTCCGGCGTTTGATTTGGCTTTTTTTATTTTTTTCTTCATAGATTTAAAATTAGTATTTAAATTATTTATTAAGACTAGCCGCGGTGGCTGGGCCGACATTGCCGGTTTGGCGAATACCATTATTCTTTTGATAATTACGCACGGCTACGACCAGGGCAGTATTATAACGTCCATTGATTTCTCCCAAGTAGAGCCCCAAAGCTTTTAATCTTTTTTGTAATTCACTTACCGCTGTTCCGCTGGATCCATAGGAAAGATTGCCGACAAATTTATAAGTCATCACCTTGCTTGGAATATTGGCTAGAACCTCACTGGAAACATCTTGAATTTTTTGTTTAGCATATTTGGTTTTTAATTCCGCTAAACTGCTAACGTATTCTTTGGTGTTGTTCGAAACAAAATAAATTTTGCCATTAGGAGTTCGAACCAGGGAATTGTTAGGAATACTTAAGGTGGTATTGGTTTCAGTGGTAGTGACAGGAACAAAAGGAGTAATATTAACAGTGATTAGCAAATTACTGCACTGACCACCATTTTGGCAAATAGAAACCGTGTTTGTCCCTGAACTAATTGGCGAGACAATCACTTGAGAACCAGAAATCATCGCACTGGCTACATTCGGATTGCTAGCGCTAGCAATAAAATAACTACCATTGCCGATGATATTAACCGTGGCGCTGGTGCTGAGGCTATTTATAGAAACTTGGCTAGGACTGAGACTGATATTGCTAGTAGCATTAGGATTTGTTCCACCAACCAAAACAGCTAGCGCTGTGCATCCACCCAGAGCCGAGCAGACATTAATTGAAGCCGAGCCAGCGTTGATGCCGGTAACTGTTAAAATATTATTATTAATAGTGGAGGTGGCAATATTGCTGTTGCCGGACACTAAACTATAAGGAGTAGTGCCTCCAGAAATAGTTAAACTTAGAGTTTGATTGATCAGTAGCCACAAATTGTTTTGGCTGAGGGTGATGGCTCCACCTGTATTTCCACCAGTGCTAATTACTGTGGGGGTAACTGATTTGCAATAACCTAGCGATGAACAGACGATTATAGTGGCTGAGCCTCCGCTGAGTCCAGTGAGACTTAGAGCACCGTTGGCAATACTGGCAGAAACAGCTGTTGAATTAGAATTGGACAGAATAGAATAAGAACTACTACCTCCACCACTAATGCTCAGACTAATATTTTGTCCGACTGATAAGGTGGGGCTGGTTTGGCTCAGGCTCAAAGTCGCTGTAGTGCTAGCGCCAATATGAGCATTAATTATTCCACAAGCGCTCAGATCAGAAGAGCAAATAGTAATTGCCGAAAAACCACTACTGGTTTGAGGAGTTAGGCTAACACTGCTACCGCTGAGACTGGCCAAGACATTATTGGAATTAGAATTATTGGTGAGAATATATGATCCTGTTCCGCCATAGATATTAATACTAGTGGCTTGACCGCTGGGGAGTCCGACAGTGTTTTGGCTAAAAACCAGGGAAGTGGCTCCGGTGTTTTGAACATTGATATAAGCACTGGCGCAACTGGTGCTGTTGGCCTGAGAACAAATATTGATAACCGTGGCGCCAAAATTGTTGGCGGTAATGCTAATTTGATTTCCGCTGAGATTGGCATTGGCTACTATCGGATTGGAATTGCTGGCCAGATAAATCAGGTTACTGCCATTATTATAAGCGTTAATGGTTGTTGATTGGCCAATCGGCAAAACTATACTAGTTTTATCCAGGGCCAAATTGCCAGCCGAAATATAAGGCCAGGCCACATCTGAAGATTGGGCTCCATTAATTCCACCAATGGTGACATGGACCAAACTATTAGGGCTAATATTATAAGCGGCTGTGCTAATGGTAGTTGAAAATAATCCGCTAGAATTGGTGTTGCCCAAAAAACTGACTTGCGATGAACCATTTCGCAAATACGACATGATCACGCTACTGCTGGCTGGACCGCTCACGTTTATTTGGACCGAATCACCATCGCCAGTTGAGCTCAGCGTGAGCGTGGGGCTAGTGGCTAGGGCTGGAACCAGGGGAAGCAGGAGGCTAAAAATTAATAAAGTCAAAACTCCTAAAATTACTTTTTTGGACATAATTTTATTTTTAAATTTTTATTATGAGTAATATGTATATTATAACATAAATTAATAAATTTCTCATCAATATTTTTGATTAATAAAAAAGGCCAGTTGGGACTGGCTTATTTTAAAAAATAGTTTTTTTATTTTTTGAACCTGTTTTTAATCCAAACTCTTTCAATATAGATTTTTCGCCACCATAATTTGCCCACGGAGAATCCAGCTATAGCTCCCAAAATCCAAATAGATATTGACACAAATGGAGGCAGGGAAGAGCCATTAAACGACGGCATTTTTCCTTGGGTCGTTAGTTGATTTAGATAATATATCTCTATCTGAGTGCTAATGATTAAACCTAATAAAAATCCCAAAATTATAGAAGCACATAAATAGACGATTTTTTTGGGTTTAGTGGCTGGACCGGGTTTTCTAAAAAGCATATTTTAATTACTTATTTTTATATTATAGCAGAGAATAGTTTTAAAATCCAGGCTTGATAAAAATCAAAAAAGAATGGTTTGGCCATTCTTTTTGGTGGGTTTTTGTTTGATTACTACTATTGCTTAGCTGATCACAAATGATCCGTCAGGCATTAATTTTCCGGAGGCGAAAACTCTTTCGCCGACGATCGGATCGACCAGACATTCAATTAGGGTCGCATTAGGAAAGCCCTGGTGGACACAGATAATTAATTTATCAGCTAGTTCTTTTTTGACCTCCATGGTTCTTTCGGGCCGGTCAAACAGGGTTTCTACTTTTATATAGATATCCTTGTTCGGTCGATTGACCAAGTTGTCGGCAGGCATATAGACAGTTACCTGAACGGGTTTGATTTTTAATGCTTCAACCGAAGCTGTGGTTTCCCTGATTTCTTGCTCGAATGATCGAAAGTCAATCGGGCTCATTTGTTTGTTGGTGGGAATTCCAAAGATTGTTAGAATAGGCATTCGTCCTCCTTATTTTTAATAGTTGTTAAATTTTTAAATTACTAATATGAGAGATTATCATATAAGCCCTGTTTTTGTCAACCTAATAAAAAAGGATATTAAAAAAGAAGCTTTTAAGCCTCTTCTTTTGTTAATCCCACACTACACAGTTATCACTTTGACCCAACCTGGGGTTTTCATCCATAATTTTACTGGTCGCCTCGCACATTATCCAGCTATGCCTATCTTCTTTTATCCGCATAAAACGGGCGTGCCCCTGACAGCAATCTTCGTATGTACAGGCACAACCAATTTTTTGGCCTTTTTTGATCGGGCATTCTTCAACGCTAATAGCTACTATTCCATAGCCGGAATGAGTATCTTCCAGCTTGCGTTTATAAAAATACGGCCTTAATTCCATAAAGTATTGTTTTAGACTTTTGACGAACTATTTTGATTTTTTATCTTAGGATAAATTTTTGGTTTTGTCAATTGTTTTCTAATTTTGGGCGTAATAAAAACTCATATTTTACAGGGCTATTGATAATTTGACTGTTTTTGATATTTTCCTTATAATAAACCCATAAATCCGTTAATGAAAATTTACGGTTTTTAGTTAGTTTAATTGTCATCCTGGCGAAGGCCAGGATCCAGGTTAAAAAATAAATATTTCCCGGGTAGCGCAGCGGTAGCGCAGTTGGCTGTTAACCAATTGGTCGTCGGTTCGAATCCGACCCCGGGAGCAAATCAGGATAAGCGGACGCGAAAGCGTCTGCTTTTCTGTAATATGAGCCAAAAATTACAGGTTCGGAAGTGGCGTTTAGCTTATCCATAAATTTATTTAAAAACTCAAAAGCCGGTGAATATTCAGTAGTAAGCACGCCATTGGTTAAAGT
>CAZMYU010000012.1:0-21800 GCA_964570655.1 uncultured Gammaproteobacteria bacterium | reverse complement strand
ATATCTAGCGCCTCTTTTTTGAGTCGAGAAGAAAAACAACCTTATATAAAAATAGCTATTAGAAAAACCGATGCTTTAAAAGTATTTTTATTAATACTTTGGGAAACCAAATCTTTGGACAATAAAAAATATTTGGATCTAGCCGAAAAAATCGCTGAAATCGGTCGTATGCTTGGCGGTTGGTATGGTCAACTAAATAAACAAAAACTCTCCGACAAAAATGCCGAAGAGAAATAATTTGATTTGCGACCACAGCCGGGTTATCAGAGTTGAAGTTGTTGTCAAGCCAGTTGTAGTTCCAGTTCCACTTGGAACCATCCCAGTTGAGATAACGAACGTACAGGTTGCCATCCGAATTGCGGTCAGTTTGAAGTACCTCCCAAACCACCACCCCTTGAATACTCTCAGGATTGTATTTTATTCGGCATAAATAAATGCCTTAGCACCTCAAACCAAATTGATTTTATTTTTTAAAATATTTTAGTGTCACCCTATTCAAAGCCGTAACCGTGAATATTCTCAACAAAAAAATATTAGCTTGGGTAACAGGAAATCGTAATCGCCTGCATATTCACCTCGGCCCTCTTCATTTTATCATAAAAATTTTGATTATAAAAAACCCTCGAAGTGTCTGATGACACACCAAGGGTTAATATTGAAAATTAATTTAAACAAAGGACAAATCCGCCAGAGGGCGGACCAAGGACCAAAGATTAAGAATCAAAGCCCTAAAATCCAAAATCAATTTGCGACCACAGCCGGGCGACCAGAGCCGAAGCTGTCCGTCAAGCCAGACGTAGTCCCAGCCCCACTCGGAACCACCCCAGTCGAGATAACGAACGTACAGGTTGCCACCCGAATTGCGGTAAATGGTGCCCCAGAAAAAAATAGCCTTACCTTTCCACTCTTCTGGAATTAATTCCGGATGGGCTAAAAGGTAATCCAAAACATTAGCATTTAGTACCGGCATTTTTGCCAATACTTTGCGCAAATCGTTTCCGACTTCATGGCTCTTTTTCTGCTTTTTGGATAGATAGAGGGATATTTTTTTGAGATCCCATTTCCAGAGACCGCCCTTATCATGTTTTTCAACCGAAAAGCCGGATGGGATAAATGGATCGGCGTCAAGATCGATTAAATGTTCAGGATATTTAATTTCGGCTATTCCAGCCAGGATATTTTTTATACCCTTTAAATCGCCAAACTGTTTGAGTTTGGTTAAGTCATCGGCGGTGAAGCCGGCGTTTTCCAGGGCGTCAGCCAGCTGATTAACTGCCCCGATCGAATAAAGATTGGACATAGTCCTCCTTTTTTTGTGCAACCTGTTTATTTTATGTTTAATAATAAACTCGTTGCGATTTTGATAAAATTTTAAAGATCAATATATTAATTTAATATGATAGCATGAATATACTTAGATGTCAAATCTACGTCGTAGGTTCAATAGGTGCCATGCTGGTGCCTGTCACCAGCGTGGCAACTCTTTAAGCCAAAAACAAGGAAAAAGGCCAATAATACAGGGATTTTAGATTAATATTGACATTATTTTATAAATATGCTATACTAGTACATTAATCAAAAGATTAGTCCCTTAACAAGCTTCATGATTTTACCCCCATTTAATGGTTAATTAAGTGTCCAAAACCTTGGCTATTTAATTAACCATTAAATAAATTTAGTCATGAAAAAAATCATTATTTTATCAGCCATGTTATTCGTTTCTTTTGTTGCCACTTCTCAAACTCACGTTCGCGTGGGCGATAAGAATGTGAATGACTATTTAAACGAAGTGACATTGCTTAACCAGGAAATCTGCGGTCTGCAAAATAGCATGACTACTGACCTGGAAGGAATAGACCAGAAAATCAAAGCCACTAAAAAGGAAATTGGCCGCTTTAATAAAAGGTATCGCAACTTAAATTCGACTGAGGTAATAATTATTCGTGATTGGAATCACGAAGAAGACTCAGTTAAATATGCACTTTTATCAACGCAACTCAAGCAATACCAATTGCTCAGGAGCCAAACCGTTGCCCAGTATTCCAAACACATCAACACCCTTGACTCAATGAAAATGATTGCCATGTCTAACATGGTGTCATCCAAAACCTCCAATTATATGGATGGCAAAACATTGAGCATCACCAACGGAAGTTATGCCTATAGTCTTAACAACAACCAGACGGCCACAATTAATGTTGGCAACACCAGTGGTTCGGGAGACAATGTTGACTCCAGAGGTTGGTTAAAAGGTGTAGTGGAAAACAATTCCACCAACAGAGTAGTAACGATGACCTTTAGAGGTCCAGCCGGATTTGTATATTCGATAGCCCTTAATGCCGGGCAAAAAGAATATGTATATTTACCAGCTGGTCAATATACGGTCTCCACTCAGTGGGGAACATATTCTACTAAAGCGAATGTACTAAACATAAATCCATCAAGGCTCAACAACTACAAAGGAGAATCAATTTCTTGGTTCTCAGCCTACACCCCCTATTAAATCAAACGTTCATTCCAACTAAAAAAATAAAGGCACCTGCAATACACAGGTGCTTTTAAATTTGTATAAACAAATAAGGACTGGATCCTGGCCTTCGCCAGGATGACAATAAAATATTATCCGCTAGTAATCGTGGTGCCAGCGCCACCAGATGGTAAATTTTTGAAAACAAAAGTAGTAATAGCGTAAGCGAGTAAAACAATTATTAGTCCGATCACAGCGTTTTTAATATGTCCAACGGCTTTATCGACTTGCTCTTTGTTGCCCCCAGCGGTGAGCCATTGATAACCACCAATAATAATAAAGATTAAAAAAACCAAAGCCAAAAGTGATAAAGCCACTTCGATAATCAGAGCCACCACATCGGCTAACTCTAAACTAGCGTCAAACCCAGCACCCTCCGCCAAGGCCGAGCTTTGAGCATCTATTAAACTCTTGTCTTTCAAAATCCGACCGCTCGAGCTACTACCAGAAGATTGGGCCTGAGCAATGCTCACCAAAGAAAAAATAGACAGAAAACCAATCAGTAGAGTTAGGGATAAAAACTTTTTGAATCTCATAAAAATAAATTTAGAGCAAAAATTTATCGACCACCAACCAAATACCGTAAGAAATAACAATCAAAATTAGTCCGATAATACTTTGCCTCACTAGTCGTTGAGCTCGCTTGACGGCATAGTCTTCGCCATCGGCAGCCATCCATTTATAACCACCAAAAATCATAATAATCAAAAATAAGATCCCCAAAAGCGACAAAGATATTTCCATAATCGCTGCTACCTTGCTATCAACATCCGGAGCGGGGGTGACTCCAATAGTCCGACGCAAGGGATTGTCCATATCTTCTCCGCCCAAAGGATTGGCTGAGTCAGGAACAACATTAATAGATGGCACCAGTGAATTGCCAGCGGGTGGTAGAGGAGCCTCAGTCTGTCCAGGAGCCATCAAAGCTGGATCGCCAACAGTCCCAGGATTAAGTGGGCTAATTTGGGCGAAAGTCAGTCCGGGAAAACAAGAAAAACCCAAGCCAATAAAAATAACGGCTAGAATAAAATTTGTTTTGTTTTGGTTATTTCTCATATTTATATTATATCACATTTATATTATATCACATATTTAGCCAAGAAGCTCCACATAGCATAGACCATCAGCGTCACCACCACACCAATAATAGCATTCTTGATTTTGGACATAGCTTTTTTGATCTCATCCTCATTACCACCAGCCATAATCCATTGATAACCAGCCACAACAATAACAATGATAAAAAATACTCCCAGTAGTGCCAAAGCTCCTTGAATAATTATACCAACATAATAACTGGCCGAGGTCGCCGTAGCCTCAGCATAAGGACCGCTCGCTCCAGCCCCCACCTCGCGCAATTTATCAAGTGGACTAGTAGAAGCACTGCCCTGAGCCAAAACCAAGTAGGGCAAACTGAGCACAAAAGTTAGTAGTAAAATATTAAAAAATGGTTTTAAATTTTTGGTAATTTTTTTCATAAAAATATGTAAAATTATTTTAAACCACGACCACCCGCAAATAGACTGAGCAAGAAATAGCTAAGAGCATAGGCCCCAAAGACTATGAGCAGCCCGACAATCCCCTGTTTCAAAATAGACTTGGATCTATCAATTTTGGTTTCATTACCGCCAGCGGTAATCCAAATAAAACCGCCAAAAAATAAAAAGGTCATAAAGACTATGCCTACTAGTGACAACAGGACGGTCATCAAAAAACCAATCACACTTTCTAAAGTACCTTTCTCGCCAGTATTAAAATGAGCCGCCGCTGCAGCACAACCCAGACCTCCATCGCTACAAGTGGTTCCGTCGCTAGGGCTCGCCTTAAAAGCATCACCCAAATTAGCCGCTGAAGCAAATTGAACGCTTCCTAGACAAACCAGGATTGCTAGCACCAAAATTAATGATTGAAAATATTTCATAATTAAAAAGTGAAAACCTGAGTCATGAGTTGTCCCAAAAGCAAATAACTGAAGGCATAAGCCAAAACCACCAGGAACAAGCCAATAATCGCATCGACTATAATAGTCTGGGCTCGATCGACTCGCTGATCGTTGCCATTGGCTGTCATCCACGAGACTCCACCATAAAGCATCAAGATCAAAAAGATAGCTCCTAGTAGCGACAAGACCATAGTTAACACCGTGGCTATCCCGCTCTCTAGTGATCCATCGGCCCCAAATAATTTTTGACTAGTATGCCCAGTCTTCTCAGCAGTTTGCGACAGCCCGCTGTTTTGCATAAAATCATAAGCCGCCGCAACCGTTCTAGCTCGCCAGAACAAAATTCCGATAGTAATCGCAAAATAAAACTTTTTAAAAAAATTAATAAATTTCATTGCTAAAATAAATAATTTTATTGGCTAGTTTGAGTGGTGCCAGCATTAACGCTAGCACTCGGGCTAGAATCGGTGAGTTGTCGACCGATGAAGGCGGTAATAGCATAGGCGGCCAAAACAATCACCAAACCAATAATAGCGGCCACTAACAATTCTTTGGCCTTATCAACAGCCTGCTGATTACCCGCTGACAACATCCACCGAAAACCAGCATAGACAATTAAAGCCAAAAAAATTACGCCGATAAAAGACAAGGCCGCTCCAACTATTTCACCAATTCTAGTGGACAAGAAGGTCTGAGGATTACTATTGACCTTAGCGACACTTAGCGCCGAGCCCACACTGCCCACTCCGACCGTATCATCTAATCCATAATTAGTATCTTTAGGACCAGCCTGGACGCCATAAGTAAAGAGCGAAAACAAAAATAAAAAAACTACCAAAAAAATAGTTAAAGGCAAAAGACTTTTAATATTTAATTTCATATTTTATAAATTGACCGAGTCTCTGGTCACAAATTAAATGATCAGAGAATCGGGGCCGTCTGACGACCGCCACCGATTTTTTGAAATCGATTCCAAATATATTAGTTGTTGGTGGCGGCCATCAGTTGTTTGAGGACAAACTGGGCGATACCCCAAGAAGCTAAGATGATAACGAGTCCGATAACACCGGCACTCATTAATTTTTGTGATTCTTTGACTTTTTCTTCATTACCAGCGGCCGTCATCCATTTGAAGCCACCTAGTAAAATGATCACCACCGCGATGATACCCAAAAACATCATAATGACGTTGATGATTCTGGCGGTGATTTCTCGTGGGTCGTCACTGCCCAATTGAATTTCTGAGTTAATTTCGTTCAAACCCAAATCTAAGGCATGGGCTTGTTTGACGATAGTCAAAACCGGCAAGAACAAAAATAAAATGATAGCAAAGGCCAATAAATTTTTGGCTAATTTTTTATTCATATTTCACCACCTCTCTAGTTTATTTAATTAATAATAGACTTATCTAAATAATATCATATTTCAAAAAAGAAAACAAATATGCTAGCATGAATTATATGACTTTTCCTCGCCTCAAAACTCAGTATTTGATTCAAATAATTTTCTATATTTTGATTTTTGTAATTCTGTTGGGGCACTCCTATTCTTATCTAGACCCCGACCTAGGCTGGCACCTAAAAACCGGCCAAGAAATTTGGCAAAATCAAGCGGTCCCAAAAATCAATACAATTAATTATACCCTCCCAAATAGCTCCTGGGCCGACCACGAATGGCTAGCCAATTTAGGGCTCTATCGATTATATCAGCATAATTTTGGCTATCTACTCATCAACATAATATTTGCCCTGATTCCGGTCTTGGGACTCTTATTAATTAATCGCCGATTTAATTTCAATGCTAACCCCGGATTTACTTATCTAATGCTCGGGCTAGAAATCACTGCAGTGATTGCCATGGCTCCGCATTTTGGGGTGAGGCTCCAAGAAATTAGTTTTCTGGGACTAGCCATTTTAATAAGCATTTTTGATAAGTATCGACATAGCCAAAAATGGCCGAAATTATTATGGCTATTACCATTATTTTTACTGTGGGCTAATTTGCATGCCGGATTTTTGCTCGGCTTGATTATTTTGGGGATCTTTACTATTTTCCATTACAAAAACTGGCGCCTCTGGCTAATATCTCTAGGAGCAGTGCTAATTACTCTAGCCAATCCTTATGGATTACAGCTTTATGGATTTTTGTTAGGTTATCGGAGTACCTATTATCTCTCCCATATTATGGAATGGCTGCCGCAATGGAGTTGGCCCTATAAATATTGGCAGGTCGCCTGGCTAGCCACCATCTCTCTATTTTTGGGCCTCACTTGGGTTTATAAAAAATATAAGCCAAAACTAAAATGGCCCATTGATTATTTGGAATTAATAATTTTACTTTTATTATTTGTCTTGGCTTGGAAGTCTCGCCGAAACTTCCCTTTACTGATGGTGGTGGCTCTACCTTGGACCGCCAAGTTTTTGCAATCCTTTTTTCCTGAACTTGGCCAAGCAAAAACAGACAAAAAATCCAAAACTTTTTTGATCGTAGAAATATTTTTGATTTTAGGACTCACCAGTATTTTGGTCCTCCAGGCCAGTGGTTTGAAAATTAATAAAAATCCTTTTACTTCTTTCTGCGAAGATAAATATTCCAACAGCCCCAATCAAATACTATACCCCTGCGGAGCCACCAAGTGGCTACAAGGCCAAGATGAGTACCAAAAGCTCCGGCTCCTTAATCGCTTTGGCTGGGGCGGTTATCTAATTTGGCAGTATCCCGAGAAACAATTATTTATTGACGGTCGCATGCCCCAAGCTCCTTATAAAAATTATACAATTCTGGAAGAATACAATTCTATCGAACAAGAAGCGCAGGTGGCCGGCAAACTAAAAGAACATCAAATCGACCTAGTAATGATTGAGCCCGCTGCCAAAGATATTCATCTTAACTGGCTAGAAAAAAACATCTTATTAATTAATGAAGAAGAGATCAATAAAAATCGCCAAAGAAATGCCCTCCGGGATTATCTAGAAAGCTCTCCAGAGTGGCAAAAAGTTTATAGCGACCCAGTCGCCATTATCTATGCCCAAAAACAATAAAACCCATCTATTAATAATGGTGGCCTTAACCCTAATATCTTATGGGCTGTTTCATTTTTTTAAAGTCTGGAAGTTTTCCGATCATGACCGCCCCTTTGATTTGGCTCTGATTATTTTATTATTCAGTTTTCTACTCTATGCCTTCGGTTTTTGGTACCTAAAAATTGAAACCTTGCCCAAAAAATGGCTCTGGGGATTCTTTGTTATTATCAACTTGTTATTATTCTCAGTACCCCCCATTACTTCCAACGATTTGAACTCCTATATTTATCAAGGCCGAGTCTTTAGCCAATACAACCAAAACCCTTACCAACAAGTCTATCAGGCCTTACCCACCGATGCATTATACAGTCAATTAAATAATAAATGGTCGATTTATATTAGCCCCTATGGCCCCGCTTTTTCGATAATTGCCGGCGGTCTGACTTATTTGGGCCAAAATAATTATTGGTTAAATATATTTATTTTTAAAATTTTAATTTTACTAACTAGCCTAGGAGCTGGCTGGTTAATTTTGAAAAACTTTTCTAAACAATCTTTTTGGCTCTTCGCTTTCAATCCCCTCTTTCTATTTGAAACCCTAGTCAACGGCCACAACGAAATAATGGTCTTGATCTTAGTAACCCTAGCTATTATTTTACTGCTGAAAAAAACTGCCAACATCAAAAATCTGGCGCTCAGTTTAAATATCCTAACTCTCTCAGCCCTGTTTAAATTCTCAACGATTATTTTCTGGCCCTGGTTTTTTATTTTGGCTCTCCAAAAAACAAGCGGCTGGCGCCAAAAAATATTGCTAGGCATTTTAAGCCTAGGAGGCAGTTTTATTTTGATTTATTTATTAGATCAATTCTTTGGCGGCCAATTTCTATCGATCACTGGACCAATTATTCGCCAAATTCATATTAGCGGATCCTATTCACCGCTCATCTTAATTGTAGCTGGACTCCTCTTTATATTTAAACAAAACCAGATTTGGTCTAGTGCGACAATTATTAGCCAAATATTATTTTTACTAACAGCTCTGATTATTTTCTGGCAAATCCTCAAAAGCCAACCAGAAACTAGCAAATGGCTAGCAAGTCTATTTGTAATTTCTAGTTTATTCATTCTCAGCTTCTTGTCCTGGCTCATGCCTTGGTATTTCCTAACTCCCATCCTGCTGGGATCCCTACTATTTAGTTATCACCCCTCAGCCAAAGTAGCAATTTTAAATTTCGGCCTCAGTGCTTATGCTCTAATTTATTATGCGATTTTGAGATAATATGAAAAAATCTTGGTGGAAAATTTTGAGCTTGCTGGTACTAATTGGTGTAACGATATTTTTTCGTTTTTTTGAACTAAAAAAATTTCCACCGGCTTTTTATGCTGATGAAGCCTTCAATGGCTACAATGCCTTAAATGCCTTAGAGTCCGGACATTTCCAGGTCTTTTATCCAGAAAATGATGGACGCGAAGGATTGTTTATAAATTTTCAGGCCCTCCTACTACACTTGTTCAAGGTCCCCGAACCCTGGGTCCTGAGATCAGCCAGCGCTATACTTGGCAGCCTCACAGTAATTGGATTTTTCTTGCTCCTGCTCCAAATTTTTAAATTCACCAAAAAACGTTGGCTCCTGGCCCTTCTCAGTGCCTTACTGCTATCGGGAAGTTATTGGCATATCGTTTTTTCTCGTCTCGGCTTTCGGGCCATTGCTGCTCCCTTCTTCTTGGTGTGGAGTCTCTATTTATTATTTTTAGCCAAAAACCAAAATACCAAAACCAAAACTTATTTGGGGCTGCTAGTCGCTGGCCTAGTTTATGGACTAGGATTTCACACTTATCTGGCTTATCGAGTGACTCCTTTGTTTATCGCCTGGTTATTTATTTTGGATTGGCAGATACTGAAAATAAAACTTTCTAAATTATTTAAACAACTTAGTGTTTTTGTGGTCGGAGCCCTGCTCAGTGCTAGCCCCTTGATTATTTATTTTCTAAAAAACCCGCAAGATTTTTTCTTTCGAACCAACCAAATTTCGATTTTTGGTAGCCCCGACTGGTTGATACTAATTGCTAAAAATTTATTTTTAGAAATTGGTATGTTATTTATAATCGGTGATGGCAATGCCCGACATAACTATAATTTTGCTCCAGCTCTGGGAATAATCGCTCTCTTAGGATTATTAATTGCTCTGATTTATTGGTTTGGCCGAAACAAAATTCCCGTGGATTATCATTTGTTTAAAAAACAGGAGCTCAAATATTTTGTTTATTTAAATCTGGGCTGGCTGCTCTTGGCCACCTTGCCAGCTATTTTAACCCGCGAAGGTCTACCTCATTTTTTAAGAGGAATTTTGATGATTGTCCCAGTTTTTATGCTCAGTGGCTTAGGAATTTTCATACTAACTGAGTATGCCCAAAAAATAATCGGCCTTAAAAAAACTATTTGGCTAGTTGTAGTCCTCATGTTAATCTATCTGGGTGGGGCCTATATCTTTTATTTCCGCCTTTATGCCCAGAGTCCGGCCACTGGGCGAGCCCTGGGCTCAGCCTGTGCGCCGATTATTTCCGAAATCAAAAACCTTGACCCAAGCATCACTAAAAATATTATTATTCAGAAATTCCCGGATGGGCGCATCTCCGCCTGTGCTCTTGAGGCGATGTTTTTGAGCGGCAGCGCCACTCCGCTTGGAGCTAAAGCCAATAATACCCATTATTTCTATAGTGATGAAAACTTTGACACCCCAGTCAATTCTCAAACCATCTATCTAAATTATCAAGAATATTTTAGTCACTAATATGCTAATTGATTTTTGTTTGCCAGTTTATAATGAAGAAGGAATAATTAAGGCCAACACTTTGGCCACTTATAATTTTTTGCAATCTCAAAATTATCCTTTTGCCTGGCAACTGGTCCTAATTGTTAATGGCTCTAGCGACCAAACTTTTAATATCGCCAAGGACCTCAGCCAAGCCTGGCCAAAAATCAAAGTCATTAATTTCCCCCAAGGAGGCAAGGGGCGAGCTATCAAAAATTATTTTGCCATGAGCTCGGCTGACGTTTTGGTTTATATGGATATTGATCTAGCCGTAGATTTAAAAAATTTGAATGATTTAATAAACCCAATTATCAAAGATGAGGCTGACCTGGTCTTTGGCTCTCGCTTACTTAAAAATTCTAAAACTGACCGGTCTTATTTTAGAGAAATTAGCTCACGAATTTATAACCAACTATCTCGCCAAATCCTGAAACATCGCTTCCAGGATCTTCAATGTGGATTTAAAGCCCTAAAAAAATCAGTGTTTCTAAGTGTCCAAGATAAATTATTAGACAATGCTTGGTTTTTGGATACTGAATTAATTATCTTCAGTCACCTAGGCAAATATCGCCTGCTAGAAATTCCAGTCAATTGGCAAGAAAATCGTTATCAAAAAAGACAAAGCAAGGTAGCCGTCTGGAAAGAAGCCAAAAATTTTTTTATTAAACTTCTAGACTTACGAAAAAGACTAAAATAATTTGGGGTAATGCTGAAGCTTGACGCCCGAGCCCAGAGTAAAATCTAAAATCACCAAATCTAGTTGCGCTCGTTCCGGCGCAATTTTGTTTTGACTTAAATAAATAGTCATAGCCTTTTTGATGGTTCGGTATTGCTTCTTTTTGAGCGGACAATCACCAACCCAAGTACTACGTCGCGATTTTACTTCGACAATGATCCATAATTTCTTTTTCCTAACAATCAAATCCAATTCTTTGCGCCCAATTTTGTAATTCCGCTCGATAATTTCAAAACCCTGCTGCTCAAAATATTTTGCCACCAAATTTTCTCCATAGTACCCAAAAATTTTTCTAGAATCCATAAATTTAAATTTTATTATTTAGACCAGGGCGTCAGGAGATATTTTTGAGCGCATACGGTTTCGTAGCGGGAAATAACTTTGGAGCCAGGCTCCAATTGATCCAGGATCCTGGCTCCAAAGTTATTTCCCCACAGAACCTGCCTGCCGGCAGGCAGGATCGTCTAAGCGAAAAAATATACTCCGGACGCCCTAAATTAAATAAAACAAAAAACCCTGGTTGGAGGGTTTTTCATTTTATTTAAAATTTATCTTAAAATCCTGGATCCCCAGTCAAGCTGGGGATGACAGATTGATGACTGAATTAACTTGGTAAATATTTACGGTAGACATCGTCAGCTTCTTTGGCTTTTTTCTTTTGCGGAATTTTTTTAAGAGCCCTGATAATTATCACTAACCAAACTACATCAATCAAAAACCACAGCAAAAACCAAAAGCGAGCAGTGAAAAAAGGAGTTTGTTCATAAAAAAATAATAATCCAATAGCTCCTAAAATCGCGTTAGTCACCAAAAAGCTTCTAAGCTGCCTAAGAACATAACGATAGATTCCCCAATTCTTTGACCACACGAACAAAGCCACGGCACCCAAAATACTCACGATAACTACCGTAATCAAACCAATTTTAGACCAAGTATTGAGAGGAAAATAATGAAAATTGAACCAAAACGAACGACTTAACCAATAAGGCATATATTTTTATTTATTCTTACTAAACACTAGGCCAAAATGATAAGGACCAGGATTGAAATCCGCCTCTTCACTAAAACCTAGTTGGGCTAAAGCCGTTTTCAATTTATCCTTTTTTATTCTCTGGGTCAAGGGTGGGCCCAGAGGGCCAGCTTCTTCACTCCAATCAACAATTACTAAACGACCGCCTACCTTTAGCAAACGAGCGGCCTCACTCAACATGTCAGTCGCCTTTTGAGCCTGATACAAAGTATTAATAATATAGACAAGGTCGAAACTGGCCTCATCAATTTTGGTCGCGCCAACAGATTCGATATCACTCCAAACAGTTTTGACTCCCAAAAGATTATGATGTTTGGCTTCTCTCTCAATTTTGTCCAAATGACTCTTGACCACATCCACAGCATAAACCACTCCCCGGCGACCCAAATGCTGAGCTATCGGAAAAACCAAAAAACCATAGGGCCCACAGCCCAAATCGGCCACCCGCACATCCTCTCGGTCGGGCAAATAATTTAATAATTGAGCTACTTTTAATAAATTAGTATTATTGTGCATATAATTAAAATTATTCAACTAAAATTTGACGAGAGACAACTCGTTCCTGGCCATATTTTTTTTTGGCGCTAATAATAATTAAATTAACTCCTTTTTTCAAATTTATCTCTTTAGAAAAAACACCGTTTTTATCAGCCAAGACCAATTCTCCGTTGATAAAAATCTGGCTTTCTTTTTCAGTCTGACCACTAACTACCGAAAACAAATCAGTCTGAGTAATATTTTGCGCCGGCTGCCAAACTTCCAAGTCTGGAGCGGTGCTAATCTTTTTAAAATAAAAGCCTAGATACCAGAGACCGGCGACAATCAAAATTCCAAATATTAAATTGCGAAAAAGTTTGGGATAAATAAATAATTCTCGATTTCTGACCACCTTATTAGCAAAAGCCGAATCCGGAGCCGGACTAAAACCGTGACGATCTTTTAGAAAAACTTTCATGAGGGCGCGAGTATCTAAATTCAACAAATTGGCATAACGCTTAAAAAAAATTTGACCATACACTCCGGCCGGCAGAGCTTTATAATTTTCTTCTTCCAAGGCTTCTACTTGGGCCGGGGTTACTTTTAGTTTTTTGGCAATTTGTTTGATGCTCAATTTTTTTCTAAGCCGAGCCAAGCGAATAGTATCTCCCAAACTTTTGTATTCCGATAATACCGATCGGCTTTGCCAATTGGTCATATAATTATTTCTTTAGAGTACAACACAGGCGCGTCGTATTACCGCTACAAAAACCTTTGTCACAAACATATCTAGTTTGATCAGGATCCTGCAAACAAGAAAAACTAGAGGTGGCCGTAGATTTGGCGCTACATCGAGAATCTAAATCAACCGTGGCAGTCGGCACACTACTTTTGCCCTGCCAATCCAAGCCCAAAGCCTGCATGGAGAAACGCACAATTATATAACTAGTAAAAACAATAATTAGACCGATCACTGAGCCAGCAATAATCTTTTGGGCTTTCTCAACACTACTAGAATTGCCAGCGGAAATTAGAAACATAAAACCACCATAAATAAACATTACCAAGGCCAGCGAACCAACAATACCCAAAATCCAAGCCGCGACATTAATACCAAGCTGAACAAAATCATTAAGCCCATAATCTCCAGTGGCCTTACCAGTAACCGGCACTACCCCTTCTTTGAAAACATCCTGAGTTTGAGCCAAGACGCCAGAAAAACTAAACAAAACACTAAAAACCAAAATTAAACCAAAAATTATTTTTTTACTTGTAGCCAAATGATTTTTATTCATAAAAATAAAATTAATTATTTGGTTTATTAATAGTCTGCTGGACCCGACTGGCAGCCAAACTCATGATATCCATAATTCTCTGGTCATCAAGCAAGGCATTGTCTACCATTTCGCCCATAGCCGCTTCCGCGGCTTGAACATTATAACCTTTATACCAGCTCTTGGAAGTCAAAACTTGGTCAGCAAAAACTCCAATGGTCTGATCTTCCCGTTGCGTTTTGATTAGCGATCTGAGAGCTGCTGGTTTTTGCGTCTTTTGCAAATAATTTTTGGCTTGATCGGCTGAGGTCATAAACTGAATAAAATCCCAAGATTCATTGATATGGGTACTTTTTTTAGAAACTGCTTCTACCCAATAATTAGCAAAATTAGTGCCATTAAAAGCTCCTTCAATTTGCGGAAGCTTGGCAATACCAAAATTTAACTTGGGTGACTGAGCCTTAATGAGTGGCAAATGGTAAGCATAACCAAACATAATAGCGAGCTGTCCACTAGTGAAAGATTCTAGTGATCCGGTTAAATTATTATTCCAGGAATAGACCTCCTTGGCCGGATTAGCAAAATCCATATAAAACCTGAGAGCCGCTAGCCCCGGATTATAATTAGGATCCTTAGAATTGGCCGGAACAGAATGGAAAAGCACCTGATTATTATCCAGCATCACAGCGCCATTTTGAATCATAAGCACCGACAAGATATCGCTAAAGCGTTCAATATTTTTGCTGCCACCGAGAGCCACACCACTTTGAATGAGATTGCCCTTAAGGTCTTGTTTGGTTAATTTTTTAACAGTTTGCTGAAAATCTCGATTCCAATACTGCGGAACATCGGTCAGCCCTGCGTTATTAAACAAATCCCGATTATAATACATAGCCAAGGTATCAACTGATAGTGGCAAACCATAAATCTGATTATTGATCACCACATCACTAGAAACCACATCAGCAAAATTGTCTTTGAGTTCTTTGAGAGTCAAACTCTTGGAAGTTCTAATTTCTGGCACCACCGTTTTTTGGATAGTTCCTTTGGTGACCGGATAAACCATGGAGATCTGTTCGGGGAGAGGAGCCAATTTGCTTTCGTATTTTTTAATCCAAGTATTATTAATAGATAAGATATCCGGACCTCGATCTTCGGCAAAAGCATTGAGAAGCTCGGTCTCGTATTCGCTATAACGCAGTTTGCGATAATTGATAGTAATATAAGGATGAAGCTGATGATAATTGTCGATGATTTGAGCAAAATCATCTGGACCATCATAGACTCGCCAATAGGTGAGCGTAATTGGTTTCATTTGATCCTGGACAGCTTGGGAAGAAATCTTGCACCCAAAACCAGAACCCAAAACGAAAATCATTAGTAAAATAACGGCAGTAATTTTTTTAGCCATATAAAAATAGTAAAAATTAATATCTGCTAATATTATAACAAAATTAAGCCGGATCCACAATTAGCTGGCCTCACCTTGGCGGTATTGCAGGGCCTCGGCAATATGAGCGGAATTAATTTTTTCAGTACCAGCCAAATCAGCAATAGTGCGGGCCAATTTGATGAGACGAAAATAAGCCCGCGCCGACAAATTTAAATGGCTAACTGCCTGACGCAAAATTTTTTGCGAGGCCTCGTCTAAACTACAAAATTCCTTGATTTGGCGAAGGTTCATTTCTGAATTAGTAAATATTTTTTGACCCTTAAAACGCTCGGCTTGAATTAATCTGGCTCGATTGACTCGAGCCCTAACAGTTTCGGAGCTCTCGCCATCTTCAGTGGTCAATTTCAAAAAATCAACTTTGGGAACTTCCACGTGCAAATCGATCCTATCCATAATCGGACCAGACAATTTCCGCCGATATTTAAAAATTTGCCCCAAGCTACAGCGACAACGACTATTATCTTCACCATAAAAACCGCAAGGACAAGGATTCATCGCAGCTACCAAAATAAACTTGGCCGGAAAACACAGCGACCCAGCCGCCCGCGACACAAATATTTGACCGTCTTCTAGCGGCTGACGCAAGCTTTCCAAAACTAGCCGCGGAAATTCTGGAAACTCATCCAAAAACAAAATTCCCCGATGAGCTAGAGATACCTCGCCAGGCTTCGGCCAGGATCCACCACCGACAATAGCAATGGCCGATGAGCTATGATGTGGAGACCGAAAAGGTCGAATCGTAATGAGCGCACAATTTTTGGCTAGCTCCCCGACAATACTATAAATTTTCATGACTTCCAAAGATTCATCCAAACTAAGCGCTGGCATAATCCCTGGTAGCGATTTGGCCAAGAGTGTTTTACCCGACCCCGGTGGTCCAAAAAATAAAATATTATGCGATCCAGCCGCCGCAATCTCCAGAGCGCGCTTGGCCTGCTCTTGCCCGCGGATTTGCGACAAATCCCAAATATCTGCCGGCTCTTCTAAGCTTGATAATTGTAATTCGGCCCTCTCAATTAATTTTATATTTTTTAAATGCTTCAAGGCTTGCACTAAATTTTTGACTGGATAAACTTCTAAGCCACTCACCAAAGCCGCCTCGCCAGCATTAGCCAGGGGACAAAATATTTTTTTGAAACCCCGCCGACGAGCCTCAATAGCAATTGGCAAAACCCCATAGACTCCCCGCAAATCACCATTAAGCGATAATTCACCCAAAAACAGAGAATCACTCAGATCAATTTGGTAACGATGTTCCAAACTTAAAATACTTAAAGCGATAGGCAGATCATAAACCGGCCCCCGCTTTTTTAAATCGGCTGGAGCCAAATTTATAATCAAACGACGAATCGGAAAATCTAAGCCCGAATTTTTGATAGCCGAACGAACTCGTTCTTTGGCTTCGTTGACGGCGGTATCGGGCAGGCCCACAATAATAATACTTCCCGGCTCTCCCCCACCAACATCAGCTTCGATTTCCACAATCTCAGCCTCCAAGCCCACCACAGCGGCGGACAAAATCTTTTTGATCATAATTTTGAGTGGGGGCGAAAAATAAAAAAACCATTAATTATTAATTATAATTAATGGCGTATAAAATCCGTATAAAGAGCTAGGCGAGTTTCACCTCATCTAACTTGACACTAAGTAGCTGAGAAATCCCATCAGCCTGCATAGTGATTCCATATAAAACACTGGCCTTTTTCATCGAGGCTCGATTATGAGTAATGACAATAAATTGAGTTTTGTTAGACAGATCATCCAAAATCTGAGCGAGCCGTTCCGAATTGGCCTCATCTAGGGCCGCATCCACTTCATCAAGCACCACAAACGGCGAAGGGTTAGCGGAAATAATCGCACAAATTAGAGCGATAGCCGTGAGGGCTCTTTCACCACCAGAGAGCATAGCCACCGTTTTTATTTTTTTGCCTGGCGGGCTAGCCTCGATTTCAATTCCAGCTAGTCCAGTGGCATTGGTTTTGCGCAAAAATTTTATTCTTTTCAAATTGTTGGCTTCCAGATTTTTGGCCTCTTCGGTTTTGGTCTCTCCCTCCTCAGCCTCCGCAGATGGCAACTCACTAGACATTACCTTGATTATTTTGGCCGATCCGCCATTAAATAAAATCTTGAAATAATCCGAAAATTTGTCAGCAATAAATTGAAACTCATTATCAAAACGCTCTTTGATAGTGACATCCAATTCACAAATTACTTTTTCTAGCGACTTGATGGTTTGGTGCAGATCATCAGTTTGAGCAGATAGAAAATCATAACGTTCCTTGGTGCCTTCGTATTCTTTGCTCACCTCTGGATCAATGCCCCCAATCGAATCTAATTGTTTTTTGATCTGTGAAATTTTGTCAGCCAACTCTTCAGTATTAAAAAATTCTTCATTGCGTTTGCTTTTGATTTCTTTGGTTGATCCCAAATTGCTACGAATTTCAATTTCTAAATCTTCCAAACGAGTTTCAAAACGAGTGGCCGAAATCTTCAAATCATTAAGCTCCCGACTGAGATCATCCGCCTCCCGCTGAGTTTGACTAATATTTTTTTGAATTAGCAGTAGCCCGGCATGCTCCACGGCTTTTTGCTCCTCCCATTTGTTTAGCTGCGCTTTTAAGACTTCCAATTTCTGATCGATCTTGGAAATATCCGTAGATATTATTTTTTTGTCTTGGCTATAATCCTGATTATTTTTGGCGCCTTCCGCCAAATCGGTTTTGGCCGCCAAATCAGCGAGCTCTTTGGTTATTTCGTCTTTTTGCATTTTCAAAAACTTGTCTTTTTCTTGCAGTCGACCAATTTCGAGACTAACCTTGTTTACATTTTCAATATTCTGTTCTTGTTCGAGCATCAGGGTCCCTAATTTTTCCGATCGATTGCTAAGAGCTTGAGAAGAAGTGTTGAGCGCTGACAATTTTAAAAGCTCGGCCAATTCTTGGCGAATCTCTTTGAGCGTAATTTTGATTTTAACAATATCGTTTTCATCTTCAGCGGCTGATAATTTTTTGAGTGACTTACTAAGCTGACGACTAATCGCCTGCAAATCAGCATCTTTATCATTTTGACCGCTTCCTAGTATTTCTTGGTTAATTTTGTCCAGCTGACTAGCAGTGGCCTGTTTGATTTTTTGCAAATCATCAAGTCCTGATTGCTTAATTTTGAGATTAGAAGCTAGTTCAATTAATTCAGTTTCTATTTTTTCTAGATTTCTTTTGAGATCCCGCTGCCGACTAATCAGAAACGACAAATCAAAATGACCACCGGCCTCTAAATTGACCTCCATAGTCGCTTCTAATTTGTGGAGTTTTATCTGCAAATCATCTTTGTTGTGTTTGAGCTGATTATACTCGGCCTTCCAATTATTATAATCACTAAGTCCCTCTTCGTTTTTGCTCATACTCTCAAAATCGGCATTCATTTTATGCAGGGCCTCAGATTTTTTTTGCAAATTTTTATCAGTGACAAGCAACTTATTATTAAAATCATTAAATTGATCGTTGAGCTCGTGCCACAAACTTCGATAATACTTGAGCTGAAAATCAATCAATTCTTTTTCCAAATCACTCCGCTTCTCCAAGCGATGAACCTGGCGAGTCAGACTCTTGAGGCGAGGCTCAATCTCGTTTAGGAGCATTTCTCCCTGACCTAAATTTTCATAACTATTTTCCAATTTATTCAAAGCAATGTCTCTTTTGATCTGATACTGCTTGACGCCGGTAGCCTCATCAAAAAAATCTTTGCGCTCGGCCAAACTGGTATTTAAAAATCCCTCGACCATCCCCTGGCCAATCACACTATAAGTCTTCTGACCAAAACTAGCCTTGGCCAAAAACATTTGAATATCAGTAAGCCGGACTCGTCGATTATTGATCAAATATTCACTATCACCATCGCGAAACAAACGACGGGTCAAAATAATCTGAGACTGTTCCAAAAGTAAATTGATTTTTTGGCCATCGGCCGACAAACCATCATTAGTATCGTCTTCTGCCTTGGTCCGCAAGCGCCGATCTTCATTATTCAAATGCAAAGAGACCTCGGCCATGCCTAGTTGAGCTTTTTTGTCGGATCCGGAAAAAATAATATCATCGCCTTTTTTACCTCGCAAAGTTTTGAGGCTCTGCTCGCCCAGGGCCCAACGCACGGCATCGGCAATATTGGACTTGCCAGAACCATTGGGACCCACAATCGCTGTTAGGCCCCTGCGACCATCACCAACAAGACCTGGGAACACCAGGCTGTTTTTGTGGGCAAATGATTTGAATCCTTGGATTTCTAATTTTTCTAGAAACATAATTTCATTAATAAGCTAACAACATTATAAAATACTTATTAACTTTTGGGAAGTTTTATAAAATATTTTGAAACTTTAGTCTAGTTTTGCTATAATAAAATCACCAATCTAAATCCCCAAACATAAATTATGCGTAAGAATGGTTTTACTTTAATTGAATTATTAGTAGTAATTGCTATCATTGGAATTTTGGCTACTGTTTCAATAGTGGCTCTCAATAATGCTCGGGCCAAATCTAGAGATAGCAAGCGCCTGGGAGATACCAAAAACATTCAAACAGCTTTGGCCTTATATTTTCAAGACAAGGGCCGCTATCCTGATTCTTTGACTATTGGCCAAAGCCTCTTCACGACCACCACTGATTCTCTAGGAGCATTAACCACCTCCACCTATCTATCAATAATACCTGCTGCGCCGACCCCGGCCGACGGCTCTTGCAATACCGGAAAAAATGCCTATGGCTATACCGTGGCCGACGATGGGCAATCTTATTCGCTATCTTTTTGTCTAGGCGGCGCCAGTGGATCACTTACCAACAGCAACAAATGTCTAACTCCAGTTGGAACTTTTGATACTGATTGTAGTTCTTGTTTGGTTAATCCTACCAATTGTAGTTGGCAAACTATCGGCAGTGCTGGTTTTACCACCAGCTCGGCCAGCGGTCTGGCCTTTGCGTCATTTAATAATACTCATTATATTGCTTATTCAGATGCTGATAATAGCAGCAAACTAGTAGCCATGAAATATACTAATAATGCTTGGACAAATATTGGAACCTTTATTAGCAATGGGGCAGCTTCTTCAGAAGACATGACTGTTGATAGTAGCGGCACTCCTTATATTGGTTATTATAGTCATTATGATTCTTGTGCTACTGATCGAGGAACAATTAGCAAATACAATGGCTCGTCTTGGAGTGTAGTTGGCGGAGCCTGTGTTTATGGTAGCTGGATTTATGACGTCTCGGCGCGAGCCTCCAGTAATGCTGTTTATGTATTATATAGAGCCTTAAATGGCAAAGGTTATGTGGTGAAAACGACCGATGGTAGTACCTGGACTACTTTGGGAGGAACTAGTATCTCTACCTCCACTATGAGCGCAACCAGAAACTCCTTGTTCATCTACAACAACGTGCCTTATGTAGTTTTTAATGACGCAGCTAATTCCAGCAAATTGTCGGTTGTTCGATTTAATGGTTCGAGCTGGGAATATGTTGGCTCGCCAGGATTTTCTATTAGTAGCTCTCGCACTCCTTCAATCTATGTTTATAATAATACCCCTTATGTTGTGTTTATTGACGATGGCGAAGTCCCAGCCTGGTATATTAGAGTTATGAAGTTTAATGGCAGCACTTGGGAATATTTGGGCCCCCAAGGCTCCTTTGGTCGTAACGGCAGTGCGGCCTATCAGGCTATCTTTGTTTTAAATAATACCCCCTATGTCGTCTATTATCTAAGCAGCCAAGTACGAATTGCTAAATTCAACGGCACAACCTGGGAAAGCGTCGCAGGGGGTCTAATCAGTTCTGGGGCTCATACCTCTATATCTTCTTACGTTATTAATGGCGTTCTCTATGTGGCTTTTTCTGATGCTAATAATTCTGGCAAGGCCACGGTCATGAAATACGATTATAATCCATAGAAAAGGGCCAACCCTAATAATTGACAAATCTGGAATTTGCCGATATTATACAGATATTCAATTAATTTAACTAAAACTATATGCCGACTGCTCAAGCTGACAAAAAGGACAATACTTCTGAATTAAAACCAGGAATGACTGTCCGGGTCCACCAAAAAATTAAAGAACTTAATTTGAAAGGTGAAGAAAAAGAAAGAGTCCAATATTTTGAAGGACTAATTATTGCCCGTAAACATAATAAAGAAATTGGCAGCACTATTACCGTGCGCAAGGTTTCTGATGGAATTGGCGTGGAAAAAATCTTTCCCCTCAATTTGCCGACGATTACCAAGATTGAAGTCAAAAAGAAGGCGGAAGTCAAAAGAGCCAAACTCTATTTCTTAAAACGAGGCTACAAGAAAAAACTAAAAGAAAAGGTGGTTAAATAATTTTTAAAAACTGTCTATAAGCAAAAATGCCCGATTGGGCATTTTTGCTTTGATTAGCAATTAATAATTGACATTTAAACAACTATAACTAATAATTAAATAAAATGGGCGGATGGTGAAATTGGTAGACCTGCCTGCCGGCAGGCAGGCACGCCACCT
>CAZMYU010000011.1:0-22862 GCA_964570655.1 uncultured Gammaproteobacteria bacterium | reverse complement strand
AATAAAGGAGCCAGGCTCTGGAGCCTGGCTCCAGAGCCTGGCTCCTTTATTTATACGCAAAATTTGGGTTTTTGTAAAGATTGACATTATTTTAAATATGTTTTAAAATGGTTTTTTAAGTTTCAATCATTGGTTTTTTAAAAAAATAAAAAAAAGGAGCTATATAATGTCAGGTTTAGTTAAAAAAGATTTTCACTTTATTGATCAAATTGAGGTGAAAATCACCGAAATCTGTTGTCCGCAGTTTCGGAGGGTTTTAGTCAATAATCAGATCAAGATTGTTGAACCGGGATTTTTGGAAATTCTAATAAAAAACAAAAAAAGAGCGGCAAAAGTATTTCCAGTTCCAATTACCAAATGGTTGTCGGTGCTGGAGATTCAGAAAACCTGTCAATTCCAGGAATGTCTGCCATTTGTCCTGGAAAAGTTTGGTAATTCTTATGGAGTCATTGGGGCAGCTTTGCTAATCCAGGAAGCACCAAATTTTTTGGATCCTGGTCATCGATTGCTTTTCTTTGATGAGCCAAAGAGACTGCCTCTGGATCCATTTTCTGAAGATTTGGATTCCAGGATAATAATTTTAGAGAAAGAATCAAGTGAAAACAAATTGGTTCATTTTCTCTTGGCCCTTTATCAGGGCAGTTATTTGTCTCCTGGCGACTGGATTCCGGTTTTCACTGATCAGCCAATTTAGCCCATTCTTAAACCCTGCAGTTTACCACTTAAACTCAGGGTTTTTTATTGGGAAAAACAATTTTGGCAAAAAGAGGGAAATATGTTAATTAACTTGATTTTTCTCTCCGCTTGGATTACAATAATTCTATTATATTTATCATTAGAGTTTAATACTAAGTTTAGTATTAGGCGCTAATTTATTTTTTTATGGCTTTTTTTCATGATGTTTTCAACAAAACTCCTAAACGGAGAACTTGGTGGGTGTTTATCGCTATTATGGTTCTAGCTCTAACAGCTGGGCTCATTACGGCTGGTAATTATTATAATAATTTTCGGTCAATTTTATCTAAGGCTACAAACGAATTAATAATTTTGCCAGAGGTCAAAGAAGTACCCTTTAGATTAGGTTTAGATTTGCAAGGCGGTAGTCAACTAGTTTATGAAGCTGATGTCAAAAACGTTCCGGAAAAAGATCGAGCTGATGCTCTCAGTGGTGTCCGTGATGTCATTGAAAGACGCGTTAATATTTTTGGCGTGAGTGAGCCAGTGGTCCAGGTCAATAAGACTGTGGCTGGTAATTATCGAATTATTGCTGAATTGGCTGGCATCAAGGATGTTAAGGAGGCTATTAAGATGATTGGCGAAACTCCTCTTCTGGAATTCAAAGAAAAAAAACCAGAGCTTATAAATAGTACTAGCACCACCGTTAGTTTGGCTGATTGGCAAAACACGGCGCTCACTGGCAAAAATTTGAAAAGAGCAGTGGTTCAGTTTAGCCCCAGCGATGGTTCGCCGGAGGTTAGTTTAGAATTTAATGAAGAAGGCGCTAAAATGTTTGAAGATATTACGGCTCGCAATATTAATCAACAAGTGGCTATTTTCTTAGACGGCTATCCGATCTCGATGCCGACGGTGAATGAAAAAATTACTGGCGGTAAGGCGGTGATTTCTGGAACCTTTACAGCCGAAGAAGCCAAATTGCTTTCTCAACGTTTAAATACCGGTGCCTTGCCGGTGCCAATTTCATTGGTCAGTCAACAAACTGTCGGTGCTAGCCTAGGTCAACAATCAGTCAAGGATAGTGTTACGGCTGGTCTAATCGGTTTACTGGTAGTGGCTCTATTTATGGTGTTGTTTTATCGCTTGCCCGGTCTTTTGGCCGTCGGGGCTTTAATTATTTATGGCCTAATCTCTTTGGCTTTGTTCAAGCTGTGGCCAGTGACTCTAACTTTGGCAGGTATTGCTGGTTTTATTCTCTCTATTGGTATGGCTGTTGATGCTAATATTTTGATTTTTGAAAGACTCAAAGAAGAATTGCGTAATGGCAAAAATATGAGTCTGGCTCTCCAGGACGGCTTCAACCGAGCTTGGCCGTCGATTCGCGATAGTAATTTTACGACCCTAATTGTCTGTTTCGTTCTAATTTTGTCCTCCACCAGTGTAATCAAAGGATTTGCCGTGGTTTTGTTTATGGGCGTAATTATTTCCATGTTTACAGCTATTTTTGTAACTCGTAATTTCCTTAGACTAATTGGTAATCAGACTTTGGAAAAACACAAATGGCTAATTACTGGAATTAAAATTAATAAAGAATAATTAAATAATATGCAAAAAATTTATCCTTTAATTCAAAAACGGACGTGGTGGATTAGTATTTCTGGGGCTCTATTGGTTTTGGCTATTTTGGCTCTCAGTATTTGGGGTCTTAAAATGGGTATTGATTTTACCGGTGGTAGTTTGCTAGAAGTAAAGTTTGCTAACATGAAAAATGCGCCGACAGTTAATAATCTATATGATAGTTTGAAGCCTCTGAAGATTAATAGTTTATCTGTTCAACCTACTGAAACTTCAGTGATTTTGCGTTTTCAAGAAACTAGCGAAGAGGTTCATCAACAAGTGATTACTAATCTTACTCAGGTAGCTAGCAGTCAGGGAGGAAGCTTGTCAGAGTTGAATTTTACTTCAGTTGGTCCGTCAATTGGTAAAGAATTGCAACGCAAGGCGATCACCGCAATTATTTTGGTTTTACTAGCTATTAGTATTTATATTGGTATTGCTTTTAGAAAAGTTTCTAAACCAGTGGCCTCTTGGAAATATGGTATTGTCACCCTAATTGCTTTGTTTCATGATGTGGTAATTGTGATTGGTTTCTTTGCTATTTTGGGGCATTTTTGGGGAGTAGAGGTCAACTCGTCGTTTGTGGCCGCGGTTTTAACGGTTTTGGGTTTCAGTGTCCATGATACCATTGTGGTGTTTGATCGCATTAGAGAGAATTTGCCCAAGAGTCGTTTGGATTTTGAAAATACTGTTAATAATAGCGTTAATCAAACTCTCACTCGTTCTATTAATACTTCAATGACTGTAATGTTAGTACTTTTGGCGATCGTTTTGTTCGGTGGTGCCTCTATCAAAGATTTTTCGCTGGCTCTTCTGGTGGGTATTTTCTTTGGCACTTATAGTTCGATATTTTTGGCTTCGCCACTCTTGGTTATGCTCGAAAAAGGCCAACATCGTTAATTTTGATTACTTATAAAACACCTCCGCCCTGGGGGTGTTTTTTTGTTGGGAGAAAAATGTTATAATAAATCTAGAATTGAAAGAGCTTATTTTTGTTTATGTCTTACCAGCCACAAAAAAAACCTGGGTTTACTCTAGTCGAGCTACTAGTTGTTTTGGGCGTTATTGGATTAATTACTACCGTGGCGGTTATTTATATTAATGATGCCAGGGCTAGGGCTCGCGATACCAAGCGGGTGTCTGATGCCAAACAAGTCCAGGTGGCTTTAGAGTTGTATGCTCGAAACGAAGGGATCTATCCTAGTGTGGTTAGTAGCACTCAACCGCTTAAAAGTACCAGTACGGTAACCACCTATATTCCTCTGGTGCCTTCTAATCCCACTCCTTATACTGATGGCGGTTGCCCAGCTTTGGATTATTATTATTATACTAAAAATAATAATAAAGACTTTACTTGGTATTTTTGTTTGGGCAAGCAATCCGGGCCACTAAATAGTGGTGGTCATTGTTTGACCAAGAGTGGTTATGATATTCATGATCCGATGTGTGTTTATTGTGGTGAGACCATGAGATATGATGGCGGTCGCTATGATGTTAATGGTACCACTACTATTATGGGTGGTTATTATCGCACTGTTCAAATTGGTGATCAATGTTGGATGCGGGATAATTTGAATGTGGGAACTTTAGATATCGAAGAAGATGGTGGGTCTTGTGTTAATTTTAATGGGTTAGGAGGAAAAAACTTAGGTGTTTACTTCGATTTTTGTCAATTAGATGATACCAAAATAGAAAAAGCTTGTAAGGGTAATATTGAAAGCTACTGTAGTCTTTATGGAGGTTCTTATGAATGGCATGAGGCCATGGGGCTTTCAGCTTATTATGCCACTAACACTTATACTTTTTCGGCTGGTAATACCTGGGCGCCAACTTGGAATTGGCGAGGCATTTGTCCACCAGGTTGGCATATTCCTTCTGATCAAGACTGGGCGACCATGGAAAGCTTGCTTTATGGTGCTACCACGGAGTATTGTACTACCGGAGCCAATGATGGCTCTTATCATCGTTGTAAACCGCCAACTCCGCCACCTGATTATACCACCCCGGGAGGGTTGGGGGACATGTTAAAGGTTCCAGGCAATTGTGCTGGAAATATTCCGTGTGGAACTAGCGGTTTTGATTGGTTAGATCCTGGGGATATGTATTATCTAAAATTTTGGGACACTCGTCAGACTGGAGCTCGCGGTGGTGATTATTATTCGGTGTATAGTGGTTTTGGCAGCGGCGGCCACTTTAAGGGTTGGAATAGTTATCTAAGATGTGTTAAAGATAATTAACTTTAAATTTTTATGCAGAAATTAAGTGGATTTTATTTAAAAATCACCGATTTTTTATTAGACGTCAATTATTTGGCGCTTGTTTTTTTTATTCCGGTAGTTTTTGCTTTTTTTATGCCGGCGGTTAATGTTTTTGAGCTTAATAAAATAATTATTTTTCGGATTTTGGTTTCGTCTTTATTGTTTTTGTCGGCGTTGAAGATAATTATTACTCCTTTCAATAGTCAACTTTTTAGTTGGTCGTTTTTTAAAAGAAAATTAATAGTTCCACTAGTTTTTTTGGGTCTGATTAGTATTACTTTGCTTTTTAGTGTGAATGAGTGGCATAGTTTTTTTGGTCAATATGATCGACAAAATGGTTTTGGTAATTATCTGTATTATGTTTTGTTTTTCTTGTTGTCTTTGATTTATTTGTCTTATCCTAATCAGGATAAAAAAATTTATAGAATTTTAGGAGCTCTAGCTTTGTCTTCGCTTTTGGTTTCGGTTTATGCGGTCCTGCAGATGATGTCTTTTGATTTTTTCCATTGGAACGAGGTGCCCTATCTGATGGGTCGAGCTTCTTCTAGTTTGGGTCAACCCAATTATTTGGGATCTTTTTTGTTGCTTAGCTATCCGATTGCTTTCTATTTGTTTTTTGTGGATTATGCCAAACGGCGCAAATGGTTGTGGCTAGCAGTTTTGGCTTTCAATATTTGGGCTTTGCTTTTGAGTCTGAGTCGAGCGGCTTGGTTGGGGGCTTTTTTGTCGGTAATTATAGCCTGGCTAGTTTTTGGAAAAGAATTGAAAAAAATAACCTGGCATCCAAAAGTCAAAAAACATTGGGGCTCACTAGTTCTACTCATTGTGTTGGTTTTGGGTCTAGTCGCTTTTAATCATAGTTTTCAGTCTCGCATAGCTAGTATGTTTGAGCTTCGGGGTGGGAGTGTAGCTGTTCGGCTCCACTATTGGCCAGTGGCTCTTCAGGCTATTTCGGAGCGGCCCATATTTGGTTATGGACTCGAGAATCAAGACGCTGCTTTTTTGCCATATTATCAGGCTAATTGGGCCTATATTGGTCCAGTTAATTCTTTTCCAAATCGGGCTCATAATTTTGTTTTGGATATTTTGCTTACTTCGGGGCTGGTAGGGCTCTTGGCTTACGCCTTGTTACTTATTTTTTTGTTTCGACAGATTTTGGCTATTAAAAAGAATAATCGGAGTCTGAGCTTCTTATTATTTTTAGCAATTAGCGGCTATCTTTTGTCGCTGCTCTTTGGTTTTACTTTTGTATCGGCTAATGTGGTGCTTCTAATTTTTGGGGCCATTATTTTGATGTCTTCAGAAAAAACCGAAGCAAATTACAAATTGAAACCATCGGCCAAAATTATTGGATTGATTGTATTGGTCCTAATTTTATTTTTGGTCTTATTTTCTTGGACCCGGGAAAAGAGTCGACTTCTGGCTGACAATTATTTTTGGCAAGCTCGTCGTAGTTTTAATAGTCAGGATTTTAAAGCGGCTGATGCCTGGTTTGCTAGATTAAAAAGCTTGCCGATTAATACTCGGAGCTATGATTATTTTTATTTGAATCAATTGTATTATTCTTGGAACGATCAGCCAGGGCCGACTGATTTATATCTAAAGGCCGTGCGTTTTTACCAGTTGATTAGTTATCCAGATGATGCTTCTTATGAACAGGCCATGGCCAAGGCCGAGCTAGCGACTATTTTGGGCAATTATGAATTGGCTGGAAAATTGTGGGACAATTTTATTGATAAAAATCCTAAATTGCCTGAAGCTTATCGACTCAAAGCCATTATGGCTTATGGGGCCAAAAATTATCAGTTGGCTGCGGACCTGGAACAAAAAACCCTGAGTCTTTTGCCTAGTGGTCCGGGAGTTATCGGCGATGGTCGATCATTAGGGATTTTGCAAAAATATCGAGCTGTCCTTTATCGACAACTCGGCGATGCTTATATGGGTTTGGGTCAGAGCGCTTTGGCTCGGGACAATTATAAACAATCACTGAGTTTGGATTTTGATTTGATTTTGTATAAAAAGATTTCCAATACTTATTTTATAGAAAAAAATTATGATCAAGCTATTTGGTATGTAAATCGGGCGATGTTTTTGGACAAAGGCAATTATATTTGGCCTTATGCTTTGGCCATTTTGCATCGGGATCTAAAAAAATATTCTGAGGCCAGCGAGTATTGTCACAAGGCTCTAGAATTAGCTCCAGAAAATCAAGAATTATTAAATTTGCAAAATGAATTACAAACTTTAAATAGCTCTAAAAAATAAAAAAACCCTTATGATTATTCTGACGATTATTTTTGGTTTGATTATTGGCAGTTTTCTAAATTGTCTAATTTGGCGAATAGCTCAAGGTGAAAGTCTGGGTGGACGATCTTATTGTCCGAAATGTCGAAAGACTATTGAGTGGTATGATAATATCCCAATCTTTAGTTGGTTGATGCTGGGGGCTAGATGTCGTTATTGTCGACAAAAAATTAGTTGGCAGTATCCAGTCGTGGAGGCTTTGACAGCTGGTCTTTTTGCTTTGGCTATTATTAAAATCGGGACTTTTAGTTTGCCCTTCTTTATAATGCTTTTGGCTATTTCAGTCATGATTGTTATTTTTGTTTCGGATTTGCGGTTTATGATGCTCTCGGTTAATTTTATGGTTGGCTCGGCTATTTTATTTTTGATTTTAAATTTAATGGCCGGCGTTTCTTGGACGGCCTTGTTGATATCTCTAGTGGTGGGAGTTTTGGTTTTTTTAATTCAATACGTGGTCACCAAGGGGCGGGGAATCGGCGAAGGAGATATTTGGTTGGGCGGACTCTTGGGTCTAATGATTGGCAATTGGCAAATACTACTCGTGGCTCTAATGCTCGCTTATATAATTGGGGCCTTGGTTGGTCTAGGACTGATGGCTTTTAAAAAGAAAAATCTAAATTCTCGCTTGCCCTTGGGCGTCTTCTTGTCTTTGGGGGCCCTGTTGGCAATCTTTTGGGGCCAGCAGATTTTGGGGTGGTATTTGGGTTTGTAAATTGGTGCCAGGCACCAGAGCGTGGCACTTTTGGGTTACTTGACAAAAAATAATAAAAATTATATAATATAATGAATATTTTTTGAAATATTTCCCAAGTTTCAGGGGTTGGAACAGAGTTTATTTAATAACAAATTTGTAAAAACAGGAGGCATGAAATGGCTACTGAACAACAAATCGCTAAGATGTCCGCTGTATTAGTGGAGCATCAAAACGAATTTGAAAACATGACCACCGAAGACCGCCAATGGGTAATTCAAAATCCCAAGGTGGCGATTGGTTTATTTTCTAATGCGGTTAAGAACCGCGATAAAGATTCCGCGCCGGAAGTGCCGGTCAAAATTTTGAGCGGTGTTATATCTACTACCGCTATTTCCGCCACCACTGAAAAATTTATTGCCAAAGATAGGTTTAAAGTGGATACCAGTAAAAAAGCCAAGGTTAAAATATCAATCCTTGGCAATAATTTTGAAAACTGGTTTTTGGGTAAAATTGAGGAGCCATTTACTGGCAGTATGATCAATGGTTGCCAGCTAGAAAAATCTTCGGTTGATGGCCCGATTATTGCCGAACTCGGTGGTGAAAAGGTGGCTGAAACCACTTTAGCCGAAATATATGCCATGATGGAGAAACAGCCAAACGGCGAAGCCGGTGCCTTGCTCAACACTGGTTGGGCTAATATCTTTTATGTTAGGGATATTAATGGTACGCTTCGCGCCGTGGGCGTGAGCTGGCGCGGCCTTGGCTGGGACGTGGGGGCGTATTCGGTTGGGAATCCCGATGAGTGGAACGATGGCCACCGGGTTTTCTCTCGCAATTCCTTGGCCACTCAGGCCACTCAGTAATTTTAATTCTTGGTATCTTGGACATTTTGGCCCTTTTAATTTTTTTTAAAAAAAGATTGAAAGGGTCTTTTTATTTTTTCTAAATTATGATAAATTGATTTGAAATTAAGAATTGCCGAGCGGTCAAGGCTACTCGGCCATAATTTCAGAATTCTTTAGCCTTAGAGTCGTTCTTGGTTACGGCTAAGACGAGAACAGATAAAGATTTTTTCAAAAAAACAAGAATTGGTGTTAAAAATTGGCGGACTTTTAGGTCCCAGGTAATATTCAGCTCTGAGGCTTAGCCGACGAGCAGTGTTTTAGATGATTTTTAGCACATTACTGACGCTTCGCGCCGTGAACGTGAACTGGAACGGCCATGGCTGGAACGTGAAGGCGTATTCAGTTGAGAATCCCAATGAGTGGAACGATGGCAACCGGGTTTTCTCTCGCAATTCCTTGCTTTTCTCCGGTTAATTAGCCGGAGTTTTTCGTTTCCAGACCTTTTCTCCAGCCGCCTAACATTCGGCCAATCTCATCAAGCTGGCCGGACAATCCAATATATTTATTATTAGCCAGGCATTTATTTTCCCAGGCTAATTGCAGGAAAAATTTTAAATTATCCAAATTTAAAATGGCCTTCTCTAGTTGCATTATTTTTTTCTCCCCGCTAAGATAAGAAGTTAAAAAGATATTTTCTAGAAGCAACAAAAAATAGTTTTCAATTTTTCCACCCAAATTGTAGCGATAAATCTTGGGAAAGTCAGTTAAAATTTTAAACCAAGCAGCATAAGCTTCTTTGGTTTTAACTAAGACAATGGGCGGTTTAAGAATCATGGGCATAAATTTTTATTATGAAAAAATTTATTAAATCTTTTCGGGAAATCGTGACGATTGATAATTTGCTTTTGGCCTGGCAAGAATTTTTGGCCGGCAAAAAGAAGCGCAATGATGTGGTAATTTTTCAAGCCAGATTAATGGACAATATTTTTAAATTATATAATGACCTGATTAATAAAACTTATGTTCATGGCGGTTATCAAGCTTTTAATATTTCTGACCCCAAACCGCGAAATATTCATAAGGCTACGGTGCGGGATCGCTTATTACATCATCTGTTATATCGGGAAGTTTACAAATATTTTGACCAGCGGTTTATTAATGATTCTTATTCTTGTCGGTTAAATAAGGGAACGCATTTGGCGATTAAGAAATTTGCGACCATGATAAGACGAGTCTCACTTAACAATCATCAAACAGCTTGGGTATTAAAATGTGATATTCGAAAATTTTTTGCCAGTATAAGTCATCAAGGCTTAAGGAACATTTTGGCTGAATGTGTTGAAGATATTGATGTGCGCTGGCTTTTTGATCGAGTAGTTGATAGCTTTGAAACAATTGGTCGAGTTGATGTTGGTTTGCCGTTGGGAAATTTAACTTCACAGTTATTAGTTAATGTTTATATGAACGAATTTGACCAATTCGTTAAACAAAAATTAAAAGTAAAATATTATATCCGTTACGCCGATGATTTTTTATTTTTAAGCGCGGATAGAAGTTGTTTAATGGAATTAAGAATTCAAATAGAAAAATTTTTGCTTGAACGTTTAAAATTGAATCTGCATCCGCAAAAAATTTTTCTCAAAACTGCGGCTAGTGGCGTTGATTTCTTGGGTTGGGTGCAATTTGAAAATCATCGGATTTTGAGAACAACGACTAAGAATAGAATGTTGAAAAGAATTAAGATAAATTCAGCGCCAGCCACCTTGAATTCTTATCAGGCCTTATTAGAATATGGAGCTACTTATAAATTGAAGACGATGGCTAAATTGAATAATAGGGCATTATAACATTTTTTGACAAATTAATCAATGGTTGTGTTTTGGTGCTGAGTACCAATATTGGCAAAAATCTGATAATGGGCTATAATGAAATTAAGTTTGTAAAACTAATTTTTTTGTATGAAAGAAGAAATTATCGCTGGCCTAGATGTTGGTTCAACTAATATTCGTTTGGTTATTAGTCAACGCGTGGCCACTCCTGATGGTGATAGCCTCCAAGTTATTGGAGCGGTTTCTTCGCCGACCATGGGGGTTAGCAATGGCAATGTTTTGAGTATTGACGATGCTACTTCGGCTATTTCGGCTTGTCTGGAAAAAGCCGAGCGCTTAATCGGCGCGCCTCTCTCTAATGTCTGGTTGAGCTTTAATAGTCCGGCAGTCAAATGCGAAAAAAGCAAAGGGGTGGTAGTGGTTTCTAAAAGTGATGGTGAGATTGACGAAAATGATGTCGATCGAGCTATGGAGGCCGCCAAGTCAATGGTGGTGCCTAATAATTATGAAATCTTGCATGTTATTCCGATCAAGTTTACTATCGATAATCAAGAAGAGGTCCGTGATCCTATTGGGATGAGCGGTGTGCGCCTAGAAGTCGAGACTTTAATTATTTTGGGCCTAACTAATCAAATCAAAAATTTGACCAAGGCGGTGTATCGCACCAGATTAAATATTGATGGACTAGTTTTGTCCTCCTTAGCACTGGGAGAAGCTGCTTTGGATAATCGCCAAAAAGATTTGGGAGTGGCGCTCGTCAATATTGGGGCTACGACTACTAGTTTGTCGGTTTACGAAGAAGGTAATTTGCTGCAAGCCTCAATTTTAAAAATTGGTTCCAATCACATTACTAATGATTTGGCTATTGGCCTGCGTTGTCCGATCAATCTGGCCGAACGAGTCAAAATTGAATATGGTGATTGCGAAAGCGACCACTATGGCAAGAAAGACGAGATTAGTTTGAAGCCGTTACTTATTGAAGAAAATTTAAATGATGACTTAGATATTGTCTCACGCAAATATATTTCCGAAATTATTGAAGCGCGAGTGGAAGAAATTTTTGAAATGATTGATGTTGAGCTCAAAAAAATTGATCGCTCTGGAATGCTTCCAGCCGGCGTAATCCTGGTGGGTGGTGGGTCTCAGCTTCAGGGTATTGTGGAAACTGCCAAGAGATGTTTAAGGTTGCCAGTGGCGGTGGGTGAAGCTCGCAATATTATTATCCCGATTGAAAAAGCCAAGAATCAAGAATTTTTGACGGCTATGGGATTAGTGATTTGGGGTAAGTCAGCCACTCCCGGATTCTCTAATGCTAATAATTTTAAACAAGGAATTAATCAGGTGTGGGGCAAGGTGCAAGATGTTTTCAAAAAGATAATGCCTCAGTAATTATTTAAATAAAAATATGCCAGAAGTTAAACCAGAAGCAGTTACTTTTGCTAAAATCAAAGTGGTCGGTGTCGGTGGTGCCGGCGGAAATGCCGTTAATCGCATGATTAGCGAGGGTATTCGTGGTGTCGAATTTATTGCTATCAATACTGATGTTCAAGCCCTTCATCATAATAAGGCTGATATTAAATTACATATCGGTCAGACTGTGACGAGAGGTTTGGGTGCCGGGATGAATCCGGATCTCGGTCGAAAGGCGGCTGAGGAATCTCAGGCGGAAATTCGTGAATTGCTCAAAGGAGCTGATATGGTCTTTATTACTTGCGGAATGGGCGGGGGCACTGGTAGCGGAGCTTCGCCAGTAGTCGCCGAAATTGCTCGCGATCTGGGAGCCCTCACTATTGCGGTGGTGACCAAGCCTTTTTATTTTGAAGGTGGTCAAAGACGAAAGATTGCCGAACAAGGTTTCCTAGATTTAGCTTCGCGAGTTGATACTATTATTACAGTCAGCAATGAAAAACTTTTACAAATTATTGATAAACGGACTTCATTACTCGATTCTTTTAAAATGGCTGACAATATTTTGCGCCAAGGGGTGCAGGGCATTGCTGAAATAATTACTGTTCCGGGTGTAGTCAATGCTGACTTTGCTGATGTCAAAGCGATTATGGCCAATACTGGTTCGGCGCTGATGGGTATTGGTGAAGCTTCGGGCGATAACAAAGCCGAAGAAGCCGTGCGTCAGGCGGTTAATTCCAATTTGCTGGATATGTCTATTTCGGGAGCCCGCGGGATTGTCTTTACTATTACTGGTGGACCAGGGCTAAGTATGATGGATGTTTCAGAGGCGGCTAATATTATTAGCTCTTTGGCTGACGAAGATGCCAAAATTATTTTTGGTGCTATTATTGATGAGAAGATGAAAGATGATATTAAAGTCACGATTGTGGCGACCGGTTTTAATGATAAGAATAGGGTGGAGGAAGCCTTGAAGCCGACGCGTTCTTATATTACTAATAGTTTTCTAAAGAAAGAAAGCGAGCCAGTGGAAGAAAAAGAAGAAGAAAAAGAGGTCAAAAGTCCAGGTTTCAATTTGCCCTGGTTTGAAAAAAAGGATCGAGCCGAAAAAGACGAGGATGTTAAACCGATTGTGAGTCGCAAAACCGAGATTAAAAATACTAATCATAATAGTAATAAGAACAAAGAAGAAGACAGCGACGATGAATTATCGGTTCCAGCTTTTATTCGGAAAAAAATGTCATAATTATTAGATTATTAAGAGGGCTAACCGCCCTCTTTTTTGTTGTTAGCGAGCTGATGATTTGGAATAATTAAATTATGAATAAAAAAGCCCCACTTCCTGCCCGCAATGCTACGCATAGCGTTGCAGGCGGGCGCCAAGCCTTCACTCTTATTGAACTCCTGGTCGTCATTGCCATCATCGGCATCTTGGCGACGGTTAGTATTGTCGCGTTAAATAATGCTCGAGCTAAATCTCGAGATGCTAAGCGCGTGGCGGATATAAAGAATATCCAAACCGCGCTAGCTCTCTATTATAATGACAAAAAAGAATATCCAATTACCTTAACGGCTGGCCAGCCATTATTTAGCACCAGTCTCGACGGCGCTGGTAATGTAGTCACTTCTACTTATATGTCAGTTATTCCTAGTGCTCCTACTCCCGCTGATGGCTCAAACTGTAATACTACTAATAACGCTTTCACTTATGTAACTTCTTCGGACCTGCAATATTATACTTTGTCTACCTGTTTAAATAATAATCAAAACAATAATGCTAATACTCTATATATTGCCGATCCTAATCAAAATCAACCCTGTGGCTCCTATTTAGTTGATTATTTGGGGCAAGTTTATCAAACAGTTCAAGTCGGTACTCAGTGTTGGTTGGCCAGTAATTTAAATGTGGGAACAATGGTAAATGCTCAAGCGTCAGCTCCTTGTGTCCAATATGTTTCTCCTTGGTGGTCTTGCCAAATAGACAATAATACTGTGGAAAAATATTGTTATAATAATGACCCAGCTAATTGCGCAACTTATGGAGGCCTCTATGAATGGCCAGAGGCGATGGGCTTTGCCTATCAATGCGCTAACGCTTCTTTTCCTTCTAGTTGTACTACGGCCACCACCTATTCAGTGGCTACTAAGCATCAAGGGATTTGTCCGTCTGGCTGGCATATTCCTAATAATAGTGATTGGTCGGTTTTGGAAACCTATTTAACTAATACTGGTAATACCTGTAATGGATCGCGTAATGGTTCTTGGGATTGTTCGCCAGCTGGGGCCAAATTAAAAACTACTGGTTCCTCTGGGTTTAATGCGCTTTTTAGTGGCAAAAAAGGAACTGATGGTTCTACTTCGGGAGCGGGCTCTTGGAGTTATTTTTGGTCTAGCACTGTCTTTCAAACCACTAAAGCTTACCAGCGTTATTTGTCTAGTGCTTCAGTTTTGGTAGCTAGTCATAGTGATGGTGGCTATCGAGCTTATGGTTTTTCAGTCCGGTGTCTAAAAGATTAGTTTCTTGTGGATAACCTTTTAAAATAATAGTGACTTTGGCAAAAATCCTCTAATCTTAGAGGATTTTTGGTGCTTTGACTCGGTTTTTAAATTTTGCTATAATAGCCTTGTCCCCTCGATATATAGTGGTAGCCTCTCTAAATCAGCCACTATATATAGATATTTAGCCGCCCCTCAGTTAGCGGTTCCCCGGGACAGGGAGCTTTTTTATTATGAAATGTCCAATTTGCTATCATCCTGACACCAAGGTTCTGGATTCTCGGGTCGCCTCCGATGGCTTGTCTATTCGTCGACGTCGAGAATGCCTCAAATGTAGCTTTAGATTTTCTACTTACGAAGAATTGGAAATTTTGGATCTCATGGTCGTCAAAAGAGATGGTCGGCGGGAGGCCTATACTCGAGAGAAGCTGGTTAACGGTCTGAAGCGGGCTAGCGAAAAGCGTCTAAACGACGACAAGTTCAAAAAATTAGTCCATATGATTGAGCGTGATATTCAAGCGCTCAAAAAGAGTGAGGTCAATTCTCAAGAAATCGGATTAATTGTTATGAAGAATCTTAAAAAGACCGATCATATTGCTTATATCCGTTTTGCTTCTATTTATGAATCATTTAAGAGCGTCCAGGATTTTAAAAGGGAACTCAACAAATTACTGGGGCCAAAGAAAAAATAAATTTTAAAATTATGACCGAACAAGTTACCAAACTTAGAAAGCGCTCAGGCGACATTGTCGATTTTGACCGAAGCAAAATTGCCAAGGCCATCTTTAAGGCGGCTCAAGCGGTGGGTGAAGAAAATGCTGACTTAGCTGAAAGACTCACCGAACAGGTGGTCGAGCTGGTCAACAAAAAATTTCATCACAACAGTATCCCAGCCGTCGAAGAGATTCAAGATGTTGTCGAAGAAGTGCTGATTTCTAATCGGTTAATTAAAATGGCCAAGGGTTATATTCTCTATCGCGATCAACATCGTCAGATTAGAGAGATTTCCGGTAGCACCTTGGAAGAAAAACTCATGGAAGACTATTTGGGTCGAACCGATTGGCGGCTCAAAGAGAATAGTAATATGAGCTTTTCGGTTCAGGGTCTTAATAATTATTTGGCTTCGTCTATTTCGGCTAAATATTGGTTAAACAAACTTTATCCAGAAAATATTCGTCAGGCTCATCTAAATGGTGATTTTCATATTCATGATTTAGGAATGTTAGCCCCTTATTGTTGCGGTTGGGATCTCAAAGATTTACTGACTCGTGGTTTTGGTGGGGTGCACGAAAAGATCCAAAGCAAACCGCCCAAACATTTTCGCAGTGCCTTGGGCCAGATCGTCAATTTTTTCTATACTTTGCAAGGGGAGGCGGCCGGAGCTCAGGCTTTTGCCAACTTTGATACTTACCTAGCTCCCTTTATTCGCTACGACAATTTGTCTTACAAGGAGGTCAAGCAGGGTCTGCAGGAATTTGTGTTTAATGTTAATGTGCCAACGCGGGTTGGTTTTCAAACTCCTTTTACTAATGTCACCTTGGATGTCGTGCCTTCAAAAATGATTGGCGAAGAAAGCGTGATCATTGGTGGAGAACTAATGCCTGAGAAATACAAAGATTTTCAATTGGAAATGGACATGTTTAATAAGGCTTTTGCTGAGGTGATGCTGGCTGGTGATTCAACTGGCCGAGTCTTTTCTTTCCCAATTCCGACCTACAATATTGATAAGAATTTTGATTGGAATCGTGATTCTTTGAAGCCGATGTGGGAGATGACCGCCAAATACGGCGTACCTTATTTTTCTAATTTTGTTAATTCGGATATGGACAGAGATGATGCGCGCAGTATGTGTTGCCGTTTGCGACTAGATAATCGAGAACTACGCAAACGCGGCGGCGGGCTATTTGGTGCCAATCCACTGACTGGTAGTTTGGGAGTCGTTACTATTAATATGGCCCGGCTTGGTTATTTGTCAGAAAACGAAGAGGATTTCAAAAAAAGATTAACGGTGTTAATGGATCTGGCCAAAGAGAGTTTGGAGATCAAGAGCAAAGTAATCGAAAAATTAACCGATGATGGGCTTTTCCCTTATTCTCGTTATTATTTGCAAAATATTTATGATCGCTTTGGCTCTTATTGGAAAAATCATTTTAATACCATTGGCATCAATGGTCTAAATGAAGCGATTATTAATTTGTTTGGTGGTGAGGAGACTATTGCCACCCCCCGTGGTCATAAATTTGCTGGAGAGATTTTGGATTTTATGCGCGAACGTCTGATGGATTATCAAAATGAAACCAACGACCTATTCAATCTCGAGGCTTCCCCGGCTGAAGGGGCCACCTATCGTTTTGCCAAAAAAGATTTAGAGCTCTATCCAGATATGATCTTTGCCAATGAAGAGGCGGTCAAAACTAGGGGAGCCGATCCTTATTATACCAATTCGTCTCATTTGCCAGTCAATTTTACGCAAGATCTTTTTACAGCCTTGGATTTACAAGATGGTCTCCAGACCAAATATACTGGTGGAACGGTCTTGCATGGATTTATCGGTGAGCGCTTAAGTGATCCAGAAATGGCCAAGTCGATCGTCAAAAAAATTGTGGAAAATTACAAGTTGCCTTATTTTACTATTACTCCGACTTTTTCTATTTGCCCAATCCATGGTTATTTGGCCGGAGAACATAAATATTGCCCCAAATGCGACGAAGAGAACGGTTATGTGTCGACCGAAAGTCATTCGGTCAGCGAGCCAGAAATGGAGCGCCCGGAGTAGCACTTATTTTAAAAATTTGTTATAATCTAAACAGCCAGTTATTAGTTATTGTCAATTTTAATCCCCAATTACAATTTACTAATTACTAATTACTGCTATAAAAAGTATGTCCCCCACAAAAATTCAAAGACAGGAATGTATCGTGTACAGCCGGGTAGTCGGATGGCTCACCCCGGTTAGGAATTTCAACAAAGGCAAGCTGGCCGAATATCAGGACCGCCAAACTTTTGTCGTCGGTGACGACAATTGCGGCTGTTAAATTTTTTCCATGAAAATTGGCGGTTTGGAAAAAATGACTTTAATTGATTTTCCTGGTCAGGTGTCGGCTATTGTTTTTACTGTTGCTTGCAATTTCCGCTGTCACTTTTGTTACAACCCCTTGCTTGTCTGGCCCGCTGAAAGTTCGGAGTCAGAAAGCGTTAAAAATACCGAGTCCCATTCTCTAAATAATCCTTCGTCTGATTTGACGGAAGATTACTGCGAGAGTGGGACTCTTTCCTTTTTGGAGAGTCGGCGTGGGAAACTAGATGGCGTGGTCATTACTGGTGGCGAACCAACTCTACATGCCGACCTACCAGATTTTATTAAGAAAATTAAAAAACTTGGATACAAAGTTAAACTCGATACCAATGGTACAAATCCAGACATGATCAAGCAATTAATTAAAGGCAAGTTGCTAGATTATTTGGCCATGGATTTGAAAGCGCCTCGAGAACGTTATTTTGATATTGTTGGAGTCGCTAGTGATTGGTCAAAAATCGGCAAATCTGTTAAAATAATAATGAAAAGCGGCCTACCTTATGAATTTCGGACGACGGTGGTCAAGAAATTATTAAATAGTGAGGATATTGCCAAGATGGGGCAAATAATTAAGGGGGCGGACAAGTGGTATTTGCAAAAATTTAAACCTGACACTGATCTGGTTAACCCGACTTTCAAAAAAGAAATGGCTTATACTAGTAAGGAAATGCAGGCTCTGGCGGATATCGGGAGTAAGTATGTGAAAAAATGTGAGTGGCGATAACGAGGATAATTCAAAATGCAAATGTCAAAACTCAAAACCACAACTCAAATGTTAAAGTTAATAGTTTTTAGTTTTGCGTTGTAGTTTTGCATTTTGAGTTTTAAGCTTTGAGCTTTAAATTTATGGACCAAGAAATAAAAGATTTATTGAATCAAAATTTGGCTGTGAGCCAAGAGATTTTGAAAGTGACCAAGTATTTAAAACGACGAGCCCAAATGGAAACCGTTTGGACTATTGTTAAGATTTTGTTGATTGTGGTCCCTCTAATTATTGGTATTATTTACCTCCCGCCAATTCTAAAAGGAGCCCTGAGTTCTTATGGTTCGATTATGACCGGTGGTGATTTAACTAATTAGACCTCATTATTTTTATGAGTGAGATTACTTTTTTTGCGGAGACTAATTTTCGTAATCAATGGCGACGTTTTGGCATCAAAAAAGATGACCGGCGTCGACATATGTATTTGATTGGAAAAACCGGCATGGGTAAATCGACCACTTTAGAGCACATGATTATCGACGACATTCGAGCCGGTAATGGTGTGGCCCTAGTTGATCCGCATGGTGATAGCGCCGAAAAGATCATGCAGTATATTCCCGATGATCGCATTAATGATGTTATTTATTTCAATCCGGCTGACATTGAATACCCCATTGCTTTCAATGTGGTCGAACAAGTTGATCCGCATCTTCGCCATTTGGTCGCTTCGGGACTCATTGGCGTCTTTCAAAAATTATGGGCCGATTCTTGGGGCCCGCGCTTGGAATACATTTTGCGCAACGCCATTTTGGCTATTTTAGATTACCCTGGATCAACTCTCTTGGGAGTAGTTAGAATTTTATCCGACAAAGCTTTTCGTAAAAAAGTGGTCGCCAATATCAAAGATCCGGTGGTCAAATCTTTTTGGGAAAAAGAGTTTGCTTCTTATGCTGACAAATTTGCTTCTGAAGCCGTATCGCCAATTCAAAACAAAGTTGGTCAGTTTTTGTCGACCGCTTTTATGCGCAACATTATTGGTCAGGTGAAATCAACTATTGATATGCGGGAGATTATGGACAATGGCAAAATTTTGATTATGAATTTGAGCAAGGGTCGGATTGGTGAAGACAACTCGGCTCTATTGGGAGCGATGATGATTACCAAAATTCAATTAGCGGCCATGAGTCGAGTGGAGATTCCCGAGGATGAACGGCGGGATTTTTATTTGTATATTGATGAATTTCAAAATTTCTCTACGGATAGTTTTGCTAATATTTTGTCGGAAGCTAGAAAATATCGTTTGTGTTTGACTATGGCTCATCAGTATATCGAGCAATTATCCGAAAAGGTTAAGCCAGCGGTTTTTGGTAATGTGGGCACCATGATTGTGTTTAGAGTTGGGGCGACTGATGCTGAAGAACTGGCCAAAGAATTTTTTCCAGTTTTTATTGAAGAAGATATGGTCAATTTGCCCAAGTTGGAAATGTATCTGAAACTCATGATCAACGGCGTGTCTTCTGATCCTTTTTCGGCTCGGTGTTTGCCATTTTTAACTGAAGCGGAAAAAACCGGCAACGTCGAAAAAGTAATTGCTCTATCTCGTGAGCGTTATGCGACCAACAAAAAAGAAGTCGAAGCCAAGATTTTGGAGTGGCACGAAAGTTTAGAAGAGGAAACGCGGGAGACGCCAGCTAGGCGTCCAGCTGGAGCATCGCCGACCGCTAGCAATTTGCCACCTCGAGCCAATAACGTTTCTGGTCATAGTCGACCGGTAGTTAATCCTGTTTCGACTCGAAGTGCGGAAGCCCCAGCTTTGACAGGCTTTGCGACGACTTGTTCGCGTTGCGGAGAAGCTACTCGGACGCCTTTTAAACCCGATGGGGTCAGGCCAGTTTATTGTCAGGATTGTTTGGCTAGCTCTAAACAACAGAAAGAGCAGGGCTTGGAAGAGCGCAAACGCATCAAACAAGAGGAGTTGAAAAATTTATCAGATAATGTTAAAACCTTATCGTTAAAAGATTTAAACCAAACTCAGCCAGTCAATTTCAAAGGACAGCCCATTGTGGTTTCTCATTCTGAGACTAGGGCTCCTAAAAAAACTGATGAAGAAAATGAAGAGGGAGTAATGGCTGAGGGGCATAGTGTTAAACTCTAATAGCATGGATTATTTAAAAATTGGCAAGGCCACCGAACTTCTTGGCCGTGATCGTCGTTTTTACCGGAGACTAGAAATGTTGCCCGGTTTTTTGTCGCTAGCCACCTTGATTGGATTATTAATTGTTTGTGCTTGGAAACCAGTCTGGGCCGCTTATTTTTTGATTGCCTTTGATGTTTATTGGTTGCTCCAGGTTATTTTTTTGGCTATCTATTTAATTGCTGGTTATAGTTTGTTGAACAAAAATAGAAAAATAAATTGGATTACGAAATTGGAAGAACTTAAAAATACTGGCGGTCAAAATTATGAAAAGGTTTATCAGTTGGTAGTTTTACCAACTTATAATGAGGATTATTCCATTATCAAAACCTGTTTAGAAGGTCTTATAAATGATGGCTGGCCACTAGATAGAATGATTGTGGTTTTGGGACTGGAAGGCCGAGCTGGGGAAGAGGCTATTTTGAAAGGACAAAAGGCCATGCAGGAATTTGCTCCCAAATTTTTCAAATTTTTAGTCACTGTTCATCCGGATGGGGTTGAGGGTGAAATCAAAGGTAAGGGCTCTAATCAGTCTTATGCGACCAAGCAAGTCAAGGCGCAGATTATTGATCCGCTTCATTTGGATTATGATCAAATTTTGGTGAGTGTTTTTGATATTGATACTATTGTGCACCCGGGTTATTTTTCTCGCTTGGCCTATGCTTTTTTGACTGTCGAGAATCCGCATCGGGCTAGTTATCAACCGATTCCGATTTATCATAATAATGTTTGGCAATCACCTTTTTTTGCGCGAGTAGCTTCTTCTTCTAATACTTTCTGGCAAATCATGCAACAAATTCGCCCAGAAAAATTAGCTACCTATTCTTCCCATTCTATGACTTTTAAGGCTTTGGTGGATATTGGTTTTTGGTCGCCCAGTATGGTCTCGGAAGATTCGCGGATTTTTTGGCATTGCCTGCTTTATTATAATGGTGATTATCGAGTTGAACCCTTGCATTTTCCAGTCTATATGGATACCACCATGGACAAAAGTTTTTGGTTGACGATCAAAAGTTTGTACAAACAACAACGTCGGTGGGCCTGGGGGAGCGAAAACGAACCTTATTTAATTTTTAATACTGTTAAAAAATGGCAGACTATTAACCGACCGGTAGTGCTTCGGCATATTTTGATTCAGATTTATGGTTTTCATTCTTGGGCTACTAGCGCTCTAATTATTGCCGTGATCGGTTGGATGCCGATGCTCTTGGGTGGTGATCGTTTCAACTCTACGGTGCTCTCGGGAAATTTGCCGGTAGTGACTACTTGGCTGATGAACTTGGCTTTGATTGGAATGGTTCTCTCAGCGATTATTGCCAATCTACTTTTACCACGTCGACCCAAGGGTATGGCTTTGTGGAAAAGAGCTTTGCTAGTGGTGGAATGGGTTTTTGTTCCAGTTTCAATTATTATCTTTGGCGCTATCCCATGTTTAGATGCCCAAATTAGATTAATGCGCGGAAAGTACATGGGGTTTTGGGTTACCCCTAAAGCCCGGGAATAAGTATGGATTTTTGGGGTAACCCAAATTAAAAATTAATAATTAGCAATTAAAAATTATTTAGAAATTGTTAATTTTCAATTATTAATTTTTAATTCAGCCCGGCATTTGCCGGGGTGAACGTAGGTGTCGTATAACGGTTATTATGTAACCTTCCCAAGGTTAAGAAGCGGGTTCGACTCCCGTCACCTGCTCATTCGATTCTCGCCGTGCCCTGCGTAGCTCCGCGAAGCCGGAGGCGGAGTGGAGCGAAGTAGGGTCACCTGCTCATAATATAATAAAAAAGGAGCTGGTGAGCTCCTTTTAGGTTTTAGTCTGGAGGCTAATGGCACTGGCAATTACTACCATGGAAAGTAATTTTTCCAACTGGGTAATTATTTTCAGTGACCCTATTTCTTAAAGCCTCTTGGAAAATGACCTGGGCACAAGTGCGCCAATCAATCTCTTCAAATTCAATTGATAATTTTGGTAAATTAACAATTTTCATGAAGAGCAATATCTTTCTAGCAAACAAGGTGCTATCTTTGGCTTTGAGGACTTGGGGTATTTGGATTGTCAAACAGTTTTGGCCATTTTGGGTTCCAGTAATAACTTGGTCAGCAAAAACTAAAATCTCTGATTTGGTTTGGCTGACGCTGGCTGAAGAACTAGTCATTTTTGGTTTATTTTTAAACGACGATTAATAATTGATTATTATAATATTTATCCCCAATTTGTCAAATATTAGCTGCCTCGGCTTTTGCTAGTAAATACTAGCTTTTTAGCGACCCGAAGCTGGGTATTTCGGGCTTGACAAGCTAAGCGCCAGAGTATATAATTGAAAACAGTTTAAAAGCAATGCATATTAATACCTATATGCCGAAAAAATATTTGGATTTAAAAAAACTAAGCGGTTGAACAAAACGTGATTTTTTCGTTTTACTTCCAACCGCTTACGCGGTTTTTTTGAACCTAAATTTACGAAAATTAAAGGTTGCTGATCTTTCACAACTGAATCGATACTCAAAATATTTCTGACGAGGAGATATGAGTATCAAAACATTAATTCTTTCAACCAAGAATTAATGTCAGCAAAAGAACAGACAAAAGCAGTTGAAATTGTCTTACGCAATTTAGATAATTTTAACTAAACCACGTAAAGCCCCTTTGGGGCCACGTGGCAAGCATTTTTGAAAACAAAAATGTGGGAAAATCTCAACAAGAGTATATGGTGAATGCCTTGACATAAGAAGACGATGAAGGACGTAGCAGCCTGCGATAAGC
>CAZMYU010000010.1:0-23718 GCA_964570655.1 uncultured Gammaproteobacteria bacterium | reverse complement strand
TTATTTTGGCTGAGAATTCGATTGGCAGTCCTTCGCTAAATCCCCAGGCCATGCCCGTACCCCAATAATCTTCGACAATCATATGAATCCCTTGAGATAATTTTTGGATGAGTTCGGGCTGATGTTTGGTGCGGTCTAGGGCATAAATGAGCTGAGCTTCACGGGGAGAAAGTTTTTCGGGGTTGCCATTTCGTAGATAATCATTGATCATCGGGCCAAAAGGGGTGACTTCATAAATTGGATATTTCAAGTATTCAGCTTGATGTCCTTCGGCTTTTAGTCGATCTACCATTTTTTTGGCTTGGGTGCTTTTGCCCAAATTGTTGATACCGTATAAAACAATTAGTCGTCCAGGCATATATTTAGCGTTTGTCTCCACTGCCGGAAAGTTTGTTTCTTTCCAGGCGAGACATTAATTTGTCTAAGTTTTTTTGCGCGACGGCGCTGAGATCTAGGTTGAGCTCGCTAGCAATTTGGGCTAGATACCACAACACATCACCGAGTTCACCACTAATGTCTTCCCGGTTCTCGTCGGTAATTTCGCCACCTTGATCGCGAAATATTTTTTTGACCTTGTCAGCCACTTCGCCAGTTTCTCCGGCTAGCCCTAGAGTGGGGTAGGCGACATTGTGGCCAATTTGCGGATAAATAGCGGTGCGTTTAGAAAGTTTTTGGTACTCAGAAAAATCCATATAATTAATTTTAGATAATTTTGGTTTTGATGTCTTGGATAATATCATCAATTTTCCGATGCATTTGTTCGATGGTGCCTTCATTTATTATTTCATACTGAGCATTAGACATAACTTCAGGGATTTGTTGCTCAGCATCACGTTTTTGATCGGCCAGGAAATCTTCAAAGGTTTTTTCGGCATCACCTGGATTTTCGTTGCGCAGAACCACGCGGTCATAACGGATTTTTTCGTTGGAGACTACGCGGATCAAAAAGAAATTTGGTTTGCCGTGTAGATGTTTGATATCGGTCATGCGTCTAATTCCGTCGATTACCAAAACATCATGCGGGTCGTTTTTGATATCTTCCAGCATAGCATCGGCCAAAACATCCTCGCCAAATTTCTGTCGCAAAACATAAGAGAGGGATTGGAGATTCTCTCGCTCTACGGGGATATGCAATCTATTTAAGACATCTCGCAAGATAGTCGAAAATCGATAATCTTTGGCCCCATAGTTTTCCATGAGGTATTTTTTGATAGTGCCTTTGCCGCAAGCAATTTGTCCGGTTAAACCGACGATGAATTTAGCCATAGTAATTTTAATTTATTATTTAGTAGTTATATCTTGCAAACCTCTGCGGACATCCCAATCATCTATCGAGAGATCGCTATGTAATTTGAGGCTGGGGAATTTTTCTAAGAGGGCCGAGTGCATTTGGAAAGCAATTTGGCGCAAAGTGGGATGAACAGTGCGGGAACTGCGGAGTTCCACCACATAAACAGTGGCCGGTAATCCGTAAGTGAGTTGGCAGGCGACATTAAATCCGAGAGCTGTATAATATTGTTTTATTTCTGGGGTAGTGGCTAATTGGTTGATAGCCACTATTTGTTCACTAATTAATTTTTCTGCTCCGGCTCTTAATTCAGTTGGTAATTGCTCTAAATACCAAGGATTGAATCCAATTTGCGTAGTCAGTAGCGGCATCCGACAGACACCATGCCGATGGCGTTGGACATCTCGAAACGATCCGTAATCTAGGTTGAAATTAAAAGTAATTTGACCCAAATCTTCTAAGAAAACTGGCAAATTGGTTTTGATTGGACGCTCGTCAATAATGTCTTGGTATTTGATGAGTTCATCGTTTTTGATGCTGGTCTGGCAAGCAAAGGCCACGGGGTTTAGTGGCTGGAAATAATTGTATCTCGTCATCATATCCTCGCGATATTTTTCTTGGTCTGGATATTTTTGATGGCCAAAACTATGAGAATATTTTTCTTGTAAATTTTTTAAGATACCCTCGGCAACTTCGCGAACTTCAGCTAGGGGATGATATCTCATGAGAGCCAATTTGTCATAGGCTTGGCGCAAATTGGTATGCCAGGAGAGTTGAGTAGCGATGCCAGCTGGCAAAAATCCACGGAGGCTATCAAAAACTCGGGCCTTGATGGCCTTGTCATAAACTGCTTGGTCTTCTTCTGGTTTTTTGGGATATTTTTGTCTGATATGTTCAGCCATGATTTCTTGCTGGCCAGTATAAAAATCCATCCAGCGTTTGATTATTTGCTTGGATGCCTCATTATTTAACGGATCAATAATAGGTTGTTTGGACATATCGATATAGCGGGTAGAAGTTTCTTGGCCGCTATACATTTGAGAATCTTGCACAGCTTTGTCAGCTAAAATACTCAGGCCTTCGATGAAAACAGTAGTTGATCCGCAATCGGCAATACTTTGATGTCCGTAATTTACATAAAAAGTTTCCATAAACTTGCCCGAACCACTGGCGCGGACTTTGTCGACATGAGCGGTAACACTCTGGCCACTGCGAGAATACAGAGCTTGGAGCATCGCATTGTCTTCCGGATTAAATTCGTCGTAGATGAATATATTAGCCATAGAATTAAAAGATTGAATGATTGAATGATTGAATGATTGAAAGATTAATTTAATTAAAAAATTTTTCAATCTTTTAATTTTCAATCTTACAATTTAATTTTTACATGTCGTCATAAGTGGTCATGTTTTCCGATAGCAATTCATATTCTATCCCGGCCTCTTTAAAAATTTCTTTGGCTCTGGCGCCACCATGATAATCTTCTTTGCAGACGACTCTAATAATTCCGGAATTAATAATCATTTTAGCACAGACATAGCAGGGAGTCATTCGACAATAGAGGGTGCCACCATTTAGCGAAACGCCAAAACGGGCGGCCTGACAAATGGCATTTTGTTCGGCGTGGGTAGTGCGGATGCAATGGCGACTTTGAGTACCATCTTCTTGAGTGACAGTGTGCATTTCATGACCGATTTCATCACAATGCTGGATGCCCACTGGTGAACCGACATAGCCGGTCGAAATAATTCTCTTGTCACGAGTGATAATAGCCCCGGCTCGACCGCGATCGCAGGTTCCGCGGGTGCCCACCATAACGGCGAGTTGAATAAAATATTCGTCCCAAGAGGGGCGATGATAATTGTTTTCAGCCATATGTTTTTGTTTATTTTTACAAGTTAATTTTAGCAAAAACTAGGTCTTAAAACAATATCAATTTTTGGGCGCTTTTTGTCAAAAAATGCCTTATTTTTTGGGGTTTTTTATTGATTGACACGCCAATCGGATTATGTTTTGTTTTACTAATTTTTATTGTTTAGAAAATATTAATAAATTGGTGTCAGACATCAGAAATGCTATAATATGATTATGTTACAAAAATACGCACGAGAACTGCAAGAAAAAGGCAAGGTGGGGCTAAAGGTCCGGGTGCGGACGGGGGCTGCTAAAACCGCTTTGACCGGGATTTTAGATGATGCTACCATTAAAATAGATCTCAAATCCCCAGCTCAAGATGGCCGGGCCAATACTGAGCTAATTAATTTTGTCCAAAAAAAATTGGGCGCGCGGGAACTAAGGATAATTAGCGGAGTCAGCAGTAAGACCAAGGTTTTAATAGCCAAATTATGAAATTATCAATTATCATTGTCTCCTGGAACGTGGAGACCAAATTGAAAAACAATCTAGAATCCATTTACAAATCGGTGGTCGATTTTGATTATGAGGTGATAGTGGTTGATAATTATTCTAGCGATAATAGTGTTGGTCTAGTTCGAGAAAATTTTCCGCAGGTTAAAATAATTAGTAATGACAAAAATTTTGGTTTTGCCAAAGCTGTTAATCAGGGAATCGCTTTATCTTCGGGCGATTTTATTTTGCTTCTCAATCCCGACATGCTAATTTTTCCCGAAACTTTGCAAAATTTTTTGCATTGGTTAGAGCTAAATCCGCAGGCCGTGGTATCGAGTGGACGACTCTTGGATGAAAACGATCAAGATATTCGACATGTTCGACGTTTTCCTCGGCTCTTTGATCAATTAGCGGTGGTCTTGAAATTACCGCACTTATTTCCAAAAATTTTAAATGCTTATTTGTTGAGTGGCTTTAATTATAATCAGCCAGCCAGAGTTGATTCAGTGCGGGGGTCATTTTTTATGATTAACCGTCAGGCTTATCGTCAAATATCTGGCGGAGCTGAGCCACTTTTAGATGAAACTTATTTTATTTGGTTTGAAGAAGTCGATTTCTGTCGGCAGGTTTATAAACTGGGCGGGGAAGTCTGGTACACGCCGGTGGCGGTAGCTCGGGATTATATTGGTCAGAGTTTCAAAAAAGTTGATTTGTTTACCAAGCAAACATATGTGCGCAAAGCGATGCTTACTTATTTTAAGAAATGGCATAAGTCTTGGGAATATTTAATTTTAAAAATAGTTTGGAGCTTAATTTTTGTTCCTCTATGGATACGGCGCTTGTTTTAGTAAACTATAAAGATTATTACCAAAAATATTTGGCTGATTGCCTGGGGTCTTTGCGAGCGCAAAATTATTCCAGTGGGTTTAAAATTTTTGTGGTGGCTAATGAAACTAGCGAGGAAGGTTTGGAATATTTAAAAAAAGAAATGCCTGAAGCCGAATTGATTATTAACCCGCAAAATGATGGTTTTGCTAAGGGCAATAACGACGCGATGCGCCGAGCCTTAGCTCAGGGGTTTAAAAAAATTGTTTTGTTTAATTTGGATACCATTATTGATGTTAATTGTTTGACTCACATGAGCTTAGCCTTAGATAGTAATCCAAAAATTGGTGCTGTCCAAGCCCGCCTCATGCTTCATCCTGAGATTGATTTGGTTAATAGTTTGGGTAATGCGACTCATTTTTTGGGCTTTGGTTATTGTTTGGGGTATCGCCATAAATATTTGAAAAAATTGCCAGCCGTTTCTAATATCATGTATGCCTCGGGGGCGGCCGTTATGTTTAGGGCTGAAGCCTTGAAAGAGGCGGGGCTCTTTGATGAAAAATTTTGGATGTATAATGAAGATCAGGATTTGTCTTGGCGCTTATGGCTACTTGATTGGCGGGTGGTCCTAGCTGAGTCAGCTGTAGTTTATCACAAATATGAATTTTCTCGGTCTATTTCCAAATATTATTTCATGGAACGCAATCGAGCCATTACTATTTTGAAAAATTATAAATTTGGCACTTTATTATTAATCTTTCCGGCTTGGCTAGTTATGGAATTAGGTTTATTTTTGTTCGCTATTAGAGGTGGCTGGGCTGATAAAAAAATAAAGGCTTGGGCCTATTTTCTAAAAGCCAAAAATTGGCAATATATTCTGGGAGCTCGTCGACAAATCCAAAGACATCGGAAAATGTCAGATGATTTTATCAGTCGAATGATTGTTGGTCGAATTTGGTATCAAGAAATCGCTTCTTTTCCTCTGCGGGTCGCCAATCTTTTTCTAAGTGTCTATTGGCAATTAATCAAAGTCTTAATTCGGTGGTAAATATGGATTTATCAATTATCATTGTTAATTATAAGAGTCGTGACAAGGTGCTAGCTTGTCTTGATTCGATTTATGCCTCAGATTTGGCTGGGATTTCTTTTGAGATTATTTTGGTTGATAATAATTCAGGTGATAGATTTGATGATCTAGCGTATGATAATTTGCAAGTTGTCTATAGCGCCAAAAATTTGGGCATGGGGGCTGGTAATAATTTGGGAGTGGCTGAGTCCAGTGGCGAAATTTTGCTAATTCTTAATCCCGATACAATTGTCAGGCCCTCAGCTATCAAGACTCTGTACAATTATTTAAAACAAGATCCCAGAATTGGACTGGTGGGTCCAAAGTTAATTTATCCTGATGGTGAACTGCAAGCTTCGTGCGCTCAGTTTCCTAGTTTTTTTATGCCGGTACTTCGTCGGACTTTTTTGGGGGATTGGTTTAAGACCACTCGGGATAATTTTCAAATGTTAGATTTTGATCATCGTAGTATCAGGGAAGTCGATTGGTTAATGGGTTCCTGCCTGATGCTTAGAAAAAAAGATTTTCCAGGTTTTGATCACCGTTATTTTATGTATTTTGAAGATGTTGATTTGGCTCGAGTTTTGTGGCGAGCTGGTTTCAAGGTGGTTTATAATCCCGAAGCCGTCGTCGTTCATGATCATAGGCGAGATAGCGCCAAATATCCTTGGTATTTCGCGCCTTTCAAAGATACTTTAGCCCGGGAACATATCAAATCCTGGTTTAAATATTTTATAAAATGGGGTTTTAAAAAATAATTACTATGAAAATCAAAAAAGCAATTTTGCCAGTGGCTGGTTTTGGTACGCGGTTTCTGCCAGCGACCAAGGCCCAGCCCAAAGAAATGTTACCGATTGTTGATAAGCCGGCCATTCAATATTTGGTTGAAGATGCGGTGTCGGCCGGGATTGAAGAAATAATTTTTGTAACCGGTCGCGGGAAGAGAGCTATTGAAGACCATTTTGATCATTCGTTTGAACTAGAAAAAACTTTGGTAGAAAAAAACAAATTGGATCTACTCAAGAAAATTAATAAAATTGATTCCTTGGCCCGTTTTTCTTATGTGCGTCAGCCGATTCCACTGGGCGATGGGGAAGCCATTAGACGCGCTGCTCATTTGATAAATAATGATGAAGCGGTGCTGGTAATGTTTGGCGATACTTTGTACGATTCGCTTGTTTCTCCGGCTCGGCAAATCATTAAAACTTTTCAAAAATATCAGAAACCAATTATTGGCTTGGCCCAAGTGCCCAAGAGTGAGATTAATAAGTTTGGAGTAATCGGTGGAACTAAGTTGAAAGATGGAATTTATAAGATTGATAAGTTTGTAGAAAAACCCAAGGCCGATCAGGCTCCTTCTAATTTGGTGGCCGTCGGTATTTATGTGATTACTCCGGCGGTGATCAAGGTTTTGCAAAGAATGGATCAGGGTAGACTAGGAGAGATTCGTCTGGCCGATGCTTTTGAAGTAATGCTCAAAAATAAACAAGCGATCTATGGTCAGGAGATTGCGGGTGAGTGGCTAGACACTGGTAATAAATTTAATTTTATTAAAGCCACTATCAAATTGGGTCTCAAAGACGAGGAGATTGGTACGGATTTGAAAAAATATTTACAAGGTTTATTGACGAGCCTCTAATATATGCTGTTGAACCTGATTGCTAAATACAAAAAAATAATCAAATTCGGGATTGTTGGTTTTATTGGGGCTCTAATTGATTTTGGGGTTTTATTATGTTTAGTAGAGATTTTTCAGTGGCCGGTTTTAGTGGCCAATACTCTGTCATTTCTCCTGGCAGTCATCAACGGTTTTATTTGGAATAAATATTGGACTTTTAGAGATACGGGACAAAAACACCTACGACAATTTCTGGCCTTTTTATTGGTGTCTTGTGTTGGTTTGGTTTTAAATTTACTACTTATGAAAATACTAATAAACCTTGGCCTATTTTATGCAGTGGCCAAGGTTTTGATTATTATCGTGGTAGCTGTCTGGAATTATTTGGCTAATAATTTTTTTACTTTCCGGGATCAGCCCAAATTATTCAATAGCTAATTTGTAGAGACCATTTTGCTGGCCGATTTTGGCCGTAAAATAGAGAGTGTCAGCTGAGGCATTTAAAATAGGGGCCCCAAGTTTTTCTAGAGAAATAAAAGTTTTGCTGTCGTTAGTATCGTTGAGGTTGATCATATTGATAGAATCTTTGTTGGAGTATATCAAATAATCTTTGGGGTGATAGATTAGACTGGTGAGGGGAGCAGAGAAGCGAGTGATCAAGTATTTTTTGCCTGATTTCCCGTCAAAGGAAAAAATTTCTAAGTCAGTGGCATAGTAAGCCCACTGGCTATTTTTTATAGTAAGAAATTTTAGATTTTTATCGTTTATAAAATTTTTGAGTTCTGATTGATCTTTGGTTTTTTGCCAAGCAATATTAGTCTCCACTTGCTCGGTTTTGATATTAATAGTTTTTTGATCGTCAACTAATTTGAGGAATTGCTTGTCGGTGCTTAATTCCAGGGGTTGAATATTAGCGTCGATCACTTTGATTGGCAAATCTTTTTTGAACAAAACAATGTTTTCGAGATAAGTGCTTTCTTTGGGATAAACTCTAATTTTCTTTTGATAGGGCCAATAACCATCCAAAATAACATTGACCAGGTATTCATCGGGAACCAAATTTTTGATTTTGTTAGGAGTGCTAATTTTGGTATTTTTAGAAAAATATTGCTTGAAAATAGTTTGACTATTTTTGCCGTTAAGATAGACGGTGGCTCCCTGGGGGTCGGAGTCGATGATCAAGGTTCCGGTTGGAGTTAGTAGGTAGCTGATTTTGAATGGTCGATTGAGATTGAAATGGTAGCCAGTGGCATGAAGCGAAATCAAAACAGTCGCAATTACAAAAATTACGGTAAAAGAATAAAAGATAATTCTTCTGATTCTATGAGTCATGACGTTGAATATCAGCCCCTAAAGCCTGGAGGCGTTCATCGAGCTTTTCGTAACCTCTATCGATTTGATAAATATTATCAATTTCAGTGGGGCTATCAGCAATTAGAGCGGCAATGATCAGGGCAATGCCGGCGCGCAAATCCGGGCTAATTAATTTTTTGCCATGAAGTTTGACCGGGCCACTAATAACTACTCGATGTGGATCACACATGGTAATATCAGCTCCCATTTGCGAGAGCATATCGGTCCAGAGTAAGCGACGATCATAAATAGTTTCTTGGACCAGGGAAGTGCCCTGAGCCTGGGTCATTAGAATAATATAAGGTGATTGCAGGTCGGTGGCAAAACCAGGATACTCATGAGTTTTGAGACTATAAGGCTTGAAGCCCTGGTGTTTTTTGATAGTTAGATAATCTGGACCTTGGATAAAATCAATGCCGATTTTTTTGAAAATCGCTAGGAGATTTAAAATATGATTAGGCTCACAATTGGTAATAGTAATTTCTGAATTGGTGGCTGCGGCCATAATCGCAAACGAGCCAGTTTCGATTCGATCGGGAATGATCTGACACTCTCCAGCACCCAAACTGCTGACGCCATCAATAATAATAGTGGGAGTACCAGCGCCAGAAATTTTGGCGCCGATGGTGTTTAGGAAATTAGCCAGAGCTTCGATCTCGGGTTCCATAGCACAGTTTTTCAAAATAGTTTGGCCAGGAATAAGGGTGGCGGTCATCATCAAGCTTTCGGTGCCGGTGACGCTAATTTTGGTAAAAAAATATTCAGCTCCTTTCATCTTTTTGGCTTTGATATGGTAATGGCGGTCGTTAATTGATACTTCGGCTCCTAGAGCTTCAAAGCCTTCTAGAAACAAATCAATAGGCCTGTCACCAGCACCAATGACGCAACCTCCCGGATGGGGAAATTTTACTTCGCCATAGCGAGCCAGAAGTGGTCCGACAAACATAATTGAAGCTCGAAATTTATTAACCAGCTTTTCATTGAGTTCGTTTTTGACTTCAGCGGACATTTGGATCTCGACCGAATTTTCTTGGCGGGCGATAACAGCTCCCAACTCTTCGATGAGCTCAAGTGATCTATCGACGTCTTCAATGTTGGGAAGGTTTTTGATAGTGATCTTTCCGCTCGCCAAAATAGCGGCCGGGATAACTTTGAGAGCCATGTTTTTGGCCCCGCTAACCTTGATTTGACCGCTTAGTTTTTGATTACCTTTTATAACGAATTTGGGCATATTGTTTTATTTTTAGCGTATTATCAGTCTTGGGGATCTGCTACTATCATACAGTATCATTTGACATTTTTCAAATATCTGATAGTATGGGTATATTGGATTAATTAAGAATAACAAAATCTATGAAAATCGCAATAATCAAAACCGGGGGCAAACAGTACAAGGTCGCTGAAGGCCAAACCGTCAAAATCGAAAAATTAAAAGCCGAAGAAGGAGCGTCGGTCGCTTTTGAGACTTTGCTGGTCTCCGAGGATAACGGCGACAATATTCAAATTGGTGAGCCATCACTGGGTGACAAAGTTAGCGCTCAGGTTATTAAAACTGCTAAGGGTGATAAGGTCACGGTGGTCAAATATAAAAACAAAACTCGCTATAAGAAGACTACTGGCCATCGTCAAATGTTTACGGCCGTCAAGATTACTTCCATTGCTTAAAACTTATATTTACTTAAAGCCCCGCTCCAGTAGCGGGGCTTTTGTATTAAACATTTTGTCGATACTTCAGGGCGTTTTTCAAAGTAGTTTCGTCAGCATATTCTAGATTGGAGCCACTGGGCAGTCCTCGGGCTAATTTGCTGATTTTTATTTTTGGATTACTCAGTAATTTGGCCAAATACATTCCCGTGCTTTCACCTTCCACTGTGGGCGAGAGGGCCAAGATTATTTCTAGATTTTGACCATTTTTAATTAGCTCATTAATTCTGTTAACGAGTAATTTAATATTTAAATCAGCTGGTTGAACATTTTCGATAGTATCTAAGAGTCCGCCCAAAATAAAATAGCGACCCTGGTATTGACCAGTGCTTTCAATACTGAGCAGATCTTGAAAGGTGGCCACCAGGCACAGCAAGTCGGTACTTCTGTCTGGTTTGGCGCAGATATCACAAGGGTCGGTCAGGGAAATGGATAAACATTGTGAGCAAGTTTTGAGCTCTTTTTTGAGATTCTTTAGGGCCTCACCAAATTCGTAGAGTTCACCAGGCGATTTTTTGAGTAGATTAAAAACAAAGCGTTCGGCGGTCTTGGGGCCGACCGTTGGGAGCTTGGAGAAGTGCTCTATAAGGCTTTGAATGCTTTGGGGATATTTCATTTGACAATATTTAAAATATCGGTTATTATCTGTTTATTGCTAAAAAGTTTTTTTAAATTAATATTTTTTTCACAAATTTAAAACACAAAGGAGGATTTATGGCAGATGGTATTTTTAAGGACGGGTTATTCGTCGTAATAAAGAGAGAAAAGGTTCAGGTGCCACCCGATGTTGTCAAACATCTGGTTGAAGTAGTCAGTGAAGACAAGGTTAAAATTACTCAACCAGCCAAAAAGAAAGTTGGCGCACATCTTTTCAGCTTTTTAAAGAAAAAAACAACCGGGGCCAAACTGAGTTTTGGAAAAACTTATAAAATCTGGCGCGAATCACCGTCCGTTGCAGTTTCAAAATAACGATCTTAATCAGCCATAATAAATTTGACAAACCCCTGCACACCACAGGGGTTTTTTATTTGGCAAATTAATTAAGTCCTGGAAAGCCACCCATTTCTTGCATCTTTTTAGCCATGAGTCTTTGGGTTTGTTTGATGGCATCATTGGTGGCATCTTTGAAACATCTAGCTATTTCTTCTTTGCTCTCTTCGCTATTTATAACTACGCTAGTAATTTCCATATTACCGTTCATAGTAATCTTGACGCCATGCTTTTCAGTATTAATGGTCTCACCCGACAGAGCTGATTGCATGTGCTTGGCTTGGCTCCGGAGGTCTTTGATTTGTTTGAGTTTGTTGAACATATAAGTGAGCAACTGTCATCCCCAACTTGATTGGGGATCCAGCTTTTTTATTTACTAAAAATTAATAGGTTCTTCAGTGGCGCTTAATTTTTTGCCCAAGTTTCTAAAACTAGCAGTCTCTTCCGAAAAATATAGATCGATTTTGCCAGTCGGGCCATTACGATGTTTGGCAATAAAAATTTCGGCTTTGTGTCTTTCGTCCATGGGTAGGTCGTTGGGATTATAAGCCCTATCGGCCGCCTTGCGATAAATAAAGATAACCACATCAGCGTCTTGTTCAATAGATCCTGAATCTCGCAGATGCGACAAACGGGGAATAGCTGGACCACCTTGTTGCTCGACCGCGCGAGACAATTGGGCCAGGGCCAAAATTGGAATATCTAATTCACGAGCAATACCCTTGAGACCACGACTAATTTCGGAGATCTCCTGGACGCGATTGGTATCACCGCCATATTTGTTGCCTCGACCTTCCATGAGTTGTAAATAATCAATCACGATTAGTCCTAGGCCTTTTTCCATTTGCAGGCGTCTGGCCTTGGCTCGAATTTCCATGATTGATAAACTAGCGGAGTCATCAATATAAATAGGCGCTTCAGCTAATTCGCCCATGGCTTCGCTAATTTTGGCAAAGTCATTATCGTCTTCACGATCGGACAAATTGCCGGTGCGCATTTTCCATAAATTGATATTAGCCTGAGAGCAGAGCATTCTATCGACTAATTGTTCTTTGCTCATTTCTAAAGAAAAGATACCGACGCCTTCTTTGCTCTTGATCGCTGCTTGCCGGGCAATGTCTAAAGCCAAGGCGGTTTTACCAACCGAAGGGCGAGCGGCCAAAATAACTAGATCCGATTTTTGGAGTCCAGCCAGCAGATTGTCCAAATCAGTAAAACCAGTAGCTAGTCCGCGGAGTTTGCCACTATGCTTGTGGAGTTCGTCGATTCTTTCAAAAGCTTGGGTGAGCAAGCTATCAATTTCCAAGAAAGTGTTTTTCAGGAATTTGCGGGAGACACTAAAAATTTTGCGTTCGGCTTGGTCTAAAATATCTTCAATCTCTTGTTCCTCGTGAAAACTAAGATCCATTATTTCGGCGGAAGCACTTTGCAGACGGCGGAGAGTTGCCTTCCTTTGGATGAGTTCAGCATAGTTGACAATATTAGCCGAGGTGGCGGCCAGGGTAGAAATTTTGGCTAGATACGATCTGCCGCCGACATCTTTGAGTTGTTTTTTTTCTTCCAAGCGGTTGGCCACGGTAATAATATCAATGGGCTCGCGGGCTTCAAACAATTCGCGAGTGACTTCATAAATCAGGCGATGGGCATCTTTGTAAAAGTCTAAGGGCAAAATAATATCCGCGACTTTGGTAATAGCATCGCGGTCAATTAGTAGGCAACTCAAAAAAGATTGCTCAGCTTCGAGATTTTGCGGAGGAATTCTTTCTAAAATTTTGGGGTCTTGATCAGACATAAGATTGGATTAACTTCATATTATTTTAGCGGAAGGATTGGTTTTTTTCAAGGTGCTTTTGTTCACTCTTTATCCCCTTGTTTTGTCGGGCTTGCCCCGCGTAGCCCCACGAAGTCAAAGGCGAAGTGGGGCGAAGTGGGGTTGACTAGCTCGCTTTTTTGTATTATAGTAGTAAATTCTTTAGTTCTTAACATTAAAATAAATACACAATAATGGATGAACAACAGTTTAATACCGGATTGTCTGAGACTGTTGTGGGTGAAATTAGAGATTTTTCCAAAGATATTTTGGAGCCGCATATTTTTTTGAGGTCTGGTGTCCAGGAAGCTGATTTGAGTGATATGAACGATTTTGAAAAAGTCGTTTATTCGCTAATCAAGCTGAAGGGCCTCGAAGTCATTAATTTGATGCGTCGAGGCCGGCGGATTGATGTGCGGAGCAAGATTTTGATTCTGGTTCTTTCCAGTCGCCGTCGGAAAATACTGGCTGTGATTGCTAGACGAGTAGAAATATTAAAAATTGACTTGGCAGTGCTAAGCTCTTTATTAATCAATTCTATTCGTCGGCGTCAGCTGGTAGACCGAGACATAGTGGTTGATATTGGTTTTCGTCAGGATTTTAAGATTGTGACTTATGTCCAAGACAAATCGACTAATCAACTTTGTGAAAAATGTCTGGACCGGCGAAATTGCCTGGTGCGCTCTTTGGATTTTTGCCCATTTAACAGAACATAAAAGCCATCATTAAAATATTTAATGATGGCCTTTTTATTTTGAGCCGTCCGTGAGATTCGAACTCACGACCTGCTGTTTACAAAACAGCTGCTCTAGACCAGCTGAGCTAGGACGGCCCCACTTCGCCAAGGCTTCGCGGGGCAAGCGTCCCCAAACATAGTTAGCCTTAGACAAAATTATTTCTAATAGGAGTTTATAATGAAGACGGCTGGAAGTCAAATCTAGCTGATATTTTGGCTTTATGCTATAATTCTATTAACTTATAATTAATTTTAAAATTATGGACCAAGATAAATTAAAAACAGTTTTGACTGATTTGGAGAATGAAGAGGAGACTGAGAATCAATTAATTTGGCTCTACGAAACTCTTTTGGGTATGGGTATCCAAAATTGTTTTGATCCCAGTGAGGCCAGCGTCTTTGAGGAGAATATGAAGACTCTGCGCGACGATTCCAAACAGCACAAAGTTTTGATTGATGGCGTGCTCGCCAAATATCGTTAATTAATTTTTTTTAAACTTAAACTATATGAATATCAATCAAGAATGCTCTATGAGCCAAGAAGGAATTTTGAAAAACCTGCAAGATGGCCTGGCCAGTGAACAGCGGGCTCATGATTTGTGTGCCGATCTTTTGACTCTTTTGGAATCCGAAGATGATAAGGCGATTATCAAAAAAATAATGTTAGACGAAGAAAGACATATTCAGATGACTCAGGATTTGATTAATTTGGCTAGCACCATGTACAAGGCTCAGTATCAGAAATAGTTTAGATTTTAATGTTAAATAGTTGGCCAATATTTTTGGTCTGTAGTTTTTGACTCGGTCGCTTAATATCAAAATAATATTCAGTTTTATAAACAGCCTGCGGGCTGTTTATTTTTTCCAAAATAACAGCCAGTTTTTTGTGACGGTATTTTTGCAAAATCTTATTTTCGTATTCTTTTTCTAATTGAGTTGATAAGGCTCGGAGTTTCTGAGATCTTTCTTTGATGGTTGGTGGCTTAATTTGATTGGGTAGCTTGGAGGCTGGAGCTAGGGCATGAGCCGAAAAAGAAAAGACATGGATTTTAGAAAATTTAATTTTTTTGGCCAGATCATAAGTAGACTGAAAATCAGCAGCAGTTTCGCCCGGAAAACCGACGATAATATCAGTACTAATAGCTATGTCTGGCAGAGCCTGTCTAATTTTTTTGATTTTGCTCAAAAATATCTTTAGATCATAGGGGCGCTTCATTGCTTTGAGTATTTTATCGGTTCCGCCTTGGAGGGGAATATGGAGATGCTGACAAATTTGGCGATTGGATTTTATTAATTTTATTAGATCATCGCTGACCTCGTTGATTTCAATGGAGCTCAGACGTAATCGGCCCAGGTTTTTGATTTTTAAGATTTTTTTGAGCAGGGAACTGAGGTTTATTTTTTTAGGGAGATCCACGCCATAAAGTCCGAGATGAATACCGGACAAAATGATTTCTCGATAGCCAGCCAAAGTAGCTGATTTTATTTCGGCAATTATCTCTTGGGCTGGTCGGCTCTGGAGTTCCCCTCGAGCGTGAGGAATAATACAATAAGAACAAAATTGTCGACAGCCGTCTTGGATTTTTATAAAATATCTGGCTCGATCGTTATTGCTAATTATCGGAGCATGGTTTAAGGCTAGGGGGGTTTTGGTCTTGGATATATAGGTAAAAATCTCAAGGGCTAGCTCGTCTAAATTTTTGATATTTAAAATTAGATCAGCTCCTAGAATTGGTTCCTGGGAAATCTTTGGCCAGCAACCAATAACGGCGATCTTGGCTCGCGGATGTTCGCGCCGGATTTTATTAATTAATTGTCTGTCCTTGGTCATAGCCACCTTGGTCACCGCGCAAGTATTAATAATAATTAGCTCTGGCTTTTTGGCGTTAGATTTTAGGCCCCAGGCCAAAAGCCGACCCTGTAAATAATTGGAGTCATATTGGTTGACCTTGCAACCAAGAGTGTAGATTTTGAAACTGGGTTTAATCATGAGATTAAGTATAAAAGTTAAGCCAACCCTTGTCAAAGTTATTTCTTTTTGATAACATCAAAAAGAACCAAGTAAATTAGATTATTTTCATTGTCATCCTGGCGAAGGCCAGGATCCAGTTTTTTAATTTAATTTAAAAAATAAAAATGCGCCCATAGCTCAGCTGGTAGAGCAGCTCCCTTTTAAGGAGAAGGTCGAAGGTTCGAATCCTTCTGGGCGTACATAAAAAGCAGGCAAATCGCCTGTTTTTTGTTATATTGACAATTATTTATAAACATGCTATAATTCTCTTTATAAGTTCATTAATTTTTTCACCTTTTAAATATAGCAACAATGAAAGTTATAAAACTTTCTCCGCGGGAATTTCTTGTAAAAGAAGAAGGCCTTATCCTGTCAATTAGCACCAGGCTTAGAGTCCCAGGTGGTTATTGCGGCGGCGATTTAATTCCGGCTAATAATGTGGTCACGCCCGAAGAATGGAACAACTTGGTATCCAAGGGATTTAAAGTTGAAGATATTAATTCGGAGCAGTCCAAACTTTATGCCGAAGTTCATAATGCTGGAGTTGATGAAGAATATCTTCTTCGCCAAGAAGCAGCTTACGCTTGGGCTTGTGAACATTGGGGAATGCCACTGCCAGCAAGTTTCAAATTTTAATTTAAAAGTTTAAATCATCCAATAGTGATGAAAGAAAGTCCAAAATTTGGGCTTCTTTTTTTTGTTTTTTTAAATTCTATAAAATTGATTTTTAAATTATTACTAACATTGCAAAACAAAAGAGAACCGGCAAGTGCCAGTTCTCTTAAAGTAGCCTCTACGAGAGTCGAACTCGTCTTTCCTGGATGAGAACCAGATGTCCTAACCGATAGACGAAGAGGCCAGTCCTCCCGCCAGTAATGGCGGGAGAATTAAAAATTAATAATTAAAAATTAATAATTAAAAATTAATAATTAAAAATTAATAATTAATAATTAAAAATTGTTTATTTTAGAACTTGTCCGATGATGCTTTTGTTGCCTCGCAGGAATTCATCTGTTTCCATGACCTTACGTCCGGCAATTTGGAGTTTGGTGATAATTAGAGCTTCATCACCACACTGAACACCCAAAGCTTTATTATCTATAAACAATTCTCCTGGTTGGTACTTACTGGTTTTGATTGGTACCGGTCGAACTCCCAGTATCTTAACCAAACTATGATTAATTTTCAAGTCCGGAACATCCAGGTAGCCAAAGGTGCCTGGCCAAGGATTGAGAGCTCTAATTAGTCTTTCGATTTCTAGGGCTGGTTTGCTAAAATCGAGATGCCCATCTTCTTTTTGGAAAGTTTTGACATAAGTGGCCCGAGCGTCGTCTTGCTTTTGCGCCGGGAGCTGACCAGCTAAATATTTTTGGAGAGCGTCGATAATAGTTTCTCCACTTAGTTTGGACAAACGATCGTGGACTGTTTCTAGATTGTCGTTTGGCTCCAGCTTTATTTTGAATTGTTTGAGAATATCTCCGGTATCCAGACCTTTGTCCATTTTCATAAGAGTAATACCCGTCTCTTTGTCACCGTTTATAATTGGGGCGGCTAGACAGCCGGCACCTCGATAGAGGGGTAGGAGAGAGCCATGAATATTGAGACAGCCAAATTTGGGAATACTTAAAATGCTTTCCGGAATAATTTGACCATAAGCAGCGACAATAATTAAATCCGGGTTTAAGTCTTGAATCTCACTGACAAAATTTCTAATTTTGTCTGGTTGATAAACTTTTAATCCTAATTCCTTGGCTATTTTTTTAATCGGAGTAGCAGTTATTTTTTGGGTTCGGCCAATTTTTTTGTCGGGCTGGGAGATGACGGCGATAATTTTAAAATCAGCGCTACTGTTTAGCGCTTGCAAAGTGGGTATTCCAAATTCAGGAGTGCCAATAAATATAATTTTCATCTTTTTTAGCATTTTATATTTTTATTATTAATACATTATTCGTGAAATCAATCATTGTTAACTCAAAGTTTAAAACTCAAAATGCAAAACCACAACGAAAATGTCCAAACTTTTGAGTTTTTAGTTGTAGTTTTGAGTTTTGACATTTGAGTTTTGAATTAACCCTGGTATTCCTGGGGCCAGATAGTATGTTTAGACCAGTTTATCAATAAAGAGTATTCCGTCTAGATGATCGATTTCGTGCTGGATGACTCGAGCGAGCATGTTTTCAGCTATTAATTTCTGTTTTTGCCCCAGATGATCCACATAGATACAATTAATTTTTTTGTGTCTGAGGACATTGCCAAAAATTATTTGCCCCTGATCGTTTAAAACCGATAGGCATCCTTCTTCACCGATTTCCTTGGCCCAGGATTTTTTGGTAATTTGCGGATTTATCAAGATGAGGTCGTGATCTTCAAAGCGAATGACTATGAGTCTGATGTTTTTGGCAATTTGGGGAGCAGCTAGCCCGGCCCCGTCTTTGCTAAGCATAGTAAAATACATATCCGCAATTAACTTTTGGAATTTGGGGTCGCGAATTTCCGCCATTTTGACTTCTTTGGATTTCTGGCGTAATATTTTGTTAGGATGAGTGATTATTTTGAGAAGTTTAGGCATATGGGTTACGAATTAAAAGATTGAAAATTGAAAGATTGAAAATTTTTTAATTAAACAATCTTTTAATTATTCAATCTTTTAATCTTTCAATTATTTCTATGGATAACATTGCTGATATTTTACAAAAAGCTCAGATGACCAAAAGGGTCAAGCCTCCTGCTTACCAGTGGCAAGAATTGGCCCTGCGTCTCATTTCTGAGTTAAGCATCCCTGATTTTAAGCGATCAGCCGTTTTCAAGGTGTGCCGGGATTTGCCGGCAGTGGTGGTAGAAAGATCTATGAACGAGACCAAGGAGCTATGCAAAACCGGGGCTAAGTGGAAATATTTTTTTAAAGTAATCGATAGCTTGCCGAAATAATTATAAATTTAATTTTAGCTCCATAGTGAGATAGCCAATTCCCAGATCGTTTTGATAGGCCAAGGTTTGCGGTTCATAATCTAGGCCATCGAGAGCTCCCATTAAAACTAGAATTGATTTAAAGGCGCATTCCATGGCGTCTTTTATTAATTTTTCATCAATACTGAGCAAATTGCTAATAACATTTTCTGGTTCGTTTAAATACTCAATCATTTTTTGGTCATATTTGGCACCTTTAGGAGAATATCCTCCGGGGCCATTTCTTTTGAGACGATGAGATAGGTCGCCGGTAGCAATCAGGGCAATTTTTTTGGAACTTTTGAATAATTCATTTTTTAATCCCTGACCAAAAGCAATCAATTTTTCTCGCTTGACTTCCGGATGATAGCCGAGGCTAATCATTTTGAGTTTATTATTTTTGGCACCCAATAGATAGGCCGGAATAGCTACGCAGTAACTTGGCATTTTTTCGCTAATAATTTTTAGGGAAAAATTGTCTTTTAACGATTCACTGATTTCGTGAGCCAGGGTTAGATCACCACTGATTTTATGACGAGTGACCAGATCTCCGAATTTTTTAAAGTTTAATTGAAACTCAGGGGCACTATTGATCACAAAGTCAGTATCAGAATCAGCAAAGTGATTAGAAATAATAATTAATTCGTCAACTTCTTGTTCTTTGAGACTCTCAGCGATTTTATTATAAGCCAAGGTAGTTTTATCCAAAATTAGGGTATTGGTTTTACCAATAGCCGGGATTAAAATCGGGGAGTGGGGCAAAATAAGCGCTGAGGTGAGCATATTAATAATTTATGGTTACCGCTGGGCCGTCAGGGAAAACCTCTAAAAATTTCTGCGAAACAGTAATAACGTTTTTCCAATTATAGCCCATGGTTTCAAAAACTTGGCCAGAGGCAAACAAACGTTTTTGACCGTTTTCGACCAAATAAACAGCCGCGGAAGTTTGAGTTTTGATAAGTTCGCCATTATCTAAGAGTACTGGGCTGGTTTTGGGATATTTGTTTAGCTCTTCAGTTGTAGTTTTTATAATACTCTTATTTTTGAATTTGGTAGTCAGCAGTATTTTGTCTAAGAGTGGGGCCTTAAGACCTTCATTGACGTAGAAAACACCGCCAGTTTTTTTGTCTTGGAGTAAGGCACCAAAGGCATAGGAAGAAGTGGCCGTAATTGGCGAACTAGTGGTATAAGGAGCCAAGTCATTGTAGGTGCCAGGCAGAATTTCGTCTTTGCTAAAGCCAATCTTTTTAAAAGTTTTGTCATCAACGATTTGTCTTTTTTTGTCATCAACTAATAAAAATATTTTTTTGTCCGGAGTTTGGATTAGAGAATAATTAGGGAACTTGATGGGGGCGCCTACAGCAAATTTGTCCAAAACAGATTGATCTACGGTAATCACTTTCTTTTCATCAAACCGAGACACCAAGGCACCTTTGTTTAAAAAGGCTCTTTTGGTTTGTCCGGAAATTAGCCAAACACCTGGGCTAGTAGCGGTTTTGAGTAGGGAACCGTCAATATAGCTAACCCGCATGGTCGGGAAATATCTTTTCCACAGTTTAAAAAAATTATAATTACCGTTGAAAACATGAGGCGTATAATTATAGAGAGCCGCGGTCGCTCGGTTAGCAATAGTTACAGCCACTGAACCATTATTTATAGTGCCGTACTTATTTTGAAAAGTATAAGTATTGCCGACCTGATAACGAAATTTTTCTGGATGATCAATATAATAGCGAAATTGTAGAGCGGCGCTGTTGACTTGCTTGCCAAAGCCTTGGTAATAAGGATTGCAGGCCCAAGAATCTGGACAACCATAACCGGTGGCCCAATTGAGCTGGTTTTGGCTGGGGGCTGAATTTTCGATGAGACTTTGTTCTTTTTGCAGTAATACCAAAATCAATTTAGGGTTAACTGTCTTGGCTTCTTTGCACAAGGCTTTTTTGTCGGCTTCCGAAGAATTGGCTCCCAGATCAATTCCATCGCAATCATAATTATTATTGGCCGCTTCAAAAATTATTTCGGCGGCTGATTTATTGGGAGTACCATGAGCATTGGTGGTATAATAATTAGCCAAAAAACTATTTTTGCTCTCTAGAAATCTTTGAATATCAGCTTTAGACATGGCCGTGGTATTTAGCGCTTCGCTATCGGAAATAATATTGGCTGGATTAAACTCGGGATCGATGTCGGTTTGAGCCCAGACGCCAAAAAGTGGGCCAAATATGAGGCCCAAAGACAAAATTAGCCAAATTGTTAGCTTTTTATTATTCATCTTTTATTATTATAGTATTATTTCGATTTTATTACCACCTCATTTTTGGTGCCCAAATCAATGGTGATTTTATCACCTTCATTAATACTGCCTTCCACTATTTTGAGAGCTAGCTCATCAAGAATCATATTTTGGATAATTCTTTTAAGCGGTCTAGCGCCATAGGCCAAATCAAAACCATCGGTCGCCAACATCTTTTTGACCTTTTGGCTGACTTTAATAACGATATGGCGAGAGAGTAATCGTTTTTCGACTTTGTCTAGCTCTAGATCAACAATCTTGGTGAGGGCCTCCGGAGTAAGACTTTTAAATAATACAATTTCATCGATGCGGTTTAAAAATTCTAGTTTGAAATTTTCTTTGAGGATTTTATCAATCTTGTCCTTCATTTCGGTTTGTCTCTCGCCAGTGGCGGTTTTAATGTCAAAAGCTTCACTAAAACCAATTGAGTATTGCTTGATGATTTCATTACCTAAATTGGAAGTCATGATAATAATGGTATTTTTGAAATTGACCACTCGACCCTTAGAATCAGTGAGGCGGCCATCATCTAAAATCTGCAGAAGAATATTGAAGGTATCGGGATGGGCTTTTTCGATTTCATCAAAGAGGACGACGCTATACGGATGGCGTCTGATTTTTTCGGTGAGTTGTCCGCCATCATCATGGCCAATATATCCAGGAGGGGAACCAATGAGTTTGGCAACACTATGTTTTTCCATGAATTCGCTCATGTCTAAGCGGATGATCGAATTTTCGTCATTAAACATAAAACGAGCTAGTGATTTGGCTAGTTCAGTTTTGCCAACTCCAGTTGGTCCAACGAATAAAAATGAGCCAATTGGTTTTTTCTCTTCATTAATACCCGCTCGACTGCGACGCAGGGCATTGGCCACGGCCCTAATAGCTTCTTCTTGACCGACTACTTGAGTTTCTAATTCTTTTTCGGCGTGAGCTAATTTCTGAATCTCGCTTTGGAGCATTTTGTTGATCGGTACTCCGGTCCAGCGCGAAACTACTCGAGCAATATCTTCGTCGTCGACTTCTTCTTTGAGTAGTCGCGGACCTTTTTTTTGAATCTTGGCCAATTCTTCTTCGGCGTCTTTTATTTCTTTTTCTAGTTTGGGAATAAAATCATATTTAATCTGAGCGACCTTGGTCAAATCTTCTCCTTGGCGTTGAAAAATCTCGGCTTGGCCTTTGAAGTCTTCAATTTTTTTCTTATTGTCTCTGATTTTGGCGATAATATTTTTTTCATTTTGCCATTGAAGTTCTAGGTGACCAGCTCGTTCTTTGAGTTCGCTGAGTTGGCGACTAATCTCGCGGGCTTTTTTGGCGTTGTCTTTAGATTTTTCACTAGTTTTAGAACTATAAGCGGCCTTGGCAATTTCCAATCTTTTGATCTCTCTTTTGAGGTTGTCCAATTCTTCGGGCAGGGAATCAATATCCATGCGTAGAGCCGAAGTAGCCTCATCAATTAAGTCGACTGCCTTGTCAGGCAAAAATCGATCATTAATATAGCGACTCGATAAATTAGCAGCAGCTAGGATGGCTTTGTCGGTAATTTTGACTCCATGATGGACTTCGTATTTTTCTTTGATGCCTCGAAGGATTTCAATTGTATCATCAATACTTGGTTCGCTCACATAAATCGGTTGAAAACGTCGCTCCAGAGCTTGGTCTTTTTCAATATATTTTTGATATTCCTTGGTAGTGGTAGCGCCAATAGTGCGGAGTTCACCGCGGGCTAGGACCGGCTTTAACATATTGGAAGCATCCATGGCTCCTTCGCTGGCTCCGGCTCCGACCAAAGTATGGAGTTCGTCGATAAACAAGATTATTTTGCCGTCTTGGGATTTGATTTCTTTGAGCACAGCCTTGAGACGTTCTTCAAATTCGCCTCGAAATTTAGCTCCGGCTAGTAGCGATCCCAAATCGAGAGCTACAATCTCTTTGTTTTTGAGCATTTCGGGAACATCGCCAGCCACAATTCTTTGAGCTAGACCTTCCACAATAGCAGTCTTGCCAGTCCCGGCTTCACCGATTAGCACTGGATTGTTTTTGGTGCGACGTAGTAGCACTTGCATAATGCGTCTAATTTCCATATCTCGGCCGATTACTGGATCAAGCTTGGCATTTCTGGCCATCTCGGTTAGGTTGGTAGTGTATTTTTGTAAAACTCGAAACTTGGTGTCAGGATCTGGATCATTAATTTTTTCACTACCCCTAAGTTCTTGCAGGACTCCCAAAACTTTTTGGTATTCCACACTAAAACTAAGCAAGACATTTTGGGCGATGCTGGGAATGCCAATGAGAGCTAGCAGGAGGTGTTCGGTGGAAATAAATTCGTCTTTGAGCAGGGTCGCTTCTTTTTGGGCTCGCTCTAAGACCATGGCTACCTCGCCGGTTCCTTGCACGGCTTGGACTGGACCAGATTCAAAACTGCCTTGAATTTTTGGTAACTTGTTTAATTCTTTGATTACATAATCCTCGACTAGATCAGGATCGATCTTGATCTTTTCTAAAATTGGTCTAATTAGGCTATCGTTTTGTTGGAGCAGGGCTAGCAAGAGATGCAGCCCTTCAATATATTGTTGACCAAAATCTTGAGCAATCATTTGAGCATTGACTATGGCTTCTTGGGATTTGTGGGTAAATTTGTTGAACATATTTATCATATATTAATTGAGTAATTAGTAATTGGTAATTTGTAGTTTGGGTAGGGAAGTTAAGATAAGCCCCTAAATACA
>CAZMYU010000009.1:0-30991 GCA_964570655.1 uncultured Gammaproteobacteria bacterium | reverse complement strand
TAGTTTGGGTAGGGAAGTTAAGATAAGCCCCTAAATACAAAATACTAATTACAAATTACTAGTCATAAATTTTAATTAAGTAATTGGTAATTTGTAGTTTGGGTAGGGAAGTTAAGATAAGCCCCTAAATACAAAATACTAATTACAAATTACTAGTCATAAATTTTAATTAAGTAATTGGTAATTTGTAGTTTGGGTAGGGAAGTTAAGATAAGCCCCTAAATACAAAATACTAATTACAAACTACTAGTCATAAATTTTAATTAAGTAATTGGTAATTTGTAGTTTGGATGTCGTGTTAGCACTCTAATCATTAGACTGCTAATTACATAATAATTTATTAAGGGCTGTTTGTCAATCACCTGCCTTTTGGCCTTGGACCCTTTTATGCTATAATATTATTAGACTATGAAATTAGCTAATTTTTTTACTTATGCTCCAAAAGTTCTCGCCCAAGTTGTTTGGAGCATTATTTATTTCCCTCTGTGGTGGTATGGTCCGGGTCTCCTGGGGTGTCTCCGAAATTTATTAAATTTTTTAAAGAATCGCGAGCGGTCAGTCGGTTTTTTGGTATGGCTGAGAAATATCTTTGTCCCCATGTATGGTCAGCGTAGTTTTTCAGGGCGAATGGTGAGCTTCTTTATGCGCCTCGTTCAAATTATTTTTAGAGGGGCTTGGATGCTCATGATGCTGATTTTGGCCTTGGTGGGTCTAATTTTTTGGTTAGCCATACCGCTAGTTATTATTTACGCTATTGTTTTATGAGTATTTATACTAGTGATTATTTTGATCGGTCAATAATTTTTTTGCATCGTCTCAAGAGACAGGTAGATTTTTTGATCAATTTTTTGGTGGGGCTCTTGGGGCTTTTCGGTCTTTTGTCTTTGATTTATTATCTATATAGTCATCAGGAGATTTTTGGGAGTCCTCAACAATTTTTTTATCTTTATCAAGACCATAATCTATTTATTAGAATATTTTTGATTTCACTTTTGGCTGATTTGTTTTTGGTGTATCGTTTCAATTTGATTCAGGCTGATTTTAAAAAGATTAATAAAAAAGCCAAAGAAGTCGACGCTCTCTCTGGACTTAGTGAGAAGACTTTTGGGATTTTGTCTCGGGCTTTTATTTTGGCCGATCGTTTAGATCAACCTGAACTCACTAATCGTCATTTGTTTTTGGCCCTGCTAGAAGATTCAGAAGTCGGAGAGCTATTTGCTCGTCTCAATTTAGCTCCGGGAGCGATTGTTGATAAGCTCAAAAAATATATTGCCACCGAAGAACCTTTCAAAGGACAACCTAAATTTTCTAGTCAAATCAAGGCTTCGCTCTCGGGGGCTTATCAAAATGCTTTGAGCCGAGGGGCGAAAGCCATTGGTCCAACGGATATTCTCAAAACAATTTATGGCAGCGATGAACTAATTGATGAGATTTTGTTTGAACTAGAAATTACTCCTAATAAAATTGATAACGCCATTAAGTGGTTTGAGGTAGAAGAAAAAATGCGCGCTCGCTACAATTTGTATCGCAGTTTGTCGAAATTCAAACCCAAAAATAATATGAACCGGGCTTATACGGCTATTGCCACACCGGTTTTGGATAGTTTTTCTCATGATTTAACCCTGATGGCCAAATATGGTTATTTTTCGATTTGTCTCAATCGCCAAAAAGAAATTCAAGATATTTTCGAAGCCTTAGAGAGTGGTCATGAGGGAGTGCTACTGGTTGGTCCGCCAGGAGTGGGGAAGCGAGCTATCGTTGAGGGCTTGGCTCAATTAATGGTAGAAGAAGATGTGCCAGAGTTTTTGCAGGACAAGCGACTGGTGGAAATTGATTTGAGTCTCATGGTTGGTGGTGTGGAAGCAGCTGAAGCCGAGTCTAGACTGTTGACCATGGTTAGTGAGGTAGAAAGATCTGGCAATATTATTTTGTATATTGAAAATTTGGAAGCGATTACTGGTTTCAGTGCTGGTGATGGTGGGAGCCTAGATTTGGCTGGAGTTTTGGCCGAGACCTTGTCGAACCATGGGATTTATTGTTTGGCCAGTGTTAGTTCTGAAAATTATACTAAATATTTGGAGAATAAAAATTTGGGTCGAGTGATGAGCACTGTGGGAGTGGAGGAATTCAATAAAGATCAGACTATCCAAGTCCTGGAATCACGGACTGGAATTTTGGAAAACAAATATCAGGTCTATGTCGATTATAATGCCATTGAGGCCGCGGTTGATTTGTCGCTACGCTATATCAATGACAAATTTTTGCCAACTAAAGCTATCGAACTTTTAGAAGCTACAGTTATTAGGGTGTCCAAAGAAAAGACTGACAAATTTAAGATTTGTAGTCGCGATGATATTGCCACCACTATTTCAGAGCAAACCGGTATTCCTTCGGCGCGAGTTTCCGAAGGTGAAAGTGAAAAGCTTTTGCATCTGGAAGAAAAAATTGCCAAACGTTTGATTGGGCAAGAAGAAGCGGTCAAAGCTATTTCTAGTTCTTTGCGTCGGGCCCGGGCGGAGATGCGGGAAACTAAACGGCCGATTGCTAGCTTTTTATTTTTGGGACCGACTGGAGTTGGAAAAACTGAGCTAGCCAAGACAGTATCTGAAACTTATTTTGGTAGTGAGGACTATATGATTCGTTTGGATATGAGTGAATATCAATTAGCCGATAGTTTGAAAAAGATGATTGGTGATCCTGATGGTACTCTGGGGTATCTCACCGAGGCCGTGCGCAAAAAACCATTTACTTTGGTACTTCTTGATGAGGTGGAGAAGGCTCATCCAGATATTTTAAATTTGCTCTTGCAAGTTTTGGAAGATGGTCGTTTGACCGATGGCCAGGGTCGAACGATTAGTTTCAATAATTCTATTATTGTGGCCACTTCTAATGCCGGAGCATTGTATATTGAAGAGGCCGTCAAAAATAAAGTTTTGTTAAATACCATCAAACAAGAAATCATCGACAATCAACTCAACAAATTTTTGCGACCAGAGCTCATTAATCGTTTTGATGGGATTATTGTCTTTACTCCACTGACTCCAGAAAACGTAGTCTCGATTGCTAGACTGCTGATGGATAAAATTAAAAAGAATTTAAGTGCTAAAGGTATTGGGCTTCTCGCTTCCGAAGAAGGACTGCGAGTTTTGGCCGGGCGTGGTTATGATCCCAAGTTTGGAGCCAGGCCGCTGAGACGACTCTTACAAGATGAGATTGAAAATGAAATTGCTAATTTGATTTTGGCCAAAAAATTGAAACGGCGTGACATTGTCGTTATTACTGAAGGCGGGGGAGTGGCGGTCAAAGTAGCCAGGGCTTTGTAAAAAATAAAAAAGGCCCATGAGTCTGGGCCTGGTTTGCTTGGTTTTTAGTTTTTTTGTTTGTTTTTATTCTTGCCGGTATTGTTGCGAATTTCTGCGCATTTGTTTTTGATCTTGTCGCCCTGATTGTCAAGATTATTAGGTGATTTGTCTCGGTCTAATCTTTTTTTTCGACGTCCAAGTCGCAGGATGCTGTTTTCGTTTTCTTTTACCATCGTTTTTTATTATAATGTTAAAAAAATAATTTCTAAAGAACATAACACTCATTTTATGCTAAAAATCTTCAATTTGTCAATGGCCGGTGTTTATTTGGGCTATTTTCTATGGTCTTTTGGGGTAGCGGTGGTTTTTACCATTCTTGTCAAACGTTTGGCCGAAAGACTGGGGATAATCGATTATCCCGATGAAGTGCGCAAAATCCATGGTGAACCCACGGCTCTTTTGGGAGGCCTGGCTATTTTTGGGGCCTTTTTTGTGACCACTATTTTGGCCAGGGATTATTTGCTAACCGGAGCCCTGCTTCCTCGACATCTGTGGGGAGTACTGGTCGGGGCTATCTTTTTGATGATTGGGGGATTTTTGGATGATAAATATAATTTAAAACCAAAACAACAATTCATTTGGCCGATTTTGGCAGCTCTATCGGTGGTGCTAGGTGGAGTGGAGATTTCTAAGATCAATACTTTGGCTGGTGGTTTTTGGCATCCGGGAATAATTATTAGTTCTGTCTTGGTAATTCTTTGGCTCCTGGGCATGATGTATACTACCAAATTACTGGATGGGGTTGATGGGCTAGTAAGTGGCTTGGGGATGATTAGCGCTCTAGTAATATTTTTGTTCACCACTACTTTTCGCTATTATCAATTTGATATGGCTTTGGCGGCTTTTATTTTGGCGGCGGTGCTCTTGGGATTTTTGTTTCTCAATTTTTATAAAGCCAAAATATTTTTAGGGGAAGGGGGATCGTTACTGGTTGGTTATTTGTTGGGAGTGTTGGCGATTATTTCTGGAGCTAAGATTGCCATTGCCTTGCTGGTCATGGGTATTCCAATTCTAGATGTTTTTTGGACTATTATTCGGCGCTTGTTCAGTGGTCAGAATCCTTTTAAAATTGCTGACAACAAACATTTGCATCATCGCTTGCTCGCTCTGGGCCTGAGTCAACGACAAACGGTTTCGGTGTTTTATGTTTTTTCTTTGGTCTTTGGACTCTTGGGATTATTTTTGCAAAGTCGAGGAAAGATTATGGCCCTGTTAGTTTTAGGACTAATAATGTTTGGGGCGGTAATTATTTTTTCGCTACTGGATAAAAAGAAAGACGAGACTACCGGTTAACTCAAAATGCAAATGTCAAAACTTAGAACCACAACTCAAATGTTAAAGCTAATAGTTTTTAGTTTTGCGTTGTAGTTTTGAATTTTGAGTTTTGACATTTGAGTTGCTAAATATTTTTATGATTAAATCTAGTCAATCCGGAATACTTTTATTAGCCCTACTATTAATTGGAGTTATTTTAGCGCTGATTATTTATTCGCAGTCTGGCACGATTAGTCAATGGTTTGGGAGTGGGCCAAATAGTAAAGAGGCAGTGAAGGTGGAGTTAAACGCCATTGATGTTCAAACTAATAATTATAATCAAGCGATTCAAAATAGTTTGGGGGAATGATTTATGAAAAAATTATTGTTACAAATTTGTTGTGCCCCTTGTGGCACTTATACTAGCGAGTATGTTTTGAAGAATGATTATGAAATCACTCTTTATTTTTATAATCCTAATATTGATAGCGCCCCAGAATATGATCGGCGTTTGGAGGCGGTCAAATTTGTCGCTGATAAATTTGGCTTCAATTTAATTATTGAACCCTATGCTCATCCGACTTGGTTAGATAGTATTCATGGTCGGGAAAGCGATCCTGAGAGAGGACCACGATGTCTCATTTGTTATCGAGATCGTTTGATGACTACCGCTCAGTTAGCCAAACAGAAAAAATTTGATTTTTTTGGTACTAGCCTCACCCTAAGTCCCTACAAAGATAGTGCTACGATTTTGAATATGGGCCGAGCAGTGGCCGGACAGGTGGGTATAAACTTTTTAGATTATGATTTTAAAAATAATGATGGTTATCAAAAATCAATGGCTCTAGCCAAAGAATTGGATATTTATCGACAAAAATATTGCGGTTGTGAGTTTACAAAAACACCTCTGGCTGAATAGCCAGAGGTGTTTTTAAGAATATATTATTGTTTATTTTTCGTTCTCTTTGCGATTTTCAGCATCGCGGTAGTTTTCGAAATCCTTTTTACCCTGTTCATTAACCGGGTAAGATTCCACTAGGCCGGTTCTTTCGTTAATAATTGTTTTAAATTGTTCTTGTTCTTTGCCCATGTTGTCAATTCCCATATTTTTTGTGTTTTTAGGCCTTAAAGGTGGCCTTGACATTTATTTTAATATATACTATTATAGCATAACGCTAAGAAATGTCAATAGTTTGTTAACAATATAAAATAAGAGTGAGATGAATGAGATTAAGGAAATCTTGAAAGTGGGTGGCCCAGGGCTAACCCCCGGTTTTTTTACTGATTTATTGGCCGATGCCGTTAGAGCTGGTCGAACTGTTTCCTTGGGCAGTGGTTTTGGGATTACTGAAGCTGACAATATTTGTGATAAAATATTGGAGCTTTACACTAGATCTTCTGATCCAATTTTCTTAATAATCAATTCTGACGGTGGTAAGGGTCGAGCCGGACTTCAGATCAATAACGCCATTAAGCTTTATGCTGGCGATATAAAAAATGATGCCCAGGAGGCCAAGAAAAAGCCCTTGATCTTTGCGTTGGTCTATGGCCAATGTAATTCGGCAGCTATCTTGCCACTTTTAGCCTGTAGCTATAAGTTGGCTAGTGCTAGCTCTCGCTTTTTCCTGCATGGCTCATCGATTAATATCGAGCCCGGAATAATCAGAATTGAGGCCACTGGCGATCCTCTCGAAGAATTGACCAAAGTTATTTTGGATAAACAGGACTTCATTAAAAAAAATGATGCCGAGATATTGATGGCTATCACTGAGGGAACCGGACAGTCAACCGAAGAGATCAGGAAATTATGGGGGGCTTATTTAAGCGCTTTTCAGGCCAAGGAAGCCAAATTAGTCGACTTCCTTATGTAGCAACCCGGCATTCTAATTTTAAAATTAAAAAGTTTAAAACCAGTCCCAGACTGGTTTTTTTATTTGGGTTTTTGTGTTATACTAGACCTATAATAATTAAAACTGAATTTCCACCAGTCGTGGAAAAATCAGTAATTTTTTTATGAATATCAAAAATTTGAAAATAGCTTTAATCGCGCTAGTAGTTGTAGCTGTTTTGGGTAGCTTTGCTTTTTTAAAAATTCAACAAGTTATCAAAAAAAATCAGATTCCTAGCACTCCACCAATTGTCAGTGGTCAAGACAGCACTAGCACGGCCCTGAAAAAATTTAAAGATTATGACGAGTTTAAAGCTTTTATGAGCAAGCAAAATTTGTCGGCTTCGCAGTTTGGGGCTCGGGACGCCATGATGCTTACTGAGGGTTTGGGTGCTACTACTAATGTTATGTCTGATATAAGTGGCAAGGCGGTGTCTAACGTGATGGCTCCAGCTGAAGGGGGTGGGGGACAAGCGGATTATTCTCAAACCAATATTCAGGTCGCCGGAGTAGACGAAGCTGATGTTTTGAAAAGCGATGGTGAATATTTTTATTCTTTGTCTGATAATAATTTATATATTAGCAAGGTTTATCCGGCCACCGAAGCCAAAATCGTTTCTAAAACCACCTTTGACTCGCGGCCGACTAGTATTTTAATCAGTGGCAATCGTTTGGCAGTGTTTGGATCTGATGACCGTTTGTATCTGACTGATATGTATCGGAGCTTTGCTCGGCGTAATCAGTTTTCGTTTTTGAAAATTTATGATATTTCTGACAAGTCGGCGCCAAAATTGGTCAAGAGTTTAGATTTGGAAGGTAATTATTTTACTTCTAGATTAATTGGCAGTCGTCTATATTTAGTCGCCAATAGTTTTAATTATTCTATCGGGCCTGATTTGCTCCGTCCGAGAATTTTGGAAGGCGACCAGGAGCTAGCTGGATTTAATCCTGAAATTTATTATTTTGATCGTCCTTATACTGCTTATAATTTTACTTCAGTAGTTTCTATCGACTTAAATAATATTACTGATTCGCTGAAATCTCAGATGTATTTGGTTGACGCCGTACAAAATGTTTATATGTCCAACGACAATTTGTATTTGACCAATACTGAATATTTAAACGAACAGGAAATTCAACTCCAGGTGGCTAGAGATTTATTTTTTAGCGATTTGCCGGCCGACTGGCAGGCCAAGATTAGCAAAATTGAAGGAGCTGATACAGATATTTTAAGTAAGGAAGAGAAAATGATGAAGATTCAGGGTATTTTAGAGGCTTATGTTAATACCCTGAGTGAAGAGGCTCAAAATGCCTGGGAGGAAAAGTTTAACGCCAAGCTCAGTGAGCGTTTACAACAACTAGCTGATGAGTTGGAAAAAACCGGTATTTATAAAATTGCCATCAAAGATGGAGCGCTCACTTATCAAAGCACGGCTACTGTTCCGGGGACCATGCTCAATCAATTTTCGATGGATGAATATCAGGGGAATTTACGGATCGCCACTACTAGAAGTCGCTCGTGGTTGCCTGGTGGCGACACTAATGTGCAAGAATCTTACAATAATTTATATGTGCTTGATTCCAATTTGCAAATTATTGGGCGTTTAGAAAAAATGGCCCTAGGAGAAAGATTGTATTCAGCTCGGTTCATCGGCAATTTGGGATACTTGGTAACTTTTAAACAAGTTGATCCTTTATTTGTTATTGATCTAAGTAATCCAGCTAGCCCCCAGATCAAAGGGGAACTAAAGATTCCTGGTTATTCAGCTTATTTGCATCCCATTGATGATAAAACTTTGATTGGTCTGGGAGTGGAAATGGTGGATAGCGGTGGTGGTCGAATGGAAAATAAAGGACTCAAGATTTCTATTTTTGATGTCAGTGATCCCCAAAGCCCCAAAGAAAAATTTAATTATGTTTTGGCCGGAGCGAGCTCTAACGCTCTTTATGATCATCATGCCTTTTTGTATTCCAGCACCAAAAATTTGTTGGCCATTCCGATTAATGATTCCAAAGATAATTTTAATGGTTTTGCGGTTTTCAAAATTAATTCAGATTCCTTAGAACTCTTGAAAAAAATTAGTCATTCTTTCAAAGAGGCTTATAGTGAGCTATTGCGCTCGGCTTATATTAATGATAATTTCTATACCTTGTCTAGTCGTTATCTCAAGATTAATAGTTTAAACGATTGGAGTGAACTGGGTTCTATCAAGTTTGATCTTCCCCAGGATAATATTATGCTGCCAGTTGATTTACCGTTTAGTTCTTCTCCGGGTAGCCCCAGGCCACTAATTAAATAATTTTTATGGTTAAGCCCGCTAGAATTATAGTTTTAAGTGAATTATTACTCCTGGCTTCTTTGGAGCTGTTGATATTGAAGGGGGCTTGGTTTTACTCATTTTTAGGTTTAATCAATTTGATTATTTTTTGGGCTATTTGGCGAATGAGTCGGCACAGTGTGGAAGCCAAAAAGGGGTGGTTATTATTTTGGTCTTGGCCTTTTATTTTTTTCAATGGATTAATAGCTAGTCTGATTATAATTCCATCCGATTATTTTATTTCTCAAACTTTAATTCAGCTCATTATTCTAGCCGGACTTTTGGCTTGGTTTTCTTATTTGCGGGCTATTTATTATTTTTGGCACGCCAAAGAGGAGGTGGATTCTTGGGAGTTGTCCCGAATTTGGTTGCCACTAAGTACTTTGGCGGTTTTTGTTTTGGGATCGGCTCTGTATGGTTTGCAATTATTTTGGGACTTATCTTATTGGGTTTTGGCCCTGATCTTGCTAGCGGCCGTGGCGCTTTTAAGCTGGCAGGGGCTGAGAGTTTTCAAAAAAAATATTTTAGCCGATGGACTAATTATTTTTGTTTTGGCTCTGATTATTTTAGAAGTCTTTTGGGCGCTTTATTTTCTGCCCTTTGCTTATCCAGCCCTAGCCTTATTTTTGGCTTTAGCTTATTATTTTTTGTTTAATTTGCTAGTAATGCTGTGGCAAAATACCTGGAATCCCAAAAACATCAGATTTCTAATTACGTTTTCGACTATTTTATTTATAATTTTACTTTTATTAATTAGTTGGCGATAACTAATTGATTATTGAAAGATTAAAAGATTGAACGATTGAAAGGTTAATTTAATTAAAAAATATTTCAATCTTTCAATTTTCAATTTTTCAATTTAAAAATTTTTATGAAAATCAATTTTAAAAAATCTCTGGAGTTTAATTTGAAAATTGTTTTGTTGATCATGATTTTGGCTATCTTGTCAGGGGTGGCTGGGGAACTGCTTATTCGTTTTTATGTCTTTAAGGACCTATATAGTTTGCCAATTTATAATGATGTTAATTTGACTGGTACGGATTATGGTCAGACGGCTATAGTGATCAATGATCCTCGCAAGGTGGTGGTTAATCAGGACTTGAAAGTACGAGAAACAGCCAAGTCTTTAGATGAAGTGGCGATTGCTTTTTTTCTCAAAAAGAAAGCCACCAGTACCTCTAGTGAGCTGGCTGATTACTACAATCTTAAAACCCCCCTGTTTACTGGGCTCAATCTTACTGCCGATGGCTGGGTACTAGTTGATTCATCGATGGTTAGTGGTTTGAAGAGTAATCCCAGTGCTTATGTGGCAATTTTAAAAAATAAAAAAATTTATAGCCCCGATAAAGTAGTTTTGATCAAAAATAGTAATTGGAGTTTGGTCCATTTGGCTTCGGCCCAAAACCTAGTGGTCAAAAATATTAGTGCTACGACCGATGTGTATCCTGGTCAGATAGTTTTGGCCGTTGATTGGAATGGCCAAGTTTGGCAAAGTGCTGTTCGCTCGGTGGCTGATGAAAACCTGATAAAAAATAGTGACTATTTGAATAATCATATTGTTCTCAGTGAAACTCCTCCGGCTGATTTTCAGGGGGTCTATCTTTTTGATCTAGCTGGCGATATTTTGGGGATTATTAGTGGTGGTCAGGTAGATTTTTTGGGAAATTTCAAATCTCCTCTTTTCAATTTTTTGGCTAGTGGTGAAATGAGTGCCCCGGCTTTGGGAGTTAATTATATTAATCTTAGTCAATTAGCCAAAATTGATAATAATTCTAATTCGGCTCTTAACAAAGATGGAGCTTGGGTTTATAGCGATTCTCGTTTGGCGGTAGTTAAGGGTTCGCCGGCTGAATCAGTTGGGCTTAGGAGCGGAGATATTATTTTGGCTGTTGGCGGTGTTAACATTGACGTTGATAATGATTTGAATTATTTGATCAGCCAATACGCCCCTAAATCCAAGCTGATGTTGAAATATTTACGAGATGGGAATGTTAGTGAAGTGGAAGTGACTTTGGGAGAGATTAAATATTAATTAATATTTTTTTAAATTAATTTTGTAATATGAAAATCAAATCAATCAAAAAATTAGGACGCTTAGATGAACAAAAAGTTTTTCTGCGAGTTGATTTTAATGTGCCCATCAAAAATGGTAAGATTTTTGATGATTACAAAATCCAAAGAAGTTTGATGGATATTCGGTTTCTACTAGCCAAGGGAGCCAAGATCATTTTGGCCACTCATCTGGGTGAGCCCAATGGTCGCAAAAAAGCTAGTTTGTCGACCAAGCCACTGGCTCTGCATTTGAAAAAACTTTTACGTCATCCAGTGAAATTCGGTGAACCCTCAATCGCCAAAATGAAAAAAGGAGAGATAGTGCTTTTGGAAAATTTGCGCTTTAATCCTGGCGAACATAAGAATGACCAGAAGTTTGCCAAACATTTAGCCAGTTTAGCCGACATTTATATTAATAATGCTTTTGCGGTTTCTCATCGGTCGGCGGCTAGCGTTTCGGCTATCAAAAAGTTTTTGCCAGCTTATGCCGGACTTTTATTAGAGCAAGAAATAGAGAGCTTGCATAAAATAGCCAAAGCCAAAAAACCGAGCGTGGCTGTCATTGGTGGGCAAAAGATTGCTACCAAAATCAGTGTGATCAAAAATTTTCTCAAAACGATGGATAAGATTCTAATCGGCGGGGCCTTGGCTAATGATTTTTTGGCCGCCCAAGGTTTTAAAACCGGTGTTTCTAAAATAGATAAGGCTAGCATTAAAATTGCCAAAGATTTGCTAAAACAAGATACTAAAAAGAAAATTGTATTACCGGTTGATTATGTAGTGATGGACTCGAGTAAAAAAGGAGCTCAGAAGATTTCTTTGGTCAAAAAACCAGGCACGATTTCTAAAACCGATTTTATTGGCGATATTGGCCCAGAGACAATTTTTGCATATTCTAAAATTATCAAAAAAGCCCAGACCATTATTTGGAATGGACCTATGGGTCTATTTGAGCAAGACAATTTTCGTCATGGCACGGTTATTTTGGGTCGGGTGATTGCTACTCGCGCTAGTGGTCCGGCTTATGGCGTCGCTGGTGGCGGAGAAACTGAATCAGCTTTGCATTTAACTAAAATGGGACAATATATGGATTGGATTTCCACCGGTGGTGGAGCGATGTTGGAATATTTGTCAGGCAATGAAATGCCGGGCCTCCAGGGAATTGTAAATTGATCCGCCAGCTGGCGGATTGAAAGATTGAAGATTTTTTAAATAGAACCTGGATCCTGGCCTTCGCCAGGATGATAATTAAAATACACAACCATCGCACCTGTCATCCTGGCGAAGGCCAGGATCCAGGACCCACAGTTTAAGTATGAGTTCAAACGAACGAAAATTAAATGCGTTTACTTTGATTGAATTACTAGTGGTCATTGCCATCATCGGTATCTTGGCCACGGTTAGTGTTGTAGCTCTCAATAATGCTAGGGCCAAGAGTCGTGATGCCAAGCGAGTCGCTGATGTTAAAAATATTCAAACCGCTCTAGCGCTCTATTATAATGACAAGAAAGAATATCCCATAACACTGATCGCTGGTCAGCCATTATTTTCAACTTCGCTAGATGGCTCTGGCAACGTCGTTACTTCAACTTATATTTCCTCTATTCCTAGTGCTCCTACTCCAGCTGATGGTTCAAACTGTAATACTGCTAATAACGCCTTCACTTATGTAACTTCTTCGGACCTGCAATATTACACCTTGTCTACCTGCGTATCTTCTCCTCCACAAACCCAGGCCTCTAGTTCGGGAGCGGCTATCTATATTTCCGATCCGGCTCAGACTCAACCCTGTGGCCAATATATGATTGATTATGAAGGACAAAAATATCGCACCGTCCAAATTGGGACCCAGTGTTGGATGAGAGATAATTTGAATGTGGGGACGATGGTGACTTCTTATGGCGCCGCTCCTTGTAGCGAACCAGTTACCGGTCGTTGGGGTTGTCAGCTTGATGATGCCTTACTGGAAAAATATTGTTATAGCAATAGTGCGGCCAATTGTCTTAGTTATGGTGGTCTGTATGAATGGCAAGAAGCTATGAATTTGGGGGTGGCCTGTCGTAATACTGATTGTTCGGCTCAAGTTCAAACTCCGCACAAGGGAATTTGTCCGTCTGGTTGGCATATCCCTACAATTACTGAATTTAATACTTTGGCTACTTTTTTGGATACGACTATTGCTGGTACTCAAATGAAGATTGGTGGTACTTCAAATTTTGATGGAGCCTTGGTTGGAATGCGTCGAGATGATGGTGGTGGTTTTTTGTATTTGAACACGCAAGTTTGGTATATTACTGCCACTCAAAATGGTAATTACACCTTTAACTCCAAGAGTTTGCAGTCTGGTAGTGCTACTTTGATTCAAGCTTATCATGATTATGGTAAATCACATGGTTATGCCATGAGGTGTCTAAAAAATTAATCAAAATATATTTATGCCCAAAATAAAAAAAATATTTGCTCGAGAAATTTTGGATTCGCGCGGTAATCCGACACTTGAATGTGAAATTATTTTAGAGAGTGGTCTGTCGGCCAAGGCCTCGGTGCCCTCTGGTGCTTCTACTGGTCAAAGCGAGGCTCTGGAGCTCAGAGATGGCAACCAGAAGAGATATGGCGGCCAGGAAGTTAAAAAGGCAATTAATAATATCACCAAAATTATTCAGCCCAAGTTAAAAGGTTTAAATATTTTGGATCTTAAAAAAATTGATCAGCTGATGATTGATTTAGATCAGACTGCCAACAAAAGTCGTTTAGGAGCTAATGCCATTTTGGCCGTATCAATGGCCATAGCTCGACTTGGAGCACTTAGCAAAAGACAGGGGCTCTTTGAATATTTAGCAACGACTTATAATTTTAACAAAAAATACAAATTTCCTACTCCGGCTTTTAATATTTTTAATGGTGGGGCGCATGCTTCTACTAATTTGGATTTTCAAGAGTTTATGATTATACCCCTGGCCAAAAATTCTTTGGCTGAGAAAATTAGAATTGGTGCTGAGGTTTATCATGCTCTGGGTAAGGTTTTGAAAGCCAATAAATTGGATACCGATTTGGGCAATGAGGGTGGTTATGCTCCACAAGTCAAAAGTCGGGAGCAGGTGATTGAATTTATAATGAAAGCGATCAAGGAGGCGGGTTATAATTTTAAAAAAGTTGGTTTGGGTTTTGATATTGGCTCTTCGGAGTTTTATAATCCCAAAACTGGTTATTATGAGCTTCCCATGGACGGGAAGAAATATAGTGCCCGGGAATTAATGAATTTATATCGAACTTGGCTCAAAAAATATCCGATTGTTTCTATTGAGGATGGGCTAGCCGAAGAGGATTGGGCCAATTGGCAAATACTGACTAAAGAATTTGGCCAAAAAACATTACTCATTGGTGATGATTTATTTACTACCAATCAAGAACGTCTCAAAAAAGGGATCAAAATGAAAGCGGCTAATGCGATTCTAATTAAGCTCAATCAAATTGGTACGGTTTCCGAAACTATCGTGGCTATCAAATTGGCGCAAAAGAATAATTATAAAGTCATGATTTCTCATCGGAGTGGTGAAACAACCGATGATTTCATCGCTGATTTAGCTGTGGCTTGCTCAGCTGATTACATCAAGGCCGGGGCTCCAGGCCGAGGAGAGCGACTAGCCAAATACAATCGTTTGATGGAAATTGAGCTTATCCTAAAAGGTGCTTATTGACGACTTGGAGTTTTAGCTCTAAGATGGCAGATACTTTATGACTACCACTATTTCTAATTCTAGCGACCCTCTTAGTAAACGGCCTCAGCCGGTAGTTTTGTTGTTGCTGGATGGTTGGGGAGTGTCCAAATCTCAAGAGCATAATGCTATTCGTCAGGCTAAAATTCCCAACTTTAAATCGCTCGTGGCTGAATATCCGGCCGGCACTCTAAAAAGTCTGAAGTTTAAAAATAGCGATATTTATAAAATCATTGGCAGTGGACGTCTAAGGCCTCTCAAAAAAATAGCAGTGGGCAAAATTTTGGCCACCGAGGGTCTCAGGCAGCTTAGGATTTCCGAAATTGATAAGTTTGCCTTGGTTAGCAATTTTTTTGACAATAATGAAAAGCCTTTTGATGGTGAAGACTATTTGATTGCTGATGCTGGTCAAGTAACTAAGGAACTAGTTAAAGCTATTAGAAGTAAAAAATATGATTTTATTGTGGTGTCCTTTAGCGATATTGATAAAGCCCGCAGTATTAATAAATTTCCCGAGCTGATTAAGAGTATTGAAAAGGTGGATAAGCAATTAGGAGAAATTGTTCCTGTGGCTCTGAGTGAAGATGTTTGTCTGCTTATTTCTTCGGCTTATGGTTATAGCGAAGAGGCTTATGATTTTCATACTGATACTTGGCGCAAGAATAATTCGGAGAGCCCAGTGCCTTTCATAGCTATTAGTAATGATTTGCGTGGTAAACGCTTGGGCAAATCTGAAGCACCGGTTGATGATTTGAGTTTTTTTGAAGCCACGGAGAGCCTGATAAATCTGGCTCCAACTATTTTGAGTAAATTAAATTTACATAATAAGTACTTTTCGAAAAAAATTATATAAACAATATAAAAATAGGAGGTGTCTATGTTTTTGGCTCCAATTCCCGTGCCTACTGGTGTTTCGGCATCTAATCTTTTTGATTGGGCTGAGGCATCAAGATCAGTAGAGAGGCGTCAGGCAATAAATTTTTGTCTGACTTCAGAACAGTCGGCGAGTTTAGAGGATATGAGGATTGAGAATAATTTTTCTTATTATGATACCTCTATGCCTGGAGAAGACTAAGGACCAATTGGTCACAAAAAATCCGCTACCAAACAGCGGATTTTTAATTGGAGCCTGGCTCCTTTGGAGCCAGGCTCCAGGGATTACCAAAAAATAAAGTAGCTAATTAGACTGACGATAATTCCTAGAAGCATTCCGGCTAAGACTTGCGAGGTTTTATGGCCAATTTTGTCTAGTAGATGCGGATAACGATGGTCAAGAGTGATATCATCGTCTTTGAGGTCTTTGATGAGTACGTTTAGGGCGGCTCCCTGTTGACCCATATAATTTCGCAGTCGGACTGCATCGTTGATGACTAGGATAGTAAAGACAAAAGCGAGCCCAAAGAGCGGGGAAGTGGCCCCTTGGGTGAGACCGATAATAGTGAGCATGGAAACTACCAGGGCCGTATGACCTGAGGGCATGTCGGAATAATTTAATAAATCGCGGAATTTTACTTTGTGAGTTCTGGCTTTAATGATTAGTTTGATGATTTGCGCGGTAGCCGCGGCGATAAATGGAGTGAGTAGGATCATGTAGGGAGCGAGGGCTTTGATTAGCATAATTTTTAGATATCTAAATTAGTAACGCTTTTGGCGTGGGTTTGAATAAAGTGTTTGCGGGGAGCGACTTCATCGCCCATGAGCATCTCAAAAGTTTGGTCCGCAGCCGCCGCATCTTCGGAAGTGACTTGCTTGAGAATTCTTTTGGCTGGGTCCATAGTGGTTTCCCAAAGCTGTTCGGGGTTCATTTCTCCTAAACCTTTGTAGCGTTGAATATTTAATCTGACATTTTTGGTTTTGGGATTTTCTTCTTCAAGCTCTTCGCTTTCTTCGTCTTCGGTAACTATTTTTTCGGCTTCAGCTTCGTTTCCTCCTAATTCTTTGACGATTTTTAATTTTTCTTCATCAGAATAAGCATAACGAGCGGTCTGGCCTTTTTTGATTTGATATAGTGGCGGTTGAGCAATATAAACATGACCTTCAGTAATTAGTTTATTGAAATGGCGGAAAAATAAAGTGAGCAGAAGAGTGCGAATATGAGCACCGTCAACGTCAGCATCAGTCATGATAATAATTCGATGATAACGTAATTTGGAAACATCCAATTGATCGTCAATATTGGTGCCCAGAGCAATGACTAGATTTTTGATTTCATTATTGGCGAGCATTTTGTCGAGCCGAGCTTTTTCGACGTTTAGAATCTTGCCGCGCAATGGCAAGATGGCCTGGAAATGTCTTTGTCGTCCTTGTTTGGCGCTGCCACCGGCTGAGTCGCCCTCGACAATGTAGAGCTCGCATTCTTCGGGGTGACGAGATGAACAGTCGGCTAGTTTTCCGGGCAGGGTCATGCCTTCTAAGGCGCCTTTACGTAAAATCGTGGCCCTGGCAGTGCGAGCGGCTAGTCTGGCCATAGCTGATAGCAAGCATTTACCGACCATAGCCTCAGCTTCTTTGGGATGTTCTTCTAAAAAATTATTGAATTCTTCACCAAAGCTTTGTTCCACATAGGTTTTGATTTCGGCATTGCCTAGCTTACCCTTGGTTTGACCTTCAAATTGGGGATCAGGAAGTTTGACGCTAATAATCGCTGTGAGACCTTCGCGGACATCTTCACCAGTTAGATTTTCGTCTTTGTCTTTTATTAGATTATGATTTCGAGCATAACTATTAAGAGTGCGAGTCAGAGAGGTTTTGAAACCGATGAGATGAGTGCCACCTTCGGGATTGTAAATATTGTTGGCAAAAGCTAGAGCCGTTTCGTTGTACTGATCATTGTATTGCAAAGCCACTTCTATTTTGCTTTCTTTGATTTCTTTTTCAAAATAAAAAATAGTGGGGTTTTTGACGTTTTGATTGCGGTGCAAAGATTTCACATAAGACTTGATGCCTCCTTCAAAATAAAATTTATAATGTTTGGGGCTATGGCCTTCGCGTTCATCAATAACAATTAGCGCCACCCCTTTGGTTAGATAGGCCTGTTGTCTTAAACGATCCAAAATCTTGCCCCAATCAAATTCTAATTCGGTAAAAATAGTTTTGTCGGGTTTAAAAATAATGGTTGTTCCGGTTTTTTTGGTGTTGCCAATGACTTTGACATTTTTTTGGGGTTTGCCAATTTTGTATTCTTGCATCCAGATTTTGCCACCCAAAGAAACTTCGGCTCGCAAGTATTCGCTCAGAGCATTGACTACTGAAACACCGACACCATGAAGACCGCCAGAAACTTTGTAGCCACCACCGCCAAATTTACCGCCAGCATGCAGTTTGGTAAGGACAGTTTCCAGGGCAGAGAGACCAGTAACTTTGTGTTTATCAACTGGAATACCTCGGCCATTGTCTTCCACTTTGACCATGCCGTCTTTTAGAAGAGTTACAGTGACTTCATTGGCATAGCCAGCCATGGCTTCATCAATGGAGTTATCAACTACTTCCCAAATGAGATGGTGTAAACCAGCGGCCGAAGTTGAGCCAATATACATGCCCGGGCGACGTCTGACTGGATCCAGACCTTCCAAAACAGTAATAGCATCAGCATTATAATTGGATTTAATTTTTTTGTTGTCAGCCATATAAAATAAAAAAAATACCTTAGAAATGTATTAAAATCTTTGGTTTTTTCCTAATTGTTACTACTATTATTTTAGCAAATTAATAGGCGTCTGGCAATGGCTTGGCGGGATGAAAATGGGGTGTTATAATAAGTCTTATGAAATATTTAGTAACCGGCGGTGCCGGCTTTATTGGCTCAAATTTGGTTGATGCTTTGATTGATTTAGGGCATCAAGTTATTGTGTTGGATAATCTAGTGTCAGGCAAACGGGAATATGTCAATCCATCGGCAGTCTTCGCGGAATTAGATATTAGTTCTCCAGAGGCGGCTAAGCTGATTGTGACCGAAAAGCCAGAGGCCATTTTTCATTTGGCGGCTCAAATTGATGTTAATTATTCAGTGCGTGATCCTCATTTTGATGTGGCTACTAATATCAACGGGGCTTTAAATATTTTGCAGGCCGCTAAAGAAGCCAAGATCAAAAAAATAATTTTTACTTCTACGGGTGGGGCAATATATGGGGAGACTCAGATTATTCCAACCCCCGAGGGACAGCCCGAGTTTCCTTTGTCGCCTTATGGTATTAATAAGTTGGCTTTTGAAAAATATTTAAATTATTATTATCAGGTTTTTGGTTTGCCTTATACGGTTTTGCGCTTGGCTAATGTTTATGGACCTCGACAATTTAAGGGCGGGGAAGCCGGAGTGATTGCCAATTTTATTGGTCAAGCGGTTAATAATCAAACCAGCACTTTATTTGGTGATGGGCAGAACACGCGCGACTTTGTGTGCGTCTTAGATGTAGTGCGGGCCTTGATTAAAGCGGCGGAACTTGATTATAATGGAGTTATTAATATTGGTTCTGCGCAGGAGACCAGTATTAATGAATTGATTTCGACTATTTCCAAAGCCTTGGGTCGCGATTTAAATATTATTTCTGCGCCGGCCAAGTTAGGAGAGCAACGTCGAAGTTGTTTGGATAATGCTTTGGCCAAAAAGATTTTGGGTTGGCAACCAGAATATAATTTGGAACAGGGAATTGCCAAAACAATTTCTTGGACAAGCGCGCATAGCTCAGTTGGTTAGAGCGCACGGTTCACATCCGTGAGGTCTCTGGTTCAAGTCCAGATGCGCGCACAAAAATTTTCGCCAGCGAAAATTTTAGTACTTAGTAGTTAGTAATTTGTAATTAGGGCTAGGAAGACAAAGATTTCCTAGAGGCGAAAATTTTTTCCAAACTACTAACTACTAACTACCAATTACAAATAATTAATTTGCCCTTTAGCCCCTCTAATTTTATGTTCGATTTCGAATGTTTAGAGGTTTATAAGAAGTCTAAGGAGTTAAGTTTGTTTATTTTGGAATTTTTAAGAAGTAACAAAAAAGTTGATAGTTATATTAGAGATCAACTTAAAAGAGCTATAATTAGTGCGGTTATTAATATAGCCGAAGGTAGTGGAAAATTTTCTAAGCCCGATAAGAGGAAATTTTATATAATATCTCGAGGCTCTATTTACGAGAGCGTTTCATTGATTGAATTGATACGCGCGGATGGCCTTCTTAGTCAAGATGAATTCAATGATTGCTATGTTAAATTGGAAATAATATCTAAAATGTTATCCGGGCTTATTAATAGTCAGAAATAAAATCATATGAAAAAAATCATTATTGGTAATTGGAAGATGCGATTGAATTATAAAGAGAGTGTCCAATTAGCCAAAGAGCTTAAGAGAAAAATTAAAAACACCAAAAATATTGTAGCCGTTGCTCCAGATTTTTTGGTTTTGCCAGAAATAGCCAAGATTATCAAGGGTAGCAGTATCAAGTTGGCTTCGCAGGATTCTTTTTTTGCCAACACTGGCGCTGAAACTGGCGAAGTCTCACCGCTTAATCTAAAGAAATTAGGAGTGCGTTATGCGATTATTGGTCATAGCGAACGGCGAGCCTTGGGTGAAACTGATAAAGTCATTAATTTGAAAATAAAAACCGCTTTGGCCGACGGACTTATTCCAGTCTTGTGTGTGGGCGAGAAGAAATACACCAAAAATCCTGGTCCAATTTTGAGCAAACAATTAAATCGAGATTTACAAAATATTAAGTTAACCAAAAATCAGAAATTATTGATTGCTTATGAGCCAGTCTGGGCGATTAGTAGCACCAAAAATAGTCGAGTGATTAGTTTGGTCGAGATCAAAAAAGCTCATGAATTTTTGCAAGCTTTTTTGCAAAAGTTTTTTGGTCGAGTAGTTTTTGTCAAACAGCTGGCTATCCTGTATGGTGGTAGCGTGGATAGTAATAATATTTCCCAGTTTCGAGGCGTGGCCGGAGTTCATGGGTTTCTGGTTGGTAGCGCTAGTTTGCGAGCTAATGATTTTGTGAAAATAATAAGTAGTTCTAAAGCCAATTAATTTTATGTACAATTTATTGCCAATTATTATTATCTTAGTTTGTTTAGTAATTATTTTGTTTATCATTATTAGAAAATTTCCGCAGTTGGCAGTTTTGGATGTTGCCAATTTACCCGAAGAAAAAGAAGATCAAACCAAGGCCAAGATTATCAAGGAACGTTTGCATCGAGATTTTAGTTTTTTAAGCAAATTTTGGCAGAAGTTATCAAGATTTTGGCGTTTGAAGTTTGGTTTCACTTTTTTCTGGTTAGAAAAATTAACCAAAATTAGAGACGAGTATTTGAATTCCAAAAAAATGGCTGGGATTAGTTCGGCCGAAAAAATTAGCTTACTGATCAAAGAAGCTGATGAGCTCAAAAAATCGGAAGAACTAGCTGATCTGAATTTGGCTGAGAGTAAATTGATCGAGGCCGTGAGCATTGATCGTAAAAATTTGTCAGCCTTTATTGATTTGGCCGAAGTCTATTTTAGACAAAAGAAATACTTGGAAAGCAAGCAAACCTACTTGTATTGTTTGAAGCTTTTGGAACTAAACCCGGACAAAAATCAAGAAGCCGAAGTGAATTATTCTTTGGCTGAAGTGAACTGGGAACTCCGAGAGCTTGACGAAGCCCAGGAAAATATAATAGAATCATTAAATACCTTGCCGCTGAGTCCTCGGTTTCTGGATTTGGCTATTTCCATTGATTTGGAAATGAGAGATTTGAAATCAGCTAGCGAGCATTTGCAGGTCTTAGAGGATAGCAACCCAGAAAACAATAAGCTGGCCGAATTCCGGGAGAGGATTGAGAAACTTAAAAATTAAATTTTATTTGGCTATAAAAAATCATCAATAATCTTTCGCCGTTGTAGCTCAGCTGGTAGAGCATCTCCATGGTAAGGAGAAGGTCACCGGTTCAAACCCGGTCAACGGCTCAAGATTAGTGATGATTTTTTTATTTGACAAGATTCGGTTTTGTTTGTAATATTGTTTGATATTAATTAAATCTCTAATTTTCATAAAATTATGAAAAAAAGCCTATTGAGTTTAGCGGTTATTGGCCTAGTTTTATTATTGGCTCCTAGTTTGATGGCTCAGGCGGCCTCCGTGGCCAATGAGTCACAACTATATCGAGGCTTGGTTGATAATAGTTTGCGAGATATTACTTGTTTGTCCGACAAGATTTGCTTGGCCGTTGGCGCCAGCCAAAATGATCAGCCACTGATTATGCGTAGTGTGAATGGTGGTACTAGTTGGTCAAAAATTTCATTAGTCAAAGTCAAAGTCGTGGCTGGCAAGGATGATAGTGGTCTTTATTCTATTGCTTGCCCAGATAGCAAAAATTGTTTGGCGGTTGGTCAGGAGGGAATGGTGTGGCGCACTACCAATGCGGGCCTCACTTGGAAATTGTTGAATAGTCCTCTGGCCAAAGTTTTGTCTAGTGATGTTAATGTCAAAAATATTTTTTACGATATTTCTTGTTTGCCCAAAACCAAGACTTGTTTCATGGTCGGGGAAAGCGCTCTTTATGAAGATGAGAATAGCAAGAGAAGCATTAGCAATGATTCTATGAACCCAATTTTGAAAACAATCAATTTCGGTGACAAGTGGTCAAACATTGAGAGCGATTCCGTTAATGAATTATTTACTTCTTTGTCTTTTATTTCCGAAAAAGTTGGATATTTGTCTGGGGCCAATGGTATGGTTTTTAATACTAATGATGGCGGGGCGACTTGGAATTATCGACAAATTGATGCCAATCGTTTTACTATTATTACCACTAGAGAAGATGGGGATCTAACGACTGTGCCAGGAGACGCCTATCCTCTATTAGATGTTAAAATGTTGGATGCTAACAAAATTTTTGCTGTGGGGGCTGGGGTGCTGGCCAGTAGCACTGACAGCGGTCTGTATTTTACTGCTCAGAAATTTAATAATATTATTTATTCTTTGGATTTTTCTGATAAAAATAATGGTTTGGCAGTCGGCAGTGAAGGCCTAATACTTCGAACCAAGGATGGTGGTCAAAATTGGACCAAGACTAATGTTGTTACCAAAAAAGAAGCTTTGGTTCTAAATAGTGTTTATTGCCAAAAAAATAAAACTTGTTTGGCTACCGGTGCAATTCTTAATAGTCAATTTAAAATTTATCCGGTAATTTATAAAATTAAATTATAAAAAAGTTTTTTAAAAAATTAAATATATTGGAGGTAAGTAATGGGTAAGAAGGTTTTCCCCACTTTGGGAGAATATCAGAGTTTTGTGACCTGGCTCAAATCTCAAGGGTTCAGAGAAATGTCACTCAATGAATTTAGAAATAACTTTAAGCGACTGGAACTCAAAGCTCCTCGGCATTCAGACGGTCGGGAAGTCGGTTTCATATTTTATGCCAACAATTTGGTGGTGTTTGTCTGGACTACTTATTTGGCTTCTCAGACCAAATTTAAGGAGTCTGATAATGGCTGGGTGCTCATCGCCGAACATGATGAGGCGCAGTATTTTTCTACGCCAGTTAGGCGAACGAAAAATTTTTTAAGTACTTTGGGCAATTATGCTTGGATCGCTAGACATCGAGCTCTCAATCATCCACTGTGTCCGAAATGTTCGCGGTATATGAAAATTACCAAAGGCCGTTGGCTCAAGTCCAGATATTGGTCTTGCTCTGAAGGACATCGCAGGGAGTCCAAGGCTTGGGACATTAATATGCCTGAGCGGGCCATGGAGTTCATAGCCGAAAAAAGACGAAAGCGCCAAAAGTATCTGAAAAAAAGAAGGGAAGCCGGTCTTTCGACAAATCAGGCTATGCTGGGCAGAAAAACTTGGGGCAAGAAAAAACCTGGCTAAAAGTTGTTAAAATTCGTACCAAAACGGCCAAAATAGGCCGTTTTTAAATATTTTAATTAATTTGACATATTTTAGCAATTATGCTATAATAATAAATCCTGAAAGTCAGGATATTAACAAAGTTTATTAACAATTTAAATGATATTAATCATGAGAAAAAATCGTCAAATTTGGGCAATGTTTTACATTGTCACTTCGGTTCTGTCGATAATGACTGGAGCCCTTCTTTCAATGTTAATTGGCCCGCTATTGGGCATTTCCATTGCTGCCACGCTTTTAATCTCAGTTGTCTCCGTGACTATCTATCTGGGTTGGTTAACAATTCCAGAAAATAAAGAAGCCGTTATGGAAGTATTTGGTCGCTTCGAAAAAATATTAACAGCCGGACCATGGCTTATATTCCCATACGGAGATTGGGTTAGAATCAAAAATAAAGAGCAGCTTTTCTTGGGTGAAGATTTCTTAGATCTCTTTACAGAAAAAGACGCTGGCCTTGTCGATTTTACCGATGCTTCAGGGCGGCTGATTTCCAGACTTTACTTTAGAATTTTCAACTCTTATAAAGCTTCTTATGGAGTATCCGATGTTTTGGGAAGTTTGATGGAGAGTATGGAAGGGGCCGTGAGAACTTATTTTGGTAAAGTTAAATTAGACGAAGCCAACCAAAAGAAGGTCGATGCTAATTTAAACACCATTTTAGGTAGCCCTTATCAGGACAGTGAAATTTATAGAAACTGTTATGATAATTGGGGTGTTGAGCTTTTGAGAGTAGTGGTTTCAGATATTGAAATTTCTGAGAAAGATATGGAGTTGAGGCGTAAGTTATTGGATGCCGAAAAGGAATTGCAGGTAGCCGAATTTACTGCTAAAAACAAAATTCTTATTGCCACTGCCAACAAAGAGGTTCTGGAGCTTGAAGGCAAAGGGATTGGCGCTCAGGTTAAGCATTTAACCAGCCATGCTGGTCTAACTGAAGAGCAGGCCATTCAGTATTTGGCCTTCATTAAAAAATGGTCAGCCATTGAAAAAAGTCCTAGCAGTAAATTGCTGGTTGACGGTGGTTCTGGTCAAGTTGGCACAGGTGTTAATCTTGGCGCTGGCCTGGGACTCGGGAACAGTATCTAATTTAATCACAATTAAAAAAATTAGTAATGGTACTAAAAGATTTTAATGATCGTAACCGAAGGGGCACTGCTAGAGTGCAGACTCCTCCAAATACAACCACTCCCAACGCTAACAATCCGGCTCCGGCTACTAAGCCTACGCAGGTGAATCAGACAGCAACACCGAAAAAGAAAAAAGTCAGTTGGGCAGAACATCCGGTTGGCGGACCGATTATGGCGATAATATTCGCTGTGGTCGTGTTCCTGATTGGAGCATTCCTTACCAGGAATACGGATTTGGCCGAGAATCGGATCTGGAATTTCGTGATCAGGTGCCTGTTGATTGGTGCCGGGTGCGGAATTTTTTTCGCCATCTGGGGCGCTTGGTCTCCGACCTCGCCCTTCACCACTGCGGTGACCCTGGCCTTACTATTATGCTTTATGTTCTTCGGGTTCTGGTATTTCAACCACGATCCGGTGGTCAAAAAAGCCTTTAAGAAGGACATAGTTCTCCCGGTGGGAACAACCACCATTGAACTAAAGCCGGGGGAAAGCACTGACTATATGCGTTTACCGGATGGTAATTTTCACTGCGACATTAAGCCTCATGTTGAAAAACAAAAAGAGGCCAACAAGCAGACCAAAGAAGATTATCACTACATGGTAGATTGGGGGCATTATTCTAGCCCTATGCCAGGTAATCCAAATGCACAGTATGCCGACACAGACAAGGTACGGTTTAAGTTATTAGCCAAGGCTGGGTATAACCAGGTCCAGTCGGTTGACGTAACCGTCACTAGACTATAGAGCTAAGGCTAAGTATTTCAAGGGATAAGCGCTAACCGCACTTATCCCTTTTTTAATTTCCAAAAATATGCTTTAATATTAGTATAAATATCTACAACTATAAACTTATGTTTAAAAAAATATTGTTTGTTGCTTTGCTCGCTGGTTTTTTGTCGTTTGGTTTAAACTTTGCTCTAGCTCAGAGCATCAACCAAGTGCAAACTAATAATGCGACACCTGGAAACAATACTGGCACGGCCGCGGTGGTGCAGATCAATAATCCTCTCAACGTGGATTCACCGCAAAAATTAATCGGTAATGTGATTAATGCTTTGCTGGGAGTAATTGGTTCCATCGCTTTGTTAATGTTTATATACGGTGGTTTTACTTGGATGACAGCGGCGGGAAACGAAAAAAATGTTGAAAAAGGACAGAAGATATTGTTGTGGGCGACGATTGGTCTAGTTATTATTTTCACTTCTTATGCCTTGGTCAGGTTCCTTATTACCGGAGTAATCGGGGCTTAGAATTGAATAAAGATAATTGTCGCTGATTTGACAATTATTTTTTATTGAGTAAACTGGTAGATACTTCCTTAATTTTTCATTTTTAATTGTTAATTTTTAATTACCCGCATTAAATGTAACGCGGGTGACGGGTCGATACCAAAGCGGTCAACTGGGGCAGACTGTAAATCTGCTGGCGTCAGCCTTCGTAGGTTCGAATCCTACTCGGCCCACTACTTCGCTCAACGCTGTCGCGTTGAGCTACGTAGTGCACGTACTATTTAAAATCATTTTAAGTTTTTGTCTTCTCGGCGAAGTAGTGGGCCGAGTAGCCCTACGTAGCTCGAAGAGCGAAGTAGGGCACTACTACGCCCGACGCTGATGCGTCAGGCTTCGAAGTGCGCAGCCCTATAACGCCCTGCCTAACGCTGAACTTTGAACTGCGTCCTACGTAGCTCGAAGAGCGAAGTAGGGCACTACTACGCCCGACGCTGATGCGTCAGGCTTCGAAGTGCGCAGCCCTATAACGCCCTGCCTAACGCTGAACTTTGAACTGCGTCCTACGTAGCTCGAAGAGCGAAGTAGGGCATTACTATGCTCGTCGCTAACGTGTTGAGCTTCGAATTGTGTCCTACGTAGCCCGAAGGGCGTAGTAGGAGTGCACGCATTACTTTGCCCCTCGTTAAAGATTGGATCCCTCATCTAGTCAGGCGAGTTATGTATTATGTTTATATTCTAGAAAGCCAAGTCGATGGCAGTCGATATGTCGGAGCAACAAAAGACTTAAAACGTCGGCTTAAAGAACATGGCCGAGGGAATTGTTCTTATACTGCTTCAAAATATCCATATATTTTGGTTTGGTATTCAGTTTTTCGAGATAAGACCAAGGCTTATAATTTTGAAAGATATTTAAAAGTGGGTTCTGGCCATGCGTTTGCTGGCAAACATTTGATTTAATATTTTAAATATTGAGACCCAGGTCTCTTTTTTGTTTGCTTATTTAAAAAAGGCCATGTATTGACATAGATAATTATTTGTGATAGACTATAATATTATTTTAATTAACAATTTAAAGTTTTTTAAAAATGAAGAATCTCCTTCCAGTGTTGATTATGGCTGTTATGTTATTATGTTCGTGTACAATGGTTAGTGCCCCAAGTGAAAGCACTACAAGAAGTGTTGCCCAGAAGATGGTTTATTTTAAAGACTACAAAACAGATCTCTGCTTTGCGACGACAGTATCAGTTCTCAGCAATGATTTTAGTAACGTAGTTTCTATAACCTGCGTTCCTTGCAATCAAAAAGTTGATTCCCTGATAAATCTTTCGGAAAATAAATAGGTTTTATCTTCTAATATTCATAGACCGAGGAAGTCGAAAATCAGACTTCCTTTTTTATTATAAAAATACCGAGTCCTTAAGAGCTCGGTAGGTTATTATGGTAGATTATTATTTGGCTTAGCTGTTTTTCCTTCTTGACTAAACTCTTGATCAGTGATACTTTGATCTAATCGTTGTTTAAAAAATTTTTTCAAATAAAAACCTATATATAATGAAAAATCTGTATTTTCTGATTGCCGGTGCTCTATTTGGCGTCTGGCCCCAGGTTATTAAGAAGAGTAATATGTCGCCAATGATTCAATTGATTGTTTTTAGTATCTTCAGCGCCCTGGTGGTCATGCCATTCCTTTTGCCCAATCTCAAGGATGGTCTGAAAGGTTTGTCTTTTCAATCGATTTGGCCCGTGGCTCTGGCTGGAATTTTGGGGGGAATTGGCATGATGCTTTTTCTAAAAGGCACATCAGTTGCCGACTCCATTACCTTGTCTCGGATGATGCTGATAATGGTCGTAGCTCAGGTGACCGCCAATTCCTTGTCTGGCTATTTTCTCTTTGGCACGACTTTTTCAACTAAGGAAATAATTGGAATGGTTTTTGCTTTGGCTGCGTTTACTTGTTTTATTTGGTAATATTATTACCCGTTGTTTTTAACAACGGGTTTTAAATTACCAAAAACCCGTCACTTGCGTAACGGGTTTTTGTTTTGATATTTAGAGTAATCTAATTATCTGCGGAAATCTCGTTGATAACCACCACCGGAATTGCCTCCGCGGGAATTGAAATCCCGATGAGGTCTGTCTTCCATGGGGCGAGCTTCATTGACGATGATTTGACGTCCGGCGAGTTCTTGACCATTCATGGTCGCGATCGCGTTTTGAGCTTCTTCTTCAGTGGACATTTCCACGAATCCAAAACCTTTGGAGCGACCAGAGAATTTATCTTTGATAACGGTAGCTGATTCAACATTGCCACAAGCCGCAAAGGCTTCTCGCAAGTCGTCGTCAGTTAGGTCATAGGATAAACCGCCGATGTATAATTTCTTAGCCATAGTAATTCTAAGCGAATTTTTTTAATAAGAGTAAGTCGACCTCTTTAGAGCTACTGCTGACCTTATTTGATAATTCGCTTAAGGTAACCCTGACTTCTAAAAAGCTTACATCCTGATAATAGCAGATCCTTTACTAAAAGTCAAGTTTGTTATATCATAAAATTATGCCAATGTTTTTCAAATCCAACCAAATAGGTCGTAGTTTTCTCAAGATTTTTGGGGTGTTATTTGGCGCCCTCCTGATAGTCAGTTTGATTTTATGGCTAATGCCTTAATCTTATGCCCGAATTGCCAGAAGTTGAGACTATTCGTCGTGATTTAGAGAAAAATATCTTGCGTAAGCCAATTAGTAGCTTGCGTTTTTTTGATTTGAAGATTTCTAATAGTGATAAAGTCAAACTTAAAAAAATATTAGTTGGGCAAAGTTTAATTAGTATTCAGCGTCGGGCCAAGATTTTGATTTTTACTACTAAATTAGGAACATTTGTCATTCATTTGAAAATGACTGGTCAATTAATTTATCAAAGTAATAAAAAGATTACTGGCGGTGGTCATGGTCAGACTGTTCCGACTAGTTTGCCCAGTAAATCAACGCGTTTAATTATTAATTTTTTAGACGGGAGCAAATTATTTTTTAATGATCAACGCAAATTTGGTTATGTGCGTCCGGCCAGCGCCCGGGATTTGGAAAGCATTAATGCTAAGCATGGACCTGAACCGTTTAAAACTAGTTTTAAATATTTGGACTTTGTTTCTGGATTAAAAAATAAAAGGAAAAATATTAAGGCTATTATTTTGGAGCAAAGCCTAGTGGCTGGTTTGGGTAATATTTATGCTGACGAAGTTTTGTTTCGATCTGGAATTCGTCCGACTAGACTAGCTGTTAGCCTCAAAAGCGGGGAACTCAAATTATTGTACGCCAATATTATTAAACTAATCAATTTGGCTCTAAAGCATCGGGGCACGACTTTTAGTGATTACCGCGATGCCTCGGGTCGGGCCGGTAATTTTATAAAATATTTACAAGTGTATGGTCGCTCCAAAGAGAGATGTCTGGTGTGTGGCGGGGAGATTAAAAAAATAAAAGTGGCTGGTCGAGGAACTCATTATTGTCCTAAGTGCCAAGTTTAGAGCTTTAAATTGACTTTTTTGTCTATTCTGTTATCATATTTATATAATACACGTTAATTCAAAACTCAAAACTCAAAATTCAAAGCTACAACTTAAAAGTCAAAATTAATAGTTTTAAATTTTGCGTTGTAATTTTGCGTTTTGGGATTTGAATTTTGAGCTTTTATTTTATGTCTCAAGACAACATGATCAAGTTGGAATGTACGGCCTGTAAAACAGTCAATTATCATTCTCACAAAAACAAAAAGATTTTAAAAGATCGTTTGGAGATGAAAAAATTCTGTCCAAAGTGCAAGGCTCATACTATTCACAAAGAAACTAAATAATTAAACATATTAATATGGACCACAAATTTTACAGGCCATTTCTAATCGTCCTGGTTATTGCGATTTTAGTGGCTTGTTATTTCGTATTTAAGCCTTTTTTGATTGACATTCTAATCGCCACGGTACTGGTATCTATTTTGTACAAACCTTATTTGGCTTTGGTTCGAGGATTTGGTGGTCGTCGACAATTGGCGGCGCTGATTATGTGTGTTTTGGCCTTCATTTTGGTCATGGTGCCACTGACCGAAGTAACCATAATGGCTGCCAAAAAATCGGTGGGAGCTTATGAACAAACTCGGCAATATTTTACTGATAATAAAGTAGAATTAAAAAATAATTTTTCTGATAAATTGGCTATTTTGGGATTGGACATGAGCTCTTTCCAATCTTTAGCTCAAGATGTAGTCAAAAATGTGAGTGATATGATGGTGCAGTTAGCCACTACGATTGTAGTGGGTACTACCAATTTTTTGGCTTCACTTTTGATTATTATCTTTACGATGTTTTTCTTTTTTGTTGATGGTGATCGAATGCTTGAGCGGCTCAAATATTGGTCGCCTTTGCCATCGAAATATGATGATAAGATTTTTAAAAAATTTAAAGAAGTTGGTTATTCGACAATTATTACTACCTTTGTAGTTTTTCTGGCCCAAGGACTAATTGGGGCTATTGGTTATTTTATTGCTGGTCAGCCAGCTTTGTTTTGGGGGATACTGATTGCTGTGGCTTCGCTGATTCCGATCGTCGGTTGCATGATTATTTATGTTCCCAGTGGAATTTATTTGATTTTGGTTGGGCAGGTTTGGCAGGGAATATTCATTTTGGCTTGGGGCTTTATAATTATTGGCACCATTGATAATGTCATTCGAGCTTTTATGATCAAAGGCAAGGCCCATGTTAATCCAATTTTTGTTTTCTTTTCTATTTTGGGGGGCATTGCGGTTTTTGGCTTCTGGGGAATAGTTTTGGGCCCATTAGTAGTGGCTCTGGCTGTAACTGTTATGCATATTTATGAATTGGAATTTGGCCGTCGTCTAGAAGGCGATCCCAACACTGGCTCCACCAGGATTACTAATGATAAAAGTAATATCGATATTATTGCTGAAAGGATTAGCAATACGGTGGCAGTGAAGGGGAAGAGGAAATAAGTTAAATTTGTCATCTTTGGTCTGTTTGCTAGTTGGCGGAGGGACCTTAAGGACATAGGCGGGATTCGTATAGTGGTAGTACAGGGGTCTCCAAAACCTCTAGCGTGGGTTCGATTCCTACATCCCGTGCATCATAGGAATTAAAGAGGCGAAAGCCTCTTTTTCCGTAGTGTTT
>CAZMYU010000008.1:0-31512 GCA_964570655.1 uncultured Gammaproteobacteria bacterium | reverse complement strand
GCGGGGTAGAGCAGTTGGCAGCTCGCTAGGCCCATAACCTAGAGGTCGTCGGTTCGAATCCGACCCCCGCAACTTGCTCCCGCCAAAGGCGGGAGAATGCAAAATTAAAAATTAATAATTAGAAATTTAGGAAATAATAATTAATATTTTTAATTTTTAATTATTAATTTTTAACTCGCCCCACGAAGTGGGGCGGAAGCCTCGGTAGCTCAGTGGTAGAGCAAATGACTGAAAATCATTGTGTCGTCAGTCCGATTCTGACCCGAGGCACACAGTCTAACTACCTAAAATATTTTTTTTAAAACAACGGGGTGTAGCCCAGTGGTCCAAGGCGCCTGCTTTGGGAGCAGGAAGTCGTGGGTTCAAATCCCACCACCCCGACTGCGCCCACCGTAGCTCGTCCGGAGGACGTCTTAGCGAAGGTGGGCTGAGCTCCGAACTTTTCTATAAAGCCATTCGTTGGTGGGCTTCGTCGGGCGCAGCCCGACAACAAAAAAATAACACTGAAGCGGAACTTGCCCCGCGAAGTTTTAGCGAAGTGGGGTTGACTTTACCCCAATAATATACTATTATCATAACACCTTATAATTTAATCAACTCTATGCCTAATATTAAATCAGCCAAAAAGGAACTTAGAAAAAACATTAAACGCCAAGCGGCCAATAATGTAGTTAAAGCTGCGGTTAAAAAAATGGTCAAAAAAAACCTAAAAGCCATTGGCGCCAAAGAAGCCAAGGTCAAAGATGAATTGAAAAATACCATGGCAGCTATTGATAAGATGGTCAAACGTGGGCTCATCAAAAAAAATGCTGCTTCTCGCCAAAAATCACACTTACAAAAACAAGTTAATCAAATTAAATAATCTACCTTATCTTAGCTACGGCCCGACTCTTGTGACCTAGCCCGGATAATGGTTAAAAACTATGTTAGATAAAAAAAACAAAGAAAAAATCATCAAAAAATTTCGCACTCATGATTCCGATACCGGATCACCACAGGTGCAAATCGCTATTTTATCCGCTGAGATCGAACAATTAGTAGAACACTTAAAAATTCACAAACAAGATCACTCCTCTCGTCGAGGATTACTCAAAAAAGTTTCCGAGCGTCGACGTTTGCTAAAATATTTGCAAAAAGAAGATCTCGAAGCTTTCAAAGATGTAGCTACCAAACTCAAACTAAAGATTGCCAACAAAATTCAACAAGAAGAAGAGGAAAAAGCTCTGAAAGAAAAAAAGTATGCCGAGGTAATGACCGAAGGCGAGGATTTAGAAAATATTGATAAATAATTTTTAACCCTGCCAATTGGCAGGGTTAATTGTTTAAATTACAAACATGAAAAAACACAAAGAACAACGGGTCGGCATTTTGGTGGATGTCTCCAATATGTATCATTCCGCCAAAAACCTATTTGGCCGTCGCGTCAATTTTAAAGAAGTTTTAATGCAAGGTGTCTCTGGTCGCAAACTAATCAGAGCCACCGCCTATGTTATTAAAACTGAAAACAACGATGAAATGGCTTTTTTCGAAGCCCTCTCTCAACAAGGCTTTGAAGTCAAAATGAAAGACCTGCAAATTTTTGCCGGTGGCGCCAAAAAAGGCGATTGGGATGTTGGCATTACTATTGATGCTATTAAACTAGCCGACAAACTAGACGTGATTGTTTTGGTTTCCGGTGATGGTGATTATCTACCAGCCATGTCTTATCTGCAAAACAACAAAGGCTGTCTAGTGGAAGTAATCGCTTTTAGACAAACCGCCTCGTCCAAGCTAATTGAAGAAGCTGATGATTTTATTGATTTGTCGGGCAACAAAAAGTTCTTAATCTAGAACTAAACCAAAAATTTTGTAGTCTTTACAAAAAAACGTTTTTAGTATACACTAATAGCACTTTTATTCATTAATAACTAAAAAATCCTGACCAATAAATACATAGGCCCCTTAAGAGTAATCTTATGGTCTTTAATTTGTTGGCCAGGCTAAAAAGTATGGAAAACCAAGAAAAAGTGGTATCTGGCAAATGGCTTGGCCGAGATCTCACTATCAAAACTGGCAAATTTGCCAAACAGGCTGACGCCGCTGTCACGGTCCAATATGGAGAAACCGTGGTTTTAGCGACCGTTGTCGAAGCCAAAGAAGCCCGTGAAGGCATTGATTTCTTTCCCCTGATGGTGGAATTTGAAGAAAAACTATACGCCGCTGGCATTATCAAAGGTTCTCGCTGGGTCAAACGCGAAGGCCGAGCGACCGATGTCGCCGTGCTCTCTGGTCGCATGATCGATCGAGCTATTCGCCCTCTCTTTGCTAAAGAATCCAAAAAAGACGTGCAAGTAATTTGTACGATTTTGTCAGTGGACGGAGAAAATGATCATGATATCGTCTCGCTTATCGCCGCCTCTGCGGCTCTAGCTATTTCTGGCCTCAAATGGGCTGGGCCAATCAGCGGAATTAGAGTTGGGCTCATCAATAATGAATTTGTTTACAACCCGAGCTACGAACAACAAGCTCTGAGCGATCTAGACTTAATCGTCTCCGGTACTGAGAAAAAAATTATCATGATTGAGGCGGGCGCCAAACAAATCAAAGAAGAAGTGATGCTTCAGGCTCTCATGAACGGCCTCAAAGAAATGCAACCAGCTTTAGATTTGATCAAACAGCTTCAACAAACCGTGGGCGTCAAAACCAAAGCAGAAAAAATCAAAAAAATTACAGCCGAAGAAAAAGCGACCAAAGAAGCCAAAGACAAATTATTAGAAATTGGCAAAGCCTGGTTGAACGACAACATCAAAAAGTTTTTGTTTGATAAAGATTATTATACCAAGGGCGAAAGAAAAGCGGCTATCTCCGCTATCAAAGAAAATTTGGATGAATTTTTGTTTGGTCAAAACGTGGAAAAAAATGACCGCAAATTTGTCATCAGCGAATTAGTTGAAGATATGGCCGAAGCCGAAGTAACTCGCGCAATTTTAGAAGACAAAAAAAGAGTTGATGGTAGATCTCTAACAGAAATTAGAAATTTGTCTGCCGAAGTTGGAATTCTCCCTCGCAATCATGGCGCTGGATTATTTTCTCGTGGTGAAACCCAGGTCTTGTCAGTAGTTACTCTCGCTTCTCCGGGCATGGAACAATATTTAGAGGGTCTTGAAGGCGTTTCTCGTAAACGCTATATGCATCATTATAATTTTCCCCCTTATTCAGTGGGTGAAGCTTCGCCACTTAGAGGCACTGGTCGTCGAGAAATCGGCCATGGGGCTCTCGCTGAAAAAGCTTTGATGGCCGTGGTTCCTGACAAAACCGAATTTCCTTATACCATCCGAGTTGTTTCTGAAACCCTAGGATCAAATGGCTCATCTTCGATGGCCTCAACCTGTGGTTCAACTTTGGCGCTTATGGATGCTGGAGTTCCAATCAAAAAACATGTAGCTGGCATTGCTATGGGTCTAGCCTCCAGTGATGATATGAGCAAATGGGAAATCCTCACTGATATTCAAGATTTAGAGGACGGCGAAGGTGGTATGGATTTTAAAATTACCGGCACCGACGAAGGATTAACTGCGATTCAACTTGATACTAAAACTATCGGACTTTCCGAAGAAATGATTGCTAAGACTTTTAGCCAAGGACGAGTGGCTTTGAACCAAATTTTAGAAGTTCTAAAAAAAGCTCTGCCAGAACCTCGCCCAGATTTGTCCAAATATGCTCCAAAGATTGTGAGCTTCATGATCAAACCAGAAAAAATTGGCGCGGTGATTGGATCCGGCGGAAAAAATATCAACAAGCTTATTGAAGAATTTGGGGTCACTATTGATATTGAAGACGATGGCCTAGTATCCATTTGCGGTACTGATGCCGAAATGTGTAGCCTAGCTAAAGCCACTATTGAAAACATGGTCAGAGAATATGCTGTGGGCGAAATCGTCAGTGGCAAAATTACTAGAATTTTAGACTTCGGAGCCTTCCTAGATTTAGGTGGTGGCAATGAAGGACTGATTCGGGTCGCCGATATGGCTCCTTATTATATTGGTCGTCCAGCTGACTTTGTTGATCCAGGGCAAGAACTAACTGCTCAAATCAAAGAAATAGATGATCAGGGCCGAATCAACCTGAGTCTCAAGGGATTATCAGAAAATGAATCCCTTTGGGTTGGCGAAAAAGGCAAATCTGAACCATCTTTTGGTGGCGGTCGCTCTTTTGGCGATAGACCCTCACGCCGACCAATGAATAACCGCTTTGGTGGCGGTGGCGGTGGTCGAGGTCGATAAAGCCTTAGCCCTGCCTGACCAGTTAAGTGGCTAATTTAGCTGGTTTTACGGGACCGCGCCGCGTGAGCCCCGAAGGGGCTTTTACGCGGTTGACATTTCATCCTTAATAAGTTAATATTGGCCTATAAAATTAATTAGAAAAATAAAATTATGCTCAGTATTCGTTTATCTCAAGTTGGTAAAAAAAATAAAAAAATGTTTCGCCTCACTGTGGCTGAAAACACCAAGGATCCTTATGGTCATGCCCTGGAGATTTTAGGTTCTTATAATCCCCACAGCAAGGAATTAAACATCAAGGCCGAGAGAGTTTTGCATTGGATCAAAAATGGCGCTCAACCTTCTAACACTGTTAACAATTTGCTAATCACCAACAAGATTATTGAAGGTGAGAAAAAGAAAACTGTTAAAATTTCAAACAAACGTAAAGCGACTATTGCCAAGAAAAAAACCGACCAAGAAAAAGCGGCCGAAGATAAAGCCGCTAAAGAAGCCAAGGAAAAAGAATTAGCCGAGGCTGCTCCTGCTCCTGAGGCTGTAGAGGCCGTAGAAACCGTAGAAGTTGCCGAAGCCAAAGAAGAAACTCCAACTGAAAACGCCTAAACAAATCTAAATGAAGCGGGACTTGTCCTGCGTAGCTCCGAGCTACTGCGAGGAGCGAAGTGGGATTGACAAAAGTTAAAAACGTGTTATAATATATCCATAATTTAAGCAGCTGAAAAGCTGTAATGTAATTAACAAAAGTTCTTCTAAAAGTTAACAATTTATTGTTTAAAAATTTTAGAAGATGCTTACAGACTTATGAAAGACAAAGAGTTTTTGGAGATGATCGTTAAGGCCATTGTGTCCAATCCGGATGCTGTCGTGGTTGACAGAACCGTGGATGAAATGGGAGTTCTTTTGACTCTAAAAATTGACCAACAAGACATGGGTTATGTGATTGGTCGTCGCGGTCAAACCGCTCAAGCCATTCGCACCTTACTCAAAATCGTTGGTGCCAAGAACAACTCTCGCGTCAACCTCAAAATTTTTGATCCAAACGCGGGTAGCCGACCGATGAGAAGTAATAACGACCGAGGTGATCGTCGTGATGATCGCAGTGAGCGCATTGACACTTCTGCGGTTGATGATTTAAAAATCTAAACCTTAAAAATTCTATATAAACAAAAAACCACAGCCCTTTTTAACTGTGGTTTTTTGTTTAACAAATAATCCTTCAATTATTCAATCTTTCAATTTTAATATTATGACCTTCAAAATTCTCACAATTTTTCCCCAAATTTTTGACTCTTATTTTAATGAGAGCATTATTAAGCGTGCTAAGGATAAAAAAATTATCAATTTCAAAATCTTTAACCTACGCGACTTCTCCAGTGATCGCCATAAACATGTTGACGATAAACCGTACGGCGGTGGCGCCGGGATGGTCATGATGATCGAACCCCTAGCCAAAGCCCTCAAAAAAATTGCCCCCAAAAAAAATTCTCAGCGTCGAATAATTCTCTTATCTGCTAGTGGGCAAAAATTTACCCAGGCCAAAGCCAAAAAACTCAGCACCTATCAAGAGCTAGTCTTTGTCTGTGGTCGTTATGAAGGAGTCGATGCTCGAATCAAAAAATTAATTGATGAAGAAATATCAGTTGGCGACTATGTCCTAACCGGCGGAGAATTACCAGCCATGACTATTGTTGACGCTGTTAGTCGATTACTGCCCGGCGTGCTAGGCAATCCTGAGAGTTTAAAAAATGAATCGCATAACCAAATCGGAATTTTAGAATATCCTCAATATACCAAACCCGAAGTTTTCAAAATTAATAATAAAAATTATCGCGTCCCTAAAATTTTATTATCCGGCCATCATCAAAAAATAAGTGAGTGGCGAATCAAACAGCAAAAAGCAAACAAATAATCCTGTTGACTTTTTATTAATTATCTTCTAAAGTAAATAATCATTTGTTCCTTCACCATTTAAATACTTTGTAAAATGTTTAAAATAGTGTTATTTTTTGCCATCGCAACTTCAATTATAATGATTGCTTGGTTTGCGATAGCCGACGTTAAAGTCAACCAGGGCCAAATTTACAGCACAAAAGATTTCCAAGAGTATCAAATAATCTCAGTGGATACTAATCGCGATAAAACCCCCGATATTTGGGAGCAGCGATCATTCCGGTATCGAAAAAATGGTAAATTTAAAACTGGCGATACAGTTATTGTCAAAACCAGAACAATGCTTTTTGGATATACCGAAATATCAATCTATTAAAGACAACAACAACCTACCAAGCCCCACCCCCTGGGGCTTTTTTATTGATTGGGGTCAGACCCCAGGTAATTTTTGTTAAAAAATAAGCCCTTTTTAGCTATCGCTCTAAAAATGGGGTCTGACCCCAACACTGAACCCCGAGGCTTGCGGATGACCACCGCCTTTAAAAATTTGCGCTAAGCGCGAGACATTGATTTGTTTATTAGCACTCCGAATATTTACTTTATATTCATTATCTTTTTCACTCAGTAGTAATACGGCCTTGACCCCCGACAAATTACTAAGCATGGCCGCAATATCCCCAAAGACCTCGTGTTGCACATCCTCATCTTCGGCCCCAAAAATATCCGCCATTTCTTGTTTGGTGATAATTGAATAAGCAATATTATCTGTTTTGTTTATTTTTAATTTTTTTAAAGCCAAGCCATGAAGTCTTAATTCCTCTAAACTTTTATTAGAACTTCGACTAATAATTCTTGGGAAAGAAGCCCCCCGATCCAAGAGTTCGGCCGAGATAGCCACCACCTGGCTACTGGTGGCTGGATACAAAAAGTTGCCAGTATCAGCCAAAAGCCCGGCCAAAAGAGCATTAGCCACTGATTTATTAATTTCTAAATTATTTTCTTTATAAAAATTATAAATTAATTCAGCGGTTGACGATAATTCCGGACTACGAACCTCAATATCAGCATAATCATCTAATCGTGGATGATGATCAAATTCAATAATAAAAGGCCGAGGACTTACCTTTTTTAGTTCCGCTACATTATCAAACAATTTGGTTCTCCGCAGAGCCCCACAATCCAAAACAATCATCAGATCAAATTTGGACACTGAAAAATCAGCTGGAATTTGCCCCACTATCTTTTCAATATGAGGCAAAAATGAAAACAGATTGACATCCAGATTTTCTGCCAAAGCTAAATAAGGCTTATTTAAACCCTCGACTAAATCTATGAAGCAAGCCAAAGAAGCCAAGGCATCCGCATCAGGATTCACATGAGAAACCAGTAAAATATTTTTGGCATTTTTAATTTTGGAGTAAATTAATTCCATAATTAATATCAACCTGGATCCTGGCCTTCGCCAGGATGACAGAATCCGTTTAAACAAAATGCCCTAACGGGCATTTTTTATAATTTTATTCAATTCCTGCTCATCTTTTTTTATCAAATCCTCTATCACCGTTGCCTTGGTTTCGGTCCGATCAGCCTGCCATCTAAATATTGGCACTTTCGGAAGCTTGCTTTGTTTTCTCAAGAAACTCGCGAGTAAATGATTGCCGGCCCGCAATTTTTCTAGAGCGGTGCCAGTTAATTTTTCTGGCAAAATCGATACCCAGACATTAGCATAACGCAAATCCTTAGAGGTCCGAACATCCAACACGGTTACTAGCGAATTGGGCACTTCCAATTCACGACTAATAAACTCAGAGATTTTCACTTTTAATAATTCATCAATTCTAGCAATTCTATCCATAGTCGATTAAAGTTTATCAATCAATTCGTCTTCTTTATAAATATTCAAAACATCACCAATTTGGGCCACGGTTGGTCCTTCATATTGCAAACCGCATTCTTGATCCTGCTCAACCACGCTCACGTTTTGTTTGCCAGACTGCAAGCGACTAATTCTTCCCTTGGCTATCACCTCCTTGTCGCGAGTCACCTCAACAAAAGAGTTGTCCTCCAAGCGACCGTCCAAAACTTTGCCACCCAAAATTTGATAATTATTGTCAGTTCGAAAAACCGCCAAAACTTTTAGCCGTCCCAAATCTCGTCGACTAATTTCTGGCTTGACCAGCTCTTGCATTTCAGCTTTTACGTACTTAATCAAATCATAAATAACCGAAAATATATTCACCTTAATATCTTTGTCGCGCAAAATTGTTTCCGCTAGTGGTTGAACCTGAACATGAAAACCCAATATTTGCGCCTGACTGTCCTCGGCTCGTTTCACATCACCTTCATTGATATTGCCCAGTCCACGATAAATAATTTTGGCCTTGATCTTTTCTGTATTTATTTTCATCAGTGACTCTTCAATGGCTTCAGCGGAGCCCAAAACATCACTTTTTACAATTAAATTTAATTTTGTAGAATTCTCGTCATGTTCATCATTATTTTTAGACAAAGAGCTAGACTTTTCATTAATCGAAGAAGAAGATATTTTTTTGAGTTTCACTTTCTCGCCCTCGCCCACCTCTAACATATCGCCCACCTCTGGCAAAACCTTGAGTCCCAAAATTCTAGCTGGGGTAGAAGGTCCAGCGCTCTCGATAGTCTCGCCTTTATAGTTTTTCAAAGCTTTAATTCTTCCGTAAAAAATATTGTTAAAAGTAAGAGAATCTCCAACCCGCAATGTTCCGTTTTGAATTAGAATAGTTGCAATTGGCCCAGCGCCTTTATCCATCCGCGCTTCAATAACCGTGCCAGCAGCGCTAGCCTGGGGGTTGGCCTTCAGGTTGTCGCTTTCCGAATCAGAAATCAGCAATACCAAATCCAAAAGATCTTCAATGCCGGTGCCGTCTTTGGCCGAAATTGGCGCACAAACAATCTGACCGCCCCAATCCTCTGGAGTAATATTCAATTTAGTAGATAATTCTTGCTTGGTTCTGTTTATATCAGCTTCGGGTTTATCGATTTTATTAATGGCCACAATATAAGGAATCTTGGCCGCCTCAATAATTCTAAAGGCTTCCACGGTTTGCGGTTTTACTCCATCATCAGCCGCTACCACCAGAATCGCGACATCAGCCACCTTGGCCCCACGACTGCGCATAGCGGTAAAAGCTTCATGACCAGGAGTATCAATAAAAGTAATCGCTTTATTATTTCTAATTACCTGATAAGCACCAATATGTTGAGTAATTCCACCGGACTCACCAGCCACTACATTGGTTTCTCTAATTGAATCAAGCAATTTGGTTTTGCCGTGATCAACATGGCCCATCACCACAATCACTGGTGGTCTAGACTTTAAATTGTTTTGATCCTCTTCGGCAATAATATCTGATAATTTTCTTTCGACCACATCAGTATTTTCCGCTTGGACATCAGCCAAACTAATCTCCAAATTAAGATCACTACCGATAATCGAAGCGGTATCAAAATCTATTTTTTCATTCATGGACACAAAAATTCCATTTTTCATGAGTTCAGCCAAAATTTTGTTAACCGGGATTTGAGCTAATAGTGCCAAATCTCTAACCGTAATTAGAGATGGGATGCTCACGGCCTTTTTAACAATTTCCTTATCAGCCAGGTCATCAGCACCACGGTTGTCAGCCACTGGATTTTTGGCCAGGTAGTCCCGCATCAACATCGGCCACTCCCGAATAATCCGCCGAGCGGTGAAATTGTCCACTTTAATGGCTTTTTGGCCAATATTAAAGCCCATCTGCGGTAACAGATCTTTTAGTTCTTGAGGGCTAATTTTAAGAATTCTAGCTAATTCAGTAACATTCATAAATTATAGTTTGATGATTCTTTATATTACTCCGCTTAGAGCATCTAGTCAATAAAGATCAATATACTTAAAATGAAAATTTTTCAAAATGAATTTTTTGCTTATCAATTTGTAATTTTTTAAACTCCACCTCCAGTAATTGATTCATGAGACTCGGCGGACCGCAAACAAAAATATCTCGCTCTAAAAAATCTGGCACGAGTCGGGCAATTTTGTCGCTATCAATTCGCCCCTGCTCGCCAACATAGTTTGGCTCGCTACTAAAAATCTTAATTAATTTCAAACCCTTGGCTTCTAGTTCTGAAAATTCATTAGCAAACAAAAGGTCATTCAAAAAATTATTAGCATAAATCAAAACCACATCTTTTTGTTGCTCAATTAGTTTTCCAATCATTGATCGAATCGGGGTAATCCCAATCCCTCCCGCAATCAATAAAAATTTATTATTTTTAATATTGGCGCCAGTAAACACCCCATAAGGACCATCAATCAAAACTGGATCATTAATTTTCAATTTATTTTTTAAAGTCGAACTAAAATCACCCAAAGATTTAATACTAATTCTAAGATGATTATCAATTTTAGATTCAGACCAAGAAAAAGGATGAGACTCAAACCACAGAGATTTGTTTAAAAACCTGAAGTTCATAAACTGCCCGGGTTTGATCGAAAAATTCGATAAGTTCCTCCCCTGAATATAAACGGAGACGACCTTATCATTTTCAACTTTAATATCCGCTACATAAAATCGATGTTTGTAAAAAGAATAGACTTGTTTGAAAAACCTAAAATAAACAAAAACAATAAGAGTGCCATAAAAAATCAAATACCAATAGATCGCCAAAATAATATGACGCAAATCTCCGCCCAGCTCGACTTGATGATTATAAGCCAACAAAATCCCCAAATACGATAGGAGGTGCACCAGATACCAAGCCTCATATTTTAGTTTCTTTTTAGCAATCCACATAGATGACAAGGCCACCACCACTAGGACTATAAAGGCAAAACCGGTCCAAAACAACTCGTAGGGCCCAGAAACAAAAGCCCAAAATTGAGAAGCAAAGCCCTGATTGCTAAACTGGGCGTAGCTAATAGTCACGGTTAAGATGTGGAGTATAAGTAGGGGCAAAATCAAAACACCATTATAGTGGTGATAACGCGACAGCTTGTCTTGACCAATGGCTTGCTCAATAAATTTGACCCGACCAATTAGAAGTAATTGCCACAATAATAAATAAGCAGCTAAAAGACCCGAAAGCCTGGCTATCAACAAAAAAACAGCCCCCAGGCTGCCGGATCCAATGCTAAGAACTGAAATAAAATACCAAGACAAGACAATTATAACTAGGTTAATGGAAAAAATTGCTATAATTAACTTTTTTTTCATATTATTAACAGCTTATCCCCAAAAAATATTTGGCTAATATTAGCCAAAACACCTACTTAAGTCCACAAAATTGTGGACTTATCCACTAATATCCACATTAGTCAAAAATGGCTTATTTTTAAGAGGTTTTTAATGGGCAAAATGATAAGTACAGAGAATTGTGGACTTTGGGAAATTACCTCAGCCCTACTACGCCCTTCGGGCTACGCAGGGCACTACTTCGCTTCTCTAAGCGTAGTTATATTATTTTAATTGAGTTCGTGCACTACGTAGCCACGTAAAGCTCGCTTAGCGAGCCACGTGGCGAAGTAGTGGACCTGACGAGATTCGAACTCGTGACCTCTTGCATGCCATGCAAGCGCTCTAACCAGCTGAGCTACAGGCCCTTCATTTTACATCGTAAAATAATGAAAAAATACTAATTTAAAATGCCCTGAAAGACCGGACATATAAAACAAGTATAAAACATTTATTAAAATAATTCAAGGGAAATAGTTGTGCTTGCACCGCGAAGCCCCGAGCTCGGTCGAGGGGCGAATACAATCAATCCCACCCTTCTTCGCCAAGGCTTCGAAGGGCACTACTTCGCCTCTCTAAACGTAGTTATATTATCTTAATTAGTGCGTGCACTACGTAGCTCAACGCGTTAGCGTTGAGCGAAGTAGTGCTCTCACCAGGAGTCGAACCTGGATTTAGGACTTAGGAGATCCTCGTTCTATCCATTGAACTATGAGAGCTTCATTTTGCTGCACAAAATAATTAAAAATATCAAGGAATTATTAGTATTATTAAGTATTAACCAATAATTACCATAATAAGCCATTTCCCAATTTTTATCAAACTATTTATAGTTATTTTATGGGGTCAAAACTGTTTATTTCGAAGCCGAGGACTGTTTGAGCCGGAGGCGAGTTCCGCAGGCGCAGAAATAAACAGTTTTGACCATATAAAACATATTCAATCTTTGACAAATAACTGCAATTGGCTTAAAATTTAAATATCTTAATTAACTACTTATTTAAAAAGCCTTGTTTAAAAAATTTAAACCAGACTTTTCTAAACAATATGTTCAAAAAAGAAGGACATCCTGAAAGCTTCAAAGACGTCGAAACTATTATTGGCGAATCAATCAAAGTCAAAGGTAATTTTCATGGTAATGGCAACATTATTATCGATGGTCTCCTGGAAGGATCTCTCAAAACTAAAGGACATGTCTTTATTGGCGAAAAAGCCAAGATTTCAGGTAGTGTCGAGGCTCATGACATTATTATTAATGGAGAAATTATTGGAAATCTAATTGCTATGGACAAATTATCTATTGGCCAAAACGCTAAAATTGCTGGAGACATTGATTGCCAACAAATCTCTATCGATAATGGCGCCAGCTTCAATGGAAAATGCACTATGGACAAAAAATCAGCTAATATTAGCGAAAAAAAAGAGTAATCGGATAAATAATTATCCAAAAATATGAATCTTTTTGTTTACGATGATTATCTCAAAAAATATACCAAAAAAGTTAACAATATCGAAATTGCCCTACACAACCTCAACCTTAATGGCAAAATAATCTATCTAGGAGCCATTAAAAAAATTGATGAATTTATCAGGGAGGAAATCAGCCATGGGGTCAAAACCGTTATCGCGGTAGGCAACAACAAAACAATTAGCACGGTATTAACGTCTTTAATTACTAGCGACAGCGAGGTGGTTTTGGGCATTATCCCGGTTGGTGACAACAATTCTATAGCCCAGGCCTGTGGGATCAAAGACGAAAAAAGCGCCACAGATATCTTACTAGCTAGAAGACTCGAGCAAATCAATGTCGCCTATGCGAATAAAAACCTCTTTTTATCTAATGCGAAAATCAGGGCCAAAAACACTAGTTTTAAAATAAAGGAATTTACCATTGATCCAATTGAAAAAGGAGATGTTAATATCATCAACCTTTTAACCCCAGACTGTTCTACGGGGAACATAAAAAGTGACCCGCGAGATAATTTGTTGGATCTAACTATTTATAATCGCCGCCAAAAACCAAGTTTTTTTCAAGTTAATGAATTAAGGATAGAAAACTCAGCTGAAGAGCCCTTGATCCTAGACAATTCCATACCAGTAAAAACCCCAGCTAAAATAGGTATTTTAGATAAAAAAATTAATATAATAGTGAGCAAAGATCGAATTTTTTAATCTTTGTTCCTTATAGAACAAACATATGCTTAAAACGCTAGAAAATCTTAGCAAAGCCTTTGTAGGCGAAAGCCAAGCTAGAAATCGCTATACTTATTATGCCAAAATAGCTCAAAAAGAAGGCTTTGAACAAATTGCGGAAATCTTCCTATTAACTGCTGAACAAGAAAAAACCCACGCCAAAAGACTATTTGAGCACATTAACGAACTCAAAAAGGACAATATCGCCATCAAAATCGAAGCTGAGGTGCCCAATAGTTATGGAAATACCAGTGAAAACCTGAAATCAGCCATTGCTGGCGAGACCTATGAATATGAAGAGATGTATCCAGAATTTGCCAAGATTGCTGACGAAGAAAATCTACCAATAATCGCCAATCGCTTAAGAGCTATTGCAGTGGCCGAAAAAAACCACAAAGAAAGATACGAAAAAATATTAAAGAATATCGAAAATAATGAAGTGTTTAAAAAAGGAGAAGAAACTTGGTGGGTTTGCCGAGAATGTGGTTATATCCATTTTGGAGCCGAAGCTCCAGTTAAGTGCCCATCCTGTGATCATCCGCAATCGTTTTATCAATTAAGAGACTAAAAATACCCAACAAAAAAGCCCCGTTAGTAACGGGGCTTTTTTATGCTCAAAATTATTTAACAATTTCACCTTGAATAACCTTGGGTGGCTCAGTACCAGCATTAACCTTTTTAAATACTACCAGTTGTTGAATCGCAGTTAAAAGAGTCACTACAAACCAATACAGAGTTAGGCCCCCAGGCAAAGAAATACCGATAAAGACCGTTAAAACCGGCATTAAATACATCATCTGCCGATTCATAATAGTAGCCATATCCTCATCCTTTGATCCAGTAGTTTTAATTTCTGGTTTTTTGGCCATAAGCATTCTGGCCTGCCAAAACTGAGCTAGGCCAGCCAAGACTGCCAAAAAGATATTTCTTTTAGCTAAATCCAAAAACCCAAAAGCAATCGTATTAATCATTTCTGGCTTACTAATAAAAGGATAAACTAAAGATAATTTATTATTAAGCCCGTCACTGAAGACTTTATAAACCGCCCACAAAAATGGCAACTGAACCAAAATTGGCAAACAAGAAGAAAAGGGATTAACCTTATGTTGTTTATATACCTCCATCATAGCCAAGCTCTGAGCCTGCTTATCATCCTTGTATTTCGCTTTAATTTCACTAATTTTGGGCTGTAATTCTTGCAATGACTTCTGAGCTTTAATTGACTTATTAGATAGAGGCCATAAAACCACCTTGATTACAATGGTAAGCAAGATGATGGCTACGCCCAAATCATGAAAGGCCACGGTATTATATAACACTACCAATAGATTCAAAATGGGTTGATAAAAAATAGTTTGAAAAATCATAATATAAATAATTTATTTATTTAACTGGATCGTAGCCACCCTTATTAAAGGGATTGCATCTTAGAATTCTCCAAACGGTCTTGAAGCCGCCGCGGAAAATTCCATATTTTTCAATGGCCAATTTTCCATACTCTGAGCAGCTTGGAGAAAAGCGGCAGAAGCCATGGGGATACAAATGCTTCATTGGTCCATGGTCGAAAGATAGGGTCCGTTGATAAATATTAATTAATTTTACCACCCAAAATCGTGGATAATATTTGGACAAATTTTTAAACATAGAGCTTTAATCGTTGACAGGCATTTTTAAGATCCTCTTTAATCTCCTTGTATTTTTTGGCTAATATTAGCGGAAAAACTACAATAACTATATCGTAGCCTGGTTTTAATTGTTGATTTTCAGCTCTCAAAATAGCTCTAATTCTTCTTTTAATTTTGTTACGATCAACGGCTTTTTTACTCACTTTTGTTCCAACTAAAATACCAAATCTATTAATTGGTAAATCATTGGCCTTTATCTTTAAACTTAAAAAGCGCCCATAAAAACCTCGGCCCTGTTTGAAAACCCGATCAAAATCCTTATCCAAATGCAAACGATTCTGTCGGCTAAGCATGAAATTACTTGCTTAATTTTTCTCGTCCTTTGGTGCGTCGACGTTTTAAAACCGCCCGACCGTCTTTGGTAGCCATTCTCTTCAAAAACCCATGCTTCTTTTTGGCTCTTTTAGCATTGGGTTGAAATGTTCTTTTAGTAGACATATTTTATTTTTATTTTAATTAGTAATATCACCATAACATTTTTAGTCTCGCGGGTCAACCCGGATTATTGAATATTTTGAGAAAAAAAGCTATAATCCTCTCAATCTTATACACACTTTATAAACAGCAAAGTAATTGCTCATCTACCCTTATTCTAATATAATAAGAAGATAAAAAAATCTTCAACAACATTATGGATAAAGAACAAGTTTGGCAAGCGGTTTTAGGTGAGATTGAACTCGGTTTATCTAAAGCTAATTTTGTGACCTGGTTTAAAGATACTTTTGTCTCCTCAATTGATGAGGGGCGCATTGTTATTGCTGTGCCTAGCGAATTTGTAAAAAAATGGTTAGAAAATAAATTTTATAAAATTATTAAAAGCTCTCTAGAAAAAACCGTTGGTCAAAAAATTAATGAATTAGTTTATCAAGTGGAGTTTAGAAAAAACGAAATAAAAAAACCCTCACCAGCCGCTCCCCTAAACACCAGTGAAGAAACAGAAAATATTCCTCGCCCCGAAATCAAAAGTCCGATTAATCGTTTCGGTCTTAATTCCAAATATTTGTTTGATAATTTTATTGTGGGCAAAGCCAATGAACTCGCCCACGCCGCTTGTCGAGCCATTGTTAATAATCCCGGCAAAGTTTATAATCCTTTGTTTATTTATGGCGGAGTGGGTCTAGGAAAAACTCATTTGCTCCAAGCTATTGGTAACGAAATGTCTCGTCACACCAATAAAATTTTATATACTACCTCAGAAAATTTTACTAATAATTATGTGTCCGCAGTTCGCGGTGGTCAGGGCAAAGAATTCAAAAATATTTACCGCAATGTTGATTTACTACTTGTTGACGACGTCCAGTTTATGGGTGGCAAAGACGGCACGCAAGAAGAATTTTTTCACACCTTCAACGAACTTCATCAAAGCAATAAACAAATAGTCCTGAGTTCTGATCGCCCACCAAAATCACTACCCGCTATCGAGGCTCGACTCACCTCTCGCTTTGAATGTGGCATGGTGGTTGATGTTGGTAAACCAGACATTGAAACTAAAATGGCGATTTTAGAAAAAAAAGCCAATGAAAAAAGTTATTCCCTAGATCGAGAAATATTATTATATGTAGCCAATAATATTCAAAACAATATCCGAGAACTAGAAGGCGCCCTCAACAAAATCATTGCTTATCATGATCTAAATAACTCCACCCCCAGTATCAAATCAATCAAAGAAGTTTTAAGCGATCTCACTATTGAAAGCCGGGCCAAATCTCTAAGCCCCAAAGATATTATTGAGGTTGTGGCTAGATTTTATAATATTTCCCCCAAAGAACTCAGCGGCACTAGCCGCAAAAAGGAATTAGTAACCCCGAGGCAGATTGCCGTCTTCTTGATCCGAGAAGAACTAGCTACTTCTTATCCAGCTATTGGTCTAGAGCTCGGTGGTCGGGATCACACCACCGCTATTCATGCTTATAATAAGATCTCTGAAGAAAAAGACAAAAACGAACGCCTTAATCAAGAATTAAATTCAATAAAACAATTGTTTTATTCACTACCGGCATAAACTGTGAATTACTTGGGCACAAAAAATAATTTAGCTAGGTTATTCACATTCACCAAAATTCACCCCCACCTTATTCTTTTTTTATCCACCTCGTTTTTTGCCCAAAAAATACTAAAACCCAAACAAAAAAGGCCAAGCAATTTCTTTTCCCCTCTATCCCCCTCTTTATTACTATTATTATATTTATTTATTTATTAATTTATTAATATAATAAACAAACCTATGAAACTCACAGCCACTAAAAATAATTTACGTCGAGCCATTGCTTTGGCTAGTCATGTAGTTAGCAAAAATATTAATTTGCCAATTCTTAATAATATCTTGTTTAAAGCCGAAAATGGTTTGGTAGTTTTATCAGCCACCAACCTAGAAATAGGGATCACTTCTTTTTTGCGGGGTAAGATTGAAAGCGATGGGGTGTTAACGGTTGATGCTAAGGTAATTAGTGAGTACGTGTCTTTTTTGCCAGATGAAAACGTGGATCTGGATTTGGTGGCCGACAACCTGTCAATTAAATGTGGTAATTATAAAACCAAAATAAAAACTCAATCAGCTCAAGATTTTCCATTGATCCCAGTTTTAAACAAAGATAATTATTATGAGTTGGATGGTGAGGTGCTTAGAAATTCATTGCCCGAGGTTTTGATTGCTGTGTCTGGTAATGAAACCAGGGCTGAGCTATCGGGGGTTTTATTTGTTTTTGGTAAAGACGAATTGGTGTTGGCTGGAACCGACAGTTATCGCTTGGCTGAGAAAAAAATAAAATGTACGGCATTTGGTTGCGACACTGCTCAGGCGATTGTGCCCGCCAAAACTTTACAGGAGTTGGTTCGGATTATGGCTATTATTAAAGAAGACCAGGATATTTCGGATAATAATAAAATCAAAGTTTGTTTGTCTGATAATCAGATTCTATTTATTGTTGGTAATACCGAGTTGGTCTCCAGGTTGATTAGTGGTCATTATCCGGATTATGGTCAGATTGTTCCGCAAAATATTAAAACCACTGTCTTGGCGAATCGAACCGAATTGCTAAGAGCGGTAAAAGCGGCGGCCATATTTTCTAAAACCGGCATCAATGATATTGGTTTGGAATACAGAACCAGTGGCGAGTTGATTGTTTCGGCTGTTTCTGGTCAGGTTGGTGAAAGCCAAATTGAATTGTCGGCGGAGATAAGCGGTGAAAACGGTGAGGTAGTGATTAATCATCGGTATTTGATTGATGGTTTAAATAGTTTGAGCGGTGAAACAATTAAAATTGAATTGGTTAGTGGTCAATCTCCTTGTATTTTGCGTTCAGCTAAGGACACTGATTATTTTTATATTGTGATGCCAATTCGTCAATAAGGATTTGCACCGCGGGGCGTAGTATAACGGTAGTACGCGTGCATGGGGTGCATGTAGCCCGGGTTCAATTCCCGGCGTCCCGACCCTTCGACTTCGTTCGGTCTTGTAGACCTCACTACGCTCAGGGTCTGCGACTTCCGATTATAAATATAGTAAAGCAATGAATTAAGAAGGCGAAGGGCCCCGAGCGTAGCCGAGGGGCATTTATTATATTTTTACAAATTATGCTAAAATATTAATAATCACTATTAATATTGAAATCTTATGTCTAATCAAAAAATAATTTTTTCCGGCATTCAGCCTTCCGGTTCTTTGCATTTGGGAAATTATTTAGGAGCCATTAGTCAGTGGGTAGAAATGGAAAATGATTACCATTGTTTTTTTAGTATTGTTGATTACCATGCAATTACTGTTCCGGGCGATCCAGAAGTTTTGAGAAAAAAAATAATTGAAGTGGCCAAGATTTATTTGGCTAGTGGGCTTAATCCGGCTAAGACTATTATTTTTAAACAATCCGATGTTAATGAGCATACTGAATTGGCTTGGGTCTTGGGGTGTCTGGCGGCTCGTTTTTCTGATCTCAAAAAAATGACTCAGTTTAAAGACAAGTCTTTGAAACATCAAGAAAATGTTAGCGTCGGCTTGTTTGAATATCCGGTTTTGATGGCGGCTGATATTTTGTTGTATGACACCGATGTGGTGCCGGTTGGAGATGATCAGGTTCAACACGTTGAATTGGCGCGAGACTTGGCCAAGCGATTTAATAATGCTTATGGTTCTATTTTTAAAATTCCTGAGTTTCAAATTAGGAAAACCGGGGCCCGGATTATGAGTCTTTTTGACCCACTCAAAAAAATGAGCAAGAGCGATGACAATGCTGGGGCTTATTTGGCTCTTAGCGATTCCCCAGAAATAATTGAGAAAAAAATAAAAAAAGCAGTTACTGATTCTGGTTCGGATATTAGTTATGATTTGAAAAAACGTCCGGCTATTTCTAATTTATTAACCATTTATTCTTTGGTTAGTGGTTTGTCAATTGAAGCTTTGGTCAAAAAATATCAAGGCCAGGGTTATGGAGTTTTTAAAACCGATCTGGCCCTAGCTATTAATAATTATCTCGCGCCCATTCAGAAAAAATACGCCAGCCTCAGCGATCAAGAGGTTTTAAAGGTTTTGGAACTAGGGGCCAAAGAGGCCAAAAAAATAGCCAACCAAAAAATGCTGCAAGTCAAAAAAGCCATTGGAACTCTATGATAAAAAAATCAGAAATTAGGAAAAATTATATTTTTAATGATTACGTGGTCATTGCTCCAGGAAGATCGAAAAGACCCAGTGATACTCTAGCGAAAAAAAAGACCACGCCCTGTCCTTTTTGTATCAAAAATAAACAGGATATTATTTTGGCGCTCAATAATGATTTTCCCGCCCTTAGTCCTGACAACCTTAAGGCTTATGGTCATCACCTAGTGTTAATTGAGGGCAATCAGCACGATAAAAGCTTGGGGGAATTATCGCCCAAGCTGTTTACTGATTTAATAAATGTTTACACTGATGAGAGCCAACGCCTAGCTAAGGATAAAAAAATTAGCTATGTGTTGATTTTTAAAAACCAAGGATCTCAGGCCGGGGCTTCTATGCGACATCCTCATTCTCAGATTTTGGCCTCAGCTTTGATTCCAGCCGAGCTGCAAGAAGAAATTAAGACCCTTAAGGATTATCGGAAAAAATATAAAAAATGTGCTTATTGTGAAATTTTGAAAAAAGAAGCCAAATCTTCCCGTCTGGTTTATCGAGATAAGTATTTTACGGTCTTTACTCCTTATGCTAGCCGCTATAATTATGAGGTTTGGATTTTGAGTAATCGTCATGTTGATAACCTTGCTTTATTAACCGCCATTGAAAAAAATATTTTGGCTCAGATTTTGCAAAAACTTTTGAAAAAAATAGACAAATTAGGCTTGGATTATAATTATTTTATGCATAATGTTGTTCCCTATACCGACCAACATTTTTATTTGAAAATTGAACCCCGTCAGGGTACTTGGGGTGGTGTTGAGCTCGGTTCGGGCCTAGTTCTTAATCCAGTGAGCCCAGAAGAAGCCGCTAAATATTATAAGTTTTAAGCTCATGCCCATGCGCTATCTAAAACCAGTGAATCCAGAGCATAGCCGGAATTTAACCCGGCGTTTTGTGTTGGTCCGGCATGAGGACAAGGACAAACAAAGAGACGCGAGGCTCCCCAAAAAACCCAGAAGTCTAAAATCCAGATTGTGGCGCTTGGCCTGGCGGCTGGCTCTAATATTTATTATTGTTTTTCCTTTGTGGGTTTTGTTTATTACTCGCAATCTTCCTAATCCTAACCAATTGATTGATAGAGAGATAGCCCAAAGCACCAAAATTTTTGATCGCAGTGGTGAAAATGTTTTGTATGAAATCCATGGTGATCAAAAAAGAACTCTAGTGGCTCTGGGTCAAATTCCTGACCGGGTTAAACAGGCGACTATTTCGATTGAAGATAAAAATTTTTACAAACATGGAGCTATTAGCTACTGGTCGATTTTTAGAACCTTGGTAACCAATGTTATTTATCATCGCGTGGCTGGGGGATCAACTCTAACCCAGCAATTTGTTAAAAATGCTTTGTTGTCTGATGAGAAAACAATAACTCGCAAAGTCAAAGAGGTGGTGATGTCGGTCAAATTGGAAAATAAATTTAACAAGGATCAGATTTTGCAGATGTATCTAAACGAAATTCCTTACGGTTCTAATGCTTATGGCGTGGAAGCGGCTAGCCAAAAGTATTTTGGTAAAAATGTTAAGGATATCAATTTGGCTGAGGCCGCTATTTTGGCTGCTCTGCCTCAGGCGCCATCACGTTATTCTCCTTATGGTCAGCACAAAGATTTATTAATTAGTCGGCAGCAATATATTTTGGATTTAATGGCTGAGCAGGGCTATATTAATAATCAAGAAAGAGATGAGGCCAAAAAATTTGATTTGAAATTTGCTCCTCCGGAAAGCGCCATGGTCGCTCCGCATTTTATTATGTATGTGAAACAAATTTTGGAAGAAAAATATGGAGAAAAAACTGTGGAGCAAGATGGTTTGAAAATATATACCACTCTCGATGTTAATAAACAAAAAATTGCCGAAGAAGTATTGAAAGCGAAAACCGAAAAATATCAAGAAAAATATAATGCTAGTAACGCCGCCCTCTTGAGCTTGGATCCCAAAACTGGTCAGGTGTTGGCGATGGTGGGATCACGTGATTATTTTAATGATGACATTGATGGGCAGGTCAATATTACTACCGCCCTTAGACAACCGGGGTCGTCTATTAAGCCGATTGTTTATGCCACTCTTTTTACTAGAGGTTATACCCCCAATACTATCTTGTATGACGTGGTTACTAATTTTTCCGCTGGTGGCAAGGCTTATGAGCCCCATGATTATGACAATAAAGAACGGGGACCAGTGACTGTTCGGCAGGCCCTGGCTGGGTCTTTGAATATTCCGGCGGTCAAGGCGATTTATTTGGCTGGGATTGATAATGTTATCAAGGTAGCCAAAGATTTGGGATACACCACCCTGACTGATCCAGAGCGTCTGGGTTTGTCGCTAGTGCTAGGTGGTGGCGAAGTTAGGATGTTAGAGCATGTGAACGCTTTTAGTGCTCTGGCGCGCGAAGGACAGATTCGACCAACTGCGGTTATTTTAAAAGTTGAAGATAAAAATGGTAAAGTTTTGGAAGAGTGGCAGGACAAAAAGAGAGATGTTTTGCCTGGGAAGATTGCCCAAGAAATTAATAGTATTTTGACTGACAATAATGCTCGCGCCTATATCTTTGGGATTAAAAATTATTTGACTTTGCCTGATAGGCCAGTGGCCGCTAAAACCGGCACCACTAATGATTTTAAAGATGCCTGGACTATTGGTTATACCCCTTCAGTAGTAACTGGGGTGTGGGTTGGTAATAATAACGGGAGTGAAATGAAAAGTGGAGCTGATGGTAGCGTAGTGGCGGCTCCAATTTGGAATGAATACATGCGCCGAATTTTAAGTGGTACTCCGGTGGAGACTTTTAATGAGCCAGGCGATTTGCGAACTGGTAAGGCCGTGATTGATGGTGAGACTTATCTTAAAAAGATTATTAAAATTAATAAGAGTACTGGCGAATTTGCTAATGACTCTACTCCGATTGATCAAATTCAAGAAATTGTTTACAACAATCCTCATTGCTTGTTGTATTATGTTGATAAAAATGATCCTCTAGGACCTCGCCCCAAAAATCCAGCTAGTGACCCTCAATTTAATTTGTGGGAATCACGAGTTTTGGAGTGGGCCAAGAAAAACGGTTATTATAATAGTTCTAGCCCAGAGCTAGATATTGATAAAATTCCAGGATTAAATCAGCCGCCGAGTTTTAGTATTTTGAGCCCGGGGCTAAAAGAAGAAATTACTTCGGTCAATTTAACGGCCAGTATTTCCATTGCCAGTATTGCTGGCTCAGCTCGAGTGGAATATTTTTTGAATGACAATTTGGCTTATAAGACTCAAAATGCTCCTTATGATTTTAATTCGGCGGTTAACTTTTTAAATAATGGTCAGCATACTCTGCGAGTTCGAGTCTGTGATGATTTTTCTAATTGTTCTGAGAGGTCGGTGGTCTTCAATTTGCAAGCCCCAAACAATAATAAGGCGCCAGAAATTAATCTGACTAGTCCCTCTAGTGGCGCTAGTTTTGGAGCCAAGGATTTTCCGGTTAAAGTGAAAATGCAATTAACCGAAAAACAAAAAATTTCTAAAATCAAAGTTTATTATACTGATAGCCAAAATAATAAAAATCTGATGAGCGAGGTCAATCAGATTAGTAATGATAATATTGAAATTGATTGGCTGAGCGCTCCTAGCTCCGGGGTCTATAAGGTTTATGTGGAGTTTTATGATTGGAGTAATAATCTTAAAAAGAGTAATAAAAATTCAATAACTATTAATTAGTTTTGGCTTAAAATTATTATTTCTCTTTTGACTCTTTGGCCTGGGCGAGCATAGATTAGATTACCGCGAGGCGATAATTTGGTAAATATTTTTTGATAATCACCGCTGAAAGGTTTTAGGAATTTCCAGCCAGCAGTTTGCGGTTTGATTATTTGTCCTTGAAAAATTGGCCAGATCATCACCACCCGACCATTAGGCTTAAGGACTTTGGAGAATTCTTGTAGAGCAATAGAATATAAAGCATTTAAATCTCGGACTACTTGGTCGGGATTTTTTGTTTGGTTTTGCGGTCCTAGATAGGGCTCGCTAATAATTAGATCTAGGGATTTTGGTTTTATTTTTGTGCTTAGTTTTTCTACTGGGCAAATAAAAATATTGTAATCCGCAGCTTCTTGGATCCATTTTAGATTTTGTAAAGAATCAGCAGTGGCTTTGGCAGAATTGTCGCTACCACTAATATTTTGACAACCCATTAGTAGAGCTTCACTTAAAATTGTTCCGGATCCACAAAAAGGATCATGCAAGCTTAGTCGACTAATATCGCGTGCGCCAGCTCCGAGATTAATCATGATTTGAGCTAGTTTGGGCGGGAGCATTCCAGAGGCATCATCGCGACTGGGCCGGCCAAAATCTCGGCGGGACAATTCTTTGAAGGCTTGGACAGCTAGGGTGCGACCAATCAAATTTTTATTTTGATCAGAAATAAAACAAATATCAGCTCCTTCGTCTACCAATTTGTTTTGCTCGACTATCACGCTTGATAGTTTGGCTTCGCGACTTTCTACCCAGCGACAATTTAGTCCCTCTTCTTTTAGAGTGGTTTTAATGGTTAGAGCCATTTTTTTTATTTCTATTTTTTTGTCGCCATAATTAGAAAAACCAAATTTTATTTTTTTCTCAGCACTGCTATTTCTAATAATATTAATTGGCGTATCATTAATAATTTCGCCAATTTTAATAATTCCCCCCATCCGGCGGATTAGTTTTTGCGGATCCAGGTTGTCGGCTTCCATGAGCAAAACCTCTGGTCCGGCTAGACGGCTAGAGCTTTTGGGAAAAATGGCTAGAATTTCGGCAACAGATATTTCAGCCTGTCGCCCTAAAATGAAAAAATAAGTCATAAAAACAGTGTATAACACTCAGTATTTAAAGGCAAATTTGTGGCTAGCCGGGGGTTGACATTTTTAGTAATACCTGATAACATTGGATATTCTAATAAGTTTTTTAAAATCATTAAACACATAATCAATGAAAACATTTTTATTAATTTTTGTCTTGGTCCTTTTTGTGGCCTGCAAGTTATTAAATGTCAGGTCTAAAAAATCCGAAAAAGATTTCTTGGACAAATATGCTGGAATACTGGATGGATTTTCTTTGAAAAGAAAGTTCGAAAATATCATTAGAGTTAATATGTTATACGGCATTTTGTCCGGGTTTTTTCTGTCCGGCGTTATTTTGCTGGCGTATCTCTTGCTTTCTTGAGAGTATGATTATTAAAAACAATTTATAAAGAGGCAAACACTGCCTCTTTTTGATTTTTCAAACTAATTAATCAGCACCAAAGATGTGTTTTGGAGCGCATACGATTTCGTAACGGAAAATTTTATCAGCCTCAGGCGTTCTGGTGTCAGGCACCTACCTCAAAGCCCGATACTTTATTCAAGATACTGGTGCCAGACACCAGAACCGCTGAAAAATTTTCCCACAGAAATCGTCCTAAGCGGAAAAACACATCCTTGGTGCTTAAATTTAATAAACTCTTAATTTACTAAGACAATCTTGACAGGGCTGATTTGAGGTGGTATAAATTAGGTACAACCTGAACCTTTCCCACGAGCGTCCTGGTGGCGTCTCAACCCCTTTAGGGGTTAAAGGTATTCTCAAGCCCCTAGTGTCTTTGGAATACTTGGGTTTTTTTAAAGCCAATTTTATTAATTAATTTAATTTATTATAATTTATGTCCAAAACTAAAAATTCTGGAGCCTCACACTACGAAGTGTTGTTCATCGTTTCTAATCGCTTTACCGATGAAGAGGCCCAAGTCTGTGTCAAAAAAGTGGAAGCCTTGATTGAGGCCAACGACGGTCAAATCACTGCTCGTAATTATTGGGGTAAGAAAAAATTAGCTTATCCGATCAAGCATGAGGCTTATGGTTATTATGATCTTTTGGAATTTGATCTCGAGCCAAGCAAGCTAATGATTTTAGACGAAAAATTGCGCTTGGATACCGAGGTGATTAGATTTATGATTATCAAAAAACCGATTAAGAGCGATATTCAACTCGCTAAAGAGAAAAAAATCAAAGACAAGATTAGTTCCAAAAAATCAGTAGCGGTCAAAGCCGAAGAAGAAGAGGACGAGACTAAAAATAAGAACGCCAAAAAGAAAGCTGATTTAAAATCTCTTGATGAGAAATTAGAAGGCATTTTAAACGCTGAAGATTTATTATAATTTAACAATAATTGAAAGATTGAAAATTGAAAATTGAAAAATTGTTTAGTATAAATAATCTTTTAATCTTTTAATCCTTCAATCTTTTAATAGCGAACATATGAGCAGTTTAAACAAAGCCATGATTATCGGCAACTTGACTCGCGATCCAGAACTTCGCACCACCCCCTCCGGACAATCGGTGGTGTCTTTCTCGGTCGCTACCAACTTTAATTGGACCGATCAAAGCGGTCAAAAGCAAACCAAACCAGAATTTCACAATGTAGTTGCCTGGAGAAAATTGGCCGAAATCTGTGCTAATTATCTCAAAAAAGGTTCTAAGGTCTATATTGAAGGACGTATTCAAACTAGAGATTGGTTAGACAAAGATACCAACAAAAAAAATTATCGGACCGAAATTATTGCTGATAACATGCAAATGTTAGATGCCCGGGGGGCTGGTCAAGGTGGATCTAGCTCGATGGGTGGCAGCCAAGAGATTTCTTTTGAAGAACCAGTATCTAGCAATAACAGCGAAGAAGAAATTCAAATTGAGAATATCCCCTTTTAATTACTAATTCTGGTGTCAGGCACCTTTATCGCTTGGTGCCTGACACCAGAAATTTTTTATTATGAACAACCATAACAACAATAATAATAACAACCAAATCAAAAAAACCAAGGAGTGTCATTTTTGTGTGACCCATAGCGATGTGGATTATAAAGATACTAAAACTCTCAAGGGTTTTATTAACTTTTATCAAAAAATTATCTCGGCTTATCGAACTGGTATTTGCCGAACTCATCAACGAGAACTCACTACGGCTATCAAAAGAGCTCGTAAAATGGCCCTGTTATCCTTTACTCACAAATAATTTCTACGCCTATGTTATCAATGAGCGAGATTAAAATCGGTAAGGTTTTAAATATTAATAATGATCCTTTTGTAGTGCTCAAAACCGATCATCACAAAATGGGGCGCGGTGGCGCGGTCCTGAAAGTAAAAATGCGCAATCTAATTACGGCGGCTGTTTTGGAAAAGACTTATCAAGGTAATGAAAAAGCTGATGAAGCTCAAACCGAAACTAAGAAGGTCAATTTTATGTACAAAGATGCCAATGAGGCTTACTTTATGGACAATAGCACTTTTGAGCAATTTGGCTTGCCACTCTCTGATATTGGCGACAAGGCTCAATATTTGAAGGAAGGGATTGATGTGGATGTTTTGTATTTTAATGACAAACCAGTGGCCGCTAGTTTGCCGGTCAAAATGGATTTCAAGGTGGTTTCGGCTCCACCAGCTATTAAGGGTAATAGTGTCGGGAGTGTGACCAAGGTGGTCGAGCTAGAAACTGGTGCCAAAATTAGCGTTCCTGTCTTTATTTCCGAAGGAGAAATTGTTAGAATTAATACGGATACAGGAGAATACGTAGAGCGAGCTTAGCTCGCTCAATGAAAAATGAAAAATTAACCCCACTTCGCCAAGGCTTCGCGGGGCGGGAAATGAAAAATTATGTATAGCTTTTTGATATTATTATTTTGTTTGCTATATTTAATTTTGGCCATCAGGAAACTTGATTTGGCCTTGGGGCTTTTGGTTTTTTTGCTGCCGACTTATTTGCTTCGCTTTAATTTACTGACTATTCCCATGACGCTACTAGAGTCTATGATTCTCTTAGCGTTTTTTGTTTGGTTTATCAAAAGTTTTCAGCCTTATAAATATTCACTAAAAAAATTTTTACAAGATCAACACCGTCGGCCCTATCCTTTCCGCTGGGAAATTGTATTGTGGTTGCTAATTTCTTTTGGAGCAATTTTGGTAGGCGGAAACACCATGTCGGCTCTGGGAATATTTAAAGCTTATTTTTTGGAGCCAGTCATGCTCTATATTTTAATAATTAACGTTTTTAAACGCGATGCTGGGTTTAGCAAGATTTTGTGGGCTCTGGGCTTGTCAGCTCTAGCTGTGTCGCTGGTGGCTATTTATCAAAAAATAACTGGACAGTTTATCTTCAACCCCTTTTGGTCAGCCCTAGAAACTCGACGGGCAGTGTCGGTGTTTGGTTATCCTAATGCCGTGGCTCTTTATCTGGCCCCGATTATTATGTTGCTGTTTGGATGGCTAGCCAAAAAATGGCAGAGTCTTAAAACCAGCAGAAACATTGCGCAAATGGCGCTTATTACTATTATTATTCTATTGGCTCTGCTGGCGATTTATTTTGCTAAGTCTGATGGCGCTCTCATTGCTCTGATTTCGGCTTTTGGTTTTTACTTGCTATTTATTAGTCGACGAGCTCGTTATGTGCTTTTGGGATTAATAGTGGTCCTGTTTTTCTTTTTGGCTGATTTCAAAAATTTACGACAGGATGTGGTTGATAAAATAACTCTAAAAGATTTATCGGGACAAATCAGACGGAGTCAATGGCAGGAGACCTGGGTAATGTTAAAAGATGGTCGGCTGATTTTCGGAGCTGGGCTAGCCAATTATCAAAAAGCCGTAGCGCCTTATCATCACGAAGGAATCTTTATTACTAATCATGACCCCGACTGGCTATACAAAGTTCGCACTGATGCCAACTATCGACAAAAAGCTTGGCAACCACTAGAAATTTACTTGTATCCTCATAATATCTTGCTCAACTTTTGGAGTGAGCTAGGAATCTTAGGGGCCCTGCTCTTTGTTTGGCTAATGGTCAAGTATTTTTGCTTGGGCTTAAAAAATTTGTGGTGGCAGATTAGACATAAGAACAAGAATCGTTATATAGTCTTGGGACTCTTGAGTGCGATGGTGGTGATTGTGGTGCATGGTTTAGTGGATGTGCCTTATTTTAAAAATGATTTATCAGCTTTATTTTTTATAATTTTGGCTATGATGGGAATTATGGATATTTATTATCAAAATCAGACTAATCAAAAAATCTAATATGGACCAAATATATCTCACTCAATTTATAGCGCAACATCATGGGTCTTCTCGGCGTAAAGCCGAGGAGGCTATTAAGCAGGGCAAGGTTTTTGTCAACGGCGTCAAGGCGGTTTTGGGACAAAAAGTAACTAGTAGTGATCAAGTGACTGTTGGTCGCAAGGTAGTGGAGATGCCCAAAAATAAAATTTATATCAAGATTAATAAACCAGTCGACTTTACCTGTACCAATCGACGTTTTGAAGGAGAAAAAAATATTTTTGACTTGGTAAAAGTTAAAGACAAGCTGTTTAGTGTGGGACGACTGGACAAAAATAGTCGCGGACTGATAATTTTGACCAACGACGGTGATCTCACTTTGAAATTGAGTCATCCTCGTTATGGTGGGCTCAAGGTTTATGAAGTCAAAGTGGCTGATAATGAATTTAAAGACAAAATCTTTTATGACGCTGCCCGGAAACTCACTAGTGGTCTGGATTTGGGACTAGATGGTTTTGTCAGGGCCAAGGCAGCCAAGTATTTGGGACAAAACAAATTTGAAATAGTCTTGGGCCAAGGCAAAAAAAGACAGATTCGCCGAATGCTAGAAAAATTAAACCTACGAGTAGTGGATTTAAAGCGCACTGCTTTTGGTGGCCTAGAATTAGGAACCTTACCCGAAGGCAAATGGGCCTATTTGAGTGAGGAGGAATTGAAAAGTGTTGGGAAGGAATAATTGTTAATTTTTACTGTAGTATTGTTTTCTCCACTAACAATCATTTATCATACAACCAAATTCCCCCTCCATCAACATAGTTTATTCACCATTAATATACCCCCTCCACTGTCATCCCCAACTTGATTGGGGATCCAGTGATATTATTTAATTAATTTTAAATATATGACTGAGGGGCGTCAGTACTACGTTTATATTCTAGCTAGTCAAAGGAATGGCACATTATACATAGGAGTAACCCATAATCTAATAAACCGGGTCAGTCAACATCGAAATGGAATTATCACTGATTGTTTCACTGATAAGTATCGGGTCTATAGTTTAGTATATTTTGAAATTCATGATGATGTTCGTCTAGCTATTAATAGAGAGAAAGTTTTAAAAAGATGGAATAGGTCTTGGAAACTAGAATTAATAGAAAAGTATAATCCCGATTGGATAGACCATTATCCCTTATTATGGGACATGACTTTTAATAATAAGTAAGACTCTGGATCCCCAGTCAAGCTGGGGATGACAGATAGAGGTAAGGTAAATTAAAAAGGACGAAGTAATTTCGTCCTTTTTGTTAGCGGAGAGCTTGGTATTATATTGGAAAGCTCATCCATAATAAAGGTATTGATATTATAGCTCTTGGGTAATAAAAAAGGAAGGCTATCGCTAGACTTCCTTAAAAATTAATTTTCGATAATTTTTACAAATTCACTATAACATAATAATCTGGCTGGCCTGAATTCATAACGCCAGAATCGTTACAGGTTAATTTTAAAGAACTACCTGTATAAATAATACTTTTTATAGTTATGGTGTTAATTGTAATGCCAAAAGAGAATTGATTGTTTTTACAAATAAATAAATTTTTTCTTTGGCTCATACTTTGTTGATTCCCATTTTCGGTTAAGATTAGAGAATAGGGCGGAAAAACAGCCGCCTCAATTTTTGTGGGATTTATCCCAGCACAATAAATGCCAGCTTCCCAATCAAAAACCCCAAGGCAATGACTACCTAAATTAAGAATAGTTTTACCCATTGTATCAATTTTACCGCATACAAGGGAGTCCATATTGGTGAAATAATCTGTTAAAGAAAATCCCCCGATTAAAGAATCCCTTAAATTCACCAGGGATAAATTTTTGCTAGTTCCTGTGAGCTGACTCGGTTCATTATTACTGGGTTTAATTGATTCATCTTTTTTGCAACCTACAAAAATTACAAAAACAAACATTGCTGATAAAATAAGTATTTTTTTCATGATTTCTAAAATTTAAGATTAAACAATTGGATTAATTCCTAAATCCACCTAAAACCTAGATGAATTTAACAATTAACCCAATTTAACCTTATTTTTCAATGGACTATTAATAAACCCATTGTAGCGTATTTATCAATTTGTGTCAACCCCAACATAATATCCAACAAAATCAACCATTTTCTGCCTCCATATATTAACTAAACTATATGCACACAATAGACCGCATAAAAAATAGTCATGTTTTAACCGCCCTCGAACATTGTTTTTTCTCTTTTTTTTCGGCGAGGGCTTGTCCGCTCGCCGAAAAAAGAAAAACAAGTCGGGGCGGTAAATGAGGTTTTAGACGAGATTTCCGGTGTGTCTATATTAACTTGACTATACGCACACACCGGAAGATTTTTTCAAAACATCAATAAATTAGCAATAGAAATTCAATTATTATCCTTGTTTAAAAGAACATTTAATTAGAAAAATAATCTAGTTGTGGATAAAAATAATTTGACTAAAAACATCAATAAAATAATGGGTTGTTAGACTAAAAAATAAATAGTAAAATATATGCAGA
>CAZMYU010000007.1:0-36761 GCA_964570655.1 uncultured Gammaproteobacteria bacterium | reverse complement strand
GCGGAACGGACGGGGACTCACCACCCGGGCTCGTCGGTGCTTTCGCACAACGACTCGCCTTTCTCGCCCCGACGCAAGCCAAGCAGTTGGCTTGCTTCCGTAATGCGGAACGGACGGGGACTCACCACCCGGGCTCGTCGGTGCTTTCGCACAACGACTCGCCTTTCTCGCCCCGACGCAAGCCAAGCAGTTGGCTTGCTTCCGTAATGCGGAACGGACGGGGCTCGAACCCGCGACCTCTGCCGTGACAGGGCAGCGCTCTAACCAACTGAGCTACCGTTCCTAATTTGTATTTTTCAATTCAATGTTAGAGGTCTGCGGGCGCGGCCCGCGACCTTCCCGTCGCATGACGGGACGCTCTAATTAAATAAGCTACCGTTCCTATAATAACGCATGAAAAAATCTTAGCAAAGACTTTCAAGATTGTCAAAAAACAATAATTATTACCAGTCCCCCATTTACAAAGCTAATAAAATTTTATACTATATAAATAATAGCGAGAACACTAACCATTTAAATATAGCGCTGCAGAAACAAGAACTGAAGTTCTTTCCGAAGTCTCTACCCGGTCATAAATCTGAGCTCTGGTAGCTCAGTCCGGTTAGAGCGCCGACTTAAACGGCACAGTATGGCCATCTGAAAGAGGGAGACTGACAAACGGTAAAACGCGTCGACATCCGAAGTAAGAAAACCAGGCTCTGCTAAGGACAATTATTATTTTTTGGCCGGTCGGAGGGCGGGGGTTCGAATCCCTCCTAGAGTTTCCAACCCCGGATAAATTTCGGGGTTTTTAATTATTATGCTTGGACCAATACTAGCTTCCATTGGTACCTTCTTTGAAGAAATTGCTGGATCTATCGGCAAAAAAGAAGTAGCCCTAAATCAAGAAAATGCTTATAGCCTAGCTTTTATCAATCTATTCTGGGCGGCTATTTTGTTTATCATTATCGGTCTAGTTAGCTCCCGAGGATTTGTTTTTGACCTTAGGTCTTTGCCAATTCTAGCGCTCCGATGTTCGCTAGAAATTTTCATTCTTTATTTTAGTATTTTTGGAATTATCAAAGCTGATCGGACTACTTTCAATTTTGTCCGGACATTAACTATTCCATTACTTCTAATTGTTGACCTTTTAATTGGCTACCAAATTGATAAGCCGGCAATTATTGGAATCATCATTATAATGACCACCCTGCTAGTATCTTTTGCTAGCAAACAAATTGCCAAAAAAGGAATTGGCCTAGTCATGGCCTCATCAATTGGAGCCGTCATCACTATTTCTTTGTATAAATACAATATCACTCATTACAATTCGGTGGCTGCCGAACAATTAATCGCCGTCTCTTTTTTATTAATTTTTACTTTTGTTTTGGCTCTAATAAAAAATCGACAAAACCCCCTAAAATTATTAATCAAACCAATTTTCTTTGGTCAATCATTTAGTATGGGCATTGGTAGCGCTATTGAAAGCTTTGCTTTTAGTTATGGGGCCGCCTCTCTAGTTCTAACCGCCAAAAGATCTTCATCAATTTTCTGGTCGCTGCTTTCTGGCAAGCTATATTTTGCCGAAAAACACCTTATTTTTAAAATAGCCATCTTCAGCCTCCTACTTTTAGGCCTGATCCTCCTGGTCCTCTAGGGGCTTGCCCCGTGGCCCCGAGCATGGTCGAGGGGCTTTACGGGGCTTGTAAATTTCCAAAAAATAGTCTATAATAATGGTGAGTTTAATTAAGAACCTTGATTAAACTTTTTATTAAATAACGGTTTTTATGGAAAAAGAAACACAGGATAAAATCATCAAAATTCTCAACGACCAAAAAGCTCAGATCTTAAAAGACCTGAAGGATTTGGCGCGTCCCGACATAGAAGAAACCGACAAACTCGGAGCCAAGTTTCCAGAGTACGGTGACAAACCCGACGAGAATGCTCAAGAGATTAGTGACTATACCACCACGGTAGCTACCGAAAAAGTTTTAGAAGACGACCTCAAAGATATCGAGGGGGCTCTCAAAAGAATTGCCAGTGGTACCTACGGGGTTTGTAAATATTGCCACAAAGAAATCAACCCTAAAAGACTTATTGCTCGACCCACTGCTTCTTCTTGCGTAGAATGCAAAACCGAATTACAAAACGATTAATCTCATGAAAAAGATACTTTTGATACTCACCAAAAACATAGCCGTTCTAATTCCAGCTATGTTTTTTGTTGCTGATAGATTATTTAAAACCGCTGCGGCTAGTGGAGCCTTTTTTCAACCACTCAAATTAATCGGTGATATTTTTACTCTTAATTTTGTAACTAATTATTATATTGCCTTTTCCCTGCCAATCACTGGCAAAATATTATTGGTGGTAGACTCCCTGCTCATCATTGGCCTGCTCTATTTTGCCCTGGAAAGTTTCAAAAAAAACAAATCTTCCGAAACAATGGCCTTCCTGTTTATTGCCTTCGGAGCTATTAGCAATTTACTAGATCGGATGTTTTTGGGTTATGTGGTTGATTATTTTGATCTCAAATTTTTTACCGTTTTTAATATCGCCGACCTGGCCATTCTCTTTGGTATTATCTATTGGCTAATCCTAGATCGTCAAGCCAAAAAAAATAATTAAACCATCTTTTATCTCAACATCAAATCTGCTATACTAAGCATTATGTTAGAAGCAATTATCAATTTTTTGGCCACTATTGTCACTTATCTCATTGATAAACTCCACTATGTGGGGATTATTATTTTAATGGCCATCGAATCCTGTAATATCCCCATTCCGTCGGAAATAATCTTGCCTTATTCGGGATTTTTGGCCAACCGCGGAGAGTTAAATATTCATCTAGCTGCTCTAGCTGGAGCCCTAGGCTGTTTAATTGGCTCCTTAATCTCTTATTATATTGGCTATAAGCTCGGCCGACCTTTTTTAATGAAGCACGGGAAATGGTTACTAATTTCCCACGAAGACATTGAAAAAACCGATCGTTTTATAAATCGGTTTGGAGACCTAGCTTTTTTCTTTTCTCGAGTCTTGCCAATTATTAGAACCTTTATTTCGCTAGTGGCCGGAGTAGCTCGTGGACGACTAATTAGCTTTTCTATCTATACCTTTATTGGCTCTTGGATTTGGAGTTATTTGCTAATTATAGTGGGCTGGCAAATGGGTGAACATTGGGACAAACTGGGACCTATCTGGGATCGTTTTGATATTATTATTGTTATAGTTATTTTAGTAGCTATCGCCATCCATGTTATTCGCGCTCTAAAAAATTCTAAAAATCGCCCAAGTCATACTTGATAATCTTTTTTCTAATGGGAATATTAAACAAAGTATAAGAGCCCATCCGAATCCATTGCCACAACACCCTCAGAACTCCGTCACGCTCCAAACGTCTAGCTGAAAACAATACTCGAATTCCAACTAGCATTTTAAAACGACCAATCTTGCCCAGGCGATCCACATAATCAAAATCTTCGGCGAAAACAATAGTTTCATCAAAACCACCAACCTGGTGATGAGCCGAAGTCTTCACCAAAATTGCTGCCCCGACTGCCACTGGAGCAAAATACTGCCGAACAAAACAAAAAAAGTTGAAAATAAAATCGCAAAACTTATAAATAATTCTAGAGGGATTATACCGAATATAAAAACCAGCTGAGGTCAGCTGGTATTTTTTGAATTGGGAAATAGCCGAGGTCAAAAAATTGGCCGGCAAAATAGTATCAGCATCCAAAAACAAGATCAAATCGCCTTGAGCTAGACGAGCACCATTATTGCGTTGATAAGTAGGATGCCGACGGCTATCGGTCGTAATCTTGCAACCAAAGTCACTAGCAATTTTCAAAGTATCATCAGTCGACTCTCCATCAGAAACAATAATCTCATAATCAGTAAAATTTTGTTGCGAAATAGACGCTAAAATAAGCGGCAAAAATTTTTGTTCATTAAAAGTCGGGATAACAATTGATAACATAATTATTTAAAAAGTTCTTTGGCCAAATCCCAATACTCGCTTTGGCCACTTTCTTTTTTGAAATACCACCACTCAACTCCCCACAAATAAGCCTGAGTAAAGCCACTATTCTTGGCATACTGGGCGTTAGCCCTAAATTGATCAAGATCAAAAGATTTCACGGCTTCTTTGGGAGAAAAATCCTTCATATTATCATGGGGCACCCAGGGCTCGGCCTGAAGCTCCACGATCATTCTCTTGGTTTTATCAATCCCGGCCAAATCAGCTTTCAAACGATAAAAAGAAGCCGGCACTGGATAATGAATATAACCAAAAATATTATTCCAAACTACTCGATACATAGTCGTTCCAAAAATATCACCTAATTGCCCCTCCTTTTTCCAAGAGCTCAATTCACCTGAAGCGGAAATAATAATTGGTCGATCATCCAGACTACGGACCAAAGAAATTTCTTGTTGCAAAAAATCAATATCACTATGTGGGCACAAGCCAAAACTATTTAAAAGTGGCTCGTTTTCCACCTGCCAATACACTACCGAATTTTCATAACGATAACGACGCACTACGGTTTCGAGCATCGCTAATTCGGCTTTTTGCCACTCAGCCCCACTCTTGGTTCTCATAAAAAGCGGCTCATGACATTCCGGCCATCTAGGTAGCCTATAACCAACCGACAAAATAAATTTGACGTCTCGCTTAGCCCCCTGGCTAACCATAAAATCATAATCCGAAAAATCATAAACCCCCGGCTCTCTTTCAATATCATCCCAATAAATCGGCAAACGAATATTTTTGACCCCCAAATCATCTAAAACAGCCAAATAAGCATTGCGCCAATTGAGCCCCAACTCCTCGGCAAACTTCCTAGAAAAAGTGACCCCAAAATATCCTGGAGTATGATCCAAAGTCATTTGACGTGGATAATTTTTGGAAATTTTTAAAAAATAAATCAAAACCAACAAAGCGACCAAAAGCAAGCCCAAAAGTATTTTGACAATTAATTTAAAGGTTTGGCGTTTTTTAGGCATAATATTATTTTAAAACTACAAAATATAAACCAATACTAATTAGAGCAATAGCCAAAACTTTTCGCAAAATAATTTTATCAGAAATATCTTCTTTAATGATATGAGGATGGAAAATAGTAAGCAACCAACCAATGATCAACAAAAAGGCATATTGTACACCCTGAAGCGCATTGACCACCGCCACCGAGCCAAAAGAAATAGCATAATTTTGCAAAATAAAACCTACTGCTCCCAGTGCTTGATTACCAAAAATTAAAACTTTATTTCTCTTTTTTCTCTTAGGCGATTTGGCCGAAGACTCGGATTTCTTTAGATATAAACCGGCAAAGATCTCTTGCCGGGCATGCTTGTCAGTAATCATAATTAAGGCTCCAAGTACCGCCCCCATTCTAATCCAAATAAAAGCACTGGCAAAGTCTTGATGATTGTAGGCGAATTTAGTGCCCAAGAAAAATACCGCAAAAAATATAGCCGAAACAAGTGACAAATAAAAGGCTCGCTTACTTCGCAACAAAGCTTGATAACCGCCCTGGCCAGAAACGAGCGCCAAAAAGATTGTTCCCAAGATCAAAGAAAAAATACCCAACCATTGATGGAGAAAAAACCTTTCACCAAAAAAAACAAAAGAACCGATAATAGTAAAAATTGGAATAATCCCGCCGATCAAAACATCGACTTTAGAAGTATCACCCTCTTTGAGGGCCTTGAACATAAAAAACAAACACAGAGGAAAAAGTAGGCCCACAAAAATATTAAAAGCAAAAAAATAAAAACCCGGCCAATGCAAAAACCACGGAGCCGCCAAAACTACTAGACCCCCCATAATACTAGCCAAAAAAGCATAAACGCGACTGCTGGACAAAACATTTTCAATCAAAAACTTATCACCCAAATTAGAGGTGGCTAGAAGCAAATAAGAAATGATAGCAATCAAGACCCAAGACATAAAAAATTTATATTTACATTAAGCGAACATTCTCAATTTCATTAATCTCATGATGCAAAATGATATTTTCAATATTAGCCGTGCCCATTTTCGGAGCATTGAGAAATCCATTCATAGCGGCCTCGGCCAACCAGCCAGAATCCAAAAAATCAAATAGCCACTCATGAACATAATTAGGATTTTTGCTATCTACCCCAGCACCAATCCCTAGCAGCCAACGACGATTATAATCTTCTTGCGAGCCAATCGCCTCAGTCATAATAATCGGTAGTCCTAGCCCACTATAAAAGCTGAGTTCCGATGGTTTGGTCCATAAAATATCCGAAGTTCTCAGAGTCTGATTAAACTGCGCAAAATATTTATACTTGCTAGCATTATAAATAATCTTGATCTGCTCAGAGTGTTGTAAATAATTTTTTTTGAGTGCTTCCTGATAATAATCATAGACATCCTGACGACTGCCGGCCACTAAATTCAAACAAATCTTGCCATCGATTATTTTGTCTTTCAATTTCTCCAAGATTAGTACCCCCAGATCTCTTTGGGCGCCAGCTCCGCCGACTGCAAAAGTTAGGGTTAGTGGACGAGTCGGGCCATCGAGCTTGTCGACTGAACAAAGATAAGCCTCTATCAATTTAGCATATTTCTTGCGATAAGCTCCTTCGGGGTCAAGAACCTCGAGCCGAGATTTCAAATCGGTTTTCAAAAGATTCCAATCACTCACTCCAATATTTTCTGTAGGTAGCGGAAAACCAGTAATATAAATCTTATCAGGCGCCACTCCATAAAGCATGAGTCTTTCCTTGACTCTTTTGTTAGGTGCCAAATAAGTAATCCGTGAAGTTTTTGGATCAAGTGGGGCCCAAGCCCGAGAAACATCAGCGTCGCAAACTGCCAAATAAATTTCGCCCTGATAATTATAATACTCCGCCGCATAGGCGGCGACAAAAAAAGTAGTGAGCATTGGCAAAGGATTGGTGTTCAATTTAGTGATGAGCCCTTGACCTAAACCATCTTTAATCAATTTATAAAAATACTTCTGTTGCATGGTGGGCCTGGACAAATCTCGACGAGGATAAAATGGTTCAATTTTTTGGAAATAATCCATAACCGAAAAAACCGCTTGTCCTAAAAGCGGAATCTTTTTGAGAAAAGAAATTTTTTCATAACCACGACGAATCCCCTCCCATTGTTCCTTTTCTTTCTCGGAAATTCCCGGATAATCATTAATGGTCAAAATGCCCCCTTCAGCCACGGACAAAAAAGGATAAGCGGCTCGCTGGTGTCCATAACCCATATCCACCGAGACTACATACATTTTTTGGTAATCAGTCATAATTTTAAACTCAAAAATAGCCTTAGCTATAAAGCCCTTCGACTTATTCACACTGCCTTTATTATACTTTATAAATCGATTACTGCCAATAAACGTTGACAAAATCCAGTGGATATGATATAATTCTCTATCCTGAAATAGGATAAAAGATAATATTTTTGAACATTAAAAATAGAATAAATCATGAAAAAAATCATCATTATCTTGGCCTACGCCTTGATCGGTGGTATTTTTCTCTACAATATTGGGGCTCCTAGATTCATTAAAAGACTAAATCAATCCGCTCAAGAAGAAAAGCGGAAATACAAAGATTTGTCTTCCAAAGATCAATGGAGGCTTGATAGCTTGGTAGAGCAAAAATACCAACAAGCCAAGAAACTGGCAAAAAATTATTCTCCGGACAAGTATTTCCAAGACCTAACGGAAATCTACGCTTTTGGAGCAATGATGGGTGATCCCAGGGCTAGCTCCCTAAAAGTTACTCAGTTACAAAATATTTCCGTAAACAACATCCACCAGGGATTTTACTCTTATGATTCCGTGGAAGTAGCCAAAGCCAAGTTCAAAACTCAGTTGGACAAACTTCGGGGTATTGATCCAGAAGTCGCCCAGCAAAAACTACGAGACAAGATTAACAAAGTTGGTTGGCCAAAATTTTTCTGGCTAATCTTCTTAAAAATTTTGCTCTTCTATGGTCAAAACTGGCTAATCCCATTTTTGTTTATTTTGATCTGGTGGCTCAAGGAAGAAGAAAAAATGAAAATCAAAAGCTGGAAAAAACTATTCTGGTTTGTGATTCTTCATCCCTATTTTTTGACCAAGATTATCTACCAGTCGTTAAACGAGAATGCGCACCGACTTTATTTTGAAGCCACTCTCAGACAGACCAAGGACAACTTGTTTGCCCCCCTGTCTAAAGAGGAAGAGGCTCAAATCAAAGAAGCCCTACGCCGGGGTTTATCGCTATCGTCTTGGGTGCAAACTTTGCGTCAACGGGGACTAACACCTAAACACGCCTTGTTAGGAGTTTTGCTGGTTTGTATTTTTATCTGGCTCGTGCCGGTTAAATCTCAAACTACCCAAAATCCAAAAACTACCAAGGAATTTTCATTAGTAAAATTACTTGGGTCACAAGAGCATCCGCCGGGCCAGCACTTCGACCAAAAAAGTCTAACGACTTATTCGGGTGCCGGGCCAGCCATAATTAATGCTGAGATAAAAATTTCATTATACGCTGTTCCATTAACTAGGACTGTCACTAATCAATTAATAAGACCTTGTGATTGGTTCCAAAAAATAGAGCACATTCCTCTTTTTGGTTAATAATTAGCCTCGAGTGACTAGGTTACCTTAGGCTCTCAAACTATTATTAACTTAAAAAGGAAAAAAATGAAAAAAATAATTTCAGTAATCCTAATGGCGACCTTAACAACTTTTGTCGCCCTGGGCCAATCACTTAAAACAGAAACCGGAATTAACTATGGTAAAAACGGCAACGGCCTCCCCACTCAAAGATTTGAATTTGTCGGCAAAACAATTACATTCAGATACGATCTGAAAACCGACATTAAAAACCAGCAAATGGTACCCGATGTTTTCGGAATTATTATTCCTAACATCATCGGCGATTCAACCTGGAGTTTAAATGGAGCCATTATCAAATCCGGCGACTGGGGAACCAGTGACCAAACAACTTTTGACCTCAGCTTTGCTAAAAAGTTTAAAAAGTCAAAAATCAATTTGGAAATCGGTCGAATTCTGAGCTTAGAAAGCCTACCCAACGACTATATAGTTTTTAGCTATTATAGCAAACGTTGGTCCGGCGAATTGGCCACTCTCAGCAAAAATACCATTGCTGATCTAAGTATCCGTCACAATCCTTATGCCTGGTTAGGTTATAATTGGCAGCACGGATATCTTAGTTCTGGTATTTCTGACAAAACCTATTGGGTGTTTGGCGGAACCAGAGAGTATCAAGAATTTGGTAATTTTACCTTTGGTAGTTATAATCCCGGCACTGGAGATTTTTGGTGGAGATCCCAATTTGGGCTCGGCCAAGTTAATCAAAAGTTTTTCTGCCGGGAGATGTATGACATCGCTTCCAGTTATCTGGTAGTTCCCGCTTTTTTCTTTAAGCATTTTAGTCCATTTTTGGACAAAGGGACCTACAATCTAAAATTGGATGCCATGAAAAGTGGCACCAAGACTGATTATGAAGCCTGCCTAGGGTATCATCGATTAAAATGGCCAGGGATTGGTGCAGGCCTTAAGTTTAGCGAGAATAAGGGCGTCAAAAAAATCGCCCCGACTATCGAAGCTTATGAGCCCCTAACTATTGGTAAATTCAAAGCCAACTTAGAGGCCAAGTATGACTTCGTGACTGATAATTTTATCGGCTACGTCACCTTGGTCCTCGCCTTATAACTTTTTTTTCAAAAAAACCCGTCATACCAAATGACGGGTTTTAAATTGCTTTGATTAGTGCGTGCACTACGTAGCTCAAGGCGTTAGCGTTGAGCGAATACAATCAATCTTGCCCTTCTTCGCCAAAGGCTACGAAGGGCACTACTTCGCTTCTATAAGCGTAGTTATATTGTTTTAATTAGTGCGTGCACTACGTAGCCCCGAACAACCGCGAGGGGCGAAGTAGTGCGCCTGGGGGGATTTGAACCACCGACCTCTGCCTTATAAGGGCATTGCTCTAACCACTGAGCTACAGGCGCTTCCTCTTGCCATCGGCAAGAGAGTTAAAAATTAATAATTAACCCCACTCCGCTAAAGCTTCGCGGGGCAAGAAATTAATAATTAAAAAATCTTTCAATCTTTAATCTTTCAATCTTTAATCTTTCAATCTTCAATTTATCACTACAATGGGAGCTTGGCAAGTTTGTCTTTGAGGCGCTCAATTAGCTCCACCGAAAATGTTTTGAGAGGTTTATCGGTTTCAATATAAGCCGTCCGTCTAGTTCCGGTCGGACTATATTCTTTTAAGAGTTCTATAGAATTTAAATTTTTGACAGAATAAACCAGGGCCCTGGTTTTAAATATCGACCCGCCAGTAGCCGGATGCACCACCACAGTTTCTTTTTCTAAATCAGCTGGTTCGTTTTCTAAAGATTTTTCATTTAATGAATAAAACAAGACTATGAGTCGCGCCTCGGGAATATTTAATAATAATTCTTCAATTGCTCCCAAAAGATCTTCTTCTTTGACCAAATTATCAAAATCACTAAGTAGCAGATTGGCCCAAACAATCTTTTGATTATCGGAACTGTTGAGCCCCGACAAAATCCGACCCCACAATTTCAAAATATTCAAATCACGTGACCGGTACAAACGATTGACAATTTCTTCCCGCCTAGCTCCTAAAGCCATCAGCTCCGAAGTCGCGGTTAAAGCCTGCGGAGTTAGATTGGCCGTTTTAAAACTCCGGGTGCGGGTAATAATACCCGAGAGCAAACAAGTAGCAATATCCGAATCAATAAAATCCACTCGATAATTTTTCAATAATTCAAACAGAATCTGCGTGACTGACACTGCGTTTAGATCAATCAGATTAATTTGACCATACTCTTCATTGTCGGCCTGATGATCAATATTAATAATATTGGTCTTATAAAAAAAATCGACCTGTCCATCATAGATTTCTCCTAGTGATTCCAGGTCGGAAGCCCCCAGCACAAAAATCAAATCATATTTATAACCAGAATTGGCCGACTTAATATTATCCTTAGTAAACCAACCGGATTTTGGTGAAACAATAAAATTTAGAGTATCATCGCTAATTACATACTTGATCTGATCAATCTCCATATTCTTAATATCAATTGACACGATAAACTTGGCCAAATTTTCCAAATCACTTTTGACGCTAGCAAAGCCGGGCAAAAAAGAAAAAGGCGCACTATTTTTAAGCGCCGAGGAAGACAAGGCAATATGTACTGATTTGTCGATTTTTTTCAAAAAATTAAACAAAGCCAAGCCAGAGGCCAGACAGTCACCGCTAGATTCCTGGGGCAGAGCAATCAAGATCTCCTTGGCTTTTTCAATTTGATTAATAATCTGTTGTTCTAGTGGGCGCATTTAAATAATTTATGGATTTATAACCTTCAAATATAACGCTAATTTCAATTGACGTCAAGCTAGCTTTTTGTTAGGATAAAATCAGCATTTATCTACTATTTTTATGAAAAAAGAACTAGCCAAGGCTTACGAAGCATCTCAGTATGAGGACAAAATTTATGAACTTTGGGAAAAATCCGGTTTTTTTAACCCGGATAATTTAAATTTGTCAAAAGACGCCAAAACCTACACCATTATTTTGCCCCCTCCCAATATTACCGATAAACTTCATATTGGCCATGCCTCCACTGTAGCCATCCAGGACCTACTTATTCGTTATCATAGATTACTGGGTGAGCGAACTTTGTGGGTACCCGGAACCGATCATGCGGCCATTGCTACCCAAAACGTCGTGGAGAAAAAAATCCTCAAAGAAGAAGGCCGGACCCGCCACGACCTAGGCAAGGAAGAATTTTTAAAAAGAGTTTGGGAATTTTTGGGCGTCACTCAAAGCACTATTTTGCACCAAATCAAAAAACTAGGCGCTTCGCTCGATTGGTCGCGTCTCGCTTTTACTTTAGATGACCAACGAAAAAAAGCCGTCGCTCAGATGTTTGTCGAGATGCATACTGCTGGAGCTATTTATAGAGGAGAAAGAATTGTTAATTGGTGCCCTAGATGTCACTCTACTTTGGCCGATGATGAAGTCGACCACGTTGAACAACAAGCCAAGCTCTATACTTTTAAATATAGCCCAGATTTTCCAATTAGCATTTCCACCACTCGACCCGAAACCAAACTGGGCGACACTGCTGTCGCAGTCAATCCGCAAGACGATCGCTATAAAAAATATATTGGTCAAGAATTTAAAGTGAACTTTGTAGGTGTTGATTTAAACATCAAAATAATTGCCGACCCCAATGTCGAAATGGATTTTGGCACCGGAGCCCTGGGCGTTACCCCAGCCCATTCCCTGGTTGATTGGCAAATGGCGGTCAATAATAATTTAGCCATCAAAAAAATAATCAACGAAGATGGAATTTTATATAATGTTCCCAGTCCTTATGCTGGCCTCAGTGCGCTAGACGCCCGAGATCTAGTGGTCGCCAAATTGCAAGATCAAAATTTGCTAAGTCAAGAAGAGGAAATCTCTAATAATCTCTCAATCTGTTATCGTTGCTCTACCGCTATTGAACCATTGCCTTCCAAGCAATGGTTTGTGGCCGTTGATAAACCCCTAGAGCGTCTCAAAGGACTATCCCTAAAACAAGCGGCTATCCAAGTCGCCCAAAGTGGCCAAATAAAATTTTGGCCCGAACGTTTTACCAAAAAATATTTAGATTGGATGATAAGTTTACATGATTGGTGCATCTCTCGCCAAATTTGGTTTGGCCACCAAATTCCTGCCTGGTATAAAAATGATGAAGTGAAGATTAGCCTAGACTCACCTGGTCCAGATTGGACTCAAGACCCTGATACTCTTGATACTTGGTTTTCCTCGAGTATGTGGACCTTCTCCACCTTAGGTTGGCCAGACAATTTCAAAAATAATATTAAAAGTGGCGATCTCCAAAACTTTCATCCAACTCAAGTCCTGGAAACCGGCTATGAAATTATTACTCTCTGGGTATCGCGCATGATTATGATGTCCCTATTTGCCGTTAATGAAATCCCTTTCGAAAATGTCTATCTACATGGCATGGTTTTGGATAAAAATGGCAAAAAAATGTCCAAGTCCAAGGGCAATGGTATTGATCCAATTGATGTTATTGATAAATATGGAACCGATGCGGTGAGATTATCACTACTATGCGGAACCACTCCAGGCAATGATCTAAAATTGGGCGATGACAAAATAGCGGCCCAACGAAATTTTGCCAATAAACTTTGGAATATTAGTCGCTACATTCTCAGCAATGTTGATTTAAAATATTTTAAAACCAATAATTGGCCTCGACCAAGAACTCAGACCGATAAGTTTATTATTGGGAGACTAAAGGAAACTATTGAGAAAACTAATAAATATCTAAAGAACTACGAATTTTCTTTAGCTATTGAAGCTTTAAATAACTTCACTTGGAATGATTTAGCTAATGATTACTTGGAAATCTCTAAAAAAGAAAAAAAGAAAGAAAAAATATTGGCCCACATGTTAAAAACCATCTTAAAACTTTGGCACCCAATGGCTCCATTCGTGACTGAAGCAATTTGGCAAAACCTAGAACAACCAAAACTATTAATGGCAGAGTCTTGGCCGAGATACAGACTATTTTCAAAAAAATATAAAAAAAGTATTAAGTGGTTTGAATCTGTCAAAATAGACATTATTGGCGTTAGAAATATAAAAAATACAACACCAAAAATTGAAAATTTTATATTATGTCCAAGTCCCATAGAAAAAAATCGACAGTTTAAAAAAGACAGAAAAGAATTAATTAAAAATTTCAAAACTGGACTTGAAAATATAGGTTTTGATTCTTCTGAATACAACAAAAATGACAAAGACTGGATAACAATGCCAGTAAGCGGCACCGCCGTCGCAATATTTAAACTTAAAAATAGTGGGAATTCGGTGGCTTCAGAAATAAAAGGACAAAAAGAAAAAAGAGGCAGTGAATTAAAAAAATTAATCAGTAATTTAGAGGATCGCTTAAACAACCAAGAATTTGCAAAAAAAGCACCGAAAATTATAATTGACAAAGAAAAAGACAAACTGAGAGAATACCAAGAAGAGCTAACCAACATAGAGAAAGAATAATTGCTAAAAGGCCCAAGGAACGATATAATAAGGGTATGACTTTAAAAAAATATCTATTAATCATGGGGATCCTAACGCTGATTGCCTGGGGAATTTTTGCTCGGATCATCGTCGTTATCAATCCCTGGGAAAGCAATTGGCTAGGCTGGTTATTATTCTATCTGGCTTTGTTTTTAGCCCTCTCCGGCACGGCGGCCATCTTAGGATTCATCTTGCGCTTCAAGATGCTAGGAAAAGATCTAGTGTTTCGCACTGTGATTACTGCTTTTCGCCAATCGTTTTTGTTTTCCTTGTTTATTATTGCCATCTTGATTATGCTCAACCAACATCTCTTTAGTTGGCTGAATCTAATTTTACTAATAATTATTTTAGCTATTACTGAATATTTACTAGTGCACAATTATGAAGACTAAACTAGCCCAACTCAAAAAAGAAATGACCCAAAAATTGGCCAAGATTTCCAATAGCCAATTATTATTAGAATTGGAAAATGAATATTTGGGTAGAAACGGCGAGTTAAATAAAATTTTGAAAAATCTCAAAGATCTCAGCCTAGAACTTCGTCAAGAAATTGGCCAAAGTGCCAATCAATTAAAAAACGAAATGATGGCGGAAATAGAGATTCTCAAAAACAAATTTGGCCAAAAAAACCAAGAACTAATTAGCGACGTCTCTTTGCCTGGTGACCAAATTAATGCCGGACATTTCAACCCAATTACTCTAGTCCAGAGAGAGCTAAATAATATTTTCAACTCTTTGGGTTTTTTGATTTTAGACGGACCCGAACTAGAAAGTGACTATTATAATTTTGAAGCCTTAAATATTCCAGCTGATCACCCAGCTCGAGATATGCAAGACACCTTTTATATTGATAAGCCAGGCCAGGACGGCAAATTTGATTTACTCATGCGCACCCAAACTTCTCCCGTCCAAATTAGAGCCATGAAAAAATATGGCGCTCCCCTGAAAATGATCAGTGCTGGTCGAGTTTTTAGAAATGAAGCCACTGACGCCAGACATGAACATACTTTTTATCAAGTCGAGGGCTTAATAGTTGGCAAAAATCTGTCGTTTGCCAATCTCAAGGCCCTACTAGAAGTCGTGGGGCAAAAATTATACGGCGCTAATACCAAATTGCGACTACGCCCCAAATTTTACCCCTTTGTTGAACCAGGAGCCAATGGCGAATATACCTGCTTTCTGTGCCAAGGACATGGCTGCCGAGTGTGTAAAAATACCGGCTGGTTAGAAATCGTTGGCTGCGGGATGGTTCATCCAGAAGTTTTGAAATCCGGCGGACTCGACCCCAAAATTTGGTCAGGACTAGCCTTTGGTTTTGGCCTCAATCGTCTAGCTATGCTCAAATATAATATTGATGATATCAGATTGTTTAATAGTGGTGATCTAAAATTTTTAGAACAATTCTAATCCTATGCTTATCTCCCTCAATTGGTTAAAAGACTTAGTGAAAATTCCCGGCCGATTAAATGCCGTTGATTTGGCGCGTGAATTAACCCTGAAAACTGTCGAAGTAGAAGGAATAGTCAAAGCCGGCGAGCGCTTTAATAATGTCATCATTGGCCAAATTTTAGAAATTCAAAAACATCCCCAAGCTGATCGACTCCAAATTGCCATAGTTGATATTGGCTCAGCTAAACTCACCATTGTTTGCGGAGCTCCTAATATCGCCGTCGGGCAACTAGTACCAGTAGCCCTAGTCGGAGCTGTTTTACCAAATGGCTTAGAAATCAAAGAGGCTGAAATCCGTGGCCAAAAATCCAGCGGAATGCTGTGCGCTCCTGATGAATTAGGACTAGGCTCTAGTCATGATGGTATTTTGATAATCAAAAAAGGAAAAATCGGAGAAAACCTAGCTGATAATTTAAAAATCAACGATACTATTTTAGAAATCGACAATAAATCAATGTCCCATCGTCCTGATTTGTTTGGACATCTAGGAATCGCTCGAGAAATTAGCGCTATCTTCAACGCCCCTCTTAAAAATTTTAGCGCTAGCGAAATCAAATTGACCCCCAACACCAAAACCCCAGAAAAATTAAGCATCAAAATTAGCGATTCCAAATTATGCCCTAGATATAGTGCTCTTAAAATTTCTAATTTGAAAATAAGCGAATCCCCTGATTGGCTAAAAGAAAGACTCTTAGCGGTTGGCCAAAAACCAATTAATAATATCGTTGATATCACTAATTATGTCATGCTCGAGCTCGGCCAACCCCTTCATGCTTTTGATGCTAAAGATATAAAAAAAATAGAAGTTCGTCTGTCTCAAGCCTCAGAGACAATTAAAACTTTGGACGGCCAAGACCTAAAATTAAAAGGCGGAGAATTGCTAATTACCGATGGCCAAAATCCAATCGCCCTAGCGGGAATCATGGGTGGGGCCGATAGCGCTATCAAACCCGAGACAAATTCTATCATTATTGAATCAGCTAATTTCAACAGTGCTCTAATCAGACGAAGTTCTCAAGATTTGAATTTGCGAACCGAAGCTTCGGTGCGTTTTGAAAAAAGCCTGGATCCAGAGAATACCCTAAAAGCCCTGCAATTAGCAGTGAGTTTAATCAAAAAAATTAATAAAAACGCCGAGATCAATTCGGAGCTAGGCGATTATTATCCCAACCCGATCAAAAATCGCGAAATAAACTTAAGCCTCAGCTGGGCCAATAATTTAATCGGTCTAGAAATACCAGCCAAAAAAATAAAAGAATACTTAAGTGGCCTAGGCCTCGTCATCACCAAAGAAGATGAAGAAAATATTAGCTGCTTAATCCCCTCTTATCGCGGACACGATCTAGTTTTGGCTGAAGATTTGGTGGAAGAAATACTCAGACTCTATGGATTTGATAATATCAATTCCAAATTACCAATCATGGAGCTACAGGCCCCCAACATCAATCAAGAATTGAATCTAGAAAACAAAATCAAAGATTATTTGGTTTTGGCGGCTAATTTAAATGAAGTTTATAATTATTCATTTTTGTCAGAAGAAGATATTGTTAAAGCCGGCGTCAACCCAGAAAATAATCTCAAAATAAATAGCCCCCTATCTAAAAACTATGAGTATCTCCGACCAAATTTAAGTATTGGTCTGATTAACAACCTGAAAAACAATCAATACAAATATAACTCTTTTGGACTTTTCGAAATCGGCAATGTCTTTTCTGCTAATATTGGACTGCTAGACAAAAATGGCGGAAACGAAAAATTGCCTTATCAAGAAAATCGACTAGGAATTCTAATAGCTGGGACCGACAAACTAAAAACTTTTAAAGATCTCAAAACTATTACTAGTGGACTTATTTTGCGATTAGTCAATAATCAGGCAGAAATTACTTTTGAAGCTATTGATCAAACAGCCACCGCCAAAATAATCGTCAAAAACCAAGAGATCGGTTATTTATCATTAATTGACCAAAAAACTACTGACAATTTCAGCCTGAAAAAATCAGGAGCCATCGTCGAAATCAGATTAAACAAATTACTAGAAACAGTTTTGGAAGCTGGAGAAATTAGATATGACCGGCTCACAAAATTTCCTCCAGTGATTAGAGACTTGGCCTTTGTTTTGGATAAAAGAATCAGTTATGGCCAATTTTACAAAGAGCTCAAAAATTTTGATAGCCTCATTAGTCGAGCTGACTTGTTTGATGTTTACGAAGGTCAAAATTTAGCCGCCAACCAAAAAAGCTTGGCCTTCCATGTTGTCTACCAAAGCCCTGGCAAAACTCTCACCTCCGAAGAAGTCGACGAAGTTCAAAAAAAATTATTAACTCATCTCTATCAAAAATTCGAAGCTGTTTTAAGAGATTTTTAAAATAATCATAAAAATATGTTCAACACATCACACGACATTTTGAACTTAGTCTTATCGGTTTGCATTTTAAGTTTTACAGTTTTCCTGTGTTTCGCCCTGTACTATCTAATCGCTTCAGTCCGGGGGATCTATAAAACCATCAAACAAATCGCTGATGTCGCTATCAAAATTGGCGACCTCACTAATTATCTCAAAAAGAAAGTATCCCAGGGTAATGAAAAAATAAATGACATTTTTGATACGGTCAAAGAAAAATTACACAATAGCTCATCTTACCTTATGATTATTGGCGAAGTCCTTAGAAGTATTTTTTCCTTTATGCAAAATAGGAATAACCCGTCCACCGATTATGAAGAAGACGCGCCAAATAGCCGACCGAAAACTAGCCGCCCCCGAAAATAACCACAAATTAAAAACAGCGATCGGGTCGCTGTTTTTTGTTTTTTAAAACTTCAATCTTCTTGCCCATCTTAGGCCATCAGACTGAAGCCAAACCTGGTAATCAAAACCATCGCCGCCTAAAAGATCATAAACCAAAACCTGAAAGTGATCTTTGATTTCCTGCAGCTCGACATGGTCTAATTCGCCCTCAGCTGTTTGACCAAGAATATTTAAACCCCTGACGATCTCTTCTAGAAAATGGCTTTTGAAATCCAGATTGGCATCTTGAGGTTCTAAAATCTTGAAGTCATAATTGTAGTTCGTTTTGTTCTTAACGAGCTTTGGCAGCTCCAAGACATAAACTCGGGCCAGCAACTTGGGATCTGAACTATCAATAATTGATAAGAACAATCTCTGCAGCTTGTTTTTTTGACTAAGCCTGATTTTTTTACCCATAAAAATATTTCCGGAATAAGCGACTAATAAATAAGTCCTATAAAGATTGCTCAAATCAGAAAAATTATCTTTGAAATAAATACAAATCAAAGAATTTAACTTGCGTAATTTTCGTTCAGGAGTTTTCTTGGCGATTTCCCAAAAAACCCGGGAGGGTAATTTGCGTCTCATAATCGAAACCAATTTTTTGGTATAATTATAAATCCGATATTCCCTGAAAATTACTACCCCTAAAATAACCAGGACGCTCGCCCCTATAATCATTGTGATTGTTTCCATGGCTTGTTTTTTTTATTGTTGACAAAAAACTATCATCTCAAGCTTATTAAAGCACCGCCCCGCTGGTCTGTCAACAAGCAAAAACTAGCCCTGGAAAAGGCTAGTTTTTATTGAGATCTAAGCTTTATATCCGCAATCCCGATTACTACATTTGGCGCCATTTTTATCTTGAACAATCAGGGCCCCACATTCCGGGCAAGCGTCTCCAGTGGGTTTGGCCCAATAAGCATTCTTGCATTCTGGATAATTATTACAGGCATAAAAAACTCCTCGGCGACTCATTTTTTTGACAATCTTGCCTTTATGACAAAGCGGGCAATCCACAGCATTTTCATCATCAACAACACTCTTAATATTTTTGCATTTCGGATAAGCACTACAAGACAAAAATGGCCCGAAGCGACCAGTACGAATAATCATATCGGCTCCGCATTTTTCACATTTGATTCCTTGAAATTTTATTTTTAATTTTTCGACAGCTTCATCAGGCGCCGCCCCCTCGACCGCCCTGCGTGGTTCTTTTTTGATATATTTACACTTGGGATAATTACTGCAAGCTAAAAATTCTCCATAGCGCCCAGTTTTGTAGACCATCGGCGATCCGCAATCTGGACATTTTTCTTCAGATTTTTTTTCAGGCATAATATTAGATTTATTAATTTCTAAATCTTTTTTGGTCAAATTATCATGGAAGGGCCCATAAAATTCAGAGATTACTGGTTGCCAATCCTTGCTACCCTCGGCAATATCATCCAAATTCTTTTCCATTTTGGCCGTAAACTCATAATCAACTATATTGGGAAAATGTTCAACCAATAAATCGATTACCACAAAGGCAATCTTTTCTGGCTCGAGTCTCTTGGCCTCATCTCGCCGAACATAACCGCGATCAATAATGGTGGCAATAGTTGGGGCATAAGTCGATGGTCGGCCAATACTGTGTTTTTCTAATTCTTTGACCAGCCCCGCGTCACTATATCTAGCCGGCGCCTTGGTAAAATGCTGTCCTTCAATTAATTTCAAAAATTTCAAAGCATCACCTTTATGTAACTCGGGTAATTCCTGATCACTAAACTTCTCAGGATAAATTTTGAGATATCCTAAGAAACGGAGTACCTGACCACTAGCTCGAAAAACAAAACCAGTAGCTCCAGCTTTGACATCTACCGTGCTGAGATCAAACAAAGCCTCGGGCATTTGGCTAGCCACGGCTCTTTGCCAAATTAATTTATACAGCCTGGCCTGTTTAGGATCTAATTTACTCTGCACAGCTTCAAAATCGCTGAAAACATCGGTCGGCCTAATGGCTTCGTGCGCTTCTTGGGCGTTTTTGTTTTTGGTTTTAAATTGACGACCGCCACTAACAGTATATTCCTGACCAAACTTTTTTTGTAAATAATCTTGAGTCTCGCCAATAAACTTGTCAGCCAAATTCACCGAATCAGTTCGCATATAAGTGATAAATCCGGATTCATACAAACGCTGAGCCAACATCATGGTCTCTTTGGCACTAAATCCTAAAAGTCGATTGGCAGCTTGCTGCAAAGACGAAGTGGTAAAAGGAGCTCCAGCCTGACGTTTGCTTTTTTTATGAATGACTGACAAAACTTCATAATCAACTTCTTTCAATTGGGCGCTGAGAGCTAGAGCCGATTCTTGATTTTGAATATAAAATTTATCCAAAACTTTATTGTCTTTTTTGTACAAATCAGCTCGAAACTTAAGAGCTTGTTTGTTTTCCAGATCTACCGACAAAGTCCAATATTCTTCGGCTACAAATTTTTGGATTTCTCTTTCTCGTTCGACTACCAAGCGAACCGCCACACTTTGAACGCGACCAGCCGACAAACCTCGAGCTACTTTTTTCCATAAAAATGGCGACAGCTCATAACCAACTAAACGATCCAGAATCCGCCGAGCCTGTTGAGCATCAACCAATTTTTGATCAATATTTCTCGGATGCTTAAGAGCCTCTAAAATAGCAGTCTTAGTAATTTCATGAAAAACGATCCGATTAGCGGTTTTAGTTTTCAATCCCAAGGCTTCCTTAAGATGCCAAGCGATAGCTTCTCCTTCGCGGTCTTCGTCTGAGGCTAGAATAACCACGTCAGCTTTCTTCGCCAAATCTTTGAGGCGAGTAATAGTCTGACGTGATTTAGCGGGCACGACATATTGGGGAATAAAATCATGTTCAATATCCACACCCATTTTAGAAACCGGCAAATCTCGGACATGACCAAAAGAAGACTCAACTTTGTAAGAGCCGGGTAAAAATTTAGAAATTGTTTTGGCCTTAGTAGGACTTTCGACGATAATCAAATCCATATATTCTGCTATTTAAAAAAATTATAATTGGTCTATTTTTTCTTGGAAAAATTCAAGGCATACTCTCCTAGCGGTAATCTGAGCACCAGTCTTTTTAATTCCATGATACTTAGTGTACTATTTATTAGCGCTGTGTCAAGCTGGCTAATATTTTTGATTTCACTAATTCCCAGCGGCCCACTCCTAAGAGCCTCAAGTATCAAGCGTTCTTCTAAAATATCGCTAGACAAATCCAGGTCTCGGGATGAAGACTCGTACAACTTTTTTTCTAGAGAAAAAAGTTCGAGCAAATCGTTGGCGCTGGTTACCGATTTGGCTCCATTTTTGATAAGTTCATTAGTCCCCACTGAAGCCGGTGAAAAAATATCACCACCCAAAGCCAAAACCTCCCGACCAATTTCTAGGGCCTGACTAGCCGTATTTAGAGCTCCAGATTTTTTATGAGCCTCAACTACAAAGACTCCCTTGGACAAAGCCGCAATAATCCGATTACGTTGCAAAAAATTAAACTTTAAAGGCAAGGTGTCCAGGGGAAACTCAGACAAAATCAGACCACCAGACTGAATAATTTTTTCGGCCAAATATTTATTATCTAGGGGATAAAAAGATGACCAATTTAAACCAGATCCCAAAACGGCAATAGTGGGCAAAGAATTTTTCAAAGCCAGGCTGTGGGCCCAGGCATCAATTCCTAGAGCTAGACCGCTAACAATTGTCAGACCACTAAATTCTAGATCGTTCATTAGATACTCCAGTGATCTTCGACCATAAGAACTGCACAACCTCGAACCTACTACCGCCAGAGAATTGTCGGAAAAAATCAAACGACCACGATAATATAGTAAGGCCGGCGGATTGAAGAGTTCTTTTAAGACAGCTGGATATCGACTATCGGTAATTGGCAAAACAGAAATGTTTTCTTGAGCCAACCTAGCCAAAACCGAGTCTAAACAAAAACTCTGACGCCAAACCAAAAATTCATCTGCAATCAATGGTTCTATCCCAGCCATTAGCAAATCACTCCTCTTGGCCTCATAAATTTCTAAATAATTGTTGTCAAAAAACTCTAATAATTTTTTGAGTCTCAGCGGTCCAAACTTGGGAAAACAAGTGAGAGCAATAGCATAGCGACAAGATATAAGCGTGGACATAAAAAGATTGACTGCCTAAATTATTTATTATTTTTTACAAACTCCACCCAGCTATACCTAAGATATGGATAAAGTCCAGGTCGCCCCTCCTTGACCTGGACTTCAACCGTAAATCCTAGGCATAGCTTGATGGAGCTCTGGCGATAACAAAAACCCCACCAGATTTTCGGGTGGGGTTTTATGAAAAGTTTATTTATAATTCTCTGGCAATACTCTGGGCTAGGTCTTGCAATTGCCGAAGCTCGGCAACTTTAAATTTTTGCAAAACAAATTTTTCTGTCGGTATTTTTTCGCGTAGTTCGCTACTAATACCAATCCGCACCCTTTTAAATTTTTGCGTCTGTAAATGATCAATAATTGACTGCACGCCTTTGTGTCCAGCACTACGAGAATCCAAGCAAATTTTGTATTTACCCAAAGCTAGATCCAAATCATCGTGGAGCACCAGTAAATCATCAGGAGTCAATTTATAATAATGCAAAACCTTGGCCACGGTAATTCCCGAATCATTCATAAAGGTTTCTGGTTTTACCAGCAAATCACCGCCCACCTTAGCCACCTCGGCTTGAAATTTTTTGTTTTTAGACCACTTCAGCTGACCAAAAATATAATCCAGCATTAGCCAGGCCGCGTTATGACGAGTCTGATTATATTTTTCCCCTGGATTACCCAGGGCCACTATAATTCTCATAGCGATTATAGATTAATAAGTATTAAATATATGTAAAATAAATATAAATCTCAATTAAAAGCCAAATAAAATCAAGATAAAGAGAAACAGAACCATAACCCAAGAAATCGCCAAGCGATTTCGCAGTCCTGGCGCAGGCCAGGACCCATCTTTAACTAGGGTCTTCGGCTTTGCCATGGATATGAGGTCGATTGGAAATCTTCATTCTAATCGGAGTGCCCAGGAAACCAAAATGATCACGCAAACGGTTTTCCACAAAGCGAATATAAGAAAAATGCAAAGTATCTTTGGCGCCAATTCTAATTTCAAAACGAGGTGGATCAGTATTTAGTTGCTTGATCTCATAAATATGCGGAGGCTTGGTGCCCTTGGCTTTGGCCGGCTTATGTTTTTTAACAATAGAATTCAAAAAATGGCTCAGTTGAGAATCGCTCACTTCTTTTTTGCGAGCCGTAGCTACTTCCAAGACCACATCCAAAACCTTATTAACTTTTTCGCCAGAAATCGCCGAAGTAAAAACCACTGGCGCATAAATTATAAACGGCAAATGTTCATAAATCTTAGCAGTCCAGATCTTAGGATCATGAGGAGTCACCGTATCCCATTTATTGCCCACAATGATCAAACTCTTGCCGGCCTCGGTAATCTTCTCGACCAAGCGAGCATCTTGATGAACAAAGGGACGATTCAAATCTAAAATTAGTAAAATAATATCCGCCTTCTTCATGGTAGACCAAGTTTTCAAAATTCCATGCTTCTCTAGGCCCTCTTTTTTGTGACCATGCTGAGAGATTCCGGCGGTATCAATCAATTCAATCAAATTATTTTTAAACATAAACTCAGTGTTCTGCGGTTCTCGCGTAGTATGAGCAATATCAGAAACTATTACTCGCTCATAACCCAAAACAGCATTAACAAAAGAAGATTTGCCAACATTAGGCTGGCCCATAATGCCCACCTTGATACGTTCTTCGGTTTCGATAATATCTGACTTAGCCTTAACTGATCTTTTTTTGGTTTTTTTGGTTATTTTCAAAATACTATCTAATAAATCACCAGTCCCGCTACCGGTAGCCGCTGATAATAAAAGTGGTTCACCTAGTCCTAGCTTATAAAAAACCGCTGCCTCACTGCGAAGCTTAAAGCTATCCGCCTTATTGACCACCAAAATTGTTTTGGGCAGATAATCACTGCGTTTTTTGATAAAATAAGCCAAATCTTTGTCTTCTTTGAGAAGTCCAGCTTTTAAATCAACGGTCAAAAGCAAACAATCGGCTTGTTTAAAAAAATCAGCCAATTGTTTTTGGGATTTGAAATCAATAGCATTTAATTTTTTGGCCGCTGTCTTAGGATCCTTCAAATATTTAGTATCCACCACTCCGGCAGTATCAACAATATTTACCTTGACTCCGTTCCAATCGACAATATTATGATTAAAATCACGAGTAGTATTTTCAATATTTGAAACTAAGGCCTGATTTTTTTCGACCAGTCGATTAAAAAGAGTCGACTTACCAACATTGGTGCGACCGATAATCATGACTAGCGGATAATTATTATTCAAATTCATATTATTTTTTGGTTGAACCCAGAACCAGGATAAAATCTGGCTTACTAATATTTGGATTATCTATAGCATCCTGACTAATTTCTTGCGCCAGCCAATCAGGAATTTCTGAAGCAATATTAGCTCCAGTGCGACTGACTAAAATCTCTAGGGCTCGTTTTTTTTCGCCATAAGTCAAATCATAGACCACTGATTTTTCAAAATCACGCCGAGAAGCATTAGAAACCCGAGTAATTGTAAAATTAGCTGACTTCAAGCTACCAGAAGATTGCGAAGCGAGGCCAGCCACATTAGTCCCATTTTTGATTTCGACGCTAGCGCTTTCTGCTGGTGTTAACGACAGACTACTAGATCCCAAACTATTACTAACAGTCGGCTGATTGATCTGAGTGGTGCCAAAAATATTTTGCACAAAAGTTTTAATAGCTTGAAAATTACCAGTTTTAGGAATCAAGATAAAGGCCCCATCAACTCCCTTGGATTGCACCAAAAAATTGTTAGGACCATCATCTAAAACATAATTACTCATATCAGTTGATCCAACATTTTTGAACAAACTCCACAAATTAACCCCCTCCCAACTTTTGATATCCGTGGAAATATGATCACTAAGCTGCCCAGCAATTCGAGCCATCATACCTGGACGCAGCAAATTTTCTTTTTTGAGCAATTTGTCTTTGACTGCCGAAATAATTTTTTGCTGCCTACGGCCTCTAGCAAAATCCGAGCCTTCTTTGCCCAGGGCGTGGCGACTGCGAGCGTATTTCAAGGCCAATTCTCCATCCATATGTTGAAGGCCTGCCTCAATATGCAAATGCTCATAACGAGCGTCATAATTAGGATTGTCCTCCTGACCTCGGATTGGATAAGCATAATCATCCAAAGTATTTTCAACTTCAACATCAATTCCCCCCAACTCATCAATCACCCCCAAAAAGCCGTCAAAATCGGCTCGCAAATAATAATGAATCGGCACGCCAAATTCTCGACTGATCACATCGGCTGTCGCCTGCGATCCATCTTCGCCCTTTTGGACAGCATAAGCATTAATAGAATTTATTTTTTGCCAATAGCCTTCGCTCACCGGAATAGACAAGTCTCGAGGAATAGACAGCAGGGCAACTTTTTTGTTTTTCGGATCTAGACTAGCCAAAATAATTGTATCGGCTAAATAAGCGCCATCATGACCTTCACCACCCATACCCAAAAGCAAAATATTAATTCGACCATCAGCTTCGCCCTTGACTTGGCTACCACTGGTCGTCAAACTAATTAGACGACCAATAAAAGGAATCCGACCCAACCAAGAATCAGAGCTCTCCCCACTAATTAAAACTGTGGAACAAAAAACAACCAAAAAAATAAAAATAAAGCCAGTGATATAAAATCCCCTTTTCAAACGCTTGGCTTTGGCTCCTTGAACCGCCAATGGTTCTTCGAGTTTGTCTAGTTTTTCTTTAAAATTAAATTCCATCATAAAAAATAATAGCCCACTAATTCAGGCTGTTTCCAAAGAGTTACCAATATGATTATTATAGCCGTCTTGCCGGCTTTTGACAATATTGATAAGATACCATTATGGAAATTACTAGCCCCAAAAATGAGCGCTTAAAGCAAATAAATAGATTAGCAAATAAACCGGGAAAACGCCAGGAGGCTGATTTGCTTGTGGTTGAAGGTCAAAGGGAAATTGATCTGGCTCTTTTGGCCAATTGGCAGATGACCGAATTATATTATTGCCCGGATCTAAATAAAAAAAATAAATTATCTCTAAATAACATCACGCCAATTGAATTATCAATATCGGCTTTTAAAAAAATCAGTTATCGCGAAAACCCGGATGGGATGCTGGCCATATTTAAAGCCCAGCATAATAAATTAGCAGATTTACGATTGCCAAAACAACCATTAATTGTTATCTTAGAAAACATCGAGAAGCCCGGAAATCTAGGAGCAATTCTACGCACTGCTTATGCTTTGAATGTGAGCGCTATTATTATAAATGATAATCAAACCGATATTTATAATCCCAATGTCATTAGAGCTAGTGAAGGCCATATTTTTACCAATCAAATTGTGAAGGCCGACATTTTAGAAACTTTGAAATTTTTGCACAGCCAAGATATCAAAATTTTTGGAGCGACCACTCAGGCTTCTAAAAAATATACGGATATCGATTTTAAAAAAGGCACGGCGATTGTTTTGGGTAGTGAGGCCCAGGGGCTAAGCGGAGCTTGGCTCAAAAAACTAGATCAAGAAATCAAAATCCCCATGAAATCTGGCATCGACTCCTTGAATGTTTCGGTCTCCGCCGCTATTATCCTATCTGAGGCCAGTCGACAAAGAGGCTTTAAATTTTAATTTGACAACCGGAAGATAAGATGTTATTGTAATAATTCCCAAATGAAAGAGCTTTGCTAACTTTAATTGTTAATTATTAATTTTTAATTATTTGGCAAAGCCAAATTGAGCGCCCGTAGTTCAATGGATAGAACACCAGCCTTCTAAGCTGGTCATGAGGGTTCGATTCCCCCCGGGCGTACGTTATTTAATTATTAATTGTCAATTTGGCAATTAAAAGTTATAATTGAAAAACAAATGAATGGTGAGGTTAGTGAAACGGTTATCACGCGAGTTTGTGGTACTCGAATAATGGGTTCGATTCCCATACTTCACCCTAAAGCAAAAAGCTCTGGCCAACCCAGAGTTTTTTGCTTTAGTTAATTAGTTTGGGAATCGAACGGAAAAATAAAATTAAAAATCGCCACTAATCATTATAGTCGCGATTTAATTTTATAAACCAATAAAATCATCAAGCTGAGTCAGAAATCAAGATTATTAATTCCTTTTTGATATAAATTTTCCTAACAATATTAGAAATAGTCTCGTTAGGCTCAATATCTAAAGAAATTTTTTCTATCTTTTTATTAATCTTCAGACTGATTGATTTCAATTCTTTGGTTTTATGATCATACTCTATGGATTGCAATTTTCCACAAAACTCTGCATTCGGCAAAAACCTTTCTTTCTCTATTTGCCCGGTGGCAGGATTATAGAGACTGCAAATTCCATAGGTATACACCGCAGCGCCAAGACGATTCTTTAATTTTTTTAGTTGCTCCTGGGTGATTTTTTTCGGCATGTTGCCCTCCTTTTTAAGTACTGTTGTTAAACTATTTTAACAAAGCCCGGCAAAATGTCAATTTAAAAAAAATTTGTAAAATCAACCCCAAATTGATATGCTAATAATATAGATTTTAAAAAAATATGGCTAATTATCAGCAAATTAGAATCAAATACACTAGCCAGATAAAAGCCCTAAATCCTAATTGGGACTTGGTGTTTTTAAACGAGGCTGATTCACCAAATTTCAAGTATCTAAGGGCTTATTTTCGCCAAATGAAAAAAGACTTTCCGGTCAAAGGAGAATTTCCTAGACTCAAAGATTTCAAAATTAGCCTAGAACGAAACTTCAAAGGACCGCATCGTGAATACTGGGTACTAATTACTGACCAAGACCAGCCAATAGCTGGACTCAATTATGATCTGATCGCTACCGGCCCAAAATCATACTGCGGACTTGTTATCTTTATTGATGTTAAGCTCAAATATCGCCAGCATGGTCTAGCTCATCTATTTATAAAACTACTGCAAGAGGTCGCTGTAGCCGAAGCTACTAGATATGGCTCCAAATATCTAGGTTGCTTTGCCGAACTCAACGATCCCAGCAAAATGAGTGCTCAGGAATTGAAATTGGATTATAAAAAATCTGGAGTCAAAGCCCAAGATCGATTATTGTTTTGGAAAAATCTGGGTTTCAAAAAATTAGACTTCAATTATATTATGCCTTCCCTGGGCTTTGGACCGGTCAAATGTTTGTCTCTGAGCTTTTGCCCAAAGCAATTGACGAAATCCCTAAAAGCCCCTATGCTAATTAATTACTTAAAAGAATTTACCGCCTTTACTGTTTCTAATAAAAGAAAAGCGGCTCATGATCAGGATTTGAGGAAAATGATTGAGGAGTTAAAAAACAAAAAGGAAATTAAGTTGGTGAAAGTAATTTAAAACATAATAAAACCGCCTCTCGACTACGCTCGAGGCCCTTCAACCCTTAATAGTAAAGCCGAAGGCCCTGAGCGACCGAAGGGAGTCGAAGGGCCGAAATGGTGAAATTGGTAGACCTGCCTGCCGGCAGGCAGGCACGCCACCTTACTGCTATATGTATTATGTTTATGCTCTAAAAAGTTTAAATAAAAATTACATCTATGTTGGTCTAACCAGTAATATTGAAAATCGCCTCAAACGGCACAATACTGGACGAGAAAGAACAACCAGACCATATAAACCCTTTAAGATTATAAAGATAGATAAATTTGATACGAGGATTGAAGCTAGGCAACGAGAAAAATACTTAAAATCTGGCTGCGGAAAAGAGTTATTAAAAAAAATCGAATAAACATGGGCGGATGGTGAAACTGGTAGACCTGCCTGCCGGCAGGCAGGCACGCTAGATTATTTAACATAGAATATCGCCAATAGATATAGAACGAAAAAAACGCCGAAATGGTGAAATTGGTAGACACGCTAGCCTCAGACGCTAGTCCTGGCAACAGGGTGAGGGTTCAAATCCCTCTTTCGGCACTTTCAAAAAACGGCATCATTAGGTGCCGTTTTTTGAATTAAAAATTAATAATTAGAAATTAAAAATAGCGGTGGGGTTGACTCCTATATAAATTTATGATTAAATATTCTATCAATATAGTTAATTTTAATAATTAAAAAGGGAGGTAAAATGAAAGCTGTTATAAAGTGTGGAGATGATCATTCTTTGGCCGACAAAATTGAAAGATTCTTTCTGGCCAACATCTTGCCAGGTCTAAATTTTGGAATAGCCATTGAAAAGTCGAAAAACAGCATCCTGGTATATACCAAAGAAAACCATCAAACTAACTCATATGTTGACCCAACAGTTGAAATTATCGTTGAGTTAAGGACCGGGGCCATAGATATGGCCCTCGATAAAAATGCTTCGGAAGAAGCACTCCAAAAAATATCTGACAATTTCTTTGATGAAGCAAAAGCCATTAGGAAAATCGAAAAAATCAACCCGTTTTTTTCTCGTGAATACTATTCTTGCCGTTATGCCGAAGGTAGCCATCCCAAAAAATAATCCAATTAAGAGACGAAGCAAAGTCTCTTTTTTATTTGCGCCCAAAATGTTATAATAATTATAATATTAAAATAATTCTGGATCCCCAATCAAGTTGGGGACGACAGAAAAAATCGTATGAAACACCCTATTAAACTTTGTTTAAAAAGTGAAATTATTCCTCTGCTTATTTTAGGGGCAGCGGTGGTCATGGCAATTGCCACTTATGACAATCTGCCTGATCTTGTGGCCACTCATTGGAATTTTGCTGGCCAAGTAGATGGCTGGGGACCACGTGGTTTTCAGGCCTTTTTTATTCCCGGTCTTTTGGGTTTTATCTATTTATTATTTTTGTTGATGCCGGCCATTGATCCTCGCAAAGAAAATTATCGTAAAATGGCCAAATTTTATAATATTTTCAAAAACCTATTGCTTGGCGCTCTTTTTATTGTTTATGCCGCCACCACCCTTTTCAATTTGGGTTACGATTTGAATATCGGCCAAATAATTTCCCTCACTATTGGCATCATGATCGTGGCTATCGGATTTTTAATTAGAAAAATTCGGGACAACTGGTTTATCGGTATCCGGACCCCCTGGACCCTATCCTCTCATTATGTCTGGAAAAAAACTCACAATTTTAGCTCCTGGTTATTTATGGCCTTTGGTCTAATAATAATTATTTCCCCCTATCTAAAACCCTGGCTAGGAATTGGCCTATTTGTTATTGGGGCTCTCAGTTTATTTTTGGGAACCTTTATCTATTCTTATATTATTTTCAGCCAGGAAAAGAAAAACAAAAGACGCTAAACCCAACCAAAATGCTCAGCGCTTACAAGCTAGATGCTCGTTTTGACAAAATCAAAACCCCAGAGCTAATAAAAATTCTCCAGACCGACACCAAAAATGGTCTGACCGAAAATGAAGCCAGGGAGCGTCTAGTTTTTTTTGGTGCCAATGAGCTCCAAAAAACCAAACCCTTATCCTGGATCCCCAAACTCTTGTCGTATTTCAAAAATCCCCTAATAGTTATTTTACTGATTGCCTCCAGTATCTCCTTTATCACCAATAATTTACAAGGCGCTATTATTATCTTAATAATGGCGCTTTTAAGTGTGGGCTTAGATTTTCAACAAGAACATCGCTCGTCAAAAGCCGCTGCGAAAATTGCTGAAAAATTGTCACTCAAATCAACTGTTTTAAGAAATGGGCAAAAAATAATTACAGCCACCAAAAACCTAGTGCCCGGCGACATCATTATTTTATCAGCTGGCGATATTGTTCCTGCTGACGGACGATTAATTAGCGCTGATGATTTGTTTATCAATGAATCAGTGCTAACTGGCGAAAGCTTTCCGGTCGAGAAAATACCAGCGGCCAGTGAGCTGGCTACTTTATTTTCCGGCACCACAGTCGTTTCCGGCTATGGCCAAATGCTCATAACTAGTATTGGCCGCTATACCGAATACGGAAAAATTGCTGAAGACCTCAAAAAACCCAGTAATCCAACCCCCTTTGAAAAAGGGATTAAAAGTTTTGGCTTTCTCATCATCAAAGTAATTATTTTTATCGTCCTCATTATCTTTATTATTAATGCTTTCCAAAAAAGAGATTGGGTGGGATCACTAATTTTCTCTATTGCCGTGGCCGTTGGAGTCACCCCCGAATTACTACCAATGATTATGAGCGTTAATATGACCAAGGGCTCAGTGGCTATGTCCAAAAAAGGAGTAATTGTGAAACGCCTCAATGCTATTCCGGATTTTGGCAGTATGGATGTTTTGTGCACTGACAAAACCGGCACCCTGACCGAAGACAAAATTACCATGGTCAAACATCTTGGTCCCCTTGGAGAGGAAAGCCAAAAAGTCTTGGAATTAGCCTATCTAAATGGCTTTTTTGAAACAGGCATTAAAAGTATTTTAGATAAAGCTATTTTAGATTTTAGAAAAATCAATGTGGAGGCTTGGAAAAAAATCGAAGAAATACCTTATGATTATTTTCGTCGGCGCTCATCGATTGTGGTCAAAAGCTCCGACCAGGTCATAATGATTGCCAAGGGAGCCCCGGAAGAAATATTTAGTATTTGTGGCGACGTTAAAGCAGCTAGCCAAAAAATTTATGAAAATTTATCACGCCAAGGATTTCGAGTTTTAGCAGTTGCCTCCAAGAGCACTCCGGAAAAACCAAAATACTCAAAAGAAGACGAAGTAGGTATGACTTTTAATGGCTTTATTGCTTTTTATGACCCGCCCAAAATTAGCGCCAAAGAAACAGTCAAGTTCATGAAACAATACGGAGTGGATGTAAAAATTCTAACCGGTGATAGCCCGCTAGTGGCTGAAAAAATCTGCAATGATTTAGAAATCCCAAACTTAGGAATGGTCAGTGGCGAGAAACTAGACATGGAAAAAATGAGTTTTATTGAATTATCTAGTTTGGTCAAAAACAATAATATCTTTGCCCGCTTTTCTCCTCAACAAAAAGAGAAAATAATAAAAATTTTGAAAGAGACTGGTCTGACCGTGGGCTATTTAGGTGATGGGGTCAACGACACACCTTCGCTCAAAGCCGCTGATGTGGGCATCTCGGTCGACAATGCTGTCGACGTCGCCAAAGAAACAGCCGACATTATTCTCATGAACAAAGGACTAGAAGAATTAATGGAAGGAGTTCTCTTGGGTCGAAAAACCTTTGGCAACACCATGAAATATTTGATGATGGGGCTCTCCTCTAATTTTGGCAATATGTTTTCGATGATCGGAGCTTCATTGTTTTTGCCATTTTTTCCCATGCTCCCCGGACAAATTCTCCTGAATAATTTTTTATACGATGCCTCCCAATTGTCTATTCCCTCTGACAAAGTTGATAGTGAATATTTGAAAAAACCCAAACACTGGGACATGAAATTTATCAAAAAATTCATGGTAATTTTCGGTCCGGTCAGTTCGATCTTTGATTTTATAACCTTTTTTGTTTTATATAAAATCTGGCACCTCAGTGGTGGGGCTTTTCAAACTGGTTGGTTTATTGAATCACTAGCTACCCAAACTCTAGTTATCTATATTATCCGCACTCGCAAAACTCCTTTCTTTAAATCACGCCCAAGTATTTATCTAGTGGCTACTACTTCGCTAGCAATAATTATTGGCGCGCTGATTACTTATTCGCGCGTTGGTTATTTTTTCCAATTCGTCCCAATTGCTTTCAAGGTTCTACTAAGTCTGGCTTTAGTAGTCATTATCTATTTAATATTAGTTGAGCTCACAAAATATTTTTTCTACAAAAAAATTTATCGCCAACAAAAAATTTAGAAACATGTCGACCAAAAAAATTTTTAGCAAAAAATACTACTGGCTGTGGATAATTTTGCTTTTTAGCATGATCGTCTGGATTTTTAGTATGATAGCCAGCAAAAATAATCTAGCAACAGTGGAAATCAACAATCAAACTTTTGACTGTTTTGTCGCCAAAAGCAACTGGGAAAAATACCAAGGACTGAGCGATCGCCGAAAATTAGAAGCCAAGCAAGGAATGATTTTTGTTTTCCAACAAGAAACCCCGGAGTTTGTTATGCGCAACATGAAGTTTCCACTCGACATTATCTTCATAAATCAAGGCAAAATCACAAAAATTTACAAAAATCTAAAACCAGAAGGACCGCAGCCCCAAACAAGATACCCGGCCACTGGAGTCACTGATTATGTTTTGGAAATAAATGCCGGGCTCAGCGACAAATATAATTTCAAAATTAATGATGAAGTTAAAATAAATTTTTTAAATTAAGGAGCCAAACAAAAAGTTGAAAAAAGTTTTTACTCTTTGACGAAAATTTGACAAAAAATATTGTAGCTTTTTAAAAAATGTGCTAAAATATAATCAGACCTAAGTGTTAGCTCTTTAAAATCTGGGGAGGAATTGCTATTTTTCATTATCTTTGTTTTTCTCTATTAGATACTAAATTTTATTGGTAGCCTAATATAGGAAAATAAAGGTCGATTTTCCTATTTATTAAATTTATTTTAACTCTAATACTATGGCTAAAAAGAAAGCGGCCGCTAAAAAGAAAGTGGCTAAGAAACCGGTGAAAAAAGCGAAAAAGGTGAAAAAAGCGAAAAAGAAATAGTTCACCTTGATTCCTCCCCAGATTCGAAAGAGTTAAAAATATGAATACTAAAAAATATTTAATCGGCTTAGTGGTCGTGATTTTATTGGTGATGGCGGTAGCCATCTTTTTGATATACAAAAAAACGCCAATTTCTCCCAGCCCTAGCCAAAATAATAACGGCCAAAACCAGGCTAATCAACTAAGCATTCCTAAAGATACCTTTGCCGAGCGACAAAACTCTCTCAGCGGAGCCTTTGCCCAAAAATTCAATCGCCCTAGCGATCAAGTCGCGATTACTATTGCCAAAGAAAACGGCCAATATGTCCGCGGTATTGTGATTATCTCCGATCTCTATACTGGAGTTTTTTTAGCCAAAAGAAATGGCGAGGCCTGGGAAATTATTTGGGATGGGCAAAAAAAATATAATTGCGCTGACCTCAAAAATCTAGACTTCCCAATTGAACTAGCTAATTGCCAATAGCCCTATATGACCAGAAACAAAAAAGCCTTCACCTTAATTGAATTAATGGTGGTCCTGCTAGTTATCGCTATCATCTCTACGTTGGCCATTACTTCCTATTCCTCGGTTGACCGTCGAGGACGAGACACTAAAAGAATTAGCGATATCGCCAAAATTCAATTAGCTCTGGAAAAATATCATCAAAACAAGGGATTCTATCCGAGCTCCCTGAGTTTTGGTTCGGCTCTCACCGATACTAGCAGTCCGGCTATAACCTATTTGGATCCTGTCCCCCAAAACCCCCTACCTTATAACGATGGCAATTGCACCTCAACTGAGTATACTTATACCCCCATGAGTAATGACAATTATTATCTAAAATTTTGCATCTCCACTAAAAATAATGATCTCAGTGCTGGCAATCAATGTTTTGGACCCCGCGGTTCATCCTGCTATTTCTCCCCGCAAGAGATTGCTGGGCTCCAACTCTGGCTAAAAGGCAGCGGCCAAATGTCTACTTCTAGTTCTGGTGGCAATATTTTAATTTCTAGTTGGATTGACGAAAGTGGCCACAATAATAATCTAACCCAAGGGACTGAGGCTGATAAACCGAAATTAGTAACCGGATTTAATGGCCAAAAAATGGCCCAATTTGATACGACTGATTCTTTAAGTAACTCAAGTTTTTTAAATATTAATAATTTCCCCAACAACCAAGCCACGGTTATCGTGGTTTATGGATTAAACAGCACAGTCAATGAATATGTAGTGGCCAGTGATTTTGCTTCCACGGTTAAATGGCGAAAGAGTTCTAACGGCAATGGAGCTTGGCTAATGTTCTCAGCGGCTGTCCCCACTGAGTTTCCAGCTACCATGCCCAACTCCGGAAATCATGTAACTATCATGACCACCATTAATGATAGTTATGATTTTTATTTAGATAATAGCGCTGTTCAAAATTCAGCCGGCTCTTTTGCTCGTAATAGTGCTCTTTATTTAGGAAACAACACTGCTGTTTCGTTTGACGGATATATTGCTGAAGTAATAATTTACAACCATGTATTGTCCAGCCTAGAAATCACCGCCATCAAAACTTATTTAGGAGAAAAATATAATATCACAACTCTCTAAAAATAAATTAAAACTTTAAATACCAAAAACCCTCGAAACTACTTCGAGGGTTTTTAAAAAAATTTTATTTATTTACTAATCTTTCACGCATCTTACGCGAACATTAAGTGGTTTGGCTCCAATGCCGTCAGGACCACCAGCAGTGAAGCCCCCAAAACGACCATCGTAATAAGTAGTCCCCCTAACCTTACCTTTATAAGAAGCATTGCTGGGGCCATACCAAAATAATTCCATGCCTAAAGCTGAATAACCAGCGAGCTTCCAATCAAAATTGTAACCACCACAAGGCGTCCGGCCCTGACAAGTGCCTGGAATTTGCAAAGCATCCCCCACCCCCATAGGATGGGTTCCATCAGCTATACATCTCTGATAATCACTGACATTAGCCTCGCTCGCACAATAATGACTAGTATCACCATAGACAAAAAGCTCTAAAGCATTCCATTCAGTACCACTAGGAATATGCCAACCCGGCGGACAAATGCCTCTAATGTTTCCAGACGGAAAAGTATAAGTATTGGTAGCATAATAAGGAGACAGAGCAAAAGCCTCGTGCCACTCATAATAACCACCATAGAGTTCACATTGAGCCGGGCTATTACTAGTGCAAGATTTCTCAATTTTAGTTTCATCTAATTGACAAACATCCCAAGGTGTTCCTAGACTCCATCCCATATCAATACAAGGAGCATTATTTTGTTCAACTGTTATTACTCCTACATTTAAATTTTCTCGCATCCAACATTGGGTGCCAATTTGGACAGTGCGATAGGTTTTGCCCTCATAATTAACAACATAAGCACCACAAGGTTGAGTTTGAGCGGGATCAGATATATAAATAGCTGGGCCAGTACTGCTGGATTGAGTTTGGGGAGGCGAGGAAACACAAGTTGAAAGAACATAAGACTGCAGGTCGGAAGAAGTAGAATAAGTAAAAGCGTTATTGGTAGTATTACAATTAGCTCCATCAGCGGGAGTGGGGGCGCTAGGAATAATTGACATATAAGTAGAGGTAACCACATTACCATCGCCATCCAAGCTAGTACTGAATAATGGCTGACCAGCAGTGAGTGTTATCGGATATTCCTTTTTGTCATTATAATAGAGCGCTAGAGCGGTTTGAATATTTTTGACATCAGC
>CAZMYU010000006.1:0-45667 GCA_964570655.1 uncultured Gammaproteobacteria bacterium | reverse complement strand
TCAATATCAGGATTTGTAATTTTCGTAAAAACCTGCCCGAAAGAAAGAGAAAATACCATTAACATCATTCCAAAAAAAACTAACTTTTTCATGATGGATTCCTCCTATAAAGAATTTTAAATTTTCAAAGAATTATTATATAGATTAACTATAAAACAAAAAATAATAAATGTCAATATTCTCTACTTTGGAGGGAACCCTAGCGGACAATTACCATTAAAACAGTCGAAAAATCCCCAGTTATCCTGAACACCTATTTTGATCTCTCTAACATCACCATTTAAAGGATCGGCTACTTCATATCGATAAACATACATAAATGGTCTATTAACATTAGATCGAGGATCAATATATGAATTCGGCACAGATGGATTGCCATCACCAAAATTTACCATCAAACTAAAAATCGGTGTCTGTTCAAAATTAACATCAGCCGTGAAAGATAAAGTATAATAATCAGATTTCTTGATTATATATTTACCATTATTACCCTTAATCTCGACCCCATCGCTATCAACCAATTTTACGTTATCTATTTCAGGAATAACTGCGCACCAAGAATTTCTAGCTGGATCCCTCAAATTTTTTCCTCCATTTATAGAAGAACATTTAGGGATGGTACCAACACCTCTAATAAAATCAGTGGTGCCAAAATTTGGATAAACCAGTCCACCAGATTGGAAATTAGAATAATCATAAGTATAATTTCCCCAAGTAAAGCTCAAGAAAAGATTGGACAAATTCCAGATCGGATAAGTATTTTGAAAGGGCGGATTATATTGTTTGACACCATAACCAAAGCCATTAGGATAATCATTGGCAAAAAATCCAGCACCAGCTACAAAAATACCCGGACTTTTATTGATAGTGGCTGAGTAATCGACTCCAAAAGTTGTAATTTTATTATCAGTAGTAGAGGCAACTATAGAATAGCAAGTGTCTTCCCAGGTTTTAGAAACAGCATTCCAATATTTCTCTCCGCCGCTATCACAACCATAGGGCAAGCCATTACCGTTCTCACCTAGATAGCTAATAATGTTGCCAGTTTTAGAAAAACCATAAATACCATTGGGGCTCAAGCGATTAAACCAAGCATAAGGATTCGGACTGACCTCTGGGAAACTATTATCATACGCCGCATCAGTCAATCTATTGACCCAAGGACTGCTAGCTTTGGCCAAGACCTGACATTTTGGTTGATAATCTTTATAAGGAGTATAAACACCGTTACGATCTAATATCTCTGGCTCCTCTTCGTTCAAAACATAATAAGGACTGGATACATTAGGATCGCCATTCCCGGGAACTACTGCAAAACTCACCACATCTCGACCATTAAACTCAAAGATTCCTTTATCATAGGTCTGTTCAAATTGCGAAAAACCGCTCCAGCCAGCATCGCAATGCCCAGGATCACCAGCATAAGCCCAACCCGTAGCCGAAGTATTAAAAGGATTAGTAATACCAATTTTCATTGGTCCATCATTTTGGATTAATCCATCGGCCAAGTCTGGATAGCAAAAACAAGCTCGATAATTCCCCCAATCGCCACGACCATTACAACCATGACAATCGGTATTAACGCCAGAAGAATCTTTACATTCTTGATACCACTGAACCTGATAGCCACTCGGGCAAGAACACCAACTATTAGCACTATTACCACTAGTACTATTACAACCACCCTTGTTCACACAATCCATAGAATAAGTAACAAACGGATTTCTCTTTTCAGTAAATTTAAAATTACCATCAGCTTCAGCACAATAATAAATATCATCTGGGCCTTTGCCGTCTAAACCATTAAACCCAGAACTAGCACTACTATTAACCACCGTACTGCGGATATTATCTACTGGATACCACATCAAACACGAATTCGGATCTTTGGGATCCAGACTGAGACAATAACCATATAGACCATTGGCAATCACATTGGAATTCTTGGCGGTGCAACCCAAACTATCTTGGGTCGGATACAAGCGACAAGATTTGGCAATATAAGTATCATCACTGGTTTTCAGAACTGGTTCCAAGCTAACATCATCAAAGAAAACCCAGCCAGATGAAGGTTTTGGGTCCGCCAAATGACTAGGCACTCCTGAGTAAAAACTAATTTTTAAACCGGTAGCATTTTTCGCAGGAGTTACTTTCAAAATTTTTCTTTGCCAACCAGTGCCGCTATCTACCACCAAAGAAATAGAGGCTTTGGCGGAGCCACTGCCGATTGTCACTTCAAAGGTTGCCCCATTGCTAGCACCATCAATATTAACTAAGAAATTAAAGTAATAATTGGCCCCTTCAGAAAATCTTTGCGTACCATCTTCGAGTAACTCAATACCGGCCGTACGATCCTTCACTGCCAGTAGTCCCTGGCCCTGAGCAGGATAAGAAACAGCCTGAGATAGAGAATTTAAAGCATCAGGGTCTTGAATAAGTTTTAGTCCTGGAGTTTCAGTAATAAACCCAGATTTTTCAAAATCCCAATTCAAATCCTTGGTATTTCCAATCCCATCCTCATACATATTAGCCAAATAATAATTCCCGAGAATTGAATAACCCGAAATATTTTTGTCCGCTCCTAAACTAAAGGCATGGGTTGAGGTCGGAGTATTTATAAAATTGTCGCAACGACCAAACTCATTAATCTTGTCGCATTCTCCCAGCGAATAACAGGTACGTTCATTGGTAGCTGGATCAACACTTTGGCTCATACAAGCTAGCCACTTGTTACAAATTCTATCCGGCTGAACTTTAATCAAAGTATTGCTATCACAAGCTCCACCAGCCGAGGCATCACAAGATTTAAAAGTCTTATCAGTATAAGAACCATCAAAAGCCTTGGAGCTCAGAGCGGCATAACCCGCAGCACCAGCAAAAGTGCGTTCATTAAACATCACGCAACCATTATCTAAATTCGGTTGACCATTACAAGTCTTTTTGTCCAAATCGCTAGCGATTTTATAATCAATAACCGCTGCTTTTAAAGAAATAGTCGCTCTCTTATAATCCCCAAAGATCTGACAAGACTGATTGGTCAAAGTATTAAACAAAACACTAGAATTCATTCCAGCTGGAATAGCCAAATATTTAGGCGAAGATGTTGAGAAAGTATTATTAGAAAGTAGGGTTCTTAGACCATTAGCACAATATAGATAAACTCCCAGTCCACTATTATTATTTTCCACCGAGAACACATACAGTTTGTTGCGATCAGTGCTGGCTATAAAACTCGGGAAACTCGGAGTACTAGTTTCATACATTCCTAATCCATTCGACAACTTTTTCATGTCATTAAAAGATTTAGTCTGCCACAATCCACCACTAAGAGCAGTCGAAGGATCAATCACTAGGTTGGGCGAAAAATTGCTAACCGGATCAATATATTCGGTACAACCAGCAGCCGCAAAGTCGCAAGTACCGGCGACACCATCGGGCTGATAAATCGATTTGCCCAGGCCCCCATAACCAATAGTTTTAAGAGCGCTCACTGGACACAAATAATCATTAGTATCTAAAATACAAGTCGCTCCCCCACAATCATTATCGTCCGTACACAAAACACTTTCGGTTGGAATATTAGTGTTCACATTCACATTAATCACGCCATTTTTATCGGCATCGCAACGTTTTACATTTTTCTTAAACCATTTCTTCATGACATTTTGACCAGTTGCAGTTTTGGCCGCTCGCCATTCACAAACCTCATCGCCTGGATCCCGGAAATAAACCGATTGACCATTTTCATAACTAAACTCATCACAACCCAATTCATCAATAGTACAAGCATTAGTGTCAGCTTTATCTGGATCGTTTTTAAGATAAACATCTTTATAAATATTTTGCTGAGCAATCAATTTGTTTTGAGCGCTAGATTGTCCTAAACGAGAACAACCCTTATTACCAGCATCGCACAATTTGCCATCGTCATAGACAACGTACATAAATTCATCATCAGCCGGATCTTGCGAATTGGCGGTGCCAATCATGAGTTCGCAACCGATTGCCGAATCTGAACACAAACGACTAAAATTACGCAAAGCTACTTGATTGTTTCGGCGATCAGTATATATAGAACAACCCAAATTGTAATTATCACCTTGATAAATATCAAAAGTATCATAATAACATTCACCTGGAGTCTGCCAAGAATCTTTGATGAGGTAATAGCGATCGGTAATTTCGGACAAAATCACATTGTCCAAACTAAAATCATTATTGGCACTAATCACCAATTTATCATTAGCCGTCGGCGTTCCAGATAGCGTTAACAAATCAAGTTGATAAGTCTGCCATTCATTGGTTCCTTTGATAGAAATAACCGTATTCTGATTACTCAGATTAAACGGCACGAGCTGTCCGTTGAGAGAAAAATAAGCTTTGACCTCGGTATTGTTTGGCGACTTAGCCAAAAAGCGCAGAGTATAAGAAGCTCCCTGTCGAATACCAGTGACTGGAATAGTAATCGCTTCATCCGGGGCGCTAGTTTGAGCAATCGCTTCGCGGATACTTCCACCAGTTAGAGCAGATATAAATATTTTTAATTTATTGAAAAAGGTCAATTTATCTTCCCCGCCCTGATCATTGGCTTTGATAACCTGATTGGCACAAGCTCCACCATGATAATCATAAAATAGTGAATGACCGTCCTTATTGATAGCTTCGTTAGCAATACTCGGCCTGGCGCTACAGAAATCACTCCAATTCAATCCTTTTTCAAAATCATCAACTAGTAAATTTTTGACATTATTACCTTGGTTGCCATTATATTCTCGACAGCCACTATCACTGGCAGCACAAGTCTGACCCTCAGAAGGAACAGCCATATAAACACAAGCCCCCTGAGCTGTGTCCCAAACACCACCACCGCTACAGACAAAACACTGCGAAGTATTGGTATCCCAATGACGAGTAGCTCCGGTACAATCAGACAAAGACAAATCACTGCTCTGCAACTCGCTCAAACGATACGGATGGCAATCAGTCGAGCAAGTAATAGTATTAGTATATAAATGATAAGTTATTTTTCCAGCTTTATTATAAAATTGTCGGCAATTCGGATTATACTGAGCATCAGTTGGTGGCAAATTGTAAATAGTCGCGTTACAAACACTGCTATCATTAGTAATAGTCACTGGCTCATCGCTAGCCGCTTGCAAAGAATAAGCTTTGAGCTGATAACCCTGGTCGGTGTTGCCCCAACTATAAAAGACCGAGCACTTGGCCGTATCAGGCTTAATACATTGACGCAAATAAGTATAATATTCTTTGGCTTCCCCGCCCTTGGCCAATTCATCAAGATTGGTAAACTCAGTACAACCAACAGCCTGCGACTGACAAGCTGAAGCGGTGCTGGGAATAAAATTGGAATCCTCGGCCTTCACAAAAGTAGTGGGTCGAGATACAAAAGTATTATAGCCCACACAAGTGCTTGGGCAGGCATCAATGGCCGAGACCTTGGCCGGTACCATCAAATTGGCGCTGGTATACAAATCGCAGCCAACCTCATCAGCATTACATTGCCGAGCAAAATTTTGGCATTTGACTGGGGCGCCATTTTTGAGACTATAATTTTTGTTAACGGCATACGGATTAACATAACAATCCCCAGCTAAATAATTTGGTAATATTTTTTCAAAAGTTTCACCGCCCATTCCATAGGGTGAATACAAAGTGCCAGCTTTAGAATTTTCTAATTTTACTTTATCAATAGTACAAGCTCCGTTCATAGCCACGGTAATCTTGTTAGAGCCTACATTATCTGGAAAAACTTTGGTCAGAGCATAATAATTCCAATCACTACCGGTTTTGAGATCGAGCGACTGAGTATCGATCACCAACTGTGAATTAGCCGCGCAATCTTTGGCGTAAAAAGAAAAGGTATAAGCTTGGCCAGAAATATCATAACTAGATGGACCCACCTCTACCGATTTTTTGACACTATTTATAACCTTGAGAGCGTTAGCACTAGAATAACCATCGTTAATAATGCTAGCGCCATTAGCACTGCCGTCATAAAATTTGTCCCAATCTCCAACACTAATCGCTTCCTCAAAATCAGAATTGATGAGTAGATTGTGACCATTGCCTGAAGCTAGACGAATTAAGCGACTGCAACCCTCACTCGTATTATCGCAAGATCCGGTCTGCCGATTGAGATAAATCAAGTCAGTATTAGACCAAGCAATTTTGTCGCTAGAAGAAGTATATTTGCCAGTTGTCGAATAAGCATGACAACCCGCACTCGATGAATCACAATTATCGTAATTCAAAGTATCCTCTAAATAAGCAATTTTTTGCCCATCACTTTTAATAAAAGTCTGACAAGTATTAAAGACTGGATCACAAGAATCGGCGCCAAAATTCCAAGTGCGTTTCTCCTCCGTACAATAACCATAAGCTTCGCAAGTGCCATCGGCTTTCTCTTTGATACAAGATTGATTGTCGGCACAATAATTATCAGATCGAATCAGAGTCACTGATCCCGGAACCTGTTTATTATCGGCTCCCAAATATCCTGGAGTAAAGACCTTGTCGGCTACCTGACCGCCAAAACCCTGACTCTTACAATAATTCAGCGGAGCTTTGAGCACCCAATTCGGATCAATAAGTCCCTGGCACCAAGATCCTGGCACAAAGCCAGCGCTAAATTCGCTATATTCATCATTAGGATCAAAACAAGAGACAATATCAATTAGAGTCGGAACAGCATTATGTTTCTCAGATTCAATAATAGCGTTTTCCCAACCAACCGGAATAATTCTAAAACCTCGCAAAATCATCATGGATCTTAGAGAATAACCCGAATTATAATCAACACTGCGTTTCATCTGCCAATTTTTGTTTAAAAATCCTTCCTCAATAGCAGTGATCACTGTCTTTTTGTTTTCAATAGCTTCTCGAAACTGATCATCAATAGCACAATTGGTTGGCCCCGGTTTGCTGGGATCATCGCAAATAGTGAGCTCAGCCAAAACATTATAATCACCGCGCACATTAAATTGCGGTTTGATAATTTTGGTTAGCCGAGAATTTAGATTGTCTTCTCCGCCCACTGGAGCTTGAGCCCCATATTTGAAAACCGAACCCCAATCATCAGCCATGGTTTTGAATCTATCAGCCATAGAGCCAGCATTAGGATCCTTGCTACCCAAAGTAGACATGGCTTTATTAAAAGCGGTAATGGCTAATTGGTTCAAAAAGATATTGGCGGCATCAACCAGAGCCGTCCCAGTAAATTGAGCTAAATTTTTGTTTTGTAAGTCACGCGCCTGAGCCAACTTGGCCTCAGCTTCTCCTGGAGGAGTAGTGCTTTTGCCAGCGGCATTAGTATTAGTGAGCCAACCCTTGGTGGCCTGCACCTTGGCCATGGTTTCTGATTTTTTAAGAGTAGATTCTTCAGCTACACCACTCATGAGACCCAAAGAAACCGACAAATCGTTGCCAGTGGGCTGAAACATGGTACCAATTTTGCGCAAATAATCAGGCGACTTCATGCTGGCCCATTTATCCGCTTCGGTTTTCCAAGCATTAATCATTCGCGAGGCGCTACAATCTGGTTTGGACAGTGATGGCTCAGCATATTGGACGAGTCCCAAACCAATTCGAGCCTTCACATCTAATCCGGGTTCGCATAAATTGATATTGGACCATTTATTAAGACCATCAATAAAATCACCAGCCGCGGCATCCCCCACTTTCTTGGCATAAGCTCCCCAATCCTCGGTAATAAATAGAGGCTTCTGCCCGGTACCACCGGAGCCAATATAAGTCGCTGATTCCATGGCCACTTGATTAAGAGCCGTGCGAATCGCGGTATTAAGAGCCACTGAGCCAGCCTTGTCCCAAGCCTTTTTGAGAGTCGCGCTGATTTTGTCCCAAACAGTCGAAACAATCTGCGCCGGACCACCGATCAAGTCAGCAGCCGAAAATTGAGCCAAAGAATTTTTGGGACTAAGAGTTAGAAAACTTAGAGCAATGATTAGTCCTAAAAATATTTTTTTGAAAATTGATGGGGATGACATTTATTTAAAAATTATTTTTTATTTATCTTTGAATTGACTCTTGATAACTCCTGAGTAAATCTTCGTCGCTAATCTTGTCGAGAGTCGCTTTGTCCAAACCGTTTTCTAATAATAATTTTCTGAGCACCGCTGGCTCAGTCGTGCCGTTTAAAACTCCTTGAAGGACTGCTTCACTGGTGGCTGACAAAGTCGAAGTATTATTAGAAAGTGGCAGGGTGCTAATAATGGTTGAAGAGGCTGGAGTCGTGGCACCAGAGACAACCGTGCTAGCGTCGCAAGTTTTGCCTACCGGACAATTAGGATCAGTATGATTAATAATTTCTTGATAGTCATTATAATTATCACCATCGCTATCTTCTAAATAAGGTGAGGTGCCATAAACATAAAGTTCGTCGTAATCACTGAGACCATCGCTATCGTTGTCCGCCGAACGCAAAGTTTGGAGCTGATCCAAGCTCAAAGAATTTGGATCTGGCGGATTTTTGTAATCAATCTCAGAATTACCAGTGGGCGTAGAAGTCGCTACAGCCAGCTCATTGCCACTAGAAGCTTTATAAATAAAAGGCGAATTGATATTGTAATGGAATTGCCAGAAACCAAAAATTAGAAAAACAACAGTAAAAAGCACCAGAAACACCAAAGGAGCCTTCTGGTTTTTAGGAAGATTTTTGAAAACCACAATGGGATTTTTGGCCATAAATATAATAGGGTTATTCCCTTAAGATATAACCCTATTATAGCATAATTTATTTGAGACTAGCAACAATTTTCTGCCAGGCAGCCAAGGATAATTCCTGGGCCCGGACATTTAGGCTGAGACCATGGTCAATGAGCAGTTTTTCGGCCCGCTCCGGACTGAGATGGAGGCCGTTGATAAGATTATTTTTAAGAGTTTTGCGTTTGGCACTAAAGGCAATCTTCAAAATGCGAAAAAAGTTTTTGGATTCGGTAATCGGTCTGGTTTTGATATCTTTTAATCTGATAATAGCGCTGTCCACTGTGGGCGCTGGATAAAAATTGTCGCGTTCCACCTCAGCCAAAATTTCCGGGGTGCTAAAATACTGCACTGATAAAGACAAGAGAGTATGATGTGGTTCTCTAGCCATAATCCGCTCGACTACTTCTTTTTGGAGCATTAGGACCATGAGGCTCGGCGCCACCTCTCTCTCCAAAAAAGTCCGCAGGAATATAGAGGTGATATTATAAGGTAGGTTAGCTACGATTTTGTAACCCTTTCCATTGATGTCATCCTGGCGAAGGCCAGGATCCAGGACTTTTTTTAAATTAATTTTTAAAACATCCTCATTCACCACCTCCACATTATTTATTTTCTGAGCAATTAATTTTATTTTTAAAAATTCCGCTAGCTTATTATCCAACTCAATCGCTATCACTTTTTTGGCCTGCTTGGCCAATTTCTCGGTCAAAAACCCCAAACCCGGCCCCACCTCTAAAACCACGTCGCCTTTAGTAATGCCCGCGGACCGGACAATCTCATCATAAACACTTTCAGTAATCAAAAAATTCTGCCCCTTAGACCGCGCCGGCTTAATATCATACATCCGACACAGCTCTAGGGTTTTTAAAAATAATGGTGATTTGTTGGGTTGAAGGGGTTTCATAAATAATTATTTAAAGACGCTCATCTGTCATCCTAGCGCCCGCCTGCAACGCTATGCGTAGCATTGCGGGCAGGAAGGCCAGGATCCAGGTCTGTATTAATTGGTAATTCAACTACTTTTCAAACTCATTTAATAATTTTAAATACTTCCCTTGCCTATCTCGGGAAACCCAATTGGTTGATAAATTATTAATCTTTCCGGTTTTAGCCACTCGGCTACTGGGTGAAAAATAGAATCCCTGAAGAGTGGCCACAAAAAGCCAAGAAGGATTCCATCTTTCGCAAAGTTTCTGAGCCATTTTTTTTAAATCATTGCCATCCAGTTTGCTTCGATATTTTACTTCAACTAAATAAACCTCGGTTTTGTCGTTAGAAACTAAAGCAAAATCCGGAGCGTCACAAATATTATTTATAACCTGCTGAATTTTTACCAAATGCTTATACTGAGTAAGCATTGGAACGGTGTATTCGTAACCGAAAGGAATCGTATTAAATTTACCTTCTTCCCTAATCATCTGCTCAAAAATTACCTCAGCAATCCTACCCTTTATTAAATCTTTTGAAAATTGTAGGGACATATTTTTATACTGTCATCCTGGCGCAAGCCAGGATCCAGGTTTTTGCTAAAATTTATACGAAAAATTTTATCAAATTTTAGAATAAAACACTTTAATTTTATCCATAATATCAGAAATAGTTCTTTCGATCTTCTCTCTTTTTTCCCGTTCAACTCTGCCTTCGTTAGCTATTATGTTTGTTTTCTCCACCTCCGTTGAAGATAATTGCGTTGAATTTTTTATAATACCTATATTATTATAACTCAAACATTCTTGATAAATATTTATATTAATTTCGTTTTTTAAATTTTCATCAAAATATCTAACTAATAAAATTTCTACTTTTAATTTATCAAGGTACTCCTTGGATATGCCATTTTTAATTGTAGCTACCGAATTATCCTGTAGAGTTAATAAAATATACCTAAAAATCTCTATAAATGGTTCTGTTTGATATTTATCAAATTCTTTTTTCCAAATATTTCTTTGAATTTTGACCGAGATAAAATAAGACGCCCCAAAACCAACAAGAGCACCAATAATTTGAGAATCTATAAAAATTTCTTTTAGTACTTTTTCCATATTAAGAAAAATTTATTGGAAGTATTGTTTGATTTTGATTAATTTTTTCTGCCCTTATTAATTGAATATGCCTATTTTGCTCTCGATTACCTTGCAATTTAATTAAATTATTTTGTCTCATAAACTGACTATAAATACCAAATAACTGTTTTATTGCCTTTATTAAATCGGGTTTATCCTCTGCATTTATTATATTTTTAAAGCCCAAATCAACGAGCTCCTTTCTATCTATTGGATAAGAATGCGATGCATGTGTTTCTGTTAATTCTATAATTATTTTTTCTATCTGTGCTGAATCCAAGTTGGCCCTAATATTCTCTTTTAAAAGTTTCTCTATTATCTCTTTTGAATTTTTTAAAGCCATTTCATAACTCCCTATTAAATAAGCGTCTAAAGTACTATTAAGTCTGTCTTTCAATTCTTGCGACATAGAAAAATTGGCCCTTTCTGGATTGCTAATCAAATCCATATATTCTTTTATGGCTCTAGCAGGAATTCTAATATTTGAATTTTGTGGATGTTGTATTATTGGGTCTACTGGGCCAAGTTCTGATATTGCGGTCATTACTACCTCATCAGCACCAATACATATTGTGGTGGCGGCGCTTTTTGCAGAAAGAGGAACTATAACATTAAATTCTTCAGAATAATTTCTACATATTCTAAAAAATTTATATGCTGCCTCTAATATTCCGCCCGGACTTTGTAAAACAAGATCCAACCTCTCTATTTTATTCTGACCGCCATTAGTTAGCTGAGTTAAATTATCATCTAGCATTACGCAATCATCATAATCAAATATGGCCCTAGAATCTGCAATATAAGAAATAACCGTAGAATTCCTAACCTTTTCTAGCTCCTCAACGGCGTCTTTAATTGACACTTGTTTTAATTCCATATTTTTATTAAATAAAATTATTTTTTATTAAATTTGTTTTTGAAATGTCTATTTTCAGCTCTCATACTATAAGCAACATCCTCAACCGCGACTAGTTTGCTTTTACTTAAAACTACTTTTATCGCTCTTGGAATATCATCAAAATAATTAAACATTTCATCCCGAGGTTTTATACCTTTTGTTTTATTAGCATGCAAATGGACGTTGCCACAGGTCCAAAATGGCGTCGAAACAAGCCCACCGCCAACCTTCCCAGGCAAATCATTAGTAAAAAATCTGATAGTTATTCCTATTGTTTTATCGTCTTTTTTCATAAAATTTATAATAAATTTTCTAATGACTTATCGACTTTTGTTTCAACACCGACTTCATTTAATTTAATTTTCTCTTCTTTTTTAACAACTATATCTGGTTCAAATAAACTTTTCTGCCGTTTTTTATCTTTTTCTTTATGATCAGAAATAGTCGCCACTTCATTAATCTCCAATAACTCTGCTTTATTTGTCCATTCTCTCCATTGGTCTAAAATTACTTCTAATCTTTCTTCCAACCAATTAGAAACACTGCCAACCTTCGATTCAGCATCGCTGACATTCGCTAAAAAAATTGGATATTCTAAATGTTTGATATCTATTTCTAACTTATCTTTTTCATTAACTTCTCTAATTTTTTCAGCGAATAATATAGACATTTTCATTGACGCTGTCTGTGATCCAGCTTTCATTCTTTTGGTCGATGTGCCTCTTTTAAAGGCACCGCGAGGGAGACTTATAATCGCGCGGATAACACAATATTTAGATAGATAGCTACGTAAAATTTCATCCTGAGAATTAGAAAATACTCCCTCTGGTAGCACCAAACATATTTTACCACCAATATGGGCTGAATGAACTGCTTGCTGAATTGATAAATTATATTCTGATATTCTTTTATTGATTTTACCGTCGCTGTTTAAATTATTGCTAAGGTGGCTAAATATTTTTTTCTCTTCGTCATGTTCATATTTATTACTACCAGCCGGATTACCGACAACCAAATCCCAATTATTACCAAAATCAACCAGCCCGTTACCTAAAATAATCGGGATGTCCAAAATTTCTTGCCCGTGTTTCTTGAAATATAAAATTAAATATGTTTTAGCGGCTATATAAGGTAAATAATCAAGATCAATTCCCTTGATATTTTCTAAGGGTAAATCATTTAAATCGATAGCTGCTGCTAAAAAACCTCCACTGCCACATTCAAAATCTAACACTCGTGAATGCTTATTTAGTTTACCAACTAAACCAAACATAAAATCAATAACGCATTTCTCGGTAAGATATTGATTCAATTCTGTGCCCTGAAAAGAACGCAAAATTGCCTTCCTGAATTCCTTAGCTATCTCTGCGCCGAGCGAGGCGGCTAAATCATATCTTCTAAATAAATCTCTTATGGCCTTTTGGCCTTGTAAATCTAGGTCGATATAGGGTTTACTACCAGTAAACTTTTCTATATTAAGCAAATAATTATGGATTTGTTCAATTGCTGCCATTACGACATCTTTTGTAATTTTTTCTTCTTTTGAATGGTACTTATAAACAGAAATTAATTCATCAAAAAAATCGCTGCTAAAATTCTGCGGTTCTATAATTCTAGGAACATAGTTATCAGAAAGGCCATAATATGAAAGCAACACCTCAAAAGGTGTCACCTCAATCTCTTCGGTTGCAAACTCAGGTATCTCATTAGAATAATCAAACTTCCATTTATAAAATTTTATATTTTTGCCAACAGTCGTGGCTAAAAACTTTGGTAGGGTTCCAGTTTCGGAAAACTCTTTTCTGGCATAAGGAAAATTCTTCAAATATCTTAACGCCTGCTCTAATGCTTCAATATGATTTTTATGATCGGCTTTTGCTTCTACCAAAAGTAATGGGATATTATTTTGATAATAAACAATATCCATACTACCACCTCGGCCACCACTGGCATTATAAACCGGCACATCATTAATCTTCACCCTTTCAGCGTCATGAATTGGATAGCCAAAATTACTAGCCAGGAAAGGCAAGATATCATTATTAATATAAGAATTTTCTGATCGTTTATCCGCCATATTTTTAATCTATTACATTATTTCTCTCACCCCGAATAACCGCCTCGGTTTTAGAAACGAGATCTTTTAATATTTTTTCTGCAAGTTCTATATTTAATTTATATCCCACTTCATCATTATTTTTTTTAGCTGTCATTGCTTTATCATGGAAAGCTGAAACTTTCTTATATTCTACCTCTATATTATCTTGCACTTTTGAAGGCAAAACCGGAATTCTAATCTCGGAGATACTGTCTTGTGTAAATTCAGTCTGACCAGATACGCCACTTTCAAATCTTTCGATTTGTGATTGTCCAAATATCGTTTTTAGATATACCTCAACATAAAATGAATTTATTTCTTTAAAACCAAGCGTATTTATATGTCCAGTTATACCAATTTTTTTACCTTCTGGCTTTCCTAAAAAAATAGCGCTCTTTCCAATACTACCTTCGCCACTTCTAACAATTAAGACGTCTCCGTAATTTGGCTGAGCAGTAGCTATCCTTTTATAATGAGATTCAACTATGTGTCTTACAGAATAATAACCAATACCTGTCATTTTAATATCAATCACACTAATCATCGGAATACCATCATTAACGTATTTGTCGCCCTTTTTTGTTCTTAAGCCATCACCCTGGTCACATCTAGTTAGAAATTTTTTAAAACTTTCTACTTGAAAACCATCATTAATCATTGACAAAATATTTTCATATTTAGGATGCCAATAAGCTGCGTCCATACGAGCTACTGGTTTTTCTTCCATTAACTCTTTTAATGTTTTATCGACCCTTACCATTACTAATTCATTTCCTCTCTGGTCAGTTGTTATCTGTTCTAAATTTTTTTTACTCATATATTTCCTTCATTATAAAATTTATTATATGAATCGCTAATAGCCTTTAGATTTTCAGCACCTACTTCTTCAAGAGCCGATAAAAATATTGGATAATCTAAATTTATACTTTTGGGTACTTCATCGCCATACTTCTGCAGAAACAAAATACTTGTCTTAGCCGTAGTTCCCATATGTTTAAAAGCATCACGGGGTAATGACACAATTGCCGCTACTTTTGTTTTATAAGCGATGAATGTTCGCACGTATTGTAAGTTGGAATTGGCTAAAATTCCATCCGGAATAACCACTACTATCCAACCGCCTGGCTTAGCCAATTGAATGAACCTGTCTATAAACAGAACCTCTACCGGAAAACTCGCTAATCGTTGTCTAATTTGTGGACCAACCTTAGCTGATTTTTGAAAATTAAATAAATCAGCTTGATTATTAGCAAAAACTAATTTATTAGCTATTTCATCGGGTAGTATTTCAAATTTAGTTAATTGAGCAACTAAATCATCCGACATTTCTATGCCCCCTAATCCAACGCCTCCATATGGCGGGTTTCCTACCACAGCATCAAATTGCTGATTTTTTATGTCCTCCCTTTTTAACTTGTAACTATACTTCTTTGTGTGTTGCTCCCAATGAATTTTATCTAATCCATTCTGACAAAAAAAGTGTGATTCCAAATCTTCCTTATGGCCACCAAAAGAATGAAGTAAATTTATTTTTTTCCATTTCTCGACCACTTCTTTATCTAAATCCAAACCGAATACCCAATCCGGCCTAGTAAATCCTTTCTCAATTGCTGTTTTTAAAAATATTCCTTCTCCAACTGCTGGATCAATCACTGACGGATTCTTTTTACTCCAGCGCTTGGATTTTTTATTTTCCACTTCCTTCCAAATTAATAAAATATCATAAACAAAATTAACGATCCGCTGATCGGTGTAAAAAATACCTAAATCTTTCTTTTTTGTATTGATTTCTAAATCCATATTATCTTAATTCAAAATGGGTGATGGCGATTAATTTTTCTTCAAATTTTAAATCTAATTTCTCTTGCAGTTTCTTTAACTCTTTTTCTCTCTTTTTTTCACCTTCCGATTTTTCCTTATAAACTTGCAAATTTAATTTACCTAAAGCAATATCGATATCTTGCAATCTCTTTTGATATTTTCGTCTTTCTTCAAAATCAGAGGAATTATCTTTTTTTCTATTTATTTCCTTTTTCTCATCCTCTAATTTTTTTATTCTATCTTCAATTTTTAAGGCATAATCATCATAAAAACGATTAATTCTTTCAGTCTCACGATCAAATAGCCTTTCATTTCTTTTTTGGTATTTTACAACTACTGGTTTTTTCCATTCCTCCCAATATTTGAATAACTCTTCCTTTTTTATTGGTGATTTATCGACAGTATTCCTTTGTTCAGTGATCGGCATCTTCAACATGTCACTTCCGATAGCAATATCGAAAAACACTGGCTCATTATTTTTTATTATGCAAACCAATGGAGCCAACATTTCTTCCGTCTCAACACCAACAATACAAAGTTTCCATAGATAGGCAAATCCCTCATTTCCAATGTAATCGTGCAGTTGAGTAATTTTTCTTTCACTGCTCGTCAAATCAACAAATAATGATGGAATTGGATTTGTAGATAATATCAATGCTTCATCAATTAATAGCTTAATCACTGGATGTTCGCGATGGGCTCGTGACAATTTACCAACCTCTTCTTTTACAAGCTCTCGAAAGGCAACTGGAAAATTATAACCGGTTATTTGATAAACATCTGGGTCATCAGTCGGCGAAATTTTATTTAATAGTGATAATTTGCACAAGCTTAATATATCTTGATCAAAATCGGATATTGTTTGTTTGGTTTCAAAAGCAGTTTTTTTAAATAAATCCGAGATTGATTGATCGGTATTTTCCAAAAGCAAACCACGATACTTTAACGTCTCATCAGATATTTTTTCTTTAAAAACTTCTTGCATCTTGTTAAATTCCCGATCATATTCTTCTGGTGTTTTACAATTTTGATAAATTTTTAAAATCATCTTTTCAAAATCATAACCGGATTCTAAAGCACCCAAAACCTCATCGGATGAACCAAACAAGCCGTCAAATAAATTTAATTTTTCACTTAGTAGCTGTAAAACTCGTTTATCGGCATAATTCTTACTATTCAAAAAATTTGCGACTACAACTTGATGTTTTTGCCCATAACGATGGCACCTACCAATGCGCTGTTCCACTCTTTGCGGATTCCACGGTAAATCATAATTAATAACAATATTACAAAATTGTAGATTTAAACCTTCAGCCCCAGCTTCGGTAGTCAAAAGTACCTCCGATCTATTCTTAAAATCATGAATTAAGGCCTGTCGTATATTAGCACTTGCCGAACCTTGCTCTGCTGACTCTGGAAATTCTTTGCACCACCGGCCAAAAGCTTCACGTGCCTCTGAGGAATTATTTGAACCGTTAAACTGCGTAAACGAAATACCTTCTTCTTTTAGAACTTTAGCAAGATATTCTTGTGTTCTAGTGGATTCAGTAAATATTACTGCTTTTCCCGGCCACCCCCTACCTTTAGCTTGCGTAAATATCTTTTTTAATGCATTAATAAGCGCAACGCCCTTAGTATTATCGTGGATAGCGCTGGCTAATTTATAATATGATTCTAATTCCTCAATTTCTGACTTAACTTCATCATCGGTAAAACCATTTCCAAATCTTTGTTTTTTCTTTTTTACTGTTTCTTCCTGCCATTCTAATTCAGACTCTTCAAATTCTTCTTCTAGCCCTTCATCCTCAATTGTATCTGTATTTACTACCCCTAACTTTATTTCCTTGCCTCGTAAATTTAATTCTTCTTCTAAATTTTCAATTAATTTCTTTAAGGTTGGCGCGATAGCAAAAGAAGAGCTGGCTAAAAGTTTCCTATAAACCAACACCATAAGATTGCGCTGAGTGGTAACAATTGAAGCCAGTCGTGAACGTTGCAAATAAGCCGAGACCTTGTCATATAACTCTTCCTCTTGCTCTGTAGGAGTAAAATCAAACGTGATAGATGTCCTATCGGTAAAAGGGACATATTCCAATACTTGTTTCCTTAATGTTCTATTTATAATCCCATTAATTGATAATGGATCATTAACATTTTCATCACCCCTAATTATTTTACGCAATTCTTCAAGGCGTTGTTTTGCCAAGGGTCCCTTGCTCTTTATCACATCTAAAAACCGAGTTTTAAAACTATACGGCGATCCTAAAAGCTTATCATCAATAAAACTAGATATACCGTATAATTCATCTAAATTATTCTGAAGCGGAGTGGCAGTTAATAACACTTTCGGCTTATCTTTTAAAATTTCTCTTATCTCATAAGCCATCTTTGATGCATCCCTACCTTTAAAAACACGTCTAAATCTATGCGCCTCATCTATTATAACTACATTCCAATCCTGTTTTTTGACTAGCTCTAGATGTGAATAGATAAATTGATAAGATGTAATGAAAATTCCATCATAAGTTAAAGGTGCTGCTTCGCCACTTTTAACTTTTTTATTAAATGATGGGCCATCCCAAACCTCTGATTCTAAACCAAATTTAGTCAATAATTCGTCCTGCCATTGTTTACGCAATGATGCTGGCGATAAGATTAGTATTTTTCTTTTGCCTTCAGCCCATAATTGAGCGGCTACTAAACCCGCTTCGATTGTTTTACCTAAACCAACTTCATCAGCCAAAATAGCACCTCGAGCAAGGGGACTATTAAAAGCATACAAAGCTGCATAAATTTGATGGGGATTAAGATCAATAGTTGACTTTGCTAAAACTGAAGATAACCGACTCGTTGAACCGGCCATTTTTTGCAAAGAAATCTTTTCAGCCAAATACCTCTTAAGAAAAATAGACATACAAACTAAATAATTAAAAATACTAATAATTAACTCAAAAACACTCGATATTCAGATCACCCTGCATGCTTTCATAAATGCAATAATACAAAAATTGCCCCGACCCTCGCGAGAAGCGGAGTTAGAGACCCATACTACCATTATACTCCGAATAGGCGGTAATTTTCAAGTCAAAAGGGGTTAAGTCCCAAGGAATTTAAATAATAAGGAATTTAACTAATAAGGGCAAGGCTATTGTTTTGCGTATTAGTTTGTCGAGATTAAAATAGAGTCTAAATATTGTTTATTTCTTACGACGGTTTGTTTATTTTTATTTTTGAAGATACGAATAAGACAGAATGTAAAAAATCAAAGGCTACTTTTAATTTTTTAATATCATCTAAAATTTCATAAATGTCATTTTCATTTATCTTATTAATTATTTTTTCATAATTTAGTTGAATCTCCATGCTATTGCAGGGATATCTAAATGCAGTATTGTCAAAATCTTCAATTATATACAAATCATTAATTTTATTTTTAATAAATTCGCATTGTTGATATTTGAGAACCAGGGCCTCAAAATCTTTTAAATTTTGATCTAAATGTTCTTTTATGTTTTTAACGCTATTAGCTTTAGTCAATTTGGTAATTTTGGTATTATTTTTTTGATATCTCTCTTGCAGTCCGGAGAATATTTTAATTATTTTATTAGCACTGCTGTCAATATTTATAATTTTTTTTAATTCTAAAAATAATTCCTTAATATTATGAGTATTGTCTTTAATCCTATCAGATATTAACCCCGATAAAGTTTTTATAGCAATTTCTATTGAATGTTTAATGTTATAAATAGTTGAAATATAAAGATCGTTAATATGAAATTCCGAAAGTATTTTACCTTGATTCGGTTTATATCTACAAAAACGAGTATATCTATGTGATGTCATTTCTAAACATGCCAATTCACTTATCTTTAAATAATTTTGGACGAAATAATACCATTCTCTATATTCAAATTTTTTATTCATGTTATTTATATTTTATGTGAAATTTCTAATTATGTAATTTTAGTATAATTATAAATTGACATAAATTTTCCAAGAGGTCTGACCCCAATTCTTTTATTTTCCCCAAAACCCCCTATTTTCCTTCCCCCTCTTCTTTATCCTGTCCCTCAAACGCTTCTCCAACCATAATGAAAGCGTCAATTATAGTTTCTTCTTCCATTCCTGGCATTTTCATAAAGTCACCCAGGGTGTCTTTCAATGGAAAATGAAACATTTTTTGACTTCCCAGCTCGGCTAATTCTAGTTCTCGTTTTGTGTAATTTTTTTTCATAGATTTATTTGGGATCTAACCCAATAAGAAAATTAGTTTTCTCTACCAACAAATCTCGGCTTTTTCTCCCAGCTGATATCCTAAATACTTTTCCACTTCCGAAAGGCCTCCGATTTCATCAATTAGGCCGTTGGTTAAGGCCATTTCGCCCAAAAGAGTTGAACCGTCAGCTAATTGCTGGACCTTTTGCACATCCAGTTTCCGATCAGCAGCCACACTCTTAACAAAATTATTGTGCATAATAACAACATCCCGCATCATCAAAGATTTTTCTTCGGCTGTTAAGGCTTTATCTGGATCACCAGTATCTTTAAATTTACCAGAACTAATCTGCTGATAGATTAAACCTTCTTTTTGATTTTTTTGAGTCGAATCCAAATAAGACATAGTGACGCCAATTCCTCCGACATCGGAATTCTTAGAAGCAAAGATTCGATCAGCGCTAGCCGAGGCTAAATAGGCGGCTGAAACTCCTCCGCTTCGAATTAAAACTATTACTGGCTTACGAGAATTTTTGACAGCCTCGCTTATTTCTTCTCCGGCCACTGGTGATCCACCATAAGAATCAACTTCCAGCAAAATAGCTCGGATTCCCCGATTATCATTGGCATCGCTAATACTAGCCACCAGGTTTTGCGAAGCTGTTTTATCAACTATGGCATATCCATTTTCATCTATTTCTTCCGGAGTTAAATAAGTCACAAGTTCACCATGAAGCTCTAGGCCCTGCACATTACAATAGCCCTCGGTTGATTCACTGTCGCCACCGCCGTCACCAATACCCCAATAATAGAGCTCTTCTTTTATAACAAAAATTGAGGCGGTTAAAAATGTCAAAATAATTAAAGTGCGGATAATTTTGGACCATGGCCAGCGCCAAAATCTTAGCCAACGATAATTGAATTGAAATTTGCTAATTGGATGAGTAAAAAATTGCTTGGTTTTTTGGAACATATGATTTAATAAATCAATAAAAAGCGTTATTTTTCTAATAAAAGCTTACTCTTTATAGGGGCCCCACTTCGCCACCTACTTCGCTAAAGCTACGCAAGTCGAGAAGGCTTCGCGGGGTAATCAATAAATAAGGATCGGCTTTTATTATTTCAATTTCTTCAAACCTTTTTTATTGGGCAAATAATTATTAGAATTAACAATTTTTTTACCGGTTTGCTGTTCCAAAGCTTTACGAGCATTGCCGGAAATCCGGCCTCCGCGATGAGCGGTAATTTCGTTTTGCCCATACCCTTCAGCTTTTTCGGTTTCAGAAATCTGCCTCGTGGAAAGCTCGGCTAAAGCGGTAAAAATTAATTCGGCCTCACTCATATGATCACGTAAATTCTGAGTCTTTAATTTTTTGATATTTTTATGGCTCTTGACCGAAAGGCCACTCCACTCTTGATGAATAACATTTGTGAGTCTGGCAAATTCATCAGCTTTTTCTATTCCGTGGTCCGACCAATAATCTGTTAATTTATTTCTGGTTTCCACACTCAGCATTCTCTGCTCCACCCATTTCTGACTTCGTCCCATTAACTGCCAATTTTTGCGACCACGACTAATTGATAATTCCGGATCAACCGTTTCTTGCATTCTCTCATAGCCAACCTTGGCTAGCCATAACTTTAGAGGTTCAGCTTTGGGAGAGGGCACGGACTGGACAAGGCGGAAAATCGTTTCCACATCAGCAACGTCCGTTAAGCGCATTTTCCCATCCTCAGCTACCAATTTCAACCGGTTACATTTTGTAACCACTTCAGAACCCTCTTTATTTAAGCGATTTTTAAGCACTTTCCAGTAATTTCTTGATAATTGAAAATCTGCTTGGTTTGTTAAAATCTTAATAACATCAACCACGCTAAAATACCATTTTTCTTGCTTTTTGTCCCAATGCCGGCGCACTGGGTTCTCTTCAAAAAGGGCAATCAATTTATTGTTGGCCATATATTTAAAGAGGGGCTTAAATTAAGCAAAATAATACCTTCATTCTACACCCCTAATTAGGACAAATCAATAAGAGACTTCTTGGGGGAGTGGCGGATTTATTAGACATAAAAAAACCAAGCAGAGGCTTGGATTTTTTATAAAAAAATCTTTCAATTTTCAATCTTTCAATTTATATGACAATATTGAATATCCTCCCGGGGACAAAAATTATTTTCTTAATAGTTTGGCCATCTGTCCATTTTTTGACTGTTTCGTCGGCCAAGACGATTTTTTCAATTTCATTCTGTGATAAATCACTAGCAATACTCACAGTTGCACGGAGTTTGCCGTTTATTTGCACGGCAAGTTCTATGACTTCGTCTTTGATTAGCTTTTTATCATACTTCGGCCACTCGGATTTAAAAATGCTAGTTACTTCCCCACTCTTAAACCACAACTCGTCCATAAGATGCGGAGCAAAAGGGGCTAAGATTTGCCAAAATATTTTCAAGTCACTAATCGAAATATTTTGGGCATCTAAAGAGTTCAAAAGAATCATGAGAGCTGAGACGGCGGTATTAAATTTAAAATTTTCAATATCTTCCCCAACTTTTTTAATAGTCTTATGAAGTAAATTAGCAACAGCTGGATCAGTAATATTTTTCGTACCAATAACTTTTAGGCTCAAATCATTTATTCTATCCAAAAATTTGCGAGTTCCCACTAGGCTAGCACTATTCCAACCAATCGCTTCACCAAAAGGACCCATAAACATTTCATAGACGCGCAGAGCATCAGCACCATATTTGGTCACCACTTCATCGGGATTGATCACATTACCCCAACGTTTGCTCATCTTACGACCATCTTCTCCCATAATCAATCCGACCGAACGAAGCTTGGTAAACGGCTCCACTCCAGGCACAACCCCCAAGTCATATAAAAACTTGTGCCAAAATCGCGCATAGATTAAATGCCGGGCTGCATGTTCAGCCCCACCCACATACACATCTACCGGCAACCAATATTTGGCCAAATGTTTATCCACTAATTTTTCCGGATTATGCGGATCTAAATATCGCAAATAATACCAAGAAGACCCAGCCCATTGAGGCATGGTATTGGTTTCTCTTTTCCCTGGCCCACCGCATTTGGGACAAGTCGTATTGACCCACTCGCTAATATTAGCCAAGGGCGACTCACCCGTTCCGCTGGGTTCATAGCTATCCACTTCTGGCAAAACTACTGGCAAGTCTTTTTCGGGTACCGCTACAGCTCCACATTTTTCACAATGAATAATCGGGATGGGTTCACCCCAATACCTTTGGCGAGAAAAAACCCAATCTTTGAGTCGATAATTTATTTTGGATTCACCTTTTTTGTTTTTCTTCAGCCACCTCGTCATTTTCTCTCGAGCTGTCACCGAATCTAAACCACTAAAATCACCGGAATCTATCAGCTGGCCATCAGCAGTTAAACACTCATCAGTATTGCCAGTGAGAGTAATTACTTTTTTGATTGGCAAATTATATTTTTTGGCAAACTCAAAATCACGCTCATCATGAGTCGGTACCGCCATCACGGCTCCGGTGCCATAAGAACCCAAAACATAATCAGCGACAAAAACCCGGACCTCTTCGCCGTTAAAAGGATTGATAGCCGTAATTCCCTGGAGTTCCACGCCAGTCTTATCTTTATTTAAATCAGTTCTATCCAAGGTGCTTTTATTCTTGACCGTTTCTAAATATTTTTGGACTTCTTCGTAATTAGTAATTTGATCAGCCAATTCTTTTATTAAAGGATGCTCCGGGGCCAGGACCACATAAGTGCAACCGAAGATGGTATCGACGCGGGTAGTAAATACTTCTATTTCTAAATTTTTATCAATGGACCTGGATCCTGGCCTTCGCCAGGATGACAGACTAAAATTGATTGTGGCACCAGTACTTTTCCCAATCCAATTTTTTTGGATTTCTTTGATCGAGTCGTCCCAATCTTTAAGAGTCTCTAAGTCAGCCAAAAGTCGCTCAGCATAATCAGTAATTCGAATGACCCATTGGCGTAGGGGCTTGAGTTCCACGAGCGTATCACAACGTTCGCAATGACCGTCTTCAATATCTTCGTTGGCTAGTCCAGTTTTACAAGACGGACACCAATTAATGGGTTCGTTGGATTCATAAACCAAACCTTTTTCAAACATTTTAATAAAAGCCCATTGCGTCCATTTATAATACGCCGGATCAGTAGTATTGATCTCGCGACTCCAGTCGTAAGTAAAGCCCAAGAGCTCTAATTGTTTTTTGTAAGTGGCGACATTGCGGTCAGTAGAAACTTTGGGATGGATTTTGTTGGCCAAAGCAAAGTTTTCAGCTGGCAAACCAAAGGCGTCAAAACCCATGGGATGCAAAACATTATAGCCCATCATCATTTTCAGGCGGCTCAAAATATCAGTGGCAATATAGCCTTTGGGATGGCCAACATGCAGGCCCACGCCGGAAGGATACGGAAACATATCCAAAATATACATTTTGGGCGCCCGCGATTTGTCATTAGCCTGATACAAATTATTATCCTGCCAATATTTTTGCCATTTTTTCTCAATTTTTAGATGATCATACATAGTATTAAAATTGAAAGATTAAATGATTGAAAGATTGAATGATTATCTTAATTAAAAAATCTTTTAATTTTCAATCTTTTAATCTTTAAATTGCATGCCGACTGGGGCGTGGTCTGAGCCTAATTGCTCATCTAATATAAAAGCGCTTTTAAGGTGTTTTCTCATTTTATCAGAGACCAGGAAATAATCAATGCGCCAGCCAATATTGCGACGCCGAGCCCCGGCGCGATGACTCCACCAAGAATACTGAACTTTTTTGGGGTGAAGTAGGCGAAAAGTATCCAGTAGACCACTCTCGACAAACCTATCCATATCCCGCCGTTCTTCAAAAGTAAAGCCCGGATTACCAATATTATCCTTGGGCCTGGCCAAATCCATATCCTCATGAGCAACATTGAAATCACCAGTGATAATTACTGGCTTTTTCTTCCTTACTTTTTTCAAATATTTTAACATGGCCGAATTAAAATCTTCTTTATATTTTAAACGACTCAAGTCATGGCGCGAATTAGGAAAATAAACATTGAGAAAATAAAATTTGGGAAATTCCAAAATCTGAATTCGGCCTTCATGATCGAAGTGGTCTAGTCCAATACCATTATTAATTTTACTAATCGATTTAAATAATTTTTCTTTAACGAGAATTGCTGTGCCACTATAACCTTCCCGTCGAGCCCCATTGGTCAAAAATTTATAACCAGGAAAGGCGAGATTTTCTTTGGCTAGCTTGGCTTCAGAAATTTTGATTTCTTGCAAAGCCAAAATATCCGGGTTTTTTTCAGCCAAAAATTCTAGCAAATACTCTTTGCGTAATACAGCTCTGAGACCATTAACATTCCAGGAGAGGAATAACATAATAATATTAGGACCTGGATCCTGGCCTTCGCCAGGATGACAATTAAAATAAGCAACCCCCGCACCTGTCATCCTGGCGAAGGCCAGGATCCAGGTTCTATAATAAAATTTATTTTATCTGCACTACAGTTCCTACTTCAGCAAAATTATAAAGTTCTTTGGCCGGACCAATGCCTAGACGAATACAACCATGTGATACTGGAGTGCCTAGATGACTAGCTCCTTCGCGATAACCATTGGGCCAGATTGGAAGTTCATGAATACCAAATTTCTGTCCGCGCATTCCTAGCCAATAGGGCATCCACAAACCATAAGCCTGACTCCAAGCCTTAACAGCCTTGTTACCAATGACAAAATTGCCCACTGGAGTTGGCGTTGATTTCTTGCCAGTGCTCACTTTAAAAGATCCCAAAGAAACTCCGCTCAAATAATATTGTAAATTTTGGGTTGGCAAATCAATCACAATTTTTTTGGCCAATTTTATCTTTTGCGTGCTGGTCGGACTATAAGCATTTTTGATTTCCAGCCCATCACTAAAACCATCGCCGTCACTATCAGCTATATTAGGATCAGTGCCAAATTTTGCTTCCAAATCATCACTCAGACCATCCAGATCAGAGTCGATTTTGACTGTCGAGGTGGTCGTGGCCGCCCACACCAAATTCGGACAAATAATTAGTAGCGCCAGAAGTCCCCAAAAATATTTCATGTTAGTATTCTTCGTTTAAAAATGATATAATAAAATTATAATTTAATAGCTACATTTTAGCAAATGGGTATCGAAGAACGACTGGCGGTTTTACAAAGTCAAATGCGTACTCCGCCCAAAAAGAAATGGTACAAAAAATGGTGGGGAATTTTAGTAATTCTCATTATTTTGTTTATTTGTGGCTTTATCGTCGCCTCAGCTATTTATATTTATAATACCGCCGTTGGTATTAATAATGGCAAAATCAGCGCCGAAAGTTTGGCCCAAGCTACTGAAGCTCAAAAATTAATAGAGGGTAATGGCGGCTATTATTTGGGTAGCAATCAGCCCCTCATCACTATTGTTGAATTTTCCGATTTTGCCTGCCCCTTTTGTCGTGACTCTTATCTAGCGGTTCGCGCCGTGGGCCTCAAATATCATGATCAAGTCAAAATTATTTATCGCGATTTTTTGGGCCACGATGATTCACTGCAATTGGCCTTGGCCGCTAGATGCGCGGGAGAGCAAGGCCATTTTTGGGAAATGCATGATCAGCTTTTTGAAAACCAGGGCCAAATTACCGCCGAACTCATGACTAGCCTCGTCAAAAAAATCGGCGCCGATCCTGACAAATTCAATAATTGTGTAGCCAACCAAAGATATCTAAACGATATCAAAAAAGATAATAGCGATGCTAGCCAATTAGAAATCACCGGCACTCCCACCTGGTTTATTGGTGGCTACAAACTCCAAGGAGCGATGTCCCGCGACAATTTCTTTAGCTTGATCGACCAAGTTTTAAAAGAATACCAAAAATAATTATGATTCAAATTAGAATTCACGGACGCGGTGGTCAAGGAGTCGTGACCGCGGCCGAACTAATCGCCATTTCTGCTTTTAAAGCCGGACACTATAGCCAGGCTTTTCCGTCTTTTGGCGTGGAGCGCAGTGGCTCACCGCTGGTGGCTTTTGCCCGCATTTCTGATGAACAAATTTTGGCTCGCGAACAAATTTATGAGCCAGAAGTTATCATTATTCAAGACGCTACCCTGCTAGAATCTATTGACGTCTTAGGCGGAGCCAATAAAAATACAAAAATAATTATTAATAGTTCAGAGCCCGAATTAATTTTTAAAATATTAAAAACCAACAAAATTCAAAGCTTCCGGCCACAAGAAAAACAAGTTTTTATAATCAATGCCAGTGGCGAAGCTCTTAAAATTTTTGGTAAAAATTTAGTCAACACCGCCATCTTAGGAGCGCTAGCCAAAATTACCGGCACTATTAGTCTAGAGGCGCTCCAAGAAGCTATTAGCGAAAAATTTGCCAGCAAAGGACCAGAAGTCATTAAAAAAAATATTGCTTTGGCCATCAAACTTTATGAAGAAAACTAAGCAAAATATTTCGGACCGAGCTATTTGCCAACCCGAGTCGTCACTAAATAATAAAACCTGTTCTTGGGCGACTCAAATTCCAGATATTGATCATAATATCTGTATTGGCTGTTCGCTCTGTGTTAAAATCTGTCCTGATGGCACTATTGCCTTGATAGATGTGGATGGTCACCAAAAAGCCGAAGTCAATTATGACTTTTGCAAAGGCTGTGGACTATGTGCCAAAGAATGTCCAGTCAAAGCAATAAGGATGGACAATAAATAACCGAACCTGGATCCTGGCCTTCGCCAGGATGACAGTAGCGTTGTTTATTTATATTAATTGTCATCCTGGCGAAGGCCAGGATCCAGACCCAAATTATTAATTATGATTCCCAAACAAAATCTCAAACTCATCGAAGGATCTCGGGCGATTGCCGAGGTAGTTAGAAATATCGGTCCAGCCGTTGTTTCGGCTTATCCGATTACTCCTCAAACTCATATTGTCGAAGCTCTAGCCAAATTCCAAGCTGATGGTGAAGCTAGTTATGAATACCTGCGAGCCGAAAGTGAATTTGCCGCCGCTTCTATTATTTTGGGCGCCTCCGCTACCGGAGTGCGAGTCTATAGTGCTACTTCTTCTCAAGGACTACTCCTGATGACTGAAGTAATTTTTAATATTGCGGGGATGCGGCTGCCGATTGTCATGACTGATGCGAATCGATCAATTTCGGGACCAATTAATATTTGGAATGACCAACAAGATATTATGGTGGTCAAAGACAGTGGCTGGATTCTAATGTTTGCCGAAAATAGCCAAGAGGCCGTGGATCAACACATCATCGCCTACAAAGTGGCCGAGCAAAAATCATTGCCAGTGATGGTAAACGTTGACGGTTTTGTGCTCACTCATTTATATGAACCAGTTTATATTCCCGAGAAAGACTTAATCAAAAAATATTTACCAGAGTATCAGCCCACTGCCGGCACTTATCTAAATCCGGATAATCCTATTACTATGGGCGCTTTTGTTTATCCAAATTTCTATACTGAAATGCGCCAAAAATTGCATAGCGACTTGCTAGAATCCATTGATCTAATAGACAAAGAATATACTAATTATTTAAAGATAGTTTATAATCGCCGACCAGCCAAAGACGATAGTGGTCTACTAGAATATACTGGCCCCAAAAATCCCAAAAAAATTATCGTCGCTATGGGCTCAGTCATTGGCACTATCAAAGAAGCGGTGCAGGATTATGATAATTTTAAAAATACCGGCGTTCTCAAAATAAAAGTTTATCGGCCTTTCCCAGCCAAAGCGATTCTCAAAATTCTCAGTCGCACCAAAAAAGTAGCGGTGATTGAAAAATCCCTGAGCTTGGGCTATGCCTCCCCACTCTACACCGACATCAAAGCGAGCGCCTACGGACAAATCAAAGTTGATTTCAAAAATTACGTAGTCGGCCTAGGTGGCCGAGATATCAAAAAAAGCGATATTCGCAAAATAATCAAAGATTAATAATATGAAAAAAATAATAGGAATAATTTTCCTAGCCAATCTTTTAATGTTTGGAATCCTGGCTTTACCCCAGACTAGTTTGGCAGCCCTAACTAGCGATCCGGTTAAATTCACGCCCCAGGTGACTATTCCCAATGCCAATACCAAAGCCACCCCAGCCGATATCTTTACAAAAGACGTGGCCAATCCATTGGAATACAGTCTAGCTCCCATTGCTCGCTATACCAAGGCTATTTATAATTATGGCCTGGGCATTGTCGGCATCCTGGCCGCCATTATGCTGATGGCTGGCGGAGTAATGTGGCTGACGGCCGCGGGCTCCGGCGGACAAATCGAAAAAGCCCAGAGCATGATTATCTCTTCCATAGTTGGCCTAGTCCTAGTCTTCACGTCATATATGATTCTAAGAACTATTAATCCTGATTTGGTAAATTTGAAAACTAGCAGTGACAAATTTCATCCGATAGAAGAACGGGGTAGCTTTTGTTGCCAAACTGGAGCAACTGGTGAAGCTGTCGCCACCGAATCAGAATGTACCAAAAAAAATGGCCAATTTATGCGCAATGCCATGGTTCAAGATGGAAAATGTTCCAACCCAGGATGCTGTATTATGAAAAGCCCCACAGATACTACTGCTCAAGACTCCACTAGCGTTCAATGTGTTTCTAGTAATGTCGCTGGATTTAGTAGCACCTTTATACCAGACAAAAAATGCCAAGAATTAATTGACAGTGGTACGCCGGGCCTAGACACAAAAAATACTAGTGTTTTGGGTTGTGAAGGACTAGAAGATGGTGACAATTGCGAATACATAAACTCCTCTGATGGAACACGTAGTGGTAATAATCCCGACACCTATTGTTATAATAGTGTCTGCTTGGAAGGAAAGGGGAAACATGGCGAACCCTGTGGCAATCACGGTGGATCCCAATGTCGGCCAGGCGGATATAATGGTTGGACAGATCTGATTGAGGGACATTGCGATGAAAAAGGCTGGCATCATGACCGAGGCGGAAGAGATTGCGGTGAAAATTTAGGCTGTTGTTATCAAGATTAATATGAATATTTTAAATAAAAACATCAATCCCGGTCATAATGCTTGCGCTGGTTGCGGACAACTTTCGGCAGTTCAAGCCGTGATGCGAGCCTTAGACAAAAATACTATTCTGACCAACGCCACTGGTTGTTTAGAAGTGACCACTACCGCTTATCCGCAAAGCGCCTGGAATTTGCCCTGGATCCATTCCCTATTTGAAAATGCTTCACCGATGGCCTCCGGCATTAGAGCGGCTCTCAAACAACAAGGCAAAAAAGATATCAAAGTCATTGCCCAAGGAGGCGATGGCGCTACTTATGATATCGGCCTAGGACTTATTAGTGGTATGTGGGAAAGAAACGATAATGTTTTGTATATTTGTTATGACACTGAAAGTTATTCTAATACCGGCATCCAGGCTTCGGGATCCACACCCCTGGGCGCTGACACCACCACTTCGCCAGCCAGCAATTGTGAGGACCAAAATATTTGCCCCCTCCTACCTGGCTCCAAACAAAGCAAAAAAAACATGCTCGGCATTGCTCTAGCTCATAATCTCAAATATATTGCTCAATCCACCGCCGGCTTCCCGGATGATATTACCAGCAAAGTCAAAAAGGCCTTGAGCATAAATGGCCCGGCTTATATTCAAATCCTCACGCCTTGTATTCCGGGTTGGAATATCGGCCTAGACATGGCTGTGACCATGGGAAAATTGGCAGTGCAAACAGGACTTTATCCGCTCTTAGAATATACTAATGGCCAGTTAACAGCCACTTCCAAAGTTATTAAACCCACTCCTCGAGTCGAAGAATATTTAAAACCTCAGGGACGTTTTGCTCATCTATTTAAAAACAAAGATTACCAGCAATATATTGCCGAGATTCAAAAAATTGCTGATGACAATATCCAAAAATATAATTTGTAATTATGCTCAAGCGTCAATTTATTTTTTTATTTTTACTAATAGGCCTAGCGCTTATTTTTAAAATCTCTCCCGCCCAAGCCGTTGATGATTATTGTATTTGGAGTCCAATAATTAATGCTAGCCCCAAGGCTGGAGAAGATGCTTGTAACCTAGCCGGAGAACCACAATATTTTTTGATGGTTGTTGATAGTGCCTGCTCCGGAAAAACACCCACCACTCCTGGCAAAAATATTTGCTGTTGCCAAGTCAAGGATCATCCTGGTCAATGCTTAATTGATAAAGATACTTGCCCTAGCGGTGAATATTGTTTTGAAGGATACTGTCAAAAACCCACGGCTGCTACAGCGGTCAAAACCAAAACTATTAATCCACTAGATAAATTGCAAGTCAAAATTCCCGGACTCGAAAATATTGCCAAAGATTATAGCGCTGAGTGCGCGGTTAAAGACGGCAAAACTTCTTGCGCCCTGCCCTGGATTGCTGTCTATATCAAAAGTGTTTTTAATTATGCCTTGGGCGTAATTGGAATCTTGGCGGCTATTGCCATTATGATCGGCGGAGTTATTTGGCTGGTCTCGGCTGGTAATGCTACCAGAATCTCACAAGCCCAATCTTGGATCGGTGGCGCTATTACTGGACTGCTCATCATGTTCACTTCTTATATTTTGCTTAATCAAATAAACCCGGAACTAGTCGGGTTGAAATCAATTAATATTGGGATTATTGATGAGCTCCCGGATGCAGATGTCACTACCTTAGGAGCAGCAGCTATGGGCGCCAATCCTTATCAGGCTGGTTGCACAGCGGCTAGAAACGGTGATTTCTCAGTTTGCTCGAGCTATGGCCAAACAAGACCAAGCGACTTAATTGATACTGGCGGAGGCAATTATCTTAGCGCTGAAACTTTTAATAAATTAGACAAGGCTTTTAATTGCGTTAAAGATAAAAATAATGGTCAAAATAAATTTTCGATTAATGAGGCCTGGCGTTCAGCCGCTACTCAAATAAGTTATTACCAAAACCTACCCAAGGGTCGAGCAGCGACTCCCTGTTGCTCCAATCATGGATCAGGACAAGCCGTAGATCTTAAATCAACTAGCGGAGCCATGAGTTGGAGTGAAAATGATTCTAGCGGACTCAAAACTTGCATGAATGCCAACGGGCTTTATGCCAGTATTAGCAGTGAGCCGTGGCACTGGTCGCCCACGGGTTATTAAAAATTATTGGGCTTCGTCCATAGCCAAATTAGCCAGTCTATCAGCCTCGGCGTTGAGTTCCCGCGGGATATGAGTATAAGAGATTTTTTTAAAAGCTAAAGATAAATTATAGACCTCCAAAAACAAAGGCGCCAAGTCTTTATTTTTTACTTTATATTCTCTTTTGAGTTGTTTGACGACCAGTTCGCTATCTAAGAAAATATCTAGTTCTTCGGCTCCAAGAGTTTTGGCTTTATGCAGAGCCATAATCAAGGCGGAGTATTCGGCTTGATTATTAGTCTTAATCCCCAGGTATTTATGGAGCTCAGCCACAACATTTTTTTGGCCATCATAGAGCACGGCGCCAATCCCAGCTGGGCCAGGATTACCTCGCGCCCCTCCATCGGTGTAGATGATAAATTTTTTGGACATAAAATTCTTTTTTATCTGTCATCCCCAATTTAATTGGGGATCCAGAATCAATCTTCAATTTGCTTATTTATTTTTATAGTAATATATTATCCTGTCTATAAAATCATCCATATTATTTGATTCGTTCCATAGTTCTAAAAATTTTTTTCTTAAATCGCTATAAATTGGGTAACAATCATCATCTTCAACTTCAAATTCCTTAAACTCCTGATCAATTATAACTGTCATAGCTTCTTTGATTTCCAAGTGAGCTTGCTCGCCCAAATCATTCCAAATACTTTCCCCATAATAGGCAAAGTATTGAAAATGTAAAAGTTCATGAACAAATATTGATAATTGAAAATTAAACGGCCTCTTATAAGATAGCCAAACGTAACCTTTTTGGTAATTATAAGGAAAACGAGGAAAGGTGGTTATAAAACAAGTAAAATTATTCCTATAAATCGGATGACCGGTCACTTTCTCCATTCTATTAAATAATCTATCTTCAATTGCCGAAAAATCTCTTTGTAATTCATCAACTAATGATTTCGAATTATTTTCTTCGTAAATATTTTTAATATAAGATTTCAAAAACAACTCTGCCTCACTAGGACTGCTACTAATAATCTTATGTCGCAAATCCGGTTTTATTTGTTGCTTCCAGTCAATTCCATGAGAAATCTTAGAACAAGCATCTAGCCAATTCCAAATATCTTCTTTAATATTTAACTTTATCTTAATTCTGGGGGGCATATTAAATAAAAAATCCCTTAATACAATACATGTTAATTATATTATATTAAGGGATTTTGGGCAAAAATATTTTAGCCAGAATCCGAACATCCTCGGCAGTCGCACTGTCCTTCTTGACAGAAGGAATCGCTACTAATATTAGCCGAAAATTGATCGGTAGCAATATTTGCACCCAAGAGCTGATCGAGTAGTTCTAGTGAGTTCATTTTGCTATTTCATTTTAAAAGGTTTGAGAATATATTGTGCTGGATCATAATACAGCCAAAATAAAGGGCAACCACCAATACAAGCACCCCATAAATCACATTGCTGACAAACAGGTGACGGATATCTCCATAATTTCTTTCTAAATTTAGTTGGGTTTAAATTTTTACCAATCCAGACATCTTTGATGTTTTTTTTAAAAATAAATCTATTTTCCGCATTTTTAGCATTATTAAGCAATGGAAAATCAGAAAAATGTGTGCATGGAAGAATATTTCCAAAAGGATCGAAAGCGACGCCACGGCCAACATACATTTGACATCCCAAATCTATAGATTTACTTTCGACTAATTTCTTAAAAAAATATTCGTCGAATAAGCAGGCCGGAATAGTGCAATTAAAACCAACTTTTATTCCATGCCTCTCACTATTGTCATAAATTTCCATTATAGATTCAGCCAAAATTTTTGGAGATAAAAATTCATCTAAATTGTTACCCTCTAGCTTTGCAGGAGGAATAAAACAATTAAAATAAATATTTTTTACCCCCAAATCATTCATAACAATTGGAATATTTTGACAATCCTGGCGATTCAAAGGGGCAATAGTCGTTAGAGTGGTAAACTGACAATCGAGAGCAATACAATTTTTTATTCCTTGAATGGTCTGAAGAAAGCTTTCAGAATTAGTCACTTGATTATGAATTTCTTTAGTCGAGCCTTCTATTGAAATTGTTATCCTATCAAGACCCGAGTCCAAAAGATTTGATAAATAGTGAATATCAGCTAATTGACGACCATTGGTAATGAGAACGGGCTTAATATTCATTAAACAGAGATATTTAATAATTACATTTAATTCTCTGTATAAAGTTGGTTCTCCGCCTATTAACAAACATTGTTTTGCTCCGACGGAAGACATTGCATCGATAACATCCCTAGCATAAACTATTGACATATTTTTAAAAGATATCTTCTTGCTAATGTTTCCGACATAGCAATGGGCACATCCATTATTACAGGCATAGCCCAAAATTAACCAAAAAGTGTCTATCATGATATTAATTTTTAAATGTTCTGTACTAATATCTTATAATACCTAACGGAAAAAATCAACCGCTATCATTCATCCTTCGCCTCACCATATTCGTTTAGAATAAACTCCGGTATAAATGATAAATTTTGGACATAAAGTTTAGAACCTGGATCCTGGCCTTCGCCAGGATGACAATTAATACAAACAAACAACGCGACTGTCATCCTGGCGAAGGCCAGGATCCAGTGTTATCTATTTACTTATTCTAATATCAACAATTTTTAATTTTAATTCTCGGTAGCCATTGAACTCGGATATATCTAAAGTATAAACCACATCCACTAAATCGCCAATCTTAAATTCTTTATAGGCTTCACTTTTGAAAAATCCCAAAGCCCAAAAATTGCCCAGACGTAATTTCACATGCTCGCCACTCTTACCCATATTCACAATATCATTAATTGCGACATTAAAACTCACAAATTTTGGTTGCGGATTGCCCTGCCCATAAGGGGCCAGCTGTTCAACTTGCTCAGCTAATTTAGGATTTAAATCGGCCAATTTCAATTCCACATCAATACCGAGTTTTGGCGCCAAATCCTGACCAGCCAATTCGGTTTCGGCCAAAGAATAAATTTTCTCCAAAAATTTATTTAGTTTCTCTTCGCTATGCACTGAAAATCCCGCAGCCATTGGATGACCACCATACTTATCCAAAAATTCTCCAGCAATTTCTAATTGACTGACCAAACTAAATTCAGAAATACTGCGACCCGAACCCTTATAACCCTCTTCGGTAGTAGTAATAATTAGAGTGGGTCGATAATATTTTTCCGATAGTCGTCCGGCCACTAACCCAATAATTCCTTCGTTCCAAGATTCCGCGCCGACTTCGCAAACTCCGACAATTAAATATTTATTTTTGACCGGATCAATTTGTTTTTCGACTTCGGCTACCAAATCTTCGGTGAGTTTTTGACGAGCAATATTTTTTTTGTTCAAATCAATAGCCAGAGCTACGGCCTCACTGCTATCTTTAGTGAGCAGTAAATTCAAAGCGGTATTGGCATGCTCCAAACGACTGGCAGCATTGAGCCGGGGGCCCAGTTGAAAAGACACATTCCAGGAATCTAGTTGACCATTGCCGATTTTAGAAATAGCCGTTAGTTCTTTGAGCCCCAAACGATTCTGACTATTTAAAATCTCTAGACCTTTTTTGACCAGCAACCTGTTTTCACCGGTCAAAACTACCAAATCCGAAATAGTCCCGATAGCCACCAAGTCCAAATTTTTTTCCATGAGTAATTTTTTGGTCCGCTCATCTAATTTTGACTTGTTGATTAAAAATTGGGCGAGTTTAAAAGCCACACCCACTCCGGCCAAATATTTAAAAGGATAATTGTCGCTAGGATCAGCTGGATCAATGCATAAGCACTCTGGTAATTCGCTGGGGTCCTCTGGCAAAAGATGATGATCGGTAATAATTATTTCCAGTCCCAAAGACTTAGCATAAGCTGCCTCAGCTTTGTTTCTAATTCCGGCATCAACACTAATAATTAATTCAAAACCGGAATTAGCAATTTTATCAATAGCTTCTTTGTTGAGCCCATACCCTTCCGTCACTCGATCGGGCAAATAGACATCCACCTGAGCTTTGAAAGCCTTGAGTACTTCAAAGAGTACCGCTGAAGCGGTCACCCCATCGGCATCATAATCACCATAGATCATAATCGGCCGGCCAGCCTTGATATAGCCAATAATTATTTCCGCGGATTTTTCCATATCTCTAAAGAGTCCGGGATCGTAAGTTTTATAATAATTCTCGTCACCAAATTCCAAATGCAAAAAATCGTCGATGCTGAGTCCATCGCGAAGTCCTCGATTATAAAGAAGCTGAGCAAAGACCGGATGAAGCTCGGGCTCATCATTAAAAAAATCGCTCGGCGCGGGCTCAGCTATTTGCCAAATCTTGTTCATAAAATTTTACATGAGGGCCAGGCCAACGGTCCAAGCCACCATACTAAAGACCACCATCGCCGACACAATAATCCACATGATTTTTATTATTTTTCTTCGTTTCATATTTTTTGGAGCCAGGCTCCTTTATTATTGGAGCCTGGCTCCAAAGCGTTATCTTTTTAAAATTTTTACAAAAGTATCTGGCGGAATCTCCACACTACCTCGTCCTTGGGCCATCATTTTCTTTTTGCCTTTTTTCTGTTTTTCCAGCAGTTTTCTCTTGCGACTCACATCTCCGCCATACAGTTTAGCCGTCACATCTTTACGCATCGCCGACAATCTCTCAGCCGCAATCACCTTACCGCCCAGCGCCGCTTGAATTTTGACCACAAACATTTGTCTAGGCAGTGTGTCTTTCAAAATATTAACAATTTCTTTACCCTGCCGAAAGGCTTCATCCCGATACACGATTAGCGCTAACGATTCGACAATTTCTTCGGCTACCAAAATATCCATCTTGACGACATCGGCCTGCCGATAATCCAAATATTCATAATTGATCGAGGCATAGCCCGAACTAAAACTCTTAACCTTATCATAAAAGTCCGTGAGAATAGCGGCCATGGGAATATCATAATGAAGCAGAACCCGTTGATCATCACCTTCGGCGTCCAAGTATTCAATATTTTTATAAACACCCCGTTTGTCCTGCGCCAGCTTGATAATATTTCCCACATAAGCTTTAGGAGTAATAATATCTAACGACACCCAGGGCTCTTCAATCTTGGAAATTTCCGATGGATCAGGCATTTTTTGCGGAGTCCGAATAATTATCGCCTCCCCGCTGGTTTTATAAATTTGATAAGCCACGCTAGGAATAGTGGCAATAATTTCTAAATTATATTCACGCCGAAGTCTTTCTTGAAAAATTTCTAAATGCAGGAGTCCCAAAAAACCACAACGAAACCCAAAACCCAAAGCATCCGATCTTTCTGGTTCATAAACCAAGGCACTATCATTTAACTTGAGTTTTTCCATGGCCTCGCGCAAATCTTCTAAGCCATCACCTTCTTTAGGAAAAATGCCAGCAAAGACCATGGGCTTGACCTCTTTGTATCCTGGAAGAGCTGTGGGCTTATGTTTGTCATCAAAGGGAGCACTAATAGTATCACCCACCCGACACTCCCCAACATTTTTGAAACCAGTCACAATATAACCAATAGCTCCGGCTGGCAACTGACCAGTGGAAAAATAATCCGGCTTGAAAACTCCGATATCCAAAATCTCACTCGATGCTCCGGTTTCAATTAATTTCAACCTATCGCCCTTTTTGAAAGAGCCATCAAAAATCCGGACATATGCCACCACGCCTTTGTATTCATCAAACTTGGAATCAAAAATAAGGGCCCGCGGAAGATCATCAACACTCTCACGCGGAGCTGGACCAGCGGATATAACGGCTTCTAAAATTTCTTTGACGCCCGCGCCGGTTTTTCCGGAAGCAATCAAAATTTCTTCTTCTTTGACGCCTAACAATCTAATAATTTCTTCTTTAGTTTTAGGAACATTGGCAGCGGGCAAATCAATTTTGTTAACCACCGGAATAATTGTCAGATTTTGTTCGATAGCCAAATACAAATTGGCCAAAGTCTGCGCTTGAATACCCTGGGTGGCATCAACTAGAAGTACAGCAGTTTCCACGGCAGCTAGCGACCTAGAAACTTCATAAGAAAAATCGACATGACCAGGAGTATCTATTAAATTCAAAACACAACCATTATAATTCATGGTCACTGGTTGCAGTTTGATAGTAATGCCCCGCTCTCTTTCGATATCCATGCCATCTAAAATCTGATCTTTCATCTTGCGTTTATCAACGGTCCCGGTGATCTCCAGCATCCGATCAGCCAGCGTCGATTTACCATGGTCAATGTGGGCCAAAATTGCAAAATTCCTAGTTTTTTTTAGTGTTTCTATCATTTATATTTTTTAAACATTTATGTAAATCTAATAACCTTTTTTCATGTTTCAGATAAGGCAATAATGCTGTTAAAAGTTTTAATAGAGAGCCTTTGTCGCTAACCCTAATTCTCCACAGGTCATTACTATATTTATAATTCAACTTAATATTATAAATATGCCCCTTACTGGCAATCATTTTAGGAGGCGAGCATAAAACACCATTCTTAATTAATAGTTGATAAATCCACTTTATAATATTTTTATCGTAGCTATCAATTTTAAATCTTGCTCGTCCGTCATACACACCAATATTTCCTTCGGCGTCTACATATCCGGCCATAAAAGCAAGAGACAATTTTTTATCAGCGGTAATCCAATCATCGACCCAATCACTTTTGTTTACAAGAAAATTAAAAGTGGAATTTAAAAAACAATTAACCGAATAGGAACCATTATTGGTATTTTTTGCTACACTAACCTGGCCATATTTAGAAAAAAGATTCTTAATTAATTCTACCTGGTCATCTTTGGTGGTATGACATCTAACTACTACAACCTCTGATTTTGAATTGGTTTTATATACATTTAAATCGCCAATCCTAAAACCTAATATATAGGCTTTTTCTTCATTATCACCAGAAAAATCCTTTTTTTTATACTTACTCTGCATGATGGATCTTGATACTGGTTCTATTCCATAATCCCTTAGTCGGTTCAAAACCGTTTTAAAACTACACTGATAAATTTTCCCAATCTTGTATTTGGATTGATTCTCAACGCAATATAGCCTTATAAGATCATTTTTGGGGATAATAATTTTCTGTCTCATATTAAAATGATAACATGGGGCTCCAAATTGTGCAATAATGAGAAAAAACAAAGGCGACCCTAAATCGCCTTGTTTGCTAATATTATATTACTGGATTTTTGAAGTGGTGTCAAAATGGCAGTGCGTTAGCACTGTCATCCCCGCGAAAGCGGGGATCCAGTTTTTTCAATAATTCCTGGATCCCCAATCAAGTTGGGGATGACAATTAAACCAGACGCCCAAGGCATCTGTCATCCTGGCGAAGGCCAGGATCCAGGTTCTATTTAAAAAATTTTCAATCTTTCAATTTTCAATCTTTCAATCTTAACTATATCCCTCGCACCTGCCCCTGGTCTTCGGTTTTCACTTTATTCCACGGCAAATGACGTTTGATTAAATCCACAAAAGAATATAATTCTTCGGTGCGCAGTAGCCACAAAAATAATAAATACAAAACAAAACCAAATAGAGAGGCTAGGCCAGCCTGAGTTAATATTCCATAAAACCTGGTCATATCAATTGAGACACCAATAATATTTTTTATAAACTGAATGCCAAAGCCCGCCACCACTCCCGCCACCGAAAACTTAATCGCGGCCATAAGAATCTTGGGATGGTCCAAATTGCCGATGCGAAACCACAAAGCCAACCACAACAAAATAAAATTTAAAATATTAGCTAATGAAAAAGCCAGGGCCAAACCAGCTACTCCCATTTTTTTGCCTAGATAAAGAGATAACAAAACATTAGCCACTACAGTTATGAGACCAATAAAAAATGGTGTGCGGGAATCTTTGAGCGCATAAAAAACCCTGGACTGCAGAGCCACCAGGGCTTGAGCAAACAAACTCAGAGCAAAAAATCCCAAAGTTTGAAAAGTCAAAATCGTAGCTGACCAATCAAAAGCTCCGGTTCCCAAAACCACCCGAATAATCTGGGCCCTCAGAGTAATCAAAAACACTCCAGCGGGAATCATAAAAAACAAAATCTGCCGAGTAGTATTAGAAAAATGCTCAATCAACTTACTTTTATTATTAGCTGATTCCGCTAGAGCCGGAAAGGCCGCCACAGCATAAGAAATACCAAAAATTCCAATGGCAAAAGACTGAATATTATTAGCCAAATTAAAAATCGCCAAGGATCCGACAGCCAGTCCCGAAGCAATCGCGGTAATCACCACCAAATTGATTTGCGAAATGGCCAAGCTCAAAGTCCTGGGCACCATCATTCTCCAAATCGTTCTCAAATTTTTGTCTCGCAGATTAATCATCGGCCGGTAGCGAAAACCCAAAGACCTCAGCACTGGAATTTGAATAGCCATATGCATAAAGGCTCCCAAAACTACTCCCCAAGCTAGACCGCTAATGCCCCAAAAATGATAAAACACTAGAGCGCCCAGGATAATCCCAATATTATAAAAGATGGGCGAGAGTGAATAAACAAAAAAAGTTTTAAAAGATTGCAAGACTCCGCCAAAAACTCCCGAGATCCCTAAGAAAATCGGCGACAAAAACATAATTCTCGTTAGTGCCGTAGTGAGGGCCTTGGCTTCTACCGAAAACCCAGGTGAAATAATTTTGATCAGCAGTGGAGCAAAAATAAAACCGACAACTGACAAAAATAACAACAATAAAAAAACTGAATTCAAAACATTATTGACCAATTTCCAAGCTTCTTTGTTTTTGTGACTCGCGCCCCCATTTAAAAGACCGGCAAATACGGGAATAAAGCCGGCCGACAATGCTCCCAAGATCAACAAATTAAAAATAAGATCGGGAATGCGAAAAGCACTATAATAAACATCCAGGACTTGCCCAGCCCCAAATTGACTAGCCAAAATTCGATCCCGATAAACCCCCAAAAGCCGAGACAACAAAGAAGAAACCCCGACAACTGCCGCGGCTACTGCAATACTACTAGACTGTTTGACGAAAATCTTTTTAAACACAGAAAATAATTATTAATTATTAATAATCCGAATATCGGCCACCTTAGCATCTTTGCTACTGACAAACAAGGGGTTGATATCAATCTCCGAAATCTCCGGATGCTCAGTAATTAATCTAGCCAAATTCATAATCGCGCGAACCACGGCCTTGACATTATAGACGCCTCCTCGATAACCGCTTAGAATTTTACCAACTTTTAATTTTTCTAAAAGCCTCAAAGCTCCCGCCTCGTCTAAATCAGCCGTACTCAAAACCACATCGTTTAAAACCTCAGCATAGACACCGCCCCAACCGATAATTAAAAGCGGTCCAAAATCCGGATCGTTTTTGGCCCCCAAAATTAATTCTAGTGACTGAGAGTTGGCCATTTCTTGCCAGACCAGATAATTTTTTTTGTTTTTAAGTAATTTATGAGATTTAAAAATTTTTTCAGCTTCTAGCAAACTACGCACTCCGACAAAAATAGCCGACTCATCAGTTTTGTGCACGACTCCTGGCCCAACAATTTTGAAAACCGCGGGATAAACCAGTTTTCTAAAATCATCCACTTCCCTGGTCTTAAGGACATTAAAACCATATTTTTTGAGCAGTTCCAAAGAAACCAAATAATCTTTGAGTTTGCCTTTAGGGCTAGCCGTTTTTTTGACTGGCCGTAAATGATAAGGCAATAAGTAATGACGACCCTGATTATAATCAGCCAATTGTTTAAAAGCCAAGAGAGCAGTCTCGGGAAAATCAAAAACCGGAATGCCAGCTGAGCCCAAAACCTTTTTGGCCCGAGCCACCGACTGGCCACCGACAAAAGCCGTCAAAATATTTTTTTGTTTATATTCTCTAGCTAGTTTCACAATAATATTGGCGGTTTCTAAAACTTCAGTAGCAGTTTGCGGGGTCAGTAACACTAATAAATTATTAATTTTTTTAGAAGACAAGCTCTCCGCCAAGACATCAGCATAACGTTTGGCTGGAGCATCACCTAAAATATCTAGAGGGTTTTTAAAATTGGCACTAGCTGGCAAAACTTTTTTGAATTTTTTAAGGTTTGGGGCTGACCACTGACCAGTCGAAATATCGTGCGCACTCAAATAATCAGCGCTGAGCACCAGAGGTCCGCCAGCATTAGAAATAATATATAAATCAGAGTCGGCTTTCTTGATAGTCAATTGAGTGGCTTCTAAAAAATTGAATAATTCTTCCATCCCCGACAAAATAATAGCCCCGCTCCTCTTTAGTCCACAAGTTACCGCCACCGGCGATGAAGCCAGCGATCCAGTATGAGAAGACGAAGCGCTTTGACCCAAAACAGTTTGACCGGCCTTCAGAACAGCCACTGGCCAGTACTGGCTCAGACGAGAAACAAGGGCCATAAACTCCCGACCATTTTGAAAACTTTCTAAATATAAAACAATCGCCTTAAGATCTTTAAACTGCTGATGATTATCTAATAAGTATTTTAAAACATCGTTTTCACTGATCCCCAGCTTATTGCCCAAGCTCACAAAATAATTAAAACTAATATTTTTGTCGCTCACCCAATCTAACACCGCGCTGCCAATAGCTCCGGACTGCGAAATAAAAGCCACCTGATTTTTCTTAAGAGCAACATGGCCCTTAGCAAAAGTGGCATTGAGCCCCAAATAATTATTGATAAAACCCAAACAATTGGGGCCTAAAATATTTAATTTATATTTTTCCGCCAAAACTCTTAATTCATTTTCAGCTAACTTACCCTTGGCTCCAGCCTCGGAAAATCCAGCGGAAATTATGACAATATTTTTGATCTGAGCCTTAGCACATTTTTTGACTTCTAGAGCGACAAATTCCATCGGGATAGCGATGAGCACGAGGTCAACTGGCTTTTTGATTTTATCAATCGAAGAATAGGCCGGGAAACCCAAGACCGTGGCCTCGTCTAAATTGACTGGATACAAATGACCACGATAAGTATTATTTTTGAGATTATAAAAAATCTGGCTACCAATTTTGTAGCGCTTATTAGAAGCACCAATCACGGCGATTGATCGAGGATTAAGAAATTTATCTAAATTCATATATATTTGAGACTTAAAATATTGGCGAGCAGCTAAAGTAAACTCAAAATGCAAAAATCAAAACTCAAAACCACAACGCAAATATCAAAACCTTTGAGTTTTTAATTGTAGTTTTGACTTTTGACATTTGAGTTTTGAATTTACAACCATTAATCCCGCTAAAAAAATAATTAATCATCGCTTATTAGTTCCTAATAACCAAGCACTGGCTACTATCCATAATACCATTAAACAATTGATGTTAAAATAGCCGGTGATCATTCTGGGCCAGAAAATTTCTAAAACAATAGCCGTAAACCAAAAACTAGAAAGAGCATAGAAAAATTCTCGGGCTAATTGTCGATTATTTAGAAAACTCATAGTCAATAGAAGTAATGGTTAATTTAGTCTGAGGCTTAATCATGAGGGCCAGATATTTATCATTATAATCAGCCGAGCTCAAATCAAAAACAAAAGTCTGGCTAGATCCTGACCCGGTTTTGAAATCATAAATACTATTTAAGCGATTGCTAGCCACACCAATTTGATAATTAGCAATTGGCTCTTGAGAATTAATAGTTATTTTCAAAGTCTTAAAGCGCTGGGTTGGATACAAACGAAAAGTCATGTTGCCCAAAACCTCTAGTCCTGATTTAGTAAAATTTAAACTAGCCCCTGGCCAAAAGTCACCGATAAATCCACGGCCCAAGCTATAATTACGACCCACAAAATTTTTAGAGTATTTAATCTGACCACTAGGAACTATTTGTAAATAAAAAACCAGGCTAATTAAAATTAGAAGCAATAGCAACCAAGTGAGACGAAAAATTTTGATATTCTTTGCTAACATAATTAGTCTTTGATGCATCTGACTGATAATCCCGAAGAACCATATTCGCCATACCAACGATTAATTTTACTTTGAGTCGACCCCAAGACTCGATCAAATTCTGCGGCATAATATCCAGGGGTTGATGACCAAAACATACCATAGCTAGCTCGAAGTCTAAATTCTCCACCACCAATATTATTATAAGCAGCGTTTCTAAGACCAGCCAGTAAGCCATCAAATCCTGAGGATCCACCAATCTTCATTTTTGTTCCGGCCGTATCGCATCCCCAACCATTAGTTGCATACCAAGCCGCATCTCTACTGGATGAACAAGTTTGATCTGGATCAGTTAAATATGATTCCAAAGTATACCGCTCTGAATTACTGGGAATATGCCAGCCGGGTGGACAAATACCGCGATGTGGAGTGGCAATTCTGTAGGTGTTAGCAGTTCCGCAAGTTGATAATCCAGATCTAAAATCAACAAAATTACATTCCCAAGGAAAGGCCATTGCTTCCGACCATTCATATAATCCTCCGTCAGTTAAACAATTAGCAGCAGTATTAGAATAACAATATTTCTCAATCACATCATTATTAACAGCGCATTCTCTTAGCACCCAAAAAGGAACAGCACAATTATTTCCTGTAATCGTTAACATCGTCCCTACATTCAAATTATCTCTCATCCAACATTGAGTGCCAACTTGAACGGTGCGATATTTTTGACCAGCATAATCAATAATATATTGGCCACAAGGTTGGGATTGAGCGGGGTCAGCAATATAGATAGCGGCGCCTGAACTAGAAGCCGCGGTTTGGGGAGGTGAGGCCACGCAAGTTGACAAAGTATAAGATTGCAGATCAGAAGAAGTCACATAAGTAAAAACATTATTGGTAGTATTACAATTAGCTCCATCGGCGGGAGTGGGGGCGCTAGGGACAGAAGACATAAAAGTCGTAGTGACCATATTACCATCGCCATCTAAGCTAGTGCTAAATAAGGGTTGGCCAGATGTGAGAGTTATGGGGTATTCTTCCTTGTCACTATAATAGAGGGCTAGGGCCGTTTGAATATTTTTGATATCCGCTAATCTTTTGGCATCCCTGGATTTAGCTCGAGCATTATTTAGGGCGACAATACTAACCGTAGCCAAGATACCAATAATGGCGATGACTACTAATAACTCTATAAGAGTAAATGCTTGCCTCGCCAAAACGAAGTGACGGCGGGCGTTTAATTTTCGTTCGTGTGAATTCATAGTTAAACTGTGGGTCCTGGATCCTGGCCTTCGCCAGGATGACAGATAAACTGTATTGTTATTTTAATTGTCGTCCTGGCGAAGGCCAGGATCCAGGTTCTATTTAAAAAATTTTCAATCTTTCAATTTTTAATCTTCAATCTCATTATACCACAAAAACCCCCGACCAAAAAATAGGTGCGGGGGTTATTTTTTGGAATTGTCATCCTGGCGAAGGCCAGGATCCAGGTTTTGACTTTAAAATTTTTTGCAATTTATAGGCCTGGCCATGACTCAATAATCCCAAATAAGAAACCAATGACTTCGGCGTTAGCTGATTTTTTATTTTTCTAAACATTCTCTGCTTAGTAGCAGTTCTTAAGACCCGATGGTCTGGAAAATTGACCCAGCCCAAAAAATCCAGACCTGAGCTAATTGTTTTTAAAAATATTTTTTGCGGATGTAATTCTAATTTTAATTCGC
>CAZMYU010000005.1:0-56578 GCA_964570655.1 uncultured Gammaproteobacteria bacterium | reverse complement strand
CATATTACAGAAAAGCAGACGATTTCGCGACTGCTTATCCTGATTTGCTCGGGGATATGGATTCGAACCATAATTACCAGGGCCAGAACCTAGCGTCCTACCATTAGACGATCCCCGACTTCGCCACGCCGAAGCTCTAAGGGAGCGTAGGCGGGCTTCAATATTTCATTAATACTCCATATATTACAAGTTATGCTTGTTTAAGTCAAACTCCCATACTCCTAATATTAGGAGTATGGGAGTGGGGTTTTATGGACATTGATTAATTCCCTAAATCCTGGTAAGCTAAAACAAAGTTATTTTAAAAATTGAAGCCATGAAAAAAATAGGAAATCTCTTCGCCTTCTTTGCTTACGCTTTGGTTTATTTGATTCTGGGGGTATTTTTACCAGTGATTGCAGTGATGGTTTTGCTCATTTATGCCTTGCCAAACGGTATTGCTGTTTATTTTTTAAGAATTCTCATGTATTTTTTAACGGCCCTGGTCTTTAAGGTCGGCAATCATATAAAAGTAATTGGTCGCGAAAATATTCCAACTGGTGTTGGAATTTTGTATTTATCGAACCATCTCACTCTAATTGATTCCTTCCTGATTGATTATGGAGTAACTAGGCTATTTGATATGTTTTTTCATCAAAATCGGATTGCCTTTAATGCTCCGGACGTTAAAAACTTTTATTTCAATGAATTGGTTGGTACATTTTTCAAAACTCTCAAAACCGTGCCAGTCAAAAGAGATTGCAGTACTTTGGCAAAAATTCACGAACAAGTTGATGTTTTCAGTGATATACTGAAAGACGGAAACTTGATTCTTTTTTTTGAGGGCACTCGTAGTCGTACGGGTAAGATTAACGACTGTCGAATTGGTGCCGCTCTCACCGCCGTCAAAGCCAAGCCTCGAGCAGTTATTCCTATTAGATTGATTGGTTTAGAACCGATTATGCCCATTAAGTTTGGATCCAAAATCCATCTCAAAATTAGCATGGGGCATAAAGGCAAAATGATTATCGGTAAGCCCTTAGTTTTAAATGGTCTAGCCGAGATCGATCCCGAAGCCAATATTTTGGAACAAGCCAAACTCCTAAGATCAAAAATCAAAGAAAGCGTAGAAGTGCTTAATTAAAAAAAGACTGCTCTCAACCAGCAGTCTTTTAAAATATCTAATCTCTTGGTTTCATGAGAGGAAAGATTTGGCATTCCCGGGCTGTTTTGTTCATAAGAAAACTAAAGAGTCTTTCAGAGAATCCAAAGCCACAGGTTGGGGGCATGCCGTATTCTAAGGCTTCCACAAAATCATGATCATGCATTTGGGCTTCATCATCACCAGCTTCTCGCAACTTGGTCTGTTCTTTAAAGCGGTTTTCTTGATCAATCGGATCGTTGAGCTCGCTATAACCATTACCTAGTTCGGAACCGGCAATAATGGGTTGAAATCTTTGGGTAAGTTCTGGGTTGTCTTCCCTTCTTTTGGCCAGCGGTGAGATAGCGACTGGCGTATTGATCAAAAATCCTGGCCCAGCAATTTGTTTGCGACAATATTTCCAAAGATTATCAATGGCTCGAGTAATATTAAATCCCTTAGCATCATAAACTATTTGGAGTTCATCCAATTTTTTTCTAATTTCTTTTTCGGTGGCATCTAAAACATCAATGCCGGTCATTTTTTTGACTGTTTCTCGATAATCATAAATTTCCCATTTAGCCCCAAGATCAACAGCAAAATCTTTAATTTTAAATTTGAGGGTGCCAAAAGTTTCCTTAGCAATATATTTATACATCTCCTCCACCAATTTCATACCTTTGTTGAAGTCGGCATAACCCCAATAAAATTCCATTTGGGTATAATCTTGCAGATGCTCGGCGTCCATGCCTTCGTTTCTAAATTGTCGGCCAATTTCGAAAGTTTTGGGCAGTCCGGCGACCATGAGTCTCTTTTGCCAGAGTTCACCAGTGGAAATTCGCAAATAAACTTCCATGTCCAGCGCGTTGTGATGAGTAATAAAAGGTCGGGCATCGGCTCCGCCAGTTGACACTTCTAAAACTGGGGTTTCTACTTCGATAAAACCATTGTTGAGCATAAACTGACGAGTCGCTTGCCAAAATTTGGAACGTTTAATGACTAGGTCGTAAATATCTTCATTAAGCATGATATCTAGATAACGTTTGCGGAATTTTTCTTCTTCATCTTTGAGGCCGTGCCATTTTTCCGGTAAAGGCATTAAAGATTTGCTGAGTATTTTAAAAGATTTGGCCAAAATACTGTTTTCACCTTTATGAGTTACAAAAGCTACTCCAGAAAATTCGACAATGTCACCCATGTCAATGAGTTTGGTAAATATTTTATATTGATCAACTCCGACTTCGTTTTTGGAAATAGCGACTTGAATGGTATCGGCTCCATCTTGCAAGTTGGCAAAAGTGAGATTACCATGAGCCCTCAGAGTTCTGAGGCGCCCAGCAATAATTACTTCTTTTTGATTTTTTTCGAGATTAACAAAATCAGCCAAGACCTCGGTCACGCTGATATTTTTGGCACTTATCGCTGGATAAGGATCAATATTCAATTTTTGTAGTTCGGCTAATTTTCGTAGTCGCTCTTCCCGTTCGCTAGCGGGAATGTTTTGATTGGACATATGTTTTATTTAAAAAACTGGATCCCCAATCGAGTTGGGGATGACAAACCTGCGGTTTGTCATTTGATATCTACAATTTTATATTTCATTTCTCCTTTAGGGGTTTCGACAGTGACGGTTTCGCCTTTCTTTTTGTGAATAAAGGCCATACCCAGCGGTGATTCATTAGAAATCTTGCCATCACTGGGGCTAGCCTCGTTGAAACTAACAATCGTATATTCTTTGGTCACATCGCCGGTTTTGACTTTGACAGTGGAACCCATGGTAACTTCCGTAGCGCCGCTTTGATTATCAACCACCACCACATTTTTGAGAGTGCCCATTAGTTCAGCAATTCGTCCTTCGTTGAGAGCTTGAGCGTCTTTGGCTTCGGCATATTCAGCATTTTCACTGAGGTCGCCGAGCTCTTTGGCTTTTTCAATTCGATCAGCGATTTCTCGTCGTCGAAAAGTACTTAGCAAGTTTAACTCTTCTTTTAGCTTCTCATAACCTTCGCGGGAAATTATTTGTTGATCCATAGATTTATTGAACTTTATTTTTTTATTTTATTTAGTCTAAATAATACAATATTATTCCCGTAAATACAAGAGGAGCGTGCAAAAAATGAGAAGTCCTATGCCCAATGGATGGTTTAGATAAGGCGTAAAGATACTAGCCACCATGAGCATGAGCAGGACCGCACTAAGACCTGGGTATTTTAGCATCTTTTGGGATAAAAGGCTAAATAATAGGTAAAGATAGCTAAGTAGGCCAAATAAGCCAATTTTGAGCCAAATATCTAGGTATCCCCACTCAAAAGCATAGGTCGTATATAGCCCATTTGGGCTGGTTTGTAAAACCCGGGGGTCGTTGGATTTATAGGTGACAGTTTGGCCAAAGCCCTCGCCCCAGAGGGGGTGTTTTAAAATTTCGGGCCACAAGACCTTGGCTAATTCATAGCGAGAATTAATAGCTGAGTCTGAACTCAATAAATTAGCTCGATTAGACAGGGTGGACCAATCAAAATTACCTGGCTCGGGAATTGGAAATTTGATGACCATTATTACCACACCGAGCGACACAATTAATAAACTAATAAAAATTAATAAGCCTCGACCGACTTTTATAAAATATGATTTAAAAGATATGAGGCTAATGATTACTAGTGATATTCCAATTCCCAGCCAAAAACTACGAGACAAACTAAAAATAATTGCCGACAGATAAAGAATGCTTAGAATTCCAGTTTTGATGCGGTCTGTTTTTTTTATCTTCGACCAATTTAACCACAGATTAACAAATAGTAAAATAAAAGCAGCGGCTATGAAAATTTGTGATTGCAGAAAGATTCTAAAAAATCCTCCGCCCATAGCGGTGGCCTCCCCTACTCCACTAGTTCTGAGCCATTTGTATAGATCAAAATTGATAGAGCCCAGATTATGGGAAAAAGCAAAAGCTAAAAATAATGTTTTGACGGCTAGCCAGGCGCTAGCTACATAAAAAATCTTTTTGAGACGACTGATATTTTCCGAATTTAGAGTTAGGATCGGAAAGATCAATAGAAAATATAGCCAACCATTGAAATCAAAAAACAAATCCGGCCAAGAATGTTTATTGATAATACCAATAACCAGACCGATAACTACAAAAAAAGCCAAAAGATAATAGGGTTTTAAAATTGGCCAGTTCAACTTTATTTTTTTAAATTGAGAGATATAAACAGCTAAAATAATTATCCAAAAAGCTAGTCTGATAGATAAGTTGATTCCGTTTATGTCCAAAGCAAACAAATAACCTTTGGAGCCGATAAATAATTCAGCCAGGGCGATAAAAATTCCGTATTCTAATTTGTAAATAGTTAAAATTAAAAACAAGAGACTAATAATGCCAAAAGCGTAGATTTTAAAATCTGGCACCAAGTACGCCGAAAAAGAAAATAATTCCGCCAGAATTATTAGACCCAGTATTAAAAAGTTTTCCCGATTTTTGAACATATTTTAATTTTTTAGACAGCGGGCCGAAACACCAAGAGATCTATCTTGATGTAGTTGCATGACCGATGCCGAACCAGTCCAAAATACCTGCAGGTAACCAGAGTTACCACCGATATATGATGACCACCAGTAACCATAAGAACCTTGAGAAGCGCAAACTCCGGCGGCAGTGCAGTTACCGCCCATGGTCATATAAAAACCAGACGGTCTTTGTAGGACTGTGCCAGCCCCAGAGCAACCCCAGGCATCATATCTGGCGGGATCACAGGTTTGTCCCGGAGTGGTGGTATAAGCTAGTAGGATGTTTTGTTCGGCCAGTGTGGGAATATGCCAACCGGGTGGACAAATACCTTGGGCCCCCTCGACCACTGACCAATTCATCATTTCATCCCATTTATAAAGACCACCGTAAAGTAAACAATTAGAATTCAAATCATTGGCGCAATATTTTTCAATAATACTGTTATTGGTTTGGCCAGTTGAGATAGCCACGGTTGTTCCTACATTTAAGTTTTCTTTCATCCAACATTGGGTGCCAATTTGAATAGTTTGATATTTTTGACCAGCATAATCAATTATGTATTGCCCACAAGGTTGAGATTGGATTGGGTCGGAAATATAAATGGCAGCGCCGCTACTGCTAGCCTGAGTTTGGGGAGGCGACGATATACAGGTTGATAGTATATAAGATTGCAAATCTGAAGAAGTGGAATAAGCCAAAGCGTTGCTGGCAGTAGTACAATTAGCTCCATCAGCAGGAGTCGGTGGAGTGGGAATGTTAGCTATATAAGTGGTTGTGGCTACATTACCAGCGCCATCTAGACTAGTGGCATAGAGAGCCTGGCCAGAAATTAGAGTCATGGGGTATTCTTTTTTGTCATTATAATACATCGCTAAAGCGGTTTGGATATTCTTGATATCAGCTAGTCGTTTAGCGTCACGACTTTTGGCTCGAGCATTATTTAGAGCGACAACGCTAACGGTGGCCAAGATGCCGATGATGGCGATGACCACTAATAATTCGATCAATGTAAAGGCATTTAATTTTTGTTCTCTTGAATTCATAGTTTATGTTTCTCCTTCACTATCCGCATCGCTTCTTGATATTTTTTAACTGATCCTAAAAATGGTAAAAGTTTGTAAGCCAAGCCGGGCAACCAGGCACTGATTTGACCACCACTTTTGACATAAAAAAGTATTTCATTAATAAAATATCCTCGTCCGCCCTGCTCTAAAATAGTTAGAAACAAATCCCAGTCTTGCAGTTTTTTCAAACTTTCATCCCAACCACCCGCCGGAAAAGCCGATCGTCGAATGAGTGACATGGTGTGGATATAAGGCATGCGTCTAAGACGCTCAGCATCAAAGGGCCAGAGTCTAAAAGTCTTCCAACCAAACTTGAATCCAGCATAAGCATAAGCGCAGTCCGGATGATCATGTAAGGCACTCATCATTTTTTCTAGAGCGCGAAAATTCAAAACGGCATCTGCATCGCAAAACAAAACATATTCACCACTAGAATTTTGAAATCCTAAATTACGAGCCGTTGGTGCCCCTTTATGATCTTGGTTTATAATTTTGACTGGGATGTCAATTTTTTGAGAGACCTTAGCAAAATTATCTGTGGAGCCATCATTGACAATAATAATTTCAAAATCTTGATAGGTTTGCACTTCCAGCGCCGAAATAGTTGCCAGTAATTTGTTGGCTTGATTATAAATAGGAATAATTATGGAGATCATAAATCTTTAGGAGTTTAAAATTTTAAATATTTTCTGAGCTTGGCTTTGCCAATTAAAATCCATCTTAACTCGAGCATAACCTTCGGCCCCTAATTTCCATCGAAGCTCTGGATTGTCAATTAATTTCATTAGGGCTTCTAAAATCTCTGAAGTATTTTCACCATCAACCATTAGGCCATTTAAATTATTGATTACGGCATCCCCGACTCCGCCGGCCTTGCCAGCAATTATTGGTTTTTTGGCCAAATTAGCCTCTAAATAGACCGTGCCAAAGCCTTCAAAATCACCAGCAATATTGCGAGTGGGCATAATAAAAATATCACAATTTTTTAGGTATTGCCATTTTTCCAGTTCGGCGACTTCCCCTAAAAATTTTATAAATTGGCAATGGCCAGCTAAATCTTTCAAATATTTTTCATCCGGGCCAGTTCCGATTATTAAATAATCAATTTTTTGGCTTTGCATTTTGTCTAATGATTTTAAAGCCTCAATAGTCTTATCAATTCCCTTTCTCTTAACTAAGCGGCCAATACTAATTAGAATTATCTTGTGATAATCAATGTCTGGCGCTAGGTTGAGATTTTTTTCTACTTCCTCAATATCTAGCCCCGGGTTGACTACTTGAATTTTGTCTTTAAACTCCGAAATCAGGCCAGCAGTAAAATAATTGGCACAAATAATATGTTTGGCTGATTTCAAAATAAGTCGGGTAAGTCTTTTTTTGTGCCGCAGAGCCAAACTGAGATCGAGGCCATGCAAAATCAAAGAATATGATTTTTTGCGAAAAATTTTGTAAAACAAAGCTACGGTTCCTAGAGGTAGAATTTGTCCAACAATTAAGTGATTAAATTTTTGTTTTTTAATTTGTCCCAGATAATAAAAATATTGCCAAGGGTTCAATTTTTGTCGCAAACTTAGAACTTCCAAGTTATTATCGGGCCAAAATTTATGAAGATTATAATAATACAAAGCTACCCCGCCCTTAAACGGCGGGTATTCTAAGGTGATTAATAAGGGTTTGAGTTTACTGGACATTGTTTTCTATTTTTGGTTCGGAATTTGATTTTTTTCCAAATGATTTAAAGATATATAATAAGTCGGCCTTTTGAAAACCACCGAGAATAAAAATCATTATAAAATATATTATCGCCCCCAAAACAATTAAGGTCAGAGTGGGGGTAGAATCTTTTAAGAAAATTATTACCCACGCCATAAACAGGGCCGCTAGTCCCGATTTTAGCCAAACTATTAGGTTTTTATGGGGGTGGTAAGTGAATATTTTTCTAATTTGATAAATTCCGAGGCCAAACATTAGGGCGTTGGTGATCAGGACCGTAATAGCGGCTCCAATGACTCGGTAATAAGGAATTAAAATTAAATTTAAAATTACGCTAATGATTGTGACAATAATCATATTGCGGGTATTTTGTTTTTGTTTGTCGCAAGCATTGAGCATAGAACCAATTGGAAAATTCCAAAAAATAAAAAACAGAGCTAGGATGGTAATTCGTAGTGGCCAAATGGCTTCGCTATAACCACTTTTGAAAATTAGGACAATCTGATCAGCTAGAACTAGGGTGCCCGCTACTAGTGGCCAAGAAATAATACTGAGATAATTCATGGCTCGTTCAAAGGCAATCTTTAGTTGGGGACGATTACTCACCCAATAAGAACTCATGGCTGGATATAGCGAAGCGATAAAAGCCATGGGCAAAAATTGGAGAGCAAAAATTATTTTAAAAGCCACCTGATAAAGTCCGACGTAATAGTCACCAGCAAACAAAGATAGCAAAACCGAGTCCAAATAAGTATAGATTCTTTGACAAATAGCAAAAACCGCAAAGGGCCAGGAGCTCACAAAAATTAATCGGGCACTCTCGGGATTAAAAACGAGATGTAGTTTTAGATTAAATTTCTTTTTAATAATTAGCCAAGTATAGACAAAATTATAAATACTGGCCAAGGCTAGAGCCCCCATGATTAGAGTAATCGGCCAATGCTGGTATATGCCCAAACCACCAACACCTAAAACTATTAATTGAAAGATAATGGCGGTAATACTTTCGTATTTCAAATTGTGAAAACCGCGGATGACCCCCAAAAAAGTGGTACTAAAAGAATCCAAAACCATGGAGATTAGGGCGATATAGATGAGAGTGCGAGTCAAATAGTCGTAACCAGAAATATTAGCAAAAACTAGAACCAAAATGATCGCTAGAAAACTCAAGACAATTTTGAGGCTGAGCACATTTCCGAGCAAATGTTCGGTTTTGTCTGGAGTTTTGGCAGTTTCTCTGGTTAAAAAATTGATAAATCCCAGGTCAATAAAAATAGCAAAAATAGTAGTCACTGAGATGGCTAGATAATATTTGCCTAAAAACTCCGGGCCAAAATGTCGAGCCAGGAGAGCAAAATAAGCAAAAGTAATAATTTTCTGGCCGATGAGGGCCAGGGTTAAATAAGAGGTATTGCGAGCTAAGTTGGGTATTTTAATCATGAAAATATTATAGCATAAATTAGAGCTCTTGACATTTTTTGAGGCTTGAGCTTAAATAGCCGTAAGTTTAAACATCTAGATTATGCGTCTCTTAATAATAGAGGACCAACCAGAAGTCGCTCAGTTTTTAAAAGCGGGCCTGGAAGCTCGGTATTTTAGCGTTGATATCGCTAGTGATGGTGAGCAAGGATCCTTTTTGGCTCGAACCAATACTTATCAGGCTATTATTATGAACGATATTTTGCCCAAACAAGCCGGGCCAGAAGTAGTGCGGGAAATTCGCCAAGATAATAATCCCGTACCAATCATTATTATCACCGGCAAAAATGATTTGGCTACTAAGAAAAATTTATATGAATTAGGTATTGATGATTTTCTAAGTAAGCCTTTCGTCTTTGACGAATTGCTATTACATCTCAAAGCCCTTCTCCGTCGCCCCCTCAACATCCAGGGGCGTTTTTTTAAACTGGGGGATTTATCAATTGATAGCGATGAATATATAGTGAAACGCGGATCCAAAAAAATAGAATTAACCAAGAAGGAATTTGCTATCTTGGAATTTTTGATCAAGAATCGGGGCAAGGTTTTGTCCCGAACGCAGATTTTAGAAAATGTTTGGGATATCAACGGTGATCTTTTGTCTAATACCATCGAGACTCATATGAGCAGTTTACGGCGTAAGATGAGGATACCTGACAAACCCGATCTTATTCATACCTTTATTGGTCGGGGCTATAAACTGGACACCAGTCGCTGAGGATGCCAACATCGTTTATTCACCGTTAATATTCCCCCTCCACTGCGTGTCCAGCCCTTCAGCATCTTTATTAATATTACCCCTCTAAACTGTCATCCTGGCGAAGGCCAGGATCCAGGTTAATTATATGGAGGGGAAATATTATACCTACATATTGGCTAGTAAAAGAAACGGCACGCTGTATATCGGAGTAACTAACAGTCTTATCAATAGAGTCTATCAGCATAAACAGAAAATCAGATCAGATTGTTTTACCAGTAAATATAATATTGATAAATTAGTCTATTATGAAATTTATGGTGATATCGGTCTAGCTATTAAAAGAGAGAAGGATTTAAAGTATTGGAGGCGTGAATGGAAGATAAGATTAATAGAAGAAGTCAACCCTAACTGGGATGATTTATACCTACCCTTATTTGAATTAGCTTTTGGTCAGAAATTTAATTTGAACCTGGATCCTGGCCTTCGCCAGGATGACAAAGAAGGGGGTTAGGGATGATAAGTAAAAAAACAATCAAGGTGACAAGAAGGAGTGCTGGGGATGACAGACAAAAGTAAAACAAAACACCCCATCGAATTGATGGGGTGTTGAAGAGTAATATGTATTAGTAGAAGTTTACTGGGATAATCATTTTTTCCGAATTGTTTGGATCGCCTGATGGATTATCTTTTTCTAAAATTAGGACACCTTTAGAAGAAGAAGCTTTGATAAAGTCAATCTGGGCTTTGAAATTCACAAAATCTTCAGTGGTCCATTCCCCTTCGGCCTTGGCTACACCTTCGCCTAATTTTTGGCCATTTTCATCAAAAAGTTTGACTGGGAAGCTGCCCTCAAAAAACCAATTACCTTTAGCTTGACCTTCAACAGTGAGCGGGCTCACGATTAATTGATTACCACGAATATTGCTAATTTTGATAGTATTTTCTCCCTCCACAGTGGTTTTGACTTTTTGGATATGAGCCACAATCGGGGTGTTTAATTCAAAATTATAATCATATTTGCTATCCACATAGCTAATAATAAATATGATGACCATCATAAAAACCGCGGCTGATAAAATTCCGATAAACAAAGATAATTTGGATTGACGGTTGATCAAGAAGAGTCCAATAATAATAATCAAAACTGGCCAGAAATTCAAAACATTAAAATTCAAATTAAATGGTAGAATATTGAAACTCTTGGCTAAATACAATAAACCAACCAACAAAAAGATAAGTCCCAAAAAGATTTTATTAAAATAACATTGACAATGATCATCATTGCCACAACTGCAGCTTTCTAGGCGATGGTCGTGATAATGATGTTTTAGGGCTTCGCGGACCCCCATCTCATTGGCTATTTTTTTAAAAGTTTTGGGTTCGGCAGTTTTTTGGGCGCCGTTACCCTTAGTAATTTTGGGCATAAAAATATTAAATTATCTTTTTTAATTATTAAAAATAATCCTAAAATTATGATAATAATGGAATAAAGTATATTCCAATTGATTACAAAAGGAAAAAACATTTTGGCCAAAAGTAAAACACCGATAATCACCACAAAAAGACCGACAATGTTTAGAAGGCCACTATGATGCTCAGTGTGGTCGCCGCCATTTTCTGGCAGTCCTTTTGGTTTGAGAGGAATTATAATCGCCAACGAAATATAAAGCAGACAACCCAATCCGTTAGCAAAGGCTAGGAGTATAAAAACAGCCCGAACCAAATTGGCATCAACTTGAAAAAATTCGGCTAAGCCACCGCAAACGCCCAAAAAGAATCGATCAGTGCGGGAGCGATAAAATTTTTTGATGTTTGTTTTAGACATAAAATAAATTGGTTGATAAATAGCTAATTTGATTATAGCATATTTTTTAAAAACCGTGAATAGTTTTTCGTCTTCTGGCCCGCCGGCCAGCCGAAATAGCAAATCGATGAGCTTCCTCTCTAATTTGAAGCAAGCTTGCTTTTAAAATACTGATTGTTTTTTTCTGGGAACTGTTTAAGTTTTTACTAAAAACCAATTTATCACCACCGTATTTGGAAATTCCGACCAAAGGAATTTTTATATCTTGAGAGCTTAAAAAATTAGCCACAAAATTTACTTGAGGAGCTCCGCCATCGACCATAATAATATCTGGGCGTGGCCATTCCTGATGTTTGAAACGACGACCAAGCACCTCTGTGAGGGCTCTTTCATCGTCTCCTCCTTTGGCTTCTTTAATTTTAAACAAGCGGTAATCATTTTTGCTAGCTTCTTCACCACTGAAAACTACCATCGAAGCGTAGGGCTCCTGTCCGCTTAAATGGGAAATATCATAAGCTTCGATACGTTTGATTTTGTCGTTTAGATTTTTTTCGCCAGTTAATAGCGAAACATCCTGCAGATGTTTGAGAGCTTGAGCTTGGCCTGGATTGGCTTTGATTAATTTTTTAATTAAGGCTTGGCGTTTACCAGAGAGGAGCAAAACAATGCTAGCAATATTTTTTTGATATTCTTTGGCGTTAATTATCCCCAGGCAAGCTCCAGGGCATAAACCGATCTGGTAATCAAAGCAAGCCCGACCACTATTTGTCTCACAGGTGCTATAAGGAAAAATTCGACGGATTATTTTGAGAGCATTATAAGCTAAGGCTTGTGATTGGTAGGGTCCAAAAATTTTGGCTTGTTTAAACTTGGCTTTGGTTTTTTCCAATTCCCTCCCCCGCACAATTATTGGACAGGTAAAAGTTTTTTTGGGAATAATAATATAAATAAAAGATCGGTCATCACGATCCTTAATATTATATTTAGGCCAATATTTTTTGATATTTTGGGCCTCGAGAATAATAGCTTCTAAAACTGAGTCGGTTTTTATAACTTTAATATTTTGAGCTTGAGCTACCATTTCGGCTATGCGCGGGTCAATATTTTTTTGAAAGTATTGGCCAAGACGATTTTTGAGACTAGTGGCTCGTCCAACATACAAAACTTTTTGGTTTTTTCCCAGCCAAAAATAAACTCCGGGTGAACTAGGAATTTTTTTCAGTTTGTCTTTTAAGTCGGGCATAAAGCGAAAAGTTATAAATATTCTTTCAAATATTTTCCGGTAATACTATTTTCATCCCTTACTAAATCTTCGGGTTCGCCCTTGGCAATTAGTTTTCCACCATTATCTCCACCACCAGGGCCTAAATCTAGGACATAATCCATAGATTTGATCATATGCAAATTATGTTCAATGATTAGAGCGGAGTTTCCTTTGTCGACTAATTTGTTTAAAACCTGCAGAAGCATTTTGATGTCTTCATAATGAAGCCCAGTAGTTGGTTCGTCTAGTAGATAGAGGGTTTTTTGACCCAAGGTATGAGTGAGTTCTTTGGCGATTTTAATTCTCTGGGCCTCTCCGCCCGACAAGGTGGTCGCGGATTGTCCAAGTTGTAAATAACCTAATCCAACCTCTTTTAACACTTTTAATTTATCGGCAATCTGATAGTGTTCAGAAAATAAATCATAGGCCTCATCAATAGTTAAGTTTAATATTTCGGAAATGTTTAATCCTTTATATTTTACCTGCAAAGTTTCTCGATTAAAACGTTTGCCTCGACAGACTTCGCATTCTACTAGCACGGCTGGTAGAAAATGCATTTCAATTAGATTAAAACCAGCTCCCGCACAAGCTTCGCAACGTCCTCCTGGGCGATTAAAAGAAAAACGCGACAAAGTATAGGCTCGTTCTTTGGCCGCTGGTAGCTCGGCAAAAAAATCTCGAATTGGCGTAAAGATTCCCGTGTAGGTAGCCGGATTAGAACGTGGAGTGCGACCAATTGGTGATTGATTGATAACAATAATTTTATTAATTGATTCAGTGCCTTTGATATCAGTGACGTTTTCCAGTTTGGCTCGGCCACCTGGTCGATTTTTGATCCTAGTAATATTTTTATAAACGACATCATAAAGTAGCGAAGATTTACCGCTCCCTGAAACTCCGGTAATTCCCACTAGTCGTCCCAGAGGAATGCTAACATTAATGTTTTTCAAATTATTAGCTCGTCCACCAATAATTTTAAGTTCGCCGTGATTTTGACTGCGTCTTTCTCGGGGAGCTTCGATTTGTCGTTTCTTTTTTAAATATTTCAAAGTTAATGAGTCTTTAAATTGCTCACTCTTAGGACCGAGTAAATCCTTGGTGGCACCAATGGCGACAATTTCTCCGCCATGTACTCCGGCCAGTGGCCCTAAATCTACCAAATAATCAGATTCCAAAATAGTGCGTTCATCGTGCTCAACAATGACGACAGTATTATGCTTGTCTCTTAAAGTTTTGAGAGTTTGGATAAGTCGATCGGTATCTTTTTCGTGCAGACCAATAGTTGGCTCATCCAAGACATAGAGAGTACGCGATAATTGCGAACCAATTTGTGAGGACAACCTAATTCTTTGGGCTTCACCACCTGACAAGGTTTCGGCTTCCCGGTCCAAGGAAATATAGTCTAGCCCCACCCTAATCATAAAATCTAGGCGATTAATAATTTGGGTCATCACATTTTCGGCAATCGCCAATTGGCGTTTGGTCATTTTGGAAAAATAATTCCAAAAGAAATCATGAGCCTTGGAAGCGGACATTTTGGAAACTTGAGCGATATTTTGATTTTTTATTTTGACTGACAGGGCTTCAGGTTTGAGCCTTTGGCCTTGGCAACTTGGGCAGGCGTCTTCGGTGCTAAAGCCGATTTTTCCTAGGCCGGAACAATCCGGACAAGCGCCATGCGGAGAATTAAAAGAAAAAAGTCGCGGCTCTACTTCGGGAAAAGAAAAATTATCATTCGGACAAGTCCAATTAGAAGATAATAAAAATTCTTGGTTTTCATAATTAGCAATGGCTAGCCCCTTGCTATAATTAATAGAATTTTCCACCGCTTCAAACATTCGACCTTCGTCATTTAGCATCACTTTGTCGATCAAAATTTCAATATTATGTTTTTTGGTGGCCGATAATTTGATAGGTTCACGTAAATTATGCAGTACACCATCAATGCGCGCCTGGCTATAACCAAGAGATAAATAATCATAGAGCAATTGATAATATTCACCTTTGCGGCCAGAAACGACTGGACTAAAAATGGTGACATATTCCTTTTGGAATTCTTTGCCGCGATTAATAATAATATCGACCATTTCTTCCAAAGTTAATTTTTCAATTTTGTGACCGCAAACCGGACAAAAGACTTCACCCAAACGGGCATATAAAACCCGTAGATAGTCATGAATCTCGGTTAAAGTTCCAACAGTGGAGCGCGGATTATGAGATAGGGCTTTTTGGTCAATGGAAATAGCCGGAGCTAGACCAATGATTTGATCCACTTCGGCTGGTTTTTTTTGTCCCAAAAACTGGCGCATATAGGGCGACAAAGACTCCACGTATTGCCGTTGACCTTCAGCAAAAATGGTATCAAAAGCCAGCGATGACTTGCCCGAGCCAGAAACACCGCTAATAACTGTTAATTTGTTGTGGGGGATGCTCAGGTCAATATTCTTGAGATTGTGCATTTTCGCCCCTTTTATAATGATTTGTTCTTCCATATGATTATCTGTCATCCCCAGCTCGACTGGGGATCCAGGTCTAATTACTTATTTTGTTGCCTTTTTTGGCTATTTTCATCAAACCATTGACATCTTTTGAATATTATGCTATACTATAAAGTATTAATAATCGTTCGTTAACCCAAAATTAATCACAAATGATCAAAAAACACTCAGGAACCATTTTCGTTTTCGTTGTTATCACTGTTATAAGTACTATCGTTGTCGTCGCTTGTATGAGCGGCGGAATTCCTTCATAATTTGTCAAAACCTGTAAAAAAATACCAAAATGTTGAAATTTTTAAAAAGAATTCCGAAACCCAGTATTGCTGCGAAGCTTAGCTTCATTTTACTTGGTATAACCCTTATACTGGTTGCAATAGCAATATACCAGTACCATCTTAATCCAATGGCTAATTACTCTCCGATGTAATTTGGCCAAATCCTTTCTCCCAAATCGACCTTCTAAAAACGAAGGTCTTTTTTTATTTATTGCTGTGGATAAGTGCCTTGATTTTCGGTTTTCTTTCGGTTATAATTAAATTGTAGCATAAATAATTTTTTATATCAATATGCAAAATATTACAAAAAAACAAAAACAGGTATTTGATTTTATAAGTTCCTATATTGCTGAAAATGGCATATCGCCAACTATTGAAGAAATACGGAAAAAATTAAAGCTTAAGGCGGTTTCTACTATTCATGAACATATCGATAATCTTGAAGCTAAGGAATATATTTCGAAATCAGAAAATTCTGCCAGGGGTTTATCTATTAAAAAAGAAATAAAATCTATCGTAGAAATTCCTATTGTCGGAAAAATTGCTGCTGGATATCCAATAGAAGTTATTGAAAATATTGAAGACACTATTTCTATAGTTAATCCATCTATTAAAACCGCCGAAGGATATTACGCTTTGCGTGTTACGGGTGATAGCATGATTGACGAAGGAATTTTCGATGGAGATATTGTTATAATCAAAAAACAATCAGTGGCAGAAAATGGACAAACAGTCGTGGCTATTATTGATGATAATCAGGCAACTCTTAAAAAGCTATACCGAGAAAAAACAAGATATCGACTTGAACCAAGAAACCAGTCTATGCTTCCCTTTTATCGGAAAGAGGTCGAAGTGCGTGGTGTTGTTATTCAGGTTATAAGTAGTATAGCCAATGAACCAGAGAAAAAAAACTCTAAAAAAACTAAACACGGATTTAAAACAATTGATCTTTTTGCCGGTGTTGGTGGAATACGACTAGGATTTGAAAATGCTGGATTTAAAACAGTTTTTGCTAATGATTTTGAATCTCAATGCAAGGAAACATATGATCTTAATTTTAAAGATTCCAAATTAATAGTTGAAGATATAAGAAAAATCGGGATAGATGATTTACCTGAATTCGACTTCCTTTTAGGGGGATTCCCTTGTCAAGCTTTTTCTATAGCCGGGCATAGACAGGGCTTTGACGACGAGAAAGGCAGGGGGAATTTATTTTTTGATATCACTCGAATAATTGACGCCCGAAAACCAGAAGGTTTTTTATTGGAAAATGTTAAAAATCTAAAAAGTCACGACCAAGGAAAAACATTTAAAGTAATAGAAGAAACATTAAAAAATCTTGGTTACCATGTAAAAACAAAAGTTTTAAACAGCATGGAATATGGAAATATTCCACAAAATAGGGAGCGTATTTATATCGTTGGTTTTAGAAATAAAGATTATGCCGAAAAATTTGAATTTCCCAACCCAGTTAAGCTTACTAAAAAGATTACTGATTTGTTAGAGAAGAATGTTCCTGAAAAATATTATTATAATGGCAAGCCGTTATATAAAAAATTGAAAAACTTTATAAAAGAGGAAGGTAAGGTATATCAATGGCGAAGACATTATGTTCGTGAAAATAAAAGTGGTGTTTGCCCAACGCTAACTGCTAATATGGGAACCGGTGGACATAATGTGCCAATTATTAAAGATAAAAAAGGTATTAGAAAATTGACTCCACTGGAATGTGCTCGTATCCAGGGATTCCCTGCTGATTATAAATTACCGCAATTAGCTGATTCAGCTCTTTATAAGCAATTTGGAAATTCAGTTAGTGTTCCAGTGGTTGAAGCTGTGGCTAGACAAATGATGAAAGCAATGGAATAATTACCAAACTTTTATTTTTGTTGCAATCGGCTTAAGTTTATTTTTTGCAATAATATCTTTTTTTATAGAAAAACGAGGACGACGTTTTTGTTCTTGTTGATCTATAAGTGTTTGACTTCTATTAACTTTATTTTTATAAATTAATTTATTCGGTATACAATAAATATCAAATTTTCCATCAACTTTTCCGCTATTATAAAAATCAAGAAAATATAAATCATCCCATTTTGATTTCGGCCCGAAAGAAGTGAGATCGTTTTCCACGCTACAGGCCTTAATCTGTTCAGCCCTGTTAGTTTTTGTGTTAAAGGTGTCAAATGAAGTATTTGATAGACGATAAGCAGAGATAAAACGAGAAGATCCTGACCAAAGGCAAAATGCAACCTCGGAAAGTCCTTCGGGAAAATTTGGCTCTCGAGATTTATAATCCCGCATGCCCATTTTTAATCCTCTCCATAGATCGAAAATAGTTTTCCATTTTTTTCCGTCACTTTTTACAAAATCCATTATTTCTAACGAACAATCTTCGTCAAAAACTCTGGTTTTTATTTTTCTAATGTCCATAAAATTATAGTTATATTATTATAAGATTTTTTACTCCAACTATTCCTGAGCCATATCCAACAACTCTTCAATCTTCTTTTTAATTGTCTGTGGGGTGATGCCGTGTTTTTTATTATAGGCTAATTGTTTCAGGCGTCGGCGACGAGATTCGGCAATAGCTCTTTTCATGGAGCCAGTAATAGTATCGGCATACAAAATAATTCGCCCCGAAACATTGCGCGCCGCTCTCCCCATGGTTTGCATTAGCGAAGTTTGACTACGCAAGAATCCTTCCCGGTCAGCATCCAAAATAGCTACCAGAGTGACTTCTGGCAAATCCAAACCTTCGCGCAGTAAATTAACTCCAATTAAGACATCAAACTTCCCTTCTCGAAAATGTTTCAAAATATCGGTGCGCTCAAAAGTCTTGATGTCCGAATGCAGATAATTGGAATTGATTTTTTGCTTGCCCAAATAAGCATGCAGATCTTCAGCTTGTTTTTTGGTGAGCGTATTAACAATTATCCGTTCATTTTTGGCTGCCAAAACCTTGATCTGTTCCACAATATCATCAATCTGACTGCGATTGGCTTTTTTGTCATACACTGGTTTGATTTCAATCTCTGGGTCTACTAATCCGGTCGGACGAATCACCTGCTCAGCCACTTGTTTGGATTTTTGGGTTTCAAAAATACCGGGCGTGGCACTGGTAAAAATCACTTGCCCAACTCTTTGCAAAAATTCGGTAAATTTGAGTGGTCGATTATCTAGGGCTGATGGCAAGCGCCAGCCATATTTTATTAGATTTTGTTTGCGGGCCCTATCTCCTTCATACATTCCTCCAATTTGCGGCAGTCCAATATGACTTTCATCCATAATAGTCAAAAAATCCGGTTTTCCGTCTTTCCAAGGAAAATATCCTAGCAAAGTATCAGGCGCTTCCCCGACTAATTTTCCCGTTAGATGACGAGAATAATTTTCAATGCCCTGACAATACCCTAGAGTGTGCAGCATTTCAATGTCATAACGAGTACGCCGGCTCAGTCGCTCGGCTTCCAAATACATCTCGTTTTTTTTAAAATATTCCAAGCGTTCTTGTAGTTCACTTTGAATTTGGGAAATAGCTTGCTCTACTTGGGGTTGGGTCGATACAAAATGCTTGGGTGGAAAGATGACGATTTCTTTTAAATTTTCTAGGGAGTGGCGGGACAAATGATCAATAACATTAATTTCCGCTACTTTTTGTCCGCTTAGTTCTAGGCGATAAGTAATATTTTCCGACATCGGTCTAATTTCAAAAACATCACCGCGCACTCTAAATTCTCCGCGTTTAATCTCGCCACTGGTTCTTTTAAAATGAATCTTGATTAATTGAGCAATCAAATCACTGCGCGTTAATGGTTGATTGATTTCTAAATGAATAGCCGCTTCAGTATAAGAAACTGGGATACCCAAATTATAAATACAAGAAACTGAGGCCACCACAATCACATCCCGTCTAGAAACCAGCGAAGAGGTAGCGGCATGACGTAAACGATCGATTTCTTGATTGATCATAGCCTCTTTTTCAATATAAGTGTCAGTAATTGGCAAATAAGCTTCGGGCTGATAATAATCATAATAAGACACAAAATAATGCACCGCGTTACCCGGAAAAAAGTTTTTGTATTCTCGATACAGTTGAGCAGCCAAAGCTTTGTTCGGAGCCATTACCAAAACCGGCTTGTTATACTCCGTCAAAACATTAGCCATAGTAAAAGTTTTGCCTGAACCAGTCACGCCTAAGAGAGTTTGAAAATCATCGCCACGCTGAAGCCCAGCTATCAATTTTTTGATAGCCTCAGGTTGATCACCGGCTGGTTTATATTCAGATTGCAGTTGGAATATTTTTTTCATAAAGCTCTTCAGTGTTTATTTCTAAATCTAGATTTTGTTTTTGGTATCTATCTTTTTTGATTTTAAGCGCTAAGTAAGCTACGAACATCAAAATTGCTCCCAACCAAAAAGGCGAAGTCATCTGCCAGTTAAATAGCCAGCCAGCCAGGAGTGGTCCAATAATGAGTGTGAGGGACATCAGCGAATGATTAACACCGAGAATTTCACCGTGTCGATGATCGTCTACTTTTTTGAGCATTTCCGAAGTCATTACGGCTCGCAAGAGGGATTGACCAAAAGTAGTCAGGATAAGTCCGATAATAAACACCCACAAATATTTGATACTAACAATCATGAAGCCAATAGTGAAAACGATTAACATCATTGATTGCAAATATCTTTCGTTAAACTTTTTCAGCCAAAATTTTTGCAACAAAAATCCTTGATTAATAACCAGTAGAACTCCGGTAAAGGTAAAAATATAAGAAGCGAAATGGGCTGACAAACCAAAGGCTCGGGCTAGGTAGAGAGCCATAATCGCTTGGAGTAAACTAATACCCAAACCAAAAAGTACCCAAGCTATTAGATTGGCTTGAATATTTTTGTTTCTAAATGATCGACTAATCGGTAGAAAAGGATTAAACTCTATTTTTTTGTCGACTTGCTTATTCTGGTTGGTTTCTGGCAAAAACAAAATAGCGGAAACAAAATTTATAAAGGCTAATCCGGCGACAATCCAAAAAGGGAAGCTTAAAGACACGAGACTTAGTAATCCACCTAAGGCTGGGCCAATAATTAACCCCACTCCAAAGATCGCTCCAATCAGTCCCATATTAGCTGTGCGTTCTTTGGGGGTTTTGGAGATATCACTTAGATATCCTTGAGCGATGGAAAAATTACCCGCCGCCAAGCCATCAATGATTCGGCCGACAAATAAAAAAATTAAACTAGGAGCCCAAGCAAACATTAGCCAACCCAAAGCACTAGAAAAAATACTAATAATTAAAACCGGGCGCCGACCAATTTTGTCAGATAAAGCGCCCAAAAATGGAGCGCTAAAAAAAGCGCAAGCCGCAAACACCGCAAACAGAGCGGTAATAATTATTGGCGAAGTGGAAAATTGGGCAACATAAAAAGGCATAATGGGAATAATAATTCCCAAACCTAAAACATCGATAAAAACCGTGAGTAATATAATTAATTTTTTGTTCATAATTTTATTTTCCGGATCGGACTGTCTTTCAACTCTTTCGGTAAATATTCTTGACTAGAACTATCAACCAGCGGAGTATATTTATAGCCTCGGCTATATCCGAGATCCTTCATTAATTTGGTTGGGGCGTTTCTAATATGTAGCGGTACTGGCAGTGACCCAGTCTTGGCGACTTCTTCTTTGATTTGTTCATAGGCCAGATAAGCTGCAACACTTTTAGGCGATTTGGCCAGATAGACAACTAAGTGAGCCAAATGAACTTTGCATTCTGGTAATCCAATTTTTTGGCAAGCCTCAAAAACATTATTAGCGAGCATGAGCGCACTGTTATTGGCGAGCCCGATATCTTCTGAGGCAAAACGAAGTAGGCGTCTGGCAACATATAGCGGATCTTCCCCGCCCTCTAACATTCTAGCCAAGTAATAGAGTCCAGCGATCGCATCACCTCCACGAATGGATTTGTGCAGCGCCGAAATAATATTATAATGTTCTTCGCCATTTTTGTCATAAAGCAAATTGGGACGATCAACTATCTCTTTGACTATTTCACTAGTAATAGTAGCTGATTGACTGCGAGCATTTTCTAAAATATTCAAAGCCACTCGAGCATCCCCATCGGCAAAACGAGCGATGAGTCCTAGAGTTTTGTCGTTAATTTTAATTTTAGCACCCAATTTTTTGATAGCTTGTCTGAGTATTTTTTTGAGATCTTCAGTTTGTAAAGAATTTAAAACCACTACTTGAGCGCGCGAAATCAAAGCGGAGTTTAATTCAAAACTAGGATTTTCCGTAGTAGCTCCAATCAAAATTAATCGGCCACTTTCGACTTCTGGTAGCAAAGCATCTTGTTGGGCTTTGTTCCAACGATGAATTTCGTCGATAAACAAAATGGTTTTTATTTTTAGTCGTTCATTGGATCCGGCTTTATCAATAATGACCCGTAAATCTTTGACCCCACTGCTGGTCGCACTTAATTTAATAAAATCAGCCTTGGTTTCTTTAGCAATTAGATAGGCCAAGGTAGTTTTGCCGGTTCCGGGTGGTCCCCAAAAAATAATTGATGGCACCCGGTCGTTTTTTATGGCCTCACGCAAAAAAGCCCCGGGTTTGAGCAGGTGTTCATGTCCAACGAATTCAGTTAGGTTCTGCGGTCGAAAAGCGGCCGCTAGTGGTTGGGCAGACATAGATTGGATAACTATAATAACATTATTATAACATAAATAAAAGAGTATTAAAAAACCGCATAATTCTTGATGAATATACGGTTTAAAGTTTTTAAAAACTTCTCATGATTTCATCTCGCTCAGGTCCATATTTGACAAAAGCGATTGGGATTTTGAGATTTCTTTCGATATACTCCAGGTAGTGTTTGGCTACTTCTGGCAGTTTGGAGGAATCAATCTCAAATTCCGGAAATTCTCCGGAGAAACAGGCTTTCATTTCTTGCATTTGCAGAATTGAACCAGGGGCATACCGCACTTTGTCAACATGATCTACATTAAGATGTTTCTCCATGTACGAATGGCAGATCTTTGATTTACCGGCTTTACCCAAGACGTCCAATTTGGTAATAATCAATTTGGTTATACCATTCATAAGAATGGCTTGTCTAAGCATTGGCAGATCCAAGGCTCCGCAACGACGCACTCGACCAGTAGAAGCCCCTTTTTCTAAACCAAGTTCTTGGAGTCTCTTGCCCCATTCTCCGTGGTTTTCAGTAATAAAGGGTCCCTCACCAACTCTGGTGTTGTAGGCTTTGGCTACTCCGAAAATGTCTCTGACCTGCTTAACGGAAAAGCCCAAAGAGACTGGTGCAAAGCTCGCGAGACAGTGACCGGAGGTCACATAAGGATAATTGCCATGAAGGATATCCAAGAAAGCGGCCTGAGCTCCTTCGCACAGAATATGGCCACCTTCTTTTAAGATAGATTCAACAAACACCGGAGTGTTTCCCAAGCGATACCTGGAAAAATAATCGATCAGTGGTTCCATTTGCTCATACCAAAGTTCTGGATTAATCTCAGTACTACCAATAATTGTTCTCCTGGTTTCCTCTTCAATAGCTGTGAATCTTTTTAGGAGTATTTCTTTATTATAAAAATGCTCCAGGTTGATTCCTATTCGGCTATAGCGGTCGGTAGCGGCTGGACCATTGCCTTTTTGAGTTGTACCCAGTTTTTGCTTGGCATCCCTCCAGGCATCCAGTTCTCGATGTTGTGGTAAAATAATGGCCACCTGATCAGAAAGTTTTAATTGAGGATGATACCCTTGGGCTTTCAGGGTTTCCATTTCTTCATAGAGAACCTGTAGGTCCACTATACAACCTGGACCGATGAGCAAAATGACTTCATCATGTAAGGCGGCTGACGGTAATTGATGAAACACAAATTTTTTACCGTCAATGATAACAGTGTGTCCGCAATTAATGCTCCCGTTAAAACGGGCTACCACTTTGTAACGATGAGCCAAATAATCCACTACAGATCCTTTGCCCTCATCGCCCCAGATCAAGCCGACCAGAATGTCGACCCAACCTCTGTTTTTTTCTAAACTCATCTTTTTATATTTTAATTGTTAAACAACGATTGATTTATTTTTAAAACCTCACTTATTTAAGCACTCCAAGTGGTCTTTGTCAATAAAAAACCCCAGATGAAAATCTGGGGTTAGATTGCTAATAAACAATTTCGTGCTTATTCGACCTTGATGCGCATGGCGTAAAATGAACGCCAGACAAAAATCAAAGCTGCTACGAAGAAAATTGCTCCAATCCAGGGAGCGATACTGACAAAAGCTGGGGCAATGGCGATTTCCATCGCCAACAATCCAAACAGCGTTGTAAATTTAATAATTGGGTTTAAAGCTACAGATGACGTGTCTTTAAATGGATCGCCCACGGTATCACCAATTACAGTGGCGGCGTGAAGTTCAGTGCCCTTCTCTTTAAGATCTACTTCCACCACCTTTTTGGCATTATCCCAAGCACCCCCGGCATTAGCCATGAAAATGGCTTGGTACAATCCGAAGACCGCAATACCGATCAGGTAACTGATAAAGAACGAGGCGGGTTGGGGATTGTCGGCCGAAGAAGCGGAAAAAAAGGCAAAAGCCAAGGCGAACGAGAATAGCGCCACAAAGATGTTGAGCATGCCCTTTTGGGCATACTGTGTGCAGATTTTGACCACTTCTTTTGACTTTTCCATATCGGCTTTTTTGGGCGCATTTTCGTCCAAGCGAATATTTTTTTTAATATACGCTACGGCCCGATAGGCGCCAGTGGTTACGGCCTGAATTGATGCACCTGAAAACCAGTAAATTACTGCTCCACCGCAGAGGAAACCCAGAATGGTATAGGGGTTTAGGATATTCAAAATTCCCTCTGGCTCCAGACCAAAACTTTTCTTGATCAAGAGAATTAGTGAAAAGATCATCGTAGTTGAGCCAACCACGGCGGTGGCTATCAAGACTGGCTTGGCTGTGGCTTTAAAGGTATTCCCAGCGCCATCATTGGCTTCCAAGTAATACTTGGATTTTTCGAAATCAGGTTTAAACCCAAAATCCTCTTCAATTTCTTGGGCAATTCCCGGGGTTTCTTCAATCAAGCTTAGTTCATAAACCGACTGAGCATTGTCGGTGACCGGGCCATAACTGTCCACCGCAATAGTCACTGGACCCATGCCTAAGAATCCGAAGGCGACCAGTCCAAAGGCAAACACCGATGGATAGATCATGTAATCTTCCAAACCATAATTACTAGCTATAAAAGCCAAAAACATAAGTCCGACGATTACCAAGCCTTTCCAAAAAGCGGAAAAGTTTCCAGCCACTAGTCCAGACAGAATTGTTAAACTAGCTCCGCCTTCGCGAGAGGCACTCACAATTTCTTGGACGTGTTTGGATTTGGGTGAGGTGAAAATTTTGGTAAATTCCGGAATCAAAGCTGCCCCCAAGGTTCCGCAGGAAATAATAACTGATAATACTAACCAGAGATCATTAGGCAAAGAACCTAATTGCCAATAAGTAACCGCAAAGGTCATAGCTATGGATAATATTGAAGTTATCCAAACCAGGTTGCTAAGTGGTTTCTCAAAGTCCAGATCATCCTGATGGCCGAATCTTATTCGGCTATAAACCTTATTGATTCCAAAGGCCAAAACTGAAGTGAGGACCATCAGAATTCTCATAGAGAAAATCCAAAACAATAAGGTGGCTTGGAGCTCCACATTAGGAACGGCCAAGACTATAAAACTAATAAGCGCCACGCCGGTCACTCCATAAGTTTCAAAGCCATCAGCAGTTGGTCCAACTGAGTCACCGGCATTATCACCAGTGCAGTCAGCAATTACCCCCGGATTTCTTGGGTCATCTTCTTTGATTCCGAAAACAACCTTCATTAGGTCAGAACCAACATCGGCAATCTTGGTAAAGATTCCGCCAGCGATTCTCAGGGCCGAAGCGCCCAAAGACTCACCAATAGCGAAGCCGATAAACGAAGCTCCCGCATATTCCCGCGGGATAAAAAGTAAAATCACCAACATCATAATCAGCTCCACGCTGACGAGCATCACCCCAATACTCATACCAGAATCCAAGGGGATGTCTAGCAATTTCAAGGGTTGACGTCTCAGTGAGGCAAAGGCCATTCGAGAATTGGCCAGGGTATTCATCCGAATCCCAAACCAGGCTACAGCGTAGGATCCCAAGATGCCAATGATGACCCAGAGCAGAATCAGCATTACTCCACTAAATGGATTATCTTGTAAGATGCCAAAATAAAAGGCCACGCAAGATCCAATAAAGGCAAATAATACAATTAGAAACTTGCCCTGCTGTTTTAGGTAGGTCTTACAAGTAGCAAAGATTACGCTCGCTACTTCTAACATCGATTCGTGTGCCGGAAGTTTTTTGACTTTAAAGAATTGATAGGCGGCGAAGATCAAGCCACCTACACAGATCAGTAAGCCCCAAAGCAATAAATTGCTTTGCTGGGGATTTAAATCGGGAATTTTTAAATCCGCTTCGCTAGCCAAGGCCAGGAGCGGAAATAAAAAAATTGAGACAAACAGAATTTTTTTCATCGATTAATTTTTTGAGGTTGAAAAAATATTTAGAGAAATGATTGTTAAAGAACAAGCCTGTTATCTTAATAAAATCTGGCGCTTTTGTCAAATTATCGTTAATTAATACTAGTGTCCTTGACGGTCATTTGTTTTGCGAATATACTATACCTATACCCCAGGTATTGGTATAATTTATAATTAATATTTTACAACTATGCTTGACCCCAAAACCAAAACTTTAATTAGTTTCAAAAAAGCCTCTTCCCTACTGGAAAAAATTATTGGTATGACCAAGGATAATGAATATTGCATCGACATTATGCAGCAAAACTTGGCCGTGATTGGCCTACTCAAATCAGCCCATGAGCAACTAATGACTGGCCATTTAAATTCTTGCTTTAAAAACGCCATGGCTTCCAAAAACGAAAAACTCAAACAAAAAATGACTGACGAAATTCTCAAGGTTAATCGTCTTTATAATAAATAATTAATTTTATCCCTATGCTCAAAAAAGAAATATTAGTCAGCGGACTGCATTGTCGGTCTTGTGAATTGATCCTAGAAGATAAAACCAAGGAGATAGACAAGGTTAAGGATGCCAAATTCAGTTTTCGCCAAGGTCGGGGAGAAATTTATTATGAACAAGAACCAGATTGGAATCAAATTGATAAAGCCATTGTGGAAGCTGGCTACTCATTAACTAGCAAAAACAATAATCCGACTCAGCCTAATTCAAAAAAATGGCTAGATTGGCTCGTGGCCGGAGCAATTATTATTGTCTTGCTGGGAATTTATAAACTTAGTGGTTTAGACAAAGGTTTCAAAATAGACGCCGAGTCGCTTACTTGGCCGATTGTCATTTTGATTGGATTGAGTGCCGGTTTTTCTAGTTGTTTAGCCCTAGTTGGTGGTCTAGTTTTGGGAGTAGCTGGATCTTATAATCAAAAACATCCTGAAGCTAGCTCTTCGCAAAAATTTATTCCTCATTTATTTTTTAATCTTGGGCGCTTTATTGGTTTTATGATTTTAGGTGGTCTTTTGGGGTGGATTGGCTCGGCTTTTCAATTCTCTTCTCTGGCTTTGGGAATTTTAACAATATTAATTGGGCTAGTTCTGTTGCTAATGGGTCTGCAGATTTTGAATATCTTTCCAATTTTAGAAAAAATCAAAATTATTTTGCCTAAACATTTTGGTCGAAAACTAAATAAACAAAAAAATAATAATTATAATCATCTTGGTGCGATGGGTCTGGGGGCCCTGACTTTTTTCTTGCCCTGTGGTTTTACTCAGGCCATGCAAATTTATGCTGTGGGAACCGGTAGTTTTATTGGCGGAGCTTTAGTTATGGGACTCTTTGCTATTGGCACGACAGCCGGGCTTTTAAGTATTGGCGGGATCTCAGCTATCGCTTCGGGCAATTTTCAAAGAAGATTTTTTAAGGTGGCCGGATTAATTCTAATTGTTTTTGCAGTTTTTAATATTAATAATGGCTGGCATTTGGCCGGTTTTAATATTCCCAAGAGCCCCACTCAAAAAATAGACCGAGTTAAAGATGTCAAAAATTTAGATCCTAATGTCAAAATAGAAAATGGCGTACAAGTAGTTAGAATGGTGGAAGATAGTTATGGCTATACGCCAGCTAGCTTCACTGTTTACAAAAATATGCCAGTCCGTTGGGAAATAGATGCTCAGGAACCGTATTCTTGTGCGGCTAGTATTTTGATGTCCTCCATGAATATTCGAAAAAACCTGAAAGCCGGTGTCAACATTATTGAATTCACCCCGACTCAAGTGGGACGCCTAAATTTTTCTTGTTCCATGGGTATGTATCGTGGTTATTTTAACGTCATTGCTAAATAATCAATAAATATTATGAAAAAAATTAATTTAAATATTTCCGGCATGCATTGTGCTTCGTGTGCCAATCTCATTCAAAGTCGCCTGCAAAAAACTCCGGGTGTTCAAGAAGTTTTTGTTAATTTGGCCAGCGACAAGGCTTGGGCACTCATTGATGATAGTCAGATAAATAGTCAGACCCTCATTCAAGCTGTTAAAAAAGCTGGTTATAAGGCTGAAGAAATATTAACTGTTGATAAAGAGGCCGATAAACAAAAAAAGGAAAAAATGCAAAAAGATCATTTGCGCCAAACCATCTGGGCTTTTGCGCTGGCTATTCCGATGATGTATTTTATGGTTTTTGATTACGGTCGCTCTTATGCAGGAATTATCTCATTACTACTAGCTATTCCCTCCCAATTTATTATTGGCGCTGGATTTTATAAAGGTTTTTGGAGTGGACTCAAGGCCAAAACCTTTAATATGGATAGCCTAATTGCGATTGGTACTAGCGCTGCTTTCTTTTATAGTTTTAGTAATTATTTGATCTATATTTTCACTAATCATAGTCTAGTTGGCTTAGAAGGCATGATGATTCCGGATTTGTATTTTGAAACCGGAGCCTTTCTAATCGCTTTTGTCAGTTTGGGCAAATGGCTAGAAATGAAGGCTAAAAATCGAACTTCCGAAGCTATCTCTAAATTAATGGATTTGAGTCCCAAGCAAGCTCGGGTTTTAAAAGATGGTCAGTATTTGGAAATCAATATTGAAGAGGTCAAAATTGGCGATACTATTTTGGTTCGTCCTGGAGAAAAAGTCCCAGCTGATGGTCTAATTATTAAAGGTGCTTCAGCTATTGATGAATCTATGATTAGTGGCGAGAGCTTACCAGTGGCTAAAAATATTGGCGATCGAGTTATCGGTGCTACTATAAACAAAAATGGTTCCTTTGAGTTTCGAGCCGATCGCTTGGGAGCTGACACTGTGCTAGCTCAAATTATCAAATTAGTAGATGATGCCCAAGGGTCTAAAGCCCCAATTCAAAATCTAGCTGATAAAATCTCGGCCTACTTTGTCCCGGGAGTTTTAATTATTGCTGGACTAACTTTCTTGATCTGGTATTTTTGGCTAGGAGCCGGACTTAATTTCAGCCTTATGGCCATGACTTCAGTTTTGGTAATTGCCTGCCCTTGTGCTCTAGGACTAGCCACTCCTACAGCTCTGATGGTCGGCACTGGTCAAGGAGCCAAATATGGAATTCTAATCAAAGGTGGTGAGCCTCTCCAAATAGCCTCAGAAATTACCACGATTGTTTTTGATAAAACCGGCACCCTAACCAAGGGTCAGCCCAAAATTACTAATATTAAATCGTTTAACGATTTAAGCAAACATCAAATCGTAGCTGTGGCGGCGGCCCTAGAAAACAATTCTGAACATCCCCTAGCTGAAGCCATTATTAATTATGCTAAAGCTGAAAATATCAAATTTGAAAGTGTTGAAGATTTTGCAGCCTTCCCCGGAACTGGGGTAACCGGCATAATTAACGGTCAAAAATATTTTTTGGGTAACAGAGAGTTAATCAAAGAACAAACCAATCTAAATATTGAAGAATCAGAAAATTATCAAGGCGCCTCAATTTTTTTAAGTACGAGTGACAAACTTTTGGGCGAAATTGATGTCGCTGATGTTCCCCGGGAAAATGCCAGAGAGGTTATGGCCAAATTAAAAAAACAGGGCTTAGAAATTTATATGCTCAGCGGTGATCACCGGACTACGGCTCTAGCCATTGCCCAGGAAATTGACATTGATAATGTTATCGCCGAGGTCAAACCCGTAGAAAAAGCGGCCAAAATTCAGGAACTAAAAAAACAGGGCAAGATTGTGGCCATGGTTGGCGATGGTATCAACGATGCTCCAGCGCTGATGGCCGCTGATTTAGGAATTGCTATGGGTTCGGGTACGGATATTGCTTTAGAATCAGGAGGAATTGTCATTGTTAGAAATGATTTAAACGATATTTTCACGGCTCTTAAATTATCCAAGAAAACAATGAGTAAAATAAAACAAAATTTATTTTTTGCTTTGATTTATAATATCATCGGCATTCCGATTGCCGCTCGAGTCTTTGCTGGTTGGGGACTCATCCTCAAACCAGAATTGGCTGGTCTAGCCATGGCCCTTTCTTCTGTTTCGGTGGTCTCCAATTCCCTATTGCTTAAAAGGTTTAAAAAATAAACTAAATAAAAAATATTTTTAACAAAAAATAAACTAAAAAAGCCTACAAACATTGGGCTTTTTTAATTTTTTTCTATTCCTGGTGCCAGGCACCAGGATTCTGGTGCCTGGCACCAAGATTCCTAATACTAGCTATAAAACTCTGAGATCCGAGAATATACTTATTTTGAATACCGAGTCTAACAAAATTTTCGCTAATTTTTCCAGTTGAAATAAATCGTTTATATTCTAACATGTTGCCAAATAATAACATTATTTTTTCTCTATCTATGCATCCGGTTATTCTTTTGTTTTTAATTATTTCGAAACAACTGCTCCACCGCCAAGTCGATGGACTCTTAACCAGTCTTTTTCTAACTGGATTTTGAGCAATATACTTTATCAATCTGAACAAATAGGATTCTTTTTCAACTAAAATAGCTTTATATCTTCCAGCAAACAAATGCCCCACTTTTTTATAAAAATAATTGAATTTATTAGCGTATTTATAATTTAACTCAAACATCCCCTTAGCCAAATTAGCCTTTGGTGTTTCAATTAGCAGATGATAATGATTGGGCATTAAACAGTAAGCGTATATTACCCATCCGTAATCATTTACAACCTTTTTTAAAATAGACAAAAATAATCCATAATCGCCATCATTCATAAATATTATTTTTTTATTATTGCCCCTAGTAAAGACATGATACAGGGCTCCGGGGTATTGAATTCTAAGTGGCCGTCCCATACGTTTAAATTTTATCCAAAACAAAAAGCCCCAACAAATGAGGGGCTTGTTTGAAATTGAATATTAATTTTAATTAATTTATCTATATTTTAATACAAATTTTAAAATAATCAAGCCCGAAATAATTTATCAAAACATTAGATTAAAGACTCTAAAACATTGGTTTTTTTGATGTTTTTTAATTCCTGGTGCCAGGCACCAGAATTCTGGTGCCAGGCACCAGGATTGGGAGTTATTAAATTTTCTAAAAAATGTTATACTATTTGTATAATTAATTTAGTCTATTTATTATGATGAGTATTGTTTTAATAATTTTAGGTTTGTGTTTGTTTGAGACTATCTCCAGTATTGACAATGCGATTATTAATGCCCAAGTACTGGGCACTATGGGCAAAAAAGCCCGCCGTTGGTTTTTGACTTGGGGCATATTTTTTGCCGTCTTTGTGGTTCGGGGACTTTTGCCTTGTCTAATAGTCTATTTGGCTAATGTTGATATGGGTTTTTGGGGGGCCGTTTCAGCTACCTTTTCTAGTGATCCAGTGGTCCATGAATCCATTGAAAGATCAGCCCCAACCCTACTAGCTGGTGGTGGAATATTTTTGATTCTCTTATTTTTTCATTGGCTTTTTGCTGAAGAAAAGGTCTATGGCCTTAAAGCCATTGAAAAGTTTTTTTCCAAAAACGAAACCTGGTTTTACGTCGTCGCTTCTCTAATTGTCGTGGCTATTGTTTACTTCGCAGTTGATAAAAATATGGCCTTGGGGGCCACCATCGGCAGCGCCGCTTTTTTCATTACCTCTGGTTTCAAAGAAAGCGCCGAGAACAAAGAAAAATCCTTGATGACTCAAGCTAGATCTGATTTTAGCAAAATAGTTTTTTTAGAAATCATTGACCTCACTTTTTCTATCGATGGCGTTCTAGGAGCCTTTGCTTTTACCCTCAGCATCCCCTTAATTTTAATTGGAAATGGTTTGGGGGCTTTGATTGTTCGACAACTAACGGTTGGCAATATTGATCGAATCAAAAAATATCCCTTTCTTAAAAATGGGGCCATGTACTCTATTTTATTTTTAGGACTGATCATGGTTTTAGATTCTTTTGGAGTAGAGATTAAATCCTGGGTTTCTCCAGTCATTACTTTCCTGATCGTTGGATTTTTTCTATTCAAATCTATTCATAGTGCTAAAAAGGCCAAAATTTTGGCTGAGGATATTTCGGAATCATTTCAGGCTCAATAATTCATTATAATTATGCGTAAATTCAAATTAGGAATAAAGAAATTTTTCAAAAAATTAGGACCAGGCATTATTACTGGTGCCGCTGATGACGATCCATCGGGCATTGCTACCTATAGCCAAACCGGTGCTCAATTTGGTTACGGACAGCTTTGGACCATTATTCCAATTCTGCCGATGCTGATTGCTGTCCAAGAGGCTTGTGCGCGTATTGGAGCAGTCACTGGTCATGGAATTGCTGGAGTCGTCAAAAAATTCTATAGCAAAAAACTTTTATTTTTTATTGTCATTTTAGTGTTTGTTGCTAATACTATTAATATTGGCGCTGATATTGGAGCCATGGCTGAAGCGGCTAGATTAATTATTCCGATCAATTTTGCTGCTCTAACTTTATTTTTTACGGCCCTAATTTTGGTCTTAGAAATCTTTACCACTTACAAGGTTTATGCTCGCATTCTCAAATGGTTTGCCGCGGCTCTGCTTTCTTATATCGTCACTCTATTTTTAGTGCATCAACCCTGGCCAATAATTTTTAAATCAACCCTAATCCCTCATATTGACTGGTCTTTTTCTTTTTTCTTTATATTAACCGGCGTCTTGGGTACTACTATCTCTCCCTATATGTTCTTTTGGGGGGCTTCTGAGGAAGTGGAAGAGGAAAAAGCTCAACATTTAATCAGAAAAGATGGCACTCCGCGAATCAGTCGAAGATTTTTGAAAAACATGCGTCTCGATAATTTTATCGGCATGCTGGCTTCCCAATTAACAGCTTGGTCGATTATTGTCGTGGCGGCCACGGTTTTACATAGTAATGGGATTACTAATATTGGCACCGCTGCTGATGCCGCCCGGGCTCTAGAACCACTAGTTCAAACCTTTCCTAATGCCGGGTTTATAGCCAAAATTATCTTCGCTATTGGAGTGATTGGCCTGGGACTACTGGGTATTCCAGTTTTGTCTGGCTCAGCCTCCTATGCCCTCTCAGAGGCTCTAAACTTCAAGCAAGGACTCAATTTGAAATTAAAAAAAGCCCATGGTTTTTATGGGATCATTACGATTGCCACTATCATTGGTCTAATTATTAATTTTATTGGCATTGATCCAATCAAGGCCCTAGTTTTCACAGCTGTTTTTAATGGAGTAGTAGCCGTGCCTCTGATTTTTGTAATTGCCAAAATCGCTAGTAACAAAAATATCATGGGTGAATATAGCAGTAGTCGCCTATCATCTACTCTAGTTTGGTTAACTTTTGGTGTGATGGCTCTCTCTGCCCTGGCTATGTTTTTGAGCCTTGGCCGAGCTTAACTCTTGACAATTAAAAAAATATATATTAATATCTAATTACAGTTTTTTCGTTTGTGTCGTATATAGATTGGGTGGTTCCGCTTGTGTTCTGGATGATTAAATCTCCTTTGTTCATAAAAAAATCATATCGGGTTGATTGGGAACCACCCTTTCGCTTAAAACTCCAGGCGACGCTTTGTCCACCAAGTACAGGGCCTTGATACCTGGAGTTTTTTATATAGCAATTTCATTTTGAATAGCCTGCTTGAGAGTTTCACCTTTTCTAATAATTTTTACTTGACGATTACTAATTAGGAGCTCTGGTGGACGTAGTCGGCCATTATAATTATTGGACATCACTGTACCATAAGCCCCCACTGACATAATTGCCAAAAAATCGTGCTCTCTAACTTTGGAAATTTCTCGCGCTTTAGCCAAAACATCTCCTGATTCGCAAAGCGGGCCAACGATATCGGCAATCAATTTAGTTGATTTAGCTTTTTTGATAGGGATGATTTGATGATAAGCATCATATAAAATTGGCCGCATTAATTCAGACATGCCGGCATCCATGACTATAAATTTTTTACCTTGAGAATTTTTTTTGATATAAACAATTTGAGAAATTAAAGCTGAAGCATTAGCCACTAGATAACGGCCAGGTTCAAAAATAATTTTAGCTGATTCATTTTCCAAAACCTTGATAATATCTTTAGCAAAGTATTCCAAATCTCTCACTGGTTTATCTGGATCATAAGTAATTGGAAATCCACCACCAATATCTAAATATTTAACAAAAATTCCTTGCGCCGTTAGGCGTTTTTTTATTTTCAACATTTTAGAGATAGCCAAGAGATAAGGCTCAACTTTAAAGATTTGTGATCCAATATGCAGATTCAAACCAATTAGTCGCAAATTACTAGATTTTTTAATAATTTTTAAGGCTGGAGATAAGTCTTTTTGATCAATCCCAAATTTATGTTCCAATCCACCAGTAGCTGTATGAGCATGATGAGTCTCGGCCAAAACCTGCGGGTTGATTCTCAGTGAAATCCCAGCCACTAGTTTGAGCTGTTTAGACAATTTAGATATTTGCTCTAATTCTTTGAGCGATTCCACTTTTAACATCAAAATCTTAGCCTGCAAAGCGGCGACAATATCATCACTAGTTTTACCAACCCCGGACATAATTATTTTATTGGCTGGAAAGCCAGAGAGTTTGGCTCGATACAATTCGCCACAGGAACCAACATCAGCCCCTAAGCCAGCGGCAGCTAATAATTTCAAAATACTCAAATTATCATTGGCCTTAACAGCATAACAGGTCAGATGTTTTAATTTTGAAAAATTATATTCAAAATTAGCCGCTTGTTTAATAATGGCTTGAGAACTAGTAACATAAAAAGGAGTTTTAAATCTTTTAGTTAAAACCCCCAAAGATATCCCCTCGCAATACAAATTTTCATTTTGATATTTAAAAAATTCCATAAATTATTTTTTTTTAATATAAATTACAGATTTTTCTTTTTTCCTGATGACTTTTTTGATTTTTCCGCGCACCCCCAACATTCGACCATACATAATTCCGGATAATAAAGAAAAAGTAACAGTAGTAATTTCTGGACCATGAACAAATTGAGCGATTAGTCTTTGACGCCACCAGCAAAATATTAGATAAGCTAGCAAAACTCCTAACCCCAAGATATCTATCTTAGAGATTACCTGGCGAGTTTGCAAGTCCCAAGATATTTTGGCAATTCTAGAAATAATAGCTCCAATAATTAGACCTAGAGCTAATGGTCCAAAAATCAACCATCCGCGGACATCATCCCAAAAGACATGCCAAATAGCCAGACCTAGAAAAATAATAGCGATCAAAAAATAAACCCATAAAACCACTTGTAGTTTTGGATGGGTTTGTTTTTTTAAAATCTCTTTGGGAATTGGAGTTTTCTTCGCCATCTTTTTTAGACAATCGCCGCTTTAATGTCCTTGATAATATCTTCGAGGCGATAATCAGCCTTGGTATAATATTTATTAACTCCCAAATTTAAATAGGAGCTAATCTTGTCTTGAGTAACGGTATTGGAAACCACAAAAATTGGAATAGTTTTCCAAGGCGAATCATCACTTTTAATTTTGACCACCAAATCTAGGCCATTGCCTTTGCCCAACAAATAATGATCTAGCCAAATAGCATCAACTTTCACCTGATCTTTGAGGTGATTGAGAGCTTGATCAATACTCCGCGCTGTGACTACCCCTAAACCACTTTTTTCTAGTTTAATTTTGATGGCTTCCGATAATGGTCGCTCATCCTCCACTACCAAAATAACTTTGTCTTCCATATTTTTTAAAATTATTTAATTATTATGATAATCCTTTGGTACCTTCCTTAGGAGTCATTCCGGACAAGGGCAAGGTGACCGTAAAAGTTGTTCCTTTGTTTTCTTTGGATACAAAACCCAAGGTTCCCTGACTAGCAGTAATAATAGCCTTGACTATATATAGCCCCAGGCCGGTTCCGTCGGTATCCTTGTCCCGAATATTATCAGCTCTAAACAATTTTTGGAAGATGCGCGGTTGATCAGCGGTTGGAATCCCATAGCCAGTGTCCGCAACTTTAATTATCAAATCCTTGGTATTCTTGCTAATATCAATTTTAATAGTCCCTTTGTCTGGAGTATATTTGACGGCATTGGATAATAAATTATCAAAAACAATCCTGATCAATTTGGGGTCTAGCTTAATTAACGGAAGATTGGCGTCATAATTTTCAATTATTTTTTGATTTTTATTTTTTATTTTAGGAGTTAAATCCTTAATAACTTCTTGTGCCAGCGAAATAGGATTGACCATTTCCGGCTCAATCATAAAGGTCCCCAAATCTAAACGCGAAACATTGAGCAAAGCATTAATTAGAGCCACCATTCTTTGGTTGCCATGATAAATCTCATCTAAATATTTTTTTTGTTCTTCATTAACCGCGCCAGCGTCACCATCGAGCAACATTTCAGCATACCAATTAATAGCTGATAGCGGAGTTCTGAGTTGATGAGAGGCCAAGGAGACAAATTCAGTTTTGGCCTTATCAATGTCCTTTTCTTTAGTGACATCCCTTTCAATACCCACAAAAAAGACTACTTGACCATCTTTGTTCAAAACTGGGGATAGACTTACAGCGGCTACATATTGCTCACCACTTATACGTTTATTATTAACATCACCGACAAAAACTTGCTTGTCTGTTTTGATTGTTTTCCATAGCTTTTCATAAAAAGCCTGGTCCATTTGGCCGCCCCATAATTCTTTGTTGCCAGCCTTTTTGCCAATTATATCCTCCACAGCGAAGCCAGTAATTTTGGTAACGGCTGGATTGGCATAGAGGATTATTCCCTCGACATCAGTAATCACAATATGGTCCGAAGCATTATCTACGGCCATTTTAAATTTTTCCAAATCTGTTGCTAGGGCTTCGGTTCTTTTTTTCTCAATATTAATATCCTCTAAAATATTTAGGACGGCTCGTTGATTATCTTCTAGAGATTTATTTTTGTCCTTGATTTCTAATAATTTTTGATTTAAAAGCTCGGTTTTCTCTTTGACTTTTTGATTGAGCTGACCATATAAACCCTGGAGTTTGTCTTTCATATCGTTGACTCCAAGCACCAAAGATCCAATCTCATCGTTTGACTGGTGAAGAATTTTGACCGAAAAGTCACCATGAGAAATTTTTTCGACTCCGTCAGCCACTTGGTCCAGAGGATTAATAATTAATTTGTTAATGGCCATTCTAATACTAAAGAAAAATAATCCAAATAGAAGCAAGGTAATAACAAATAATTTAAGTGATAGGTCCCGAACTGAAGCAAAAGCCAAATCTTTGGATTGCTCGGTAAATAATATCCAACCATTGCCAAGATAATTATCGTTGCCTTTTTGTTGAACCACTGAGATCAGAGCTGATTTAGAAATTTCGGCTGCTTCTTGATCGTCATCATCCCCGGCTTCATCGACTATCAGAGATCTATCCTGAGAACCCTGGAGCTCAGAAAAAAAAGGTAATTGACTATAATCTTCTGTTAAAACATAATTGGTATTATCTTGGCCACTTTCCGCAATTTCCAAACCATCTTGGTTTAGTAAATGAATAATTCTTTCTCCGCTAAAATCATTAAACAGTTTAATAGCCTTCAACCAGTCCATGGTCATCTCTACCACTCCGACAACCTTAGAATTGTTGTCAAAAACTGGCACCATAAAAACCATCACCGGATTTTTTTTATCAAGATCGGCAAAATGCACATCGCTATAAACTATTTTTCCGGACAAAGCCTGATCTAACAAGGTTTGGCAATTATGATCTTTCATTAGACTAGTAATTTTAAAACCTTGCCTTTCCTTGTTAGTTGATACTAAAATCTTTCCCTGTAAATCTAAAATTTCAATATGTTGCCAGGCTGGATAAACAACAATATTATTTTCCAAACTACCATAAAGACTAACCGGATCGGGATTGGCTTGGGATAAAAAATTTTTTACCAAACTTCGAGTGGCCACTGATTCAACTGATCGAAGTTGCTCATCGATAAATTGATCAACGCTAGAAGAAATTGATCTAGCCACATCTAAATGATCGATCCCAATCTGATTTTTAATTACATTGGAAGACAAATAATAAACCAAAAAACTGGTAAGACCAGCACCGATAACAGCGATAATAATAATGATTAGAGAAATTTTGTTACTAATTTTCTTCATAAGAGCTTAAGAATATGATTAGAGCCATAATCGACAAAAATTATGGCTCCAACATATTTTCAAACTATCTAGTAACCGAAATGGAAGCTCCATTTTCAGCCGAAGGAGCTGTAACCGTGACACGATTGTTAACAGTTTTCATAATCCTATAACCAGTACCATTAGTACTAGCTCCGGTTGGATCTGTTGGTATAGAAGTCAAAAATTTTTCACTATTGGTTAAAACTGATAGGTCAACTAACCCAGTGCAGGTGCTGCTAGCCTTACAAATTTCAGTGCTGGTAGTCAAAATGGTGGCTGGAACAGTGCCATTATTATCCACAGCATATTGATACACGGCATTTAAAATGGTGTTCACATCAACTCGACGTTGAGAATTGCGTGAATCAGCTAATTGCTTAGAAGGATTTAAGGCTAGAATCACAATTCCCGCCAAAATGGCGATAATCGCTACTACCAATAATACTTCTAATAAAGTAAAGCCTTTTTTGGCTTTTTTGGCCTTTTTGGGGGCTTTGGTTTTGCCTGAGCAACAACTCATAATGATTGGTGTTAATTATCTATAACTAGTTTTTAAAAACTACTTATAAGTAATTAAAATAAAAAAAATATTATATAAAAAATAAACCTATTAGAATAATAGCATAATTTTTAAAAATCAGCTACTTCTTTCCAGCTAGAAACTGTTAATTGCGGGCTTAAAGAACTCAGATTAATCAATAATCTTTGAGTATTACTATAAGCAGTACTAATTACCCTGATCTCCCGAGTGCTTCCGCCAGTATTTGTCACCGTATACGAACAAGTTCCTTCAGAATAAGTTAAATTGACTACCCCCACATAAGTAGTGGAGCTCCTAATTTGTTCCAGGGCTTCTTCGGCACAAGCATTAGCCAAATAACGGGCCTTAGCTCCCTGCTCTAGACTAATCACTGTTTTGGTTCCGGATATTCCCAACAAAAGCAAGGCTGAAGCGATGACCAAACTAATAGCTCCCAAGATCAAAACACTAATAAGTAAAATGTAGGCCGGCTTAACGGCTGGTGGCTGTGCCATAAAAATTTTGACTATAATTATATTCCGACTTATTACCAGTATTGAGATAGCTAGCCGTAAACTGAACCCGAACCGAATCTATGCCCGTGGCCCCGTAATCAGAAAAACGCAAATTAGAAATTATTATTTTATTATTATTTAAAGGTAGGACCGAATTTGATCCTAAACTTAAAAGTAAATTATTATTATTTAAAGTAAAAACAATTGGATTATTACCAGGCGTACTGGTAGCCAAACTCAAAGTACTAGAACTAAGTCCAGAGCTAGGAATATTTACCACTGAAGTACTTCGAACCTGAGTCAAGATAATATCCATAATTTGCGCGCCTTGTTGCTCGACTTCGGAAATCGCCCGCGTCTTCGCTTGCACTTGCCACAAAATCGACATAAACGAACTAATCACCAAAATTAAAAATCCGGCCAAGGCTGTATATAACAACAACTCGATTAAAGTAAAGCCAAGTTTTTTTGTTGTCAGATTCATAATTTAGGGAGCCACAATAATTAATTCTTGGGTATTACTAGTATCTGCTAAATAGGCTCGGTCAGTGGTAGGATCGTAATAAACATCATTAGCACTAGCACTGGCATTGAAAATGCCTAAAAGTGTCGGACTACCAATGGTGCTAATGTCAAAAATTTGTAATTCGGCCGTACTCAGGGCCGAAGATACAAAAAGATAGGTATTATTATTTCCTAGGCTTATCCCAGAGGCCGGCGAACTAATTGGGGCTGAAGATACCAGCGTTGGCGAAGAAACGCTACTCACATTTAAAATAGCTACTTGATTATTACTAAGGGCTAGAGCAACATTATTCCCAAATACTAGGACATCATTAGCAGTGGCGCTACCAGTTACATTATAAAAACCAGCCAAAACTGGCGCTGTCGAAGTAGTCACATTAATAATTTGTAATTCCTGAGCAGTGTTAGCCGTAGCCAAATAGGCGTAATTGCCAGATACTGCCACCTCATTAATTGCCGAAGTTAATTGCAAACTACCCAGCAAGCTAATACTGGCCAAATTATAAATATCTAAGACATAAAACTCCGGATCCGTGCTGGCTATTCGGCCAAAATATAAATAATTACCAACCACATCAATGGAATAAGCGTCAGCATTGCCAATAGCATTATAAGACCCAGCCAAGAGTGGAGTCAGCGGATTGGAAATATCATAAATATTAATTTCTCGAGTATTGTCAGTGCTAGCGATATAGGCATAATTACCAACAACCTTGATGTCACGAGGATTACCAGGCACATTAGTAGTGCTTTGCAAAACCGGCAAAGCTGGATTAGATATATCAATAATTAAAAAATTAGACGGATTGGCCGCTTCAATTACATAAGCGTAGCTGCCACTTACTACCAAACGCCAAGCGTCATTATTACCAGCTAAATCTAGGCTGGCCCCCAAAGTATTAGGATTAGTCCAATCACCCAGAGTTGGCGCTCGCCAATTAGTGAGAACCGTGTTTAAAGACACCGTCCCGCTTCTTTGGGCATTTTGAACCCAATTAACAGTGACGGCCACAGCTTTCCTAGAGGCGCTTAGCGCGCTAACCGCAATTGATCTAGTAAAACCATCCTGAGTATCACTAGAACCACTGAGGGTCCATTGATTAGAGCTAGTGGCTAGTCCAAAAGTCCCTATTCCTAAATTGGCAAAATTATTTTCCTGGATTGCTCGAGCCGCCTCGATTCCCTCTTCGGCCAAATAAACAGCCCGAGCTCTTTGGCCACTTAAAAGCGGATTCTCTTGAGCATAAAGCAAAACAGTAATTAAAATAGTCGCTAGAGCCGAAAACAAAAAACCAGCCAGAATCGCTTCTACCAAACTAAAACCTGGTTTTTGAAAATTAGTCTTCATAATCAATAATTAATAGCCCCCCAAGCATTGACACTGATAGTTCTATTGTCGTTATTAGCTGAATACAAAATAAAAGTAGAGGAGCTATTAGGTAATCCCGTATTTTTACCAAAAATTATTTCCGTACTAGCGCTGGGCCAAACAGTGGTGGGCAAATCAAAAATTTCATCAAAATTAGTATTACGCGTGGCATAGCTCAAACCAGAAAATAAAATAATTGAATTATTATTAATCAAAACTCCCCAAGCCGAATCATTATTCATAGTGCTAGCCAAAGTTTGCGCTCGTCTGAGAGTCCCCGCTACAATACTGGCTTGAGTATCCAAGGCTGTTTTGACTTGGACATTATGATAGATTGGTGCACTAATCCCCAAAACAATGCTGAGCATAGCCAAAACTAATAAGGCCTCAAGCAAAGTGAAGCCCAAAAGTTTTTTGTTTTGTGGGCGCCGCAGTCGCTCCATAAATTTTTAGGGATTAAATGATCCCACCAAGCTATAAATTGGCAAAAATATTGCTACCGCTACCCCCAAAACGCCCAACCACACAATTATCAATAAAACTGGTTCAAACAACACAGCCAAATTTTTGCTAGTAACATCCACTTTTTCAGAATAAGCTTGGCTAATCCGCACTAACATCTCGGGTAAGCTACCAGAAGTTTCAGCCGCCATAATGAGTTGTTGGATAGAGGCTGGCCAAAAACGACTTAGCCTGGAATCACTAGTAAAAATCTTTTTAAACGAATCGCCCTCCTCTAATCTCCTGCCAATCATTTTATAAAAACGACGGTAAACATAAATATCAGCTGAATCAATGAGCGATTCCATGGAATTGACGATTGGCAAACCAGAACTCAGTAGGGTTCCTAAAATATAAGTACTGCGGGCAATTTCGGCCTCCATAATCAAGCGCCTAATTCCCGGAGCATGCAATAAAAAAAATTGACCAATAAACTTGGTTTTGGCCAAAACAAATAAAACTACAAATATAACAATTAAAATAATAATTACCCCCGGGACCACAATATAGCCATAATGCGACATAAACACTCCAAAATCGATCAAGGCCTTGGTAATAGCTGGCAATTTTACATCTAGCGATCGAAACACGGTCGCTAACTTCGGCAAAACCAGCCAAGAAGTACCCAGCGCCACAATAATGGCTAAGCCCATTACAAATAATGGATACAGGAGAGCCGATTTAATCTTGCTATAAAATTCTCGTTCTTTACGTCTTTGAGCCACTAAGACCTTGAGGTTTTCTGATAAATGACCAGATTTTTCGCCATTTTTAATCAGCGAAATAGCCTGGACCGAAAAAATCTGGCTTTTTTCTAAAGCCAGCCACAAAGGATCGCCATTATCAATTTGTAAAATCAGAAAATCAATCAAATTAGCAAATATCTTGGAACGTCCCTCGGTTTTGATGGCTGACAAGGCTCCGTAAATATCCAAACCAGCCGAAAGCAACATAGCCAAGTTTTCCAAAAAATTTTCTTGGTGATCACGTGCCCAGCCGATTTTGAGTAAAACAAAAGATAAATTATTTTTTCTTGTTTCCATAGCTATTAAAATTCTTAGCACCAGGTGCCTCAGCTACTCGCAAAACTTCCTCGAGAGTCGTAATGCCATTTTTAACTTTTTCCAAGCCATCGGCAAACAAAGAATGAGCGCCCTGACTAACTGCTAAATTCCAGATTTCAGTGCTAGCTGGTCTCCGCAAAATCAAATCTTCTAATTCATTAGTCACATTAATTAATTCAAAAATAGCAACGCGATCCCGATAGCCACTAAAATTACAAGCTGGACAACCCTTGCCTTGATAAAAAGTCAAACTATTAGTATCCAAAAATGGTTTGAGAAATGGATAAGTGATGAGTAAGTCCTTGGCCAAAACCTTGCGACTAACTCGACAATTTTCGCAAATCTTCCTGACCAAGCGTTGAGCAATAATCAATTCCAAAGTAGAAGCTAACAAAAATGGCTCAATCCCCATATCTAGCAATCTTGGGACAGCCGTGGCAGCATCATTGGCATGAAAAGTTGAGAGGAGCAAATGACCAGTTAGAGCGGCGTTAACAGCAATTTCCGCGGTTTCATTATCACGAATTTCACCCACCAAAATAATATCCGGATCTTGCCGAACAATCGATTTAAGTCCCTTGGCAAAGGTCAAATTGGTTTGCAGGTTGACCTGAATTTGATTAATACCAGTCACTTTATATTCAACCGGATCTTCGATGGTTGTAATATTGACTTCGGGCTGATTCAAACGTCGCAGAAGCGAATATAGAGTAGTCGTTTTACCGCTACCAGTTGGTCCCACCACCAAAATCATACCAAAAGGCAAATCCGAAGATTTTTCTAAAATATTTTGGTCGTCTGGTCCTAACCCCAAATCTCGCAAATTGAAACTATGAATATATTGGGACAAAATACGAATGACGATCTTTTCGCCAGTAACAGTCGGCACAATCGAAACCCGCAAATCAATCGCTCTGGTACCCTGATAATGACGAATAGAACCATCTTGAGCACTATAATGTTCATCAGTCCTGAGGCGACTTTGAACTTTGATCCGGTTTAAAATATTCTCGTAAAAAGGCAGAGGGATTCGGCCGGCCTCCCGCAGCACCCCATCAACTCTAAAACGAATCACCACTTCCTTTTCTTCAGGTTCAAAATGAATATCCGAAGATCGATAAGTGACGGCATCGGCAATAATCTCATCAATAATTTCTGGAGCGACTCGATCACTAGATTTAATAATTTCCGCAAATCTAGTGCCCAAAGTGCGACGATAATTTAGCAAAGCGCTATCAATGTCTTGAGGCAAAGAATACAGCAAGGTAATCTTCTTTTTGGGAAATAAGGGCTGAAGAGTTTTGATGATGTTTTTGTCTTCTGGATTGTCCGTAGTAACAAAAACTTGCTTTTCATTTTCGCCAAAAAAAATAACTCGGAAATCCAAGCCAATCTTTTCTGGAATTTTTTTGATCTGTTCAGTGGTTTTGAGATTAGTATTCAAATCACCATAAGAAACATTATAATGCTCAGCAATAGCTTGACCCAAAAGATCAGAACTCAGGAGCTCTTCGCTCAGTAAATAATCCAGCAAATCTAGGTGATTTTTTTGACAATAAGCTTCAGCCCGACTAAAATCATCGGCCGAGACATAATTCTCTTCCAGTAGAATTTTTTTGATCAAATCAATATTAGGTAGCATTGATTTATTTGATAAATTTTTTGATCCGATCAACTATCCCATTAATAGGGGTATCGGATTTTACTAAATAATCCATAGCTCCGAGCTCTTTAGCTCGTTTGAGATCTTCGGCCTGTCCCAAGTTGGAACAAACAATCACTGGAACCTTTATTTTGAGAGCTTTTAATTTTTCTAAAACGCCAAAACCGTCTAATCTGGGCATGATTAAATCCAACAAAACAATATTGAACTTATTAGTGCTCAATTGATTCACCGCTTCCTCACCATTACTAACAATTACGACCTGGTAATCCAATTTGTTTAATTTCAATTCCAGGGCTCGAGCCAAAGAAGACTCGTCCTCAGCAATCAAAATATTTTTTTTAGCGACAGCCATATATTTTTTTTAATATCTAGGAATAGTATAACACATTTTGCCAAAAGCACCAAATAATATCTAAACTTTTTTGAGACTATCTAGCTCTTTCTTTAGTTCAATCATTTTCAGCTCTCGGCCAACCATTAATTTATTGATTTGTTCCATTTGTTTCTTTTGGGCAATCAGTTCTTCTTCTTTTTGATGCCGACTACTCACATCTCGACCCAAGCCAGCAATCCCGGAAACCTGTCCATCGCTGTCTAATACTAATGAACAAACAAATTCATAAGACAGACGTTTGTTTCCCTTGCCTTTGATGGGCATTTCCAAAGAGGTAGTTTTTCGACTATACACATCAGCAATGGCCTCATTTAAAATATTGACATCGGCTTTAAAAAATAGATCAGTTAATTTGGCACCAAGCACTTGTTCATGCCGATAACCAACGATATTTTCTAAAGTTTTGTTCCATAAAATAAATTTTAAATCCTTATCAATCAAAAAGAAAATATCCGGAATAGAATTGATAACTCCAGTTAGCAATTGCCGAGCATCCTCTAATTGTTCTCGCGACCTAAAACGACGCATATAAAAAATCCAAAAGATAATGGCCACCAGATACAGAGTCAAAACGCTGAGCATTGGCCAAATCAGATTTTGATAAACAACGCCCTGGTAATAGGCCTGATCAATATCTACCCCCATTACACCGACCAAGTCTCCGGTATCAAATACGGTAATTGGTTTGAAAAATGATACAAAAGATCCAAATTCATCTGAATAAGGATTAGATAAAAAGGCTGATTTATACTGAAAAACATCCTTTAATTCTGGTGGCGGTTGGCGATAAACACTGCCCGGACTACTAAAACGCGGATTACCGGGATCAAAAGAATCAGCCAAAAATACAAATTGCTCATCCTTTTTTTCAACAATATAAAGAGAATCAATTCCAGAGCCACTAAGAGCCTTGCCTAGTCGAGTTAATTGATCCTTGACTCGAAGATAATCTGCTGATTCCGGATTCATTGACTCGTTTATAATATTTTTGATTCTGTCGGGATTTACTGCCGCCAAAGCCACATCCATAGAACTATACAAAGATTTCTGAAATTTATTGTCAGTGATCCGATTCACAATTAAATACACAAAAATACCGATACAAACAAAAAGAATAGTTATTAAAATAAATAACCGAATATAATATTTTTTTAGATTCATAGAAAAAATTATTAGTTGTTTATATTATATCAATTAATAGAAAATAACAAAAGCGTGGTTGACAAATTTATAAAACTGCCGTAAATTTAAAGGCGTGTTTGAAATGTTTTTTGAAAACCCCTTTTAAAATAAAAGCGATGAACGAGATTAAAATTACCGGAAAGGGCTTAGTGATGGAAGTCGACAGATTCTTCGGCTCATCACAGGCCAAAAAAGAATTAAAAACACCTGGAACCATAATCACTGGTCGGGTCATCGAGGGCAAGGCCGTCCCTGGCGAAACAATTTTGATTGAGTTTCATAATGGTAAAACCATTGTGGACAAAATCAAATGCATCGAAAAAAATAAAGCCAGAATACCCTACGCCGTACCGCTGGAAGAAATTGGTGTTTGCCTGGAAAAAACAGACACCAAAAAAATTAAAGAAATAATTGCCAGCCCAAGTACCAAAAACATCATTGATGAAGAATAAACAATATTCTCAACCAAAAAAGGAGCTAACCCAGCTCCTTTTAAATTTGGAAAAAATTATTCACTGCCTGATTCTTGAATTTGTTTTTCAATCCCCACAATTTCTTTAATGAAAAAATCCACCCCATCGGATTCCAGTTTTAGATAAGAAGTATTTTTAGCCGATCCTCCTGGTAATTCATCGTGACTTGCCCAACCTAGATGCATCAACAAAGTCCTCATCAGGCCTCCATGAGTGGCTATTAAAACCTGTTGACCCAAATGAGTTAAAGCGATTTCCCTAAGAATTGTTAAAAATCTGGCCACAATCTCTTCGTCACTTTCTACATCCTCTGAAATCTTGAATTGCCATCTATTTTCTGGCTCTAAATACTTCAAATCAGCCAAAGCTTGCTTGATCCGCTCATTATAAATTTTGGATTCCTGTCCTTGCCACTGGCCATAATTTCGTTCTCGGAGTAATTGATTGGTTTTAACAGCCAATTGTTGCTCTTTGCCAATAATTTCAGCAGTTCTTTTGGCTCTCAGCAAATCCGAAGAATAAACAGCGCTAAATTTTATATCTTTTAATTTATTAGCCAAATCCCTGGCCTGATTAATCCCCTCCTCAGTCAAAGGCGAATCTAAATGACCCTGAACAATGTGTTGAACATTATGTTCACTCTGTCCATGCCGAACTATATATAAAGTGGCGTAATTAATATTTTTGTTATTTGGCATTATATTTTTTATAAGCTCCAAAAATTAGCCAAGTCACAACGCCACCAGCTAGAGCGGTAGCCAATTGATTGAAGCCCATAAGTTTTACGAAAATTGATGGAACTAGAGCAAATTGAAAATAAATATTAGCTACTAGCCACAAAAAGAAAAATTTGGCGACAGCCGCCAAAGACACGGCCACTAAATAATGAACCTGAGAATATAATTTCTTAAAAGTTGAGACCAAAACAAAATTGCCTAGCCAAATAAAAGGCAAAAAATACACCAAAAACATAGTTAGTGGTCCAAACACCAAGCCCCGAGATAATACTCCTAGGCTCGGCAAAATAATAATTGGCCAAATATATTTTTTGGGTAAAAAAATTGCCGCCGAAAACAAACAAGCGTTCACAATTATCCCCACCAACCATTGTGGGTGACCCAAGTAAAAAGGAATGGCCAGCGACAAAATCGACAAACCAGTCACTAGCACCGCCGGAATCGGCTTGACTAGAGTAATTGGTAAAGTGAGCACAGCTTCTTTGGTATACATAAATTTAAATTAATTATTAAATTATATTAACAAAATTATAACAGAAAATACCCAACAGAACAATTAATTACAGTAATTTAAAAGCGCTGAATAATTTATCCAGCGCTTAAAGAGTTAGGCATTATAACGAATCGCCAATTTCTGAGAAAATTTGAAATTCCCAGATATATCCCGACTATGATCACAATAAGTGGCCAAGCAACAAATAGTATAATAACCTGGTTTAACCGAGGGATCAACCTTTAAAACAAATTGGGCGTCGGAGTAGATTATTTTTATCTTCCCTGGCTCCTGTCTGCCGGGGATCACAATCTCGTCTTGGGGAAAAACAAACAAATCAGAACAATTAACTCGGCCATTACCGGAACCCAAAAAAATGCCAGAAATTCTTATTTTGATTTCGGGGATTAAATACAATAATCCAACCGACCATTCAATTAGTATTTCTTGAGATATCTTTGGATTTAATCGCAAGTCTTCTAAAAACTTTTTCCCAGTGGTTTTAACCTTGGGAATATTAACTCTGCCAACAATAATAGTATTACTAGCCATACCTTATGTATTTGAATAGATTTTGAAAAAACTAGAGAAATATTAATCTTTTTTTGGTATTTTGTCAACAATGTATTCAGGCCTGCCTGCCGGCCGGCAGGCCCCAAATAAAAAAGCTTCGCGAGGTTGTCGCAAAGCTTATCCGAAGTTAATGATCTTATTTATTCATTAAGAGCCTCATCAACCATTAGCAACAATTGCTTGTTTTTTGGTTGATTGCGAAACTCGGTTAAAGCTGCTGAATTTCTTTCAGCAATTTGAGGCTCAGCTGACAGATAAAAAGCGGCAATGGCCCGATACTGGGGATGCCGGTTTTTCAAATATTCCAGCATTTTTTTTTCGCCTTTTGACTCCTGATCCTGGTCAAAATAAATTATAGCCCCCAATTCATTGAGTAGTAGACATTCCGGATATTCAATTGGCGGATTTTTCAAAAGTTCCAGAACTTCATCTAGATTGAAGCCTGTTTGTTGATACACATCTTTCATCTCTTTTTATTTAGAAAAGTTATACCAAAATTAGATTGTCAATAAACCATTAGAATATTCAAATCTATCACAATGTTTTAAATTAGTCAATCCCACCCCGCAGCACCCAGTAACAAAAACGGAATACCCTGCTAGGTACCCCATTTTTGGTTTTAATGAGTATCGAAATTGATTATTTCTTTTTGTTTTTGAGAGCTTTTTGTTCCAGCATTAGTCTTTTGATCTCCAAACGTTTTTTGGTTTTATGCGGGTGTCCAGTCTTTTTGCTGCCCACGCCGGTAGTTCTTTTGGCCATATAAATGTATTTTAATAATTAATTATTTCTTTTTCTTGGCAGCCACTTTTTTGACAGCTTTGGCAGCTTTAACAATTTTTACTGGCTTGACCGCCTTGGCCACCTTGGCTATTTTTTTGGGAGCGGCTACTTCTTTTGGTGCCAAAATTTTTAACAGATTATCCAATTTAGCATTTAACATCTCAAATTGTTTTTGATAATCAGCGCCTCCGGAATTTCTAGCGCCAGCACCTGGTTTATCAATACTGCGAAAACAATCATTACAATATACCGCTTTGTCGCCAGTCGGTTTAAAAGGTACTTCGCATTCATTATGACATTTATCGCAAACAGCAGTAAACATCTTTTTGTCGCCAAAACTCGGACGACCCGAATCTCTCCGAGGAAATCGATTATTGCCACCACTTTCTTTTTTGCTAAAACAATCGCTACAATACACTGGCTTGTCACCCGTTGGCTTAAATGGCACGCTACATTTCTGACCGCAATCAGAACAAATAGCTTGGTGCATACTAGAATCCCTATCTCGACCAAAACTCTTTTTGCCACCAAAGCGACTACCTTGATTAAAATTGCCCATATTTTTTAAAGTTAATTACTTAAATGATAACACGCTAGTGCCCATAAGTCCAGGTGTCAGGCACCTGAGTGCTAGTTCAGACTTCGCAATCGTTTCTGGTGCCTGACACCAGATTCTCCGGCAACATAGCCAGTGGTCCAACACAGCTGAAGATTGTAGCCACCAGTTGGACCATTAAGATTCAGTATTTCACCGGCCAAATAGAGATTATCAATTATTTTTGACTTCATAGTCTTAGGATCCACTTCTTTTAGATCAACCCCGCCAGCACTAATCATGGCCAAATCATAGCCAGCCAAACTATCCAGGTTCAAAGCAAATTCTTTTAAGAGATGCCCTAGGATTTGCCGTTCTTCTTTGGTAATGGAGTTTAATTTTTTCTGAGGCGAAATGCCAGATAAGCGGACAATCAGGCCTACTAATTTTGGTGGCACCAGTTGACTAACAGCATTTTTAAAAACTTTATTACTAGAAGCAAATTCTTGTTGTAATTTTTTGTCCAGTTGAATCTTATCTAGGTCTGGCAAAAAATCTAGTTGAATTGGCAAATTTTTGCCTCCCAGCAGTCCAATCTCCGAACTTAGATTTAAAATCAGTGGTCCGCTAAGTCCCTGACGGGTAAAAACAATTGGACCCAGAGCCTCTAGCGCTTTTTTATTATTTTTATAAATAGTTAATCCCACTACTGGTAAACTCAAGCCCTCCAAATCCTTGATAAATGTTTCTTTTAAAATAATAGGCGTCAAAGCTGGTCGCAAATCAACAATACTATGACCCAATTTTTTCAGCCACTTATAACCATCGCCAGTGGAGCCAGTCAGCGGATAAGATTTTCCCCCGACACACATTACAAATTTATCAGCCACAATTTCCTCTCCATTACTTAATATAATTTTGCTAATTTTATTTTTAACCTTAACAATATCTTTAACTTCGGCGCTTAGTCGAACTTCAACCGCTGAAGATTTTAAATAATCAGTTAAAACTCGCAAAACATCTGTCGCCAAATTACTAACTGGAAAAACTCGGCCATTTTCTTCCACCTTGGTACGAAGTCCTCGGTTATTAAAAAATTTAATCACTTCTTCGGGGCCAAATTTACTGAGTCCTGACAAAAGCCAAGCACCACTTTTGCCAAAACTACTGGCCAATTCCCGATTACTCTTGTGATTAGTAAAATTGCAACGACCGCCACCGGTGCTTAACAACTTTATTCCTAACTGAGAATTTTTTTCTAGCAAAACTACTCTAGCTCCTAGTTCGCCAGCCCGACCAGCCGACATCATTCCCGCCGGACCACCACCAATTATCGCCACATCATATTTCATAATTGTTTAGCTAATAATTCCCTTTTCTTTAAGGGCAAAAAAACAACGAGAGCAGGCCAAGACATCCACCAAGGCATCGTGAGCTCCGGAAAAATCTTCGCCAAACAAACGCAAATGCAGTTCGGTCAGCTTGGGAAACTTTCGATTATTTAAATCACAAAAAGCCACGCTGCTTTTCATAGTACAAATCCGTTCTAAATCCATAAAATTAGAAGTCAAATTGGCCCGCAAAAATTCGGCGCCCAAAACATTAGTATCAAAATCAATATTATGAGCTACTAGAATGGGAGTCTGACTCATTAGTGGTTCATTCAAAAAATTAAGAGCCTCCACCAGAGGAATTCCCAATTCATTAGCTTTGGCATCGGTAATCCCATGAACAGCCGATGAGGCCGCGGGAATACTAAAACCATCGGGTTTAATAATCAAAGATTTTTGCTCGATAATTTCTTGCTGGCTATCGGTCAGCACCCAGGCCAATTGAACAATCCTCGGCCAATTGTCCAAGTCATCATAAGGCGCCTTGTAGTTTTGAGGCAAGCCGGTAGTTTCAGTATCAAAAAACAAATAAAAAGGGCCGACGTATTTCTTGGCCTCTGATTTCTTTTTGCTCAATTCATCAAAAATACTTATTTGCATGTAGTCAAATTAAATTATAAATAAAATATAAAAGAGTAAAGTTTTCCAACATTAGTAATGGCATGCCCACAAGAAAATACCATTTGCGAGTTTTGTGCCGAAAGGCAAACATACCTAGATAAACTCCAACACTACCGAAAATAGTGGCCAAGAAAAATAACAAGCCTTCGGAAATTCGGGGAGATCCTGAGCGAGCCGATTTTATTTTGTCTATCCACATAATAATAAAGGCGACAAAATTTATAAGTAGTCCAAAAACTATTAGCCCCAGCAAGGACCCATCAATAGTCATAGCATTTTTTAATTTAAATTAATCGATTGATTTGAAAAAATCGCAATGAGCCGTGGGCGGCACCTCACCCTGAGCCTCAGTGCAAAAACCCAGGGGCTCGCCGTCCTCAAAACTAGTGCAATTACAGCACTGAGTAGCCTCAACTGGCCAATCATTTTTGAAATCAGCTTCAATTTCGTGGGACATAAATTTTCTATTAATAGTCATTATTATAGCATAGCCTAAGCAATATTGACAAAAAATAGATATTATACTAAAGTATTCTATCGTTCACTAACATCAAATTGGAGGAAATCATGAAGATATTTAAAAAAAACATAGAGTATCCAAAAAATTGGAACAAATCCAAGAAATTTTTGGAGCTAGCCGTCAAAACCATCTGCGCGCTGGTTATACCTGGAGCCTTTGCCACTATAATGTGCTTGTTATGGTTACTGATATTCCATCAGAATAATATCCATTTCAACGCCGAGATGAGCACAATAGTCAACTCCTCTTGGATCCTGGCCTTTTCAGTTCTCTACTCCATCTTAATCGGTATTGTTATCAATACCGTTTGGACCGAATACAAAGCTATGAGGACCGCCGTCAAACGCTGGGACATTGATACCTTTATGGACTTAAGAGACGAAGAAATGTCGCCCCTGGTCCATGCCTTGGTACTAATGTTTTCCATAGCTATTCTTTTGACCTTTATGGGCCAAAATTATGGCACAGCTGCTGATGGAGTTATCATTGTGGGTAGCACGGCCTATTTCTTGGCCCTCATCTTTTTCGTCATCGTCGAGATTGATAATCCCTGCTCCGGCTTTTGGTTTATAAAGAGCATTCCCGAGGAATGGCTCAAAATCGATCCCAAAGCCTGGCGAGACAAAAGATCTCAGGAGGCCAAGAAAAAATTCCAAAAACATTGGACAGAAGCAAACGCATAACCCAAAGAATCCCAAGCCATTGCCTTGGGATTTTTAATAAACTGAAAAAATGCCTCAAGAATATTGCCCCAAAAACACGCGGTCGCTTCGCCCAGCGGCTTCGCGCCGCTCACGGCTCCTTCGCTCGCCCCCTAACGGGGGACCGTGCCTCGCTCAGTCCGCCATGGTTTTTGGTCCAATATTCTTGAGGCATTGTAATTCCCCTTTAAAAATTGTATAATAAGAATATCAATATCTAATTAATTAAAAATTAACCTTATGACCAAAGAAGAAATGGTGGCCTTGGCAACCAAAATAAAAAAAGGCACGGCTAGCAAGGAAGAAACCTTGAAATTCCACGAGGAATACAATGCCTTGATGTCTCAAATTAACGAATTATTAAAATAATTATTAAAAAATATGTTTGGATTTGGTAAAAGCGAAATGCCGGTAACGGCGCCTATCGAAAAAGAAATAAAAAATCCAGAAGAGCTCATGACGCCCGAAGAAGAACAAATAGCCAATGATTTCATCAACAAAAGCAAAGAAATGTTAGCCAGTATGGCGACCAAAACAGAATTACCCGATACCCCGGAAAATAAACAGAAATTATTAATAGCTATTGAGATTTTATTAGGCGCAGCAGCTGCTTTGGGATTAGCAGAGGTAGCTATAAATCTGCAAGATCTCATGAACTATGATCCAGCCAATGTGCTGAGTAAAACCGCTGAAGCTACAACTGGAACCATTGGAGCAATTGTTGGAGTAGTTGGTGGAATTTCGACCGTGATTATGGATAAATATCGCCAATTTAAAAAAGCTAATGCTTAATCTCTAATTTTCTATATAAATTCAAAAGGGAGGCCATTTGGTCTCCCTTTTTTAAGTTTCATTTTAATCGTTTTCAACAAACCGGAATTGAGCTTCTTCGCTCAGATCAACTTCGCCGGCTTGTAACCATTTGACGATTATTTCAATCAGCTCTGGTGAGAAAATTGTCGGCAGGTCGGTATGCTTTTGGAGCGAATACCAATGAGATTCATCCTGAATCATAAAATTCAAACCAATACTTTTGACATCCGCATAAGGAATACTGATTTGAACGCTCTCTTTGCGACCAGGCAATTGGAAACAGATATCCTCCAGTTCGGGGACATCCCAGGCGCCAGTGTTCCGATTTTCATCAACGAAATTATTCATTGACTCCAGCCAATGTTCAATTTCCTGATTGTCCAACTTGCTTTGCAATTCGGCCAGGAAAAGATTTTCCAGATTTAATAAAAAATCGGCATAGTCCTTCCAAAGGTCGAACTTCAGGACCTGATCTCTTTCTTTTTGCATTTTTTTGAGAACCTGAATAGTGTTTTTGGTTCTCAAACTCTCCGGGATTCCGTAATCATCGCCAAGGCCAAAGCCGATAATCTTTTCTTGCCAAGCCTTAATAATTACATCATGGTTTTCTGGTATGACGGTATCCTTGATGATTTTTGCCAATTGAGGCAGGTCAAGCTGACGAGCCATAACGATTGAATCCAGTATGGATTCATGGAAAGGTTTTTCTTTTTTTTCTGTCATTTCCTATTTGTTTAAAGTGTTATTTAGTTGTGAAAGTAATAAAAAATCATAGCACGAGGCTATGAAATTGTCAATTTAATTTAAAATCCTGGGTCTGGATCCTGGCCTTCGCCAGGATGACAATTAAAACAAACAACCCCCGCACCTGTCATCCTGGCGAAGGCCAGGATCCAGGTTCTTTAAAAAAGAAAAAAGCCGTTTCTACCTTGGTTAAAAGGTCTGCATGAAACGGCTTTTATGAGGGGGATTATGATTTAGATTTCAAGTCTTCTAATTCCTTCTTCAAGGCCACCATTTTGAGCTCGCGATCGGTCATAAATTTATTGAGCTTTTCTAGATCCTCAATTTTCTGTTGGAGTTCCCTGGTCTTTTCCTGAATTATCTTTTCCTGATCAGCCTGGAGTTTTTGCAGTTCCACGGTTCGAGCCTTTACTTTTTGCTCCAAACCCAAATTGGCTACTTGCAATTGGGCTTTGACCGCCTCCAAATTCTTGGTTTGTTCAGCTACTTCCTGCTTCAATTTGGCATTATAATTTTCTAACTCAGTTTTGGCTTTTTTCAAATCCATGGCCATGACATTAAAATTTTCTGAAAGAACACCCAATTCATCGCCAGAATTAATACCAGCCTGAATATCAAATTGACCCTTTTTGATTTTATCAATCTTAATCTGCAAATTTTTAATCGGGCTAGTAATCTTTTTGGCAATTGCAAAACCAAATAAATAGAAAAGAATAGCGGCTATAGTAAAAGCTAAGAAAAAAATAATTATCAAAATACCCCGAAAAGCAAACAAATCAACTTTGTCGGCCTTGGTAATCAAACACCACCCAGTTTCGGGAATATAGGCATGAGTAGCCATGACATCAACATTGCGATAATCTTTGGCTTCTAGTATTTGACTACCAAATTTCTGCACCATACCACTATAACCATTTTTCTTAACATATTCCTCTTCTTGGGGATCAAAACAATTATTGGCATTTTGGGTCTCTACTTTTTGCTTCAAAATCACCTCTTCTCCCAAAAAACGAGAGGGGCTAATAAAAAACTTATCTCTATTAATCAAAAAATTCTCCTCAGTATCGCCCAAACCATTTTCACTTTTCACAATGTCAAAAAAGACGCTGGGCAAATACCGCAAAACCGAGACGCCCAAAAGAGTACCAGCATCATCCTTGATGGGAGTCGAGACAGAATAAGACAGTTTTTTAATAGTTTCAGAAAAATAAACATCCTTAACATATGTTCCATTTTTGGCCGAGACGAAATAATCATCTTGAGACTTGTCTTCTCCTTCCTGACTAGGATCAGAGGAAGCCAGTATTTTACCATCAGCACTTAAAATAAACACTTCGTAAATACTAGGATCAGCCTTGATAGTGCGAAGCAAACGTTTATTGACTTTTTCTTTGATAATTGGATACTGAGCACTAGTGGCCGACTCTTTCAAAAAATCACGAAAGACCGAGGCTTCGGCCAAAATAACGGCGGTCTTTTCTTGATCCTGCAAAAAAGTTCTAATATGTTCGGCTCTAGCCCGACTACTGGATTGCAGATAAGCATGAATCTTGTCCTTAACCAGATTGGTAGTATAGACACCAATAAAAGCAGCCAGGAAAGAATTGATCACCACGAAGGCCATCAAAAAACTAAGATTTATTTTAGTTTTAATTTTCATAATATTAATTAGAATTTAAATTATTATTATAATTCTACCACATTAAAAACAAATAAAAAAGAAGTATCACAATTGAATACTTCTTGATTTTAAAACTTCTTATTTTTCAATATTTTCCGACAATATAACCGCCCTTAGCGTGAATACAGTTAAAAATTAAAAAATAAAAATTTACCAAATTAAAAAGGGGTCGTATTTGACCCCTTTTAATATTTGGCGTTAGTTTTGTTACTTTCGCCAATTACTTCTTGTTTCGTTGCTGGGCTGAGCGCCGCAAGCCCACCGGACTTCGTCGGCAGCCTTGTTAATGGCCTCGGTAATTTGATTCGTAGCTCCTTCAGACATATTTTCATGAGCAGCTCCAAAATATGAATTGGCATCTAAGGCTATTAAGAAATTGTTCAGAGCATTGACCAGGTCAGTATTGTTTCCGGTCCGACGCATTAAGCGAAGCAAGGCTGTCTCATATCTCATTCTCTGAATAGTGCCTACTTCCAAGGCAAGTCCATGAGCCATAGCTGCTTCTGCTTTCCAATCCTGAACGATTGCATCGATTTTCTGATCTAAATTATCCATCTTTCTTATTTTTGGTTTAGTTGGTTGTTAAAGTAATAAACTAGTATATCACGAATTAACTTGTTTTGTCAATACCATTCGGTAATGTGTACACACATATGGCGGTTTTTCAACCAGTATGCCAAAATACGGCCA
>CAZMYU010000004.1:64234-95998 GCA_964570655.1 uncultured Gammaproteobacteria bacterium | reverse complement strand
CCTAATGAGGTTTTAATTAAATAATTAAAACCGCCAAATGTGTGTACCTAAAACAGAAAAATTGACAGAAATACAAAGATTATTATACTCTTACATCAACTAATAGAATTTTAACAATTTAATAATAGGAGGAAATAATTATGCTAGAATCAGTATTCTTAGACATTAGCCAAGACTGCAATCAAAATTGCATCTTTTGCTCTAATCCAAAAACTCACGATCCAGGGCGAACAAATAACCCGGCGTTAAATTTTGAAGAGATAATAACGCTCATCAAAATTCTAAAAGCTAACGGTATTAACGATCTACGTCTATACGGTGGCGAACCGTTCATGAATCAGAAAATACTGGAAATAATAGCCTTCTCTTTAGGGCTAGGAATGCAATTAAGTATTTATACGAACGGTACTTTTGCCAGCGAATCAACTCAGGAATTCTTAAGAAAAAATCCAATTCGGAAGATGTTCATCAGTCTCGACGGATCGACAGCCGCTATCCATGATACGATACGCCAAACAGTCGGAGCTTTCGACCAGACCATCAAAAACATCAAAACCTTTATCAATCTTGGCGTAACGGTCGATATCCTGTTTACGATTTGCGCAATTAACAAAAATGATATCTTGGCGACCTACCAACTAATCAAAGAACTCGGCGTCCACGATGTTAAGAGCAACCTAGTGAGTCCCGTAGGAGTAGCCAAAGAAAATTGGGCCAGGATCCGCCTTGATAACAAAGAGGTGCGAATGATTTCACAAGAAATGCTAAGGGCTCACCGATTATTTTTTGGAAAAGAGCCAAAGCGAAAAGAGTGCCAAGCTGGCACTAAAGAACTTTTTGTAGCGGTTAGTGGCGATATCTACCCTTGCGCCATGTTCATCTACGATGAATATAAAATTGGAAATATCCGTGAAGCTGATTTTTCCGATATTATTAACTCCTCGCCGATACCAAAAGAATTCGCGTTAATGTTTGAAAGCGAATCATATTGCGGTGCGTGTCAGAAAAAAATCGATTGCCGTGGGGGTTGCCGAGCCAGAGCCTATGCCAATCATAAAAATTTATTAAAAGCAGATTTTATTTCTTGCTTAATCAACAAAGGAGGAAGTCATGAAAATTATTGAAGAATTTCAGCTAATGTTTGAACAGGAAGTTATGCCCTATATCTTAGGTCTTGATTTTGTCCAAAATAACTGGAGCTATTACAAACCGGTGCTATACACCCTGGGGAAACAAAGCAATAAATTCCGATCGGCCACTTGTTTCAGCTCAGCTGAAATATGTGGTATTAGCAAAGAACAAGCTTTGCCATTAGCGGCGGTCAGCGAGCTAATACACGGCTCAATCATCGTGCAAGACGATCTGGCTGATAATAATCGGATCCGAAGAAAAGACCAAGCAGCCTGGGAAAAATTCGGCACTTGCCATTCTCTCCACTCTTCTCTTTATGTGATTCCTGACTGTCTGAAGATGATTAAGGTAAACGCAATTCAGAAATCTTTCCTGTTTTATTTACAAGATGTCTACAAACAGCAAATAGGCCAAAGCCTTTTGAAACTCCATCAACCCATAAGTTACAAAGAATTCTTGGCAATCCACTTAGGAAAGACAGCGCTTGGTCAATGGTCGATTAGCTCTCCAGCGATACTAGCCAAAAACAAACAGATGGAAAAAGTCCTATTAAAATTTTCGCAAAAACTCGGCGATGCTGGCACGCTCAAAAATGACATGGAAGATTTCATGAGCGAAGGTTTCAGGGACGTAAAAACAGGAGCAGTAACCTATCCAATCTATTTATACTTTAATAAATGCAACCTGCACGAAAAATCATCTTTCCTAAAAATTTTCGGCCAAAATATCAATTTTGATTTTGACCGTCTAAAAAACGCCTTCATGAATAAAGACGTTTACGCAGACTGTAAAAATAAAATTGAAAACCTAATATTGGAAGCCGGCCAAATTTTGGATATTTTGCCAGATTCAAAAAACAAAACTCTTCTCTGGGAATGGGCAAAATATCACCAAGATATTTAGAAAACCAAATCCCATTAATAAGCGCTTTTAAAAAAGGCGCTTTTTTATTGGACAAAAGGATTTTCCGATGAAAAAGTCAAATGACTCAACTCGGCCGAAACTCTTTTTTTTAAATCATCGATTGGAATTCTATATTGCTGACTATAAAGATAAAAAACATTACAAAACAAGGCTGTTTGATAATCATAACCAAGTCGTTCGGCAATATCCTTAACCATGGCCTCAGAATCAGACTCAATCTCCAAGAAAGGATGGAGAAATGGCCATTCATCAATGGTAATTTCAACCCCGTCTATCGTCCATAATTCCCTTTTTGTTTCCTGATAACTCTTCTCCCGACAACCAAGTGATAATAAAAAATTTTTCGCTTCTTCAAAACTGTCGACCTTCAAACATATCTCTCGCTGTTGATTAATTAAGTCAGCTTTATCGGGTACAGTCTTATAACTCATAGTTATAACTCCTCGCCCTTCGTCCCTGACCCTCAGCCAAGAGTCATTGTCTTGATTTTGAGGGGGGTCAAAATTACTTCTCTTTTGCAAAGTTTCAGGATACACCAAAACCGCACCGATATTTTTCAATCGCTCCCTTATCCTGTCTTTATCAATATTCGGAAAAGTGGCTTCGTATTCGATAGCCATATTTTAATCTTATTTCATTAGAAGCAAAATACCAAAGGCTAAAACCATAAAAACAAATAGTCCCAGTCCGGTAAAAAATAATAATTTGACTCCTTCTTTTTTGTGACCGTCCAGATACAGCATAATTGGTTTTCCTAAAACCAATCCACCGGTTACTAGCGCCGAAAAAACGAAAAGCATTAAAGCCGCCACTGGAGTAACAATCTTTTGATCAGCTTGACCAAACCAACTATTGGCTTGATTAAAAAAAGTGGCCAACAGAGAAACGTAGGCCAAAACTCCAAAGGCATGAACCGCCCCCCACTTAATTAAAGTTGAGTTTTTCATATGATTAAAATAAAAATTAAAAAATTTAGAGCAGATAACCTATTACCATTTTAGCCACACAATCCCTAATGACATATCCGTTAATCAAATTATTTTTATAAAACTCATACATATCTTGATAATATTTTTCCTTTTGTATATCTGAGAGCATATTCCAATTACTCATAGACTTTAGGCGAATCATAGCCTGAGCCAGAGTATATTTTTCTTGGAAATAAAAAGCCCGACGAGTTATCCGGACAAAACCATTTTTCCTAATAACAATAGCTGCATCATGATTTTTAGCAGCATCAGCCTTTATGCCAAAATATCGATCCATTATTGCTTTGTACCCCCGCTGGAGTTTCTCAATACGCTTATCTTTAGATATGGCCAAAGTCTTCTGCACGGCAATGAAAATGCCGCCTGGCTTTAATACCCTTTTTATTTCGTTGACTGATTTAACATCGTCAAACCAATGAAAGGCTGTAAAAGCTGTAATCACATCAAATTGGCTTCGACGAAAAGGAAGTTTATTAGCTGAAGCCACAATATAATCTAGGCCATTGCCGTGTTCTCTAGCTATTCTGATCATTTCTACGCCCTTATCTGAGCCGACGACATTATTAAAACCATAACGTTTAAGTTGACGCGTTGAAATTCCGGTTCCGCAACCAATATCAAGAATTTGACCGTTCTTCTCAGTAATTATTTTTTTGAGGTATTGAAATAACGCCGAAGGATACCCGCGACGAGCAGTATCATAATCCTTACTAAGAGTATCAAAATTATTCCTTTTCATATACCTATAATAGTTGATAATATTAGGACTGAGATGTTTAAAAATGCTAATGAATTAAAGACTTTAATTCATTTAAATTATGGAATATAAAATCTGGTTTTAAGATTGCTAAAACCTCTTCTCTACAAAAACCCCAAGTCACGGCAGCAGTTTTGATGCCAACACCTTGACCCGCTTCTATCTCATGATTAGAATCACCAATTACAACTGTTTCTAATTTATTAAAACCATGCTTTTTAATTATTTCCTCAATAGCCGACTGTTTATCATAAACGTCTGTAGCAATATCGACAAAAATATCATTAAGGCCAAAAATATCTATTTCCTCCAAAAGTGTTTCCGGAAAATCAGAACTCACAACCGACATTTTAATACCTTTTTTATGCCAATCTTTAATAACATCAGAAATACCCGGAAATTGCTTAGCCGGTGGACAACCAACAATATTCTTCCGATAGGCAGCTTGTTCCTCTTCAAAAGTTATATTAGGTAAATACTTATGATAAAAAGGCATATAGGGCTGTTCCCAATTGGCTTTAAATTCTTGCAAGGATATTTCCTTGACGCCAAATTCAGCAAATATTTTATTAACAATCCAAAGTTGACCTTCAACTGCATCTTTAATCACGCCCGACCAATCAAAAATTACATTTTTAATCATAATTTATATTATCTAACAATATTAAAACTAACCTTAATATCATATTAATTATACAAAAAATACCCCGAAAAATCAAGGTATTTTGGATTTGCGGAAAGACAGGGATTTCCCGCCACGATTATTTATTATAGGCCTGGATCCTGGCCGTAGTTTACCCCGCACTTGATGCGGGGCCAGGATGACAATAAAAATAAGCAGGCGTGCACTTTAATTTTGAGCAAAGCGGAGAGAGGGATTCGGCCACACGTCGCTAAGTGTCGCTTGCCCCGCCCTTGGCAGGGCTGCGCTCACTAAGCGCTCTGGCCTGGCCTCGCCGGTGTTCGCCCGCCAATTGGCGAACTCACACATCGGCTCCGGCTTTCGAATCCCTCCTATTATACCATCGTAACAAAAAGAAATCCAACGCAGGTTGGATTTCTTTTTGTTAGCGGAGAGAGAGGGATTCGAACCCTCGATACCTTTCGGTATACTCGCTTTCCAAGCGAGCGCACTCGACCAGCCCTAGGGGCCCCCTCGTGGCCCCAAAGGGGCCCCTTCGGGGCTATGCGACTATATTAGCGGAAGAGGAGGGATTCGAACCCTCGATACCTCTCGGTATACACGCTTTCCAAGCGTGCGCACTAGGCCTCTATGCGACTCTTCCGTATTTTTCAATAATTTTTAATTTTTCTAAATAACCAATTGGATGTTTTAAAAACCATTCTCTTTTAAATGCTAGATTTTTATCTTCAAATTTTTCATAATACATTATTTTCCAGTTACTGATAAATTTTGTTGATTTTGTATGCCTGGTATTATGCTGTTTAATTCTTTTTTCTAAACACGAAGTGCATCCAATATAATATTTAGTTTTATTTAAAAATTTGCCCTCTAATATATAAACAAAATACATACGTTTATATTAAGGGGCTTTTTATAAAATTTTTACTTTAATCAGCCTGATTATTTGATGGGCACTCGACCACCCCTACTTCGCTCCACTACGCCCTTTGCTCCGCGGAGCTTCGCAGGGCACGTATGCGACCTCTCCAAAATATTGGCAGGCTAATACTTTAACAATTAAAATCCGCCTCGTCAATCGGTTAAATGACGGTTAATTATGGATTTAAAACCTTCAATTTTTTGGCCATCTTTGTCTGTATAATCTTCATAAGGACGGGCGCCAATAACTATTTCGTCATCCACAAAAGTAGTCGGAGCACCAAAAACTGTTTTACCCCGAGCCTTATCCATTTCACTGACAATAATATTTTTGGTTGCCTCATCATTAACACATTTATCAAATTCACTAGCCTTTAGACCGCTAACTTTCAAGTGTTCCAAAATCCCCTGGCGCATTTCCAAAAATTTGCCTTGCTGGCCAGCGCAATACCCATTTACAAAATTGGTCAAATTATTATTATCAGCATTATAAAAACGATAAGCGATGACCACTTGATTCGGAAAATCTCGCCAAATATTTTTGAGAGTTTTATCCAGGTCGACAAAGTAGGCGTCATTCCAATTTTCATACACTACAATTTTGACCGGAGCCTCCAGGCTACCTTGCAAATTGTCGCTAGCGCTAATAGCGGGAATCTTTTGATCAATACTAGCTCCTAAAGCAGCAGTATTTAAATTCAAAAGATTATCAGCTTCACTAGTAGTTTGTTGAACGCTCGGCTCGGGCTTATTTTCAGTCGCCAATTGATCTTTGAAAACAAAAAAAACTAAAGCTCCCACAGCCAAAATAATTCCAATAATTAATAAGGTTTGACGTTTCATATAGATATTATAAATTTATAAGGCTAATTTTTTGTCTAGGTGACCACGAACTTTTTCATAGGTCTCGGCTAATTGCAGAAGTTCCACATCTTGTTGCGGAGCCGCCATAATCTGCAGTCCATAAGGTAAATTTTTGATAAGCCCAGCTGGAACCGAAAGCGACGGTACACCAGCCAGCGATGATCCGGCGGCATAAATATCTTCGAGATACATAGACAGCGGATCTTTATTGGCGCCAATTTTGAAAGCCGTGTGCGGAGTAGTTGGACCAATTAGAAAATTGTATTTGGTCAAAGCAGTGAGTAGTTCTTTTCTAATGAGCATTTTCACAGCCTGAGCTTTTTTGTAATAAGCTTCTTGATAGCCAGATGACAGCACATAAGTGCCGAGCATAATTCGACGCTTAGCTTCAGGACCAAAACCATGCGAGCGATTTTTGAGATATTCATCTTCTAAATCGCCAGCCGATTTAAAATTGTAGCCATAGCGCAAACCATCCAGTCTAGCCAAATTAGAACTAATCTCGGCCGGAACCAAAATATAGTAAACCGGTATGCCTAATTTAATATGAGGCAAGCTCACTTCCTCTACCACATACCCCACAGATCTAAAATCACTGACCGCTTTATCAATCACTTTCCGAGTATCAGTTCCTAGATCGTTTAAAAATTCAGTAATCAAACCGATCTTAATAACTTGTTTTTTATTTTTAGCTGGGCGAACCTTAGGCAATGGAGTAGAAATAGCGGTCGCATCAAAATCATCAGCTCCAGAAATAACTTTGAGCACAGCCAAATTATCGCTAGCGGTTTTAGTCAGCGGACCAATTACATCAATCGAAGAAGACATTGCTACTAGACCATGACGAGGAACCCGACCATAAGTTGGCCGGAGCCCCACTAGTCCACAAAAACTAGCTGGCTGACGAATTGATCCTCCGGTATCACTACCTAGGGCAAATAGACAAAGCCCAGCTGCCACCGCCACGGCCGAACCACCCGAAGAACCTCCGGGGACTTGATTTAGATCATATGGATTTTTACTCAAACCAAAAGCTGAATTCTCGGTCGATGAACCATGAGCAAATTCGTCCAAATTGGTTTTACCCAAAAGGACTGCTCCAGCTTTTTTTAATTTTTTGATTACCGTGGCATCATAAGGAGCGATATAATTTTCTAACATTTTTGAACCGGCCGTAGTGCTCAGCCCCTTAGTCAAAATATTATCTTTGGCTAAATATGGAATTCCCAAAAGTTCGCTAGTGCTTCCCTGCTTCAATCTTTTATCAGCTTCTTCGGCCTGAGCTAGAGCACCTTTTTCATCCACCAGCAAACAAGCGTGGAGCTTAGCGTCAACGCTTTTGATTCTTTTGAGACAGGCCTTTGTCAGATCAACAGAGCTATACTTACCGCTTCGTAAATCCTGACTAGCCTGAATAATTGTTAGATCAGTCAAATTCATATTATTCCAAAATTCTTTTTACTTTTAATTCACCCCGCTCAACTTCGGAAAACTGAGAAGTGGCCAAAGCTAATTCATCTTTGGGCCAAGCCGTTTTTTTGTCGGCTCGACCAAAAACATCTGGCTCTTCGTTAATAACTGTCGTAATTTCGACACTACTGGTATCAACTTTTTGTAATTGGTCAATATAACTCAAAACATCAGACAATTGTCCGCTATAATCTTTGAGCTCCTTGGCACTTAATTCTAATTTGGCCAAAGAAGCAATCTTTTTTATTTCGTCCTTAGTTATAGACATACTTTCTCTTTCAGACAGGATATCGCCCCAAAAACACGGGGTTGCTCCGCTCCTGCGGCTCCGCACCCCTCACAGCTCCTTCGCTCGCCCCCTAACGGGGGGCCGTGCCTCGCTCAGTCCGCTATGGTTTTTGGTCCAATATCCTGTCTGAAAAATTAATTATTTATACCAGTCAATATTGTTTATTTCGGAGCCGAGGACTGTTTGAGCCGGAGGCGAGTTCCGCAGGCGCAGAAATAAATAATATTGACTGGTATAAATCAAAATAATTCTAAAAATTCTTGTTCACTTAAAATTTTAATTCCTAATTTATTAGCTTGCTCCAGCTTGCTACCCGGATTTTCACCCGCTACTACATAAGAAGTTTTCCGGCTAACGCTCTCGGACACTTCCCCGCCTGATTTCCTTATTTTATCTTTTGCTTCGTCTCTGGTCAAGCTGCTCAAAGTGCCAGTGAGTACAAAGCTCTGCCCACCCAGCTTATTAGACTGAGGGCTAGTATTTTCAATATTTAAGACTAGGCCAGCTCCAGCCATTTTTTCTAGCAATTTCAAATCATGCTCATCGTGAAAAAAGGTATACAAACTCTTAGAAATAATTGGCCCAAAATCTTCAATTTTTTCCCAAGTCGCCAAATCAATCCGACTCAAAATTTTGACCACAGTCTCAACAGATAAAGTCTGATTTTTTATTTGGTCAGAATAATTTCTAACTATATAGGCCGCAATACTGCGAGCCGATTCTTCGCCAATATGCAAAATCCCCAAAGCATAAATAAAACGAGCTAGTTCCAAATGCCGCCGATTACTGATGGCCAAAATCAAATTATCAGCTGATTTTTCCGCAAAACGCTCTAGCTCTAGTAAATCCTCTTTTTTTAAATAAAAAATATCAGCACTATCTTTTATCAACCCAACATCAATCAATTGTTTAACAATTTTAGGGCCCAAGCCATCAATATCTAAAGCACCTCTAGAAACAAAATGGCTAATTTGCCGAAGCGCCGAAGCATAGCATCTTTTATTCGAACATTTCAAAGCCACCTCTTCCTGGCCTCGAATAATTGGACTAGCACAAATTGGACATTTGCTAGGAATAATAATTTTTTTCTCTCGTCCAGTTCGCAGTCCCACCAAAACTTTGACAATTTTGGGAATCACATCACCAGCTCTTTCCAAAACAACCGTGTCGCCAATCTTCAGTCCCAATCTGGCAATTTCATCAAGATTATGAAGAGTGGCATGACTTATTGTAGTACCACCGACTTTAACTGGCTCCAAAGTAGCCACTGGCGTCAAAGTATTAGTCCGCCCCACCTGCCAATTGACTGCCAGTAATTTGGTAGTAGCTTGACGAGCCGAAAATTTATAAGCCATGGCATAGCGCGGAGCCTTACCAACCACCCCCAAGACTGGCCACAAATCCAAATCGTTAACCTTAATAACCACGCCATCGATTTCAAAATCCAATTTTTCTCGATTTTTTTCCCAATAACTTTGAAATTTGAAAACTTCTTCCAAATTATTCAAAATTTTGTTATAAGGCAAAACTTTGAAACCCAATAACTTGGCCAAATTATTGGCCCTATCTCGGGTATTAATAAACTTGGCAATATTTTCTGGCAACAAACAATCATAAACATAAAAATCCAAATGACGTTCGGCTGTAATTTTGGGATTGAGTTGTCGGATTGATCCGGCTGCAGCATTGCGCGGATTGGCCAAAATAGCCTTGCCGGATTGAGCATATTTTGAATTTAATTTTTTAAGAGTTGAGGTATTCATGATCGCTTCACCTCGAATCTCTATTTCGCCACCTTCAATTATTTCCATTAATAATTTTTCTTCGGCCGAGCTCAATCCTAAAACTTTTAATTCTTTATTTTCCGGAATTCTTAAAGTTAAGGGCAGGCTTTCAATAGTCTTAATATTGTTGGTAACATCTTCGCCAACTTGGCCATCACCGCGAGTGGCTCCTTGAATAAAAAGACCATCTTTGTATTTCAAACTAATAGCCAAGCCGTCTAGCTTGAGTTCGCCAAAATATTGCCAATTCACATTTTTTATTTTTTTGGCTCGCTCCTCCCAATCACGCATATCATCTTCTGAAAAAGCATCAAACAGCGAAATCATCGGCCGAGAATGTCGAACTTTGTCGAATTTATCCAAAGGGCGACCACCGATCCTTTGAGTAGGTGAATCCGGAGTAATGAGTTCTGGAAAATCATTTTCCAAAGAGAAAAGCTCGTGCTTCAAACTATCCAAAGCTGATTCACTCAAAGTAATCTTATCCAAAACATGATAATTATAGCGGTGATAATTTATCTCCGCTTTTAATTTGGCTATTCGTTTTTTGGCTTCATCTTTAGTCATAAAAATTAGTCTTTAAGGCAACGAACAAAATGACCGGACGAACGACCAGAATAATAAGGCAAGGTGGCATAATAAATGTCACCGGCCGCCCCATAGCCAATCCAATGCTGATAAGATCCAGTCCCAGAGACACTAGTGCTCCAAAGAGCCGAAAAAACGCCCAAACTCCAATGACGCCAAAGATAGTCATAACCAACCAAAGGAAAGTCAAAGCCCGAGGATCCTCCAACTCGCATTTTAATTCCGGCCGTAGCACAATTAGGCATTGTTGCGGTAATAGCACAAGATGAAGTGCTGTCTTTTAAGTAGGTATCCAGGATTAATAATTCTTCATTAGCTGGTAAGTGCCAACCAGGAGGGCAGATCCCTCGGTGCTTAGTATAAATAGTTGAAGATGCGGCAGTCCCACAATTAGAAACACTATTAGTAAATGTGGCATTATTACCATTACACTCGTAAGGGAACCCCATAGCCTCAGCCCATTCATACATGCCGCCATAATTAACGCAATTAATAGCAGAGTTAGATAAACAATATTTCTCAATTATATTAGGGTTAACCTGACAAGACCAATAAGTATAGGCAGGATAACCACTATAACTAGTGCAAGGAGAATTTTGATCGGACTGAACCATAGTCCCCACATTAAGATTGTCTCTCATCCAACATTGGGTGCCGATTTGGACAGTGCGATACTTTTGGCCAGCGTAATCAATCATGTATTGGCCACAGGGTTGTGATTGGGTGGGGTCAGCAATATAGATGGCGGCGCCTGAACTAGAAGCCGCGGTTTGGGGAGGTGAGGCCACACAGGTGGATAAAGTATAAGATTGGAGATCAGAAGAGGTGACGTAAGTTAGGGTATTATTGGTAGTATTACAGTTTGAGCCATCAGCGGGAGTAGGAGTGCTAGGAACACTAGAAATATAAGTAGTGGTAACTACATTACCAGCGCCATCTAAGGAGGTGGAGTAAAGGGGCTGACCAGTAACTAGGGTTAGTGGATATTGCCCTTTGTCAGTATAATACATGGCTAGAGCAGTTTGAATGTTCTTTATATCCGCGACTCTTTTAGAATCTCTACTCTTAGCTCGAGCATTGTTGAGCGCGACAACACTAACTGTAGCCAAGATACCGATGATGGCAATAACTACTAAAAGCTCGATGAGAGTGAAGGCGGATAATCTTCTTTTAGGTAAATTCATATTCTTTAAAATCTTCGCACACAGCGCACATAATAGGTGCCTGCTTTCAAATCAGCAGTTTGCGTGCCATTATTAAAATCTTGATCATAAGCAGTGGAATCATCAATCTCCGTTGATGACCAATATTTTTGATTGGTAAAACCATTGACTATTGGACTATATGGATATTGCGGGGAGGCTGGCAGTGGCTCTCGATTCAAACACGATCTCGGAAGTGGACCAGAGACATTGTTTTCACAAAAATCAGCATTTTTAAGCAAAGTATTTAACTCATCTTGCGCTGGTAAATACCAACCATTAAAACCATTAATCAACAGCGATTCACAGGCATTAGCTGCTTGAAATCCAGAAATTCCCGGAGGATTATAAGCCCTAATAGCCGTCGCGTTAATTCGTCCGTCACTAGTAGAGGTGGCCCCGATAGCCGGTGGATATGGCGGTATTGTCCAAAAAACACCCAACCATTGATAAGTAGTGCTGTCTACATTCCCGGGATCACAATTAGCGCCACCCACACAACCAGTTGCCGAGTTTTGAGAAGGAGCCGCTATTAAATTTGGATTTTTAGAAAAAAGAGTCCCCCCGCCACAAACCGAACCAAGCGCGCAAGCGCTAGTACATTCTTGATTGATATCAAAACAATAACCAGTGTCTACTCGTCGAGAAATATTTCGATAGTGACCAATGGCCACGACCTTGCCAGGAGGAGTCGAAGTTTCACAATTGATAGTATAAGTCCAAGGCCAGCCGTCACCAACACTAGGCAATTGATTGGATAAAATTCCCAAACCACACTCACTACTAAAATTAAAATCGCCATGCATTCTAGCAAATTTAAAACGCTCTGCTCCAGCCTCAGCCAAATAATAAGCTTTTTGCGATTGAGTAGTGATGTCATTATTTTGGCCACCAATAATTACTAAAAATGATGAACCAAAAGCCATCAAAAAAATACCGGCTAAAACGAAAATCACAATTATCATGGCGCTGCCAATTTTGTTATTCATAAATTTACCAATTATAATCCCGGACACTCACGCTAGTTTGTGCCGTAATGGCCTCACTGTCTTCGCCATTTATAGGCTTGGCCTTTAAATTGACAGTGGCGACTGCCTGAGTGGTAGTTGAACCATTGTCAAAATCAAAAATCAACTTAATTACGTCCATTTTAGAAGAAGCCAGATCTAGCGTGGTACCGTCATCTCTTTCGATAACCAAAGAATGATAACCAACATTTGACTGCGAATAATATTTTATACAACTACCATTAATATTTTTAAAAATTAGATCATACCCGTCAGAAGAAGAAAAATAGGAACCAGCTGGAACAGCACAAGTCCCAGTACTTTTTTGAGCTCCCCGCACTTCGCGAGAAAAAACTTCCAAAAAATAAGACATCGCATCCTCAGTCTCCACACTACTATTGCCAGTCTTCTGGGCATTGATCGAGCTTTGAAAAATTCGATTAGCCGCCAAAATTAATACCGCAAAAATCGCTACGGCAATAATAATTTCTATTAGAGTGAAAGCTTGCCCTACGAAGCCTTGGCGAAGTAGGGCTGGATTATTTTTATTTCCAATCATATAAAACTGTTTGTAAATCATAATAATACTGATCACCTTTTTCATACCAGGTAACGGATGATACTACCGTAAAAGATGATAAATCATTATTATCAGGACAAACCGAGATACCGCGACTAAAAATAGTAGCTGGTGTCCCAGTGGCATGTACAAAAAAATCGGTGCTCGAACTAGTGGTGGCCGTACCCAAAACTCCATATTCATCGGGCGTAAATGGCGTTGAAGAAGATCTAGTGGCTAAATAAGCCGGAGCAAAAACATTGTATTGGGTGGTATAAAAAACACAACTCGGTGGACCGCCCGTATAAAAAGATTGATTCCAAGGCACAGCATTACCAGACATTCTTTCTTTAAAATTAGAATCGCGAACATTCTTGATAAGTTCAAGCCCCTCCTGAGCCAAATATCTAGCAATCAATTGGTTGCGATTAACTTGCTGGGATTTTAAAGTTTCGACAGTTAGAGTTAAAACGGCCAGCAGCCCAACAGTAATCAAAACCATTACCACCAATGTTTCCAACAAAGAAAAACCAGCCAATTTAAAAGAATATTTATTGAATTTTTTCATAAAAATCACCGGTTCTAAAAATTAATATATCGCGATAGGCAGTGGCATCGCTTTCAGTAATTCGTAAATCAACATAACCGTTAGATTGCCAGGTATCACCAGACAAAACCGCCATAGGGATAGTGATATCAGTAAAAACGACATCCAAATTAATGGTACTAGTACCGGTTCCTGAAAGAATATTAGAAAAACTAACACCGGTCGGCAAAGTACTAATCCGTGCACCTTTTTGCGTATCGGCCTCACCATCAGTATACCGATAATCGCCATTCATATCAGCAAACAAAGTATAGCTGGTAGAACTAGCATTAAAATGAAGCCCCCAACCAGTGGGCGGAGTACTAGTAGTATAGTTAACTCCGTTTAAAGTGCGCGACCTGGCTGATTCTAGATCTTTCAAAATCATAGTAATAGCGTTGTAAAAATTGCTTTTGGCTTCTCCACCACTATAATTGGCCAAATACAAACCAGTGACAATCCCAATAATTGCTAGAACTAAAAGCATTTCGATCAAAGTAAAACCAGACAATTTTTGTTTATTCAAATTCATAATTAATCCGATAAAATATTTGTGAACTCAAAACTCAAATGTCAAAATGCAAAACTACAACGCAAATGTCAAAGTTTTTTAAAAATTAGTCTCGAGTTTTTAGTTGTGGTTCTGACTTTTGAGTTTTGACATTTGACTTTCTTATTATACCATATTTTCGCAAAAAATCCTCCCCCAATTTGATCATTTCCAGTCTTTTTTTCTCGGTGTTATCATTATAGCCAACTAAATGCAAAAGTCCGTGGATAAAGATGAAAAATAATTCCTGCTCCCATTTTTTGTCTAATTCTTTGGCCTGACGTTTGATTTGAGGCAAGCTAATAATAATTTCATTCAGATTATCAAAAGACAAAACATCCGTGGGCTTATCGATCCCCCGATATTTCTTGTTTACTTTCTTAATCTCAGCATCACCAACAATCGCCAAGGAAACAGCAGTTTTAAATTTGTATTTTTTAGAAAACATCGCAAAAATCTCCTGCAATTTCTGACTCGGTAATTTAATTTTGGTTTGATTGTTTATTTCTAACATATTTTAGATTTAATTTTTTAAACATCTAATAGAGAACCCGTAATATTTATGGTTATAAGTACTAAAAACAGTCGGAGTAGCGGTATCCAAACGCCAATAATACAGGCCGTCACTAGAACTCCAAAACATACCACGAGTACCATTATTATAATAATGGGTAGTATCGTAAAGATAACCAGCCAATAATCCATCAAATCCTGATGAACCGCCAACTTGCAATTTTGTTCCAGCACTGGAACAATCCGAAGCGCCATGACGATTAGGTACGCAAGTTCCTCCGGGATCAGTTAAATATTCCTCTAAAGTATGCATTTCGTTGTCAATGGGCACATGCCAACCGGCCGGACAAATTCCCTGAGAACCAGCACTTAAATAATTTTTGGCTTCCTCCCATTGATAAAGTCCACCAGAAGTCACGCAGTTGGCCGCATTATCAGCATAACAATATTTTTCAATCAAGCCATTATTGGTTGAAGTGGTAAGTGCCGGAATCATGGTCCCCACATTCAGATTATCTCTCATCCAACATTGGGTGCCGATTTGAATGGTGCGATATTTCTGGCCAGCGTAATCAATCATATATTGGCCGCAAGGTTGAGATTGAGTGGGGTCAGCGATATAGATAGCTGCTCCTGAACTAGAAGCAGCTGTTTGCGGAGGGCTGGAAACACAAGTTGATAAAGTATAGGTTTGCAAATCCGATGAGGTGGAATAAGTCAGAGTATTATTAGTGGTATTACAATTTGAGCCATCAGCTGGGGTAGGAGCACTAGGGATAGCGGATATATAAGTAGAAGTAACTATATTACCAGCTCCATCTAAACTAGTACTAAATAAGGGCTGGCCAGCAGTGAGTGTTATAGGATACTCCTTCTTATCATTATAATAGAGAGCTAGAGCGGTTTGGATATTCTTTATATCCGCGACACGTTTAGCGTCACGACTCTTAGCTCTGGCGTTATTAAGAGCCACCACACTAAGAGTAGCCAAGATGCCGATGATGGCAATCACGACTAATAATTCGATAAGAGTAAACCCTTGCCCCGCGAAGCCTTGGCGAAGTGGGGCTAATTTTCGTTCGCGTGAATTCATACTTAAACCGTGGGTCCTGGATCCTGGCCTTCGCCAGGATGACAATTAAAATAAACAACCCTTACATCTGTCATCCTGGCGAAGGCCAGGATCCAGGTTTTTTAATTTTTCAACCTTCTAATCTTTCTTAACACCTTATAAACAAAATACATCGGTTTATTCAAAATATAATCATAAGTGCCGGGAAAATCTACCTCTATTCCGCCGAAGCCAGTTTTAAAACGCGTGACTCCTGGCCACTTCTTGGCATCAATACCAAAAAAATCGTAATATTTATAACCCTGACTTTTGGCCAAATTAATCATTCGATAATGTAGCAGATAAGGAGCCATCAGCTGACGAAATTTATAATTGGAAGCACCATGTAAATAGGTGACAGTCTCGTCATAAAAAGCAAAAATTCCCGCCGCCACTGGCAGCTCGCCCTGCCAAGCAATAACCAACTTAATAAAATCCGAATCACTATTAATAAGTCCCCGATAATAAGTAGCCGGATGAGCCCGAAAAGCATCCCGCTCAGCCGTTTGCTTCATAAGCTCAATAAAAATTTCCTCTTGCTCCGGACCAGCTACCGCTACCTTGATTCCCTTTTTTTCAGCCAAACGAATATTATAACGAGTCTTGGAATGAAATTGATTTTTCAAATCTTCCAAATCTTTGTTTAAATCGAGTACCAAGGTTTTGGCTGGTTGTAAATTTATGGTTTTTACCAGACTTCGATTCTCGGCAATTAAATGCAGAGGTTCAATACGCAAAAAAATTAGACCCGCCTCCCGGACATCAGCATACAAACCGGGATCAAACTCTTCCGGTGATCGCGGAGAATACAAATAATAATATGGTCCAAATATTTTTTTCTTTATAAAAAAAGACCCAGCCGTCTCTACGACTGTGAGGCCCATATTTTCATTTATCGCCGCCCATTTATCGGACTGCAAAAATCGACTAATTATGGCACTTAGCATACTTTTATTATAAAACAAAAGCACCTATTTTACCAGGTGCTTTCGTCTTATATTTTCAAGCTAAGTATTAATAAATAGCCGCATTATTAGCAGTATGCATACCGGCCGTAATGCTACCGACTGCACCTTCTAAATAATACATAATCGTATAACTATCACCAGCCGCATTCACCGAATATGAATACTGGTTCATAGTAGTTGGAGGTGTTGGAGGCGCTGGAATAACCTGCATGTAAGTAGAAGTATTACTACTAGTAGTAGAATAAATACCCAAAGTGCTGGTTGGTAAAACCATAGTTGCCGGTGGATAGGACTGTTTATCATTAAAATACAGCTCTAAAGCCGTCATGATTTGCTTAACATCCGCCACGCGCTTGGCGTCACGTGATTTTGCCCGGGCGTTATTTAATGCCAAAACCGACAAGGTGGCCAATAAGCCGATGATGGCGATAACGACTAGTAATTCGATTAAAGTAAAGCCCGCTTTTCTTTGTTTCATATTTCACCTCCCTTCCTATCCGCCGATTACTTTCTTAATCCTAGAATTCAAAAAAGCAATCACTGGATTTTTAACATCTATTACAAAATAATAAAGATATTAAATTTAATTATTATTAATAATATTATAGCATTTTTAAAAACTACCAGCAAGACTATACATCGGCATAATAATAGCCGCCACCATTACTCCGACGCCAATACCCATTACCACCATAATCACCGGCTCAATAATCGCGCTCATATTGTCGAGCTTGGCGCCCAGCTCCCGGCCATAAAAATTGGATATTTTCTCTAAAACCGAGTCAATATGACCAGTTTTTTCCCCGATCATCATCATTTGCGGAACCATTTTGGGAACATAAGGACTGTCGGTAAAAATAGCCGAGATAGAACCACCCTCATTGACTCTTTCGATGGTCCTGCCAATTATATCCTGGAATACCCAGTTATCAACAACCTTCTGAGAAATCTCTAAACTCCGCACCATAGTGACTCCACCTTTAATCAGAGTACTAAAGGATCGGCAAAAACGAATCAAATAAATTAACCGGAAAATACTGCCAATAGCTGGAGCCTTGACTTTGAAGATATCTATTTCCTTGCGGCCGATCTCGGTCTTGGAAGCCATTTTGATGCCCACGATAATAGCCACTACTGCTAGAGCAATCCACAAGGCATAAGATTTACAAAAATTAATAACCGCAATCACCACCCGAGTCGCCAGTGGCAAGGCGGCCCCGGTTTCTTGCATAATCCCAATCAACTGAGGCATAACAAAAAACATCATAACGATCGCCACGCCGACCATTCCAAAAAAAACGATGGTCGGATAAATCATGGCTGTTTTAAATTTGCCCGACAAATCATAATCCTTTTCCACTTCATCAGCTAAGTACGACAAAACTTCGTCTAATTTTCCGGAGGTTTCACCAGCCGCGACGATATTGATATAAAAGTCAGAAAAAACTTTGGGACCATGTTTATGCATGGAATCAGACAAGAGCGCCCCACTATCAACATCAAAAGCAATTCCGGAAACAATATTTTTAAATTTGATATTTTCAGTTTGTTCCTGAATAGTCAAAAGAGATTCCACGACACTAACATTAGAAGATATCAGCAAAGAAAACTCTCGCGAGAAAACCACCAGATCTTTATTTTTGACCCTTTGGACTAAAAATTCTAATTTGATTAGTAAATCATTAGTAATGTCTGACAACTTTAAAACCTCCAAACCCTTGGACATTAGTCGAGCCTCAGCGTCCTGATTATTAAAAGCAATAATCCGACCGTAGACTATCTTCTGATCAGCGTTAATTGTTTTATACTTAAAAATAGCCATAAATTAAATATCACCAATTTCGATAACGCGTAAAACTTCGTTTAAATTAGTCATGCCTTTCAAAATTTTCATAATACCGTCTTGGCGCATGGAGATAAACATTTGATTCTTCTGAACTACCTCGGCATTGATGCGGGTGCCTTCAGTAATAATAAGAGACTTCAGAGCATCATTGATAACTACCGCCTCGGCCACAGCGACTCGATCTCGATAACCAGTATTAGAACAACGTGAACAGCCCACCGCATCATAAAATTTAGCGGTTCGCACATCCTCAAAACTATTAAAACCAGGCAACTCTTTTTTGAAAAAATCCAAAGGCACCCCCTGAAGAGTCTGGATCATGTCTTCAATGACTTTGGGAGGCATGGTTACTACTTTTTTGCATTCATTACATAGTCGCCGAGCTAGTCTTTGAGCGATAACCGTTCTAAGAGTTGAGGCCAACAAAAAGGTTTCAGCTTTCATATCAATCAAACGAGAAATAGCCCCAATAGCATCATTAGTATGCAAGGTAGACAAAACCAAATGACCAGTGAGACCGGCCTGAATGGCCAGCTCAGCTGTTTCTTGGTCACGAATTTCTCCAACCATAATAATATTAGGGTCTTGCCGTAAAAAAGCTCTAAGCCCAGTAGCAAAAGTAAAGCCAAGCTCGGGACGAATCTGCGATTGATTGACTCCCTTGATTTGACGTTCCACTGGATCTTCGAGAGTCGAAATATTAATTCCCTCTTTATTTAAAATATCCAAAACTCCATACAAAGTAGTAGATTTACCGGAACCAGTCGGCCCAGTAATCAAAATAATACCAGATGTTTTTTTGATACTCTCATTAATAATATCAAAACAATAGGAATTGAAACCCATTTGTTCTAGAGTTGTCATCGACTTGGATTGATCCAAAATACGCATCACCACTTTTTCATTATTAGTACCGCCGAGTGGTAAGGTGGAAATACGAAAATCAATTTCTCGATTATCAATGATTAATCGAATATGACCATCTTGCGGAATACGCGTTTCGTCTAACTTCAATTTAGAAAGCACCTTGATTCTCGCGACGACTGAATTATGAACTGATTTCGGCAAAACCAAAGAAGTATGCAAGATACCATCAATTCTATAACGGATTCGACTCTCATTAGCATAAGGTTCGATGTGGATATCAGAAGCGCGCGCTTCCACAGCATGTCTAATAATTACCGACACGATTTTGGCAATTGGAGCGCTATTAACATCAACTTCATTGAGCATATCGCCCCCCTCATCTTGAATCTCCAATAAATCCTCACCCTCCGCCTTAGCCTTGACCTCTAAAGCTGTCGAAATTTCTTCTTCAAGCTTGTCATATTTTTTCAAAGCTTCATTAAAACTAGCATCAGAAACCAAATAAAACTCGGCTTGCAAATGTTCGCTTTGGGCCAAAAAATTGACGGCCTCAATGGCCCGCAGATCGAAATCGACTAGCCCAATATCTACTTTATTCTTATCCTTATTGAAACACACGATATGATAATTTTTGGCTAGCTCTTTAGACAAAAAATTGACGGCTTCATCGGAAATAGTTTCAGAATCCAAAGTTTTGTAAGGCAAATGATAAAGCTTGGCCTTGATTTGAGTAATTCGTTCAGCGTCCAAAATCTTGTTTTTAATCAAAAAATCATCCAAAGATATTTTTGGATTTTTATTTAAAAAATCTTTGATCTCCAAAGACTTAAGCGCATCAATAATATTCTCCTCAACCAACAAATATAAAAATTCTTCTGGTTTATACATAAAAATTATTGCTTAGGAGCAGTCACCGTAGTCGGCGATTTAAAAACTTTAAATGGCGATTTATTGCCTACTTTAAAATTGACATCATCAGTCGAGGTTGCTGTAGAGGTAGCCGTGGAAGTCGACATTGGCAAAGTCAAATTTAGACCGGTCAAATCCACAGTATTTTTGGTTAATCTTTTAAATTTTGGGTTGTTTAAAATATCAAAACTGGCTGCCCCGGTCCCAGTCTCTTTATTGAGTTCGGTGCGTAAATTATTGAGCCAATTGCTCGACTGGGGGTCAATACTATTAATAGCATTTAAATAATTAAAAAGATTTTGTTGGTTAGAAAAAACTAGCATAGTGATCAGCACCACTATCGCCGCGAAGAAAAAAGCTAAAAATTTCAAAATCTTATGCATCATATATAAAATTATTTTTTAAAATAATAAGTAGCAAGCTCTAAATCGACGGTCTTTTTCTCAGGATCAAAGGTCAATTTCTTAATATCAAACAAACGCAAACTATCTTCTAGAGTCACCAACAAAATCTTGAGCTTTTCATAGTCGACCTTACTCACTGACATTCGCGCCGTCATGGTCCCCACTCCTGGGGCTATTTCAATCGTTGAAGCAGCCGTGGGTTGACTAGCGCTCCTGGTGCGAGTATTGCCGGCTGGAGTAGCCGGTGTGGCCGCAGCCGAAGCAGCGGCGGCTGTCTCTGCTGCCCCCACCTTGGTAATATCCAAAGATTCAACGACCATTCCCCGTTTAGAAACTATATAGACCAGCTCAATAAACAAATCTTCCTTTATATACTCAGCCGGTATCAAATCATTAATTTTCTGAATATTTTCGTTACTAAGCTCATTATAAACTTTTAGCAAAGCTTGATAATTACCAAAATCCCGATATTTAGGCAATAATTGTTTTTTTTCGTTAAGAGAAGTATTAATAGTTTCCAAAATTAAATCATATTTGGGGCGAAGTAATAAATAATAGGAACCAACTAAAATAGCGATTACTAAGATGACCGTAAACCAACCAAAATAATTATTCAAAAAACGATTAAGCTCGTTTTTCTTCTTAAGCTGCTGACTATTCATCTCTTCGAGTCTCTTGGCGGCCTTGGGATTGATCTCGGCATGCAAACCATTGCCGGGCTTAATCGGGTCAGCAGAACCATTAGTATTTTTATTGGAAATTTCCATACAAAATTATTGATTAAACAAATCGGGCTTAACCCCAATACTCAAGTCAAAATAAACATTAACTTGCCCATTTTTTTGATTATCAATTTGTTCATTAGCGATGGTAGCGCTTTTGATGGTGGGATCTTTTAAAATAGTCTTGAGCTGATAACTGACCGCCCGGAAATCATTAACCATAGCTTTGAGCACATAATTGCCGTCGGTAGTCCCAGTAAAACCATTATAATAGACATTAACCAAAGTATTTTTCTCTAAAAAGCCAAAAAAATTGGTCCAATAAACATGTTTGGTCAAAATTGGATTGATCACATCGACCTTGGATTTTAGGGCCAAAGCGGGAGCTAATTGAGTTTTTAAATTAGATATTTTTTTGTCGATCTTTTGAACTTCTAAAGCAAAATTCTCACTTTTTCTAGTTACTTCTTGTTGTTCCCAACCCAACAATAAAAAATAAGCCTCAGCCACCAAGGACCCAGCCAAAACAACAAAAATCAACATGATTAAAAGATGTTTGCGCCACTGAAATTTGACGGCCACTTCGTCTTTGATCAAATCCACATCCAAAATAGAAGGATTTTTCAATTCCTCAGGCATCTCCAGATTATTTTTGCTATTAGATTGCTCAGACATTATTGTAAAAATTATTCCACGTCGATATTACGAAGCGCTAGACCAATGGCCACAGTGAGCCTGGGACCGAGTTCGGTCAAGATTGGCTTGAGGGCCCGAGGATAAGCGACTCGGCGCCAAGGATTGCCAACTACCACTTTGATATTAAAAACGCTTTCTAAATAATTGGATAAACTAATCAGCAGAGCTCCGCCGCCAGACAAGATAATTTTTTCAATTGGTTCATTATTACTATTTTTGAAAAGTTCCATCATGTAACGGACCTCGCTCAGAATTGGTTCGATCGCTGAAGTGATCACGCTAGGAACATCAGTAACGCCACCCTCACTAAGTGAGGCCAGTCCCATGTCCAATTTGAGCTCTTCAGCTCGAGCGTTATCAACACCCAAACGTTTGGCCATAGTCTCGTCAATAGTTAATCCCGAGATATTCAAACTGCGATTCAAATAAGGCACGCTACCTTTAACAATACAAACGTCGGTACTATTGGCTCCTAGATCCAACATCATGACCGTTGATTGATCATTGCCAATGAGGGCTCTAATTTGGGAAAAAGTTTCGGTTTCTAAATCTACTAATTCGATATCAGCCGCTTTAAAAATATTTAAATATTTTTTAATTAATTTCTTTGGACTTCCGGTTAAAAAAATTCTGAGATCCTTGTCATTCTTATTAGTGGAAGGAATGATCTTCCAATCCAAAACCATATCATCAATTGGCAGTGGTATAACCTTGTGCGCTTCTTCGTTTACTCTTTGAGCCAAATCTTTACGATTAATATTACTGAGACTAATGACTGCCGAAAAAACCGAAAAGCTAGGAAGTGAAACACTGGCTTGGACACTATTGATACCAGAATCTTTTTTAATTTTTTTAATCACGCTGGCCAAATAAGGAACATCTTCAACGGTAGTGAATTTCCGTTTGGACAAATCGTCACCCAGAGCATAATTAGCCAAAACCATCCGTCCAGCCCGACGCTGAAGCTCCACCATTTTTATGGAGGAGTCACCAATATCAATGCCTAAATAACGGCTACCGCCCGAGAATAAACCCATAGGATAACACTTTATAAACTGATTCTAAAATTTTGACTCTATTACATAACTATTATATAATATAATCAGTTGACTAGCAATATTTAATATTATTATAACACAAAATTAAAAAGCAAACAAATGAATTTTCTCGATTTTTTCAACAAATACAAAAAGATAGTTTTTATCCTCTTGTTCTTAGCTGTTGTGGGGATCGCCGGGTATTTTCTCTGGCGTTTATTTTTTAGTGGAACGGTTGTAGTAGAGATTCCCAGCACCTCAGACACTGGAACTGGCGGCTTGCCACTCTCCGGCGAAGGAGGCGCCAATGTGGCTAGCAGTACCAATCCTGACAACCTCAGCCCGGCCGACACTATCAGTCGTAATAACCAAACTAGCCCAATTGACCCTAATACTGGGGCTGATATTGCCAGTGCTATCGCTCGAGGAGGCCTCACCCAGGTTAGTGGTTTGTCTAATGACCCGACTCTAGGGGCTACCATGAATCCCAGCGGCCAACTTCAATACTATAACCAAAAAGATGGTCTATTTTACAAAGTCGCTAACAATGGCGATATTATCCCCCTCAGCGACAAGGTTTTTCATGACGTCAAAAATATCGACTGGGCTCCCAATGGTCAAAAAGCAGTTTTAGAGTATCCCGATGGTTCCAAAATTGTTTATGATTTTAATACCAAAAAACAAGTAACTCTGCCTAAGCATTGGGAAGATTTCAATTTTTCCCCATCGTCTAATGAAATCGTGGCCAAAAGCATTGGACTAGATCCAGATAATCGCTGGCTAATTATCTCCTCCGCTGATGGCTCTAAAGCTAGAGCTATTGAAGAAATTGGCGACAACGCCGACCGCGTCATTTCTTCCTGGTCTCCCAATAACCAAACCGTGGCTATGTACACAACCGGCGTTGATTTTAATCGACAAGAATTATTCTTTATTGGCCAAAATGGTGAAAATTTTAAATCCACTATAGTCGAGGGCCGAGGCATTACTTCGCAGTGGTCCAAAGATGGTTCGGAATTACTCTACAGTGCTTATAATGCCAACTCCGACATGAAGCCACTCCTGTGGGCGGTTAATGCTCAAGGTAATGATATTGGTAGTGCTCGCCGTTCACTGGAGATTAACACTTGGGCTTCTAAATGTTCGTTTTATAGCGCCACCGAAATATTTTGTGCTGTGCCCGAAAATTTAGAAGTCGGCTCCGGACTTTTTCCAGACTTGGCCAAAAAGACTAAAGACAATTTATATAAGATCAATATTAATACTGGCCAAAAAGAATTAATCGCTGTGCCTAATGGTTCTTATAATGTCTCTAACCTAGTGGTGCAACCCGATGGTTCAAAATTATATTTTACAGATGAAACCAGCGGTAAGATTTATCAGGTAAAATTAAAATAATCGAATATCCCCCTCCCTATTCATCAAGATTATGATTGGGAACAAAATTAAAGACATTCTCTGGCCCAAAGAATGTCTTTTGTGTTACAAAAAAGATATCAACAGTTATTTGTGTCCGCAGTGTTTAAGCGAAATTAAAATTAATACTTATCAAGAGTGCCCCAAATGTAAACGCCCCACAGCTCTAGGCAAATATTGTCGAGATTGTCGGGAGTCAAAACTAATGGGGATTATTAGCGCCACCGAATATGGTCACTCGGAAATCAAAGAGCTAATCAAGGCTTTCAAATATACCGGAGCTTCTGAGGTGGGCCAAGAGCTCGGAAAAATTATGATCAAATTTCTAACCATCTTTTTAGAAGACGCTCAAGTATTTTATCCCCAAGGATTATTTCCCAGTGGTCAAACGATTATTATCCCGGTGCCTCTTAGTAAAAAACGTTTTCGCAGTCGTGGCTTTAATCAATCGGAAGTTTTGGCCAAAATTTTGGGAGAGTATTTTGGCTGGCAGATATCCACTGATTTAATTAGAATTAAACATCGAGAACCTCAAGCCGATTTGACCGAAGAAGAAAGACGTCAAAATTTACACGGAGTGTATAAGTGGACTGGCCAGAATTTGAAAAATAAAAAAATTATTATTATTGATGATGTCACTACCACTGGTACTACTTTCAACGAAGTGGCTAGAGAAATAAAAAAAGCCAATCCGCGAGTGATCTACGGTTTGGCTTTAGCTAAAGGTTAGCCAGGAATTAAACGATCTGAATATGCGCCAGTCTCTCACCCAGAACAACAGTACCGGAATTAAAATCACCGATTTTAATAGCATCGGGCCATTGAGAAATCTGCCCGGGTTCGAGAACCTCGGTGTATTCATGGCCGTTGGCAAAAGTCTGTAATGGGCGATTTTTGTTCAAATGAGCATATTCCAACTTTTCCAAAAGCTGTTGCCCAGAAAACCAATAAGACCTCGTTTTCCCAGATAAAATTGCCTTAATTTGGCGGGAAAGATTAAACATTTCCTGCCACTGAATTTCGTTAGAGTTATCCACCATTATCAATTAATTTAAAAAAATTTCGAAAAGAATTTTTAAAAAACTATTTAGATATTATCACAAAAAACAATAAAAGTCAAGAGTTAATTGATTTCAATATCAATATACTTAATTCCCTGGTTTTCAGTGCGAATTTTGGTCTCAATCTCATCAATTTTGCGCCCTACTAGTCTAGGCACTCGATCGGCATAATCGACGCAAAACTTTTTAAACTCCTCAAAATCATCCTTGATTTCTTCATATTCCTGACGCAAGGTTTGTTTTTGATAAATTTCTTTCAAGAGAACAAAACCATTAAACTCAATCTCGCATTTGATCCGATAAATACCAATATCTAAAGTAGTTGATTTAAAATCAATCACCCGTTCAATGGCTGGCTCCGATTCTAAGAGGCGGACAATTTTGTCTTGCAAATCTGGTGGAATAGATTTGCCAATCAGAAATTCCCGATTTTTGGCAATAAGAATAATGGCAACAATGGCTAATAAGATACCGATCACAATAGAGCCAACTGAGTCCCAAAAATATTGACCAGTCAAATTGGCTAGCAAGATACTAGCGAAAGCGATGATAATACTAAAGATCGCCAAGCCATCTTCATATAAAACGGCCAGCGTCGAAGGATCACCATTTTTGATAATATCACGAAAATTCCAATTACCACGATGTCGACGAATCTCTTTGATAGCCAAGGCGAAAGTAATACTCTCCACTATGAAAGAAATTCCTAGCACCCAATAAATAACCGGCCCATGAAAAAGTGGCCGATGATGCGACAAAGAATCGATACCGCGATAAATAACTACACCAGCTCCCAAAAAGAAAATACCGCAAGCCGAAATTAGCGCCCAAAAAAATCGCTCGTGTCCATAACCATAGATAAAATCTTGATCTGGTTTTTTGGTGGAACGCCGAATCCCAATCATGAGTAGAAATTGATTAGAAGTATCGGCCACACTATGAACCGCTTCCGAGAACATGACCACCGAACCAGACAACAAAAAAGCGCCAAACTTGATAATGGTAATAAAAAAATTACCAATCACTGCGGCTAGCACGGGAATAAAGCCTTTGATTTTTTGTCGCTCGGTCATATATTTAAATTTCGTACTTAGCTTCCTTGGGAAATAATAATAAAAATGGATAACCTTGAAAATTACGTTTTATTTCTCCGCAATCCATGGTTTTCAAAAAAACCATCATTTCATCGCAAACCTGTTTAGCATCTACCTCTTCTTGACCAATATACTCGATTTCCACAAAATTGCCTAGCCCGACCACGGAGTCAACGGCAAACTCCCAATTCTGATACACCCAAATTTTTCTAATCTTATCCACGACGACTGCTGTCTTGAAATTTAAAGCCAATAAAATATTTTTTATTTGCTGGACATCAACAATTGGAGTTTCATATTCATCCCGTTGATAAGAGCGACCATCGGCTTCATAATGATGATTCTTATAATTAAGCGAGTGCTTATCACCGATGCTTCTAATTCTTAACCACTCGGCGACTGGCCGACGAGCCAAAAAATCTCTTTCACCAATTGGTGAAAAATATTCATCGACTTGATGCACCTCACCTCTAAACTCCGCTTTCCTATTTAAAAAACCTAAAAGCTGGTCGGCTCTCTCAATATTTACTTGGATTTCAATTTCTAAATTATTATGAGCCATAAATGGCAGAGACTGGATCCTGGCCTTCGCCAGGATGACAGATGCGATGTTTGTCTGTTAAAATTGTCATCCTGGCGAAGGCCAGGATCCAGGTTTATTTATTTAACAACCTCAAACTTATTAATTTTGATATTTAAATCTTTATCACCACTAAAAACAACATTAGCCTTCAGGGCAATATGTCCATCTTCATAACTGACTATTGCCGTACTAGAACTCATCATTTTCAGATCGGTTAAATAAAACTTCCCGCCCAGTACTTCCTTGGTCGGTGATAATTCAGAAACATGATCTCTCAAATAATTGTAAACCGCTTGATCCAAGGTGCAAGCCTCCTCCCAAGTGCGCAAGCATTTATTTTTGCTCGGACACCAAGAATAACCAGCCGGCCCCAAACACCCATGCTCATCCTTTTGTCCACCAATTAAAGGCTCGGTGCTAGTAACTTCAATTTGAGGAGTAGGCCAAGAGTCCTCGTTAGTAGTAGGGCTAAGATTTTTAGAGCATCCAGCCAAAAATGAAGCTGGAATAATGATAATTAAAAATAGCAAATATCTCATATGGGCGCCTTCTTATAAATCAATTCTAGCAAAAATCTCTAAAATTATAAAATGAAATTAATTCTCAAGAAATTTGAGATAATAAATCTTTGGCTTGGACTCGCTCTCTAAAACTTGAAGCCACTGAGGATAAACTGCCGATAATCTCTTCAGCTCTTCCCCATCTTTAAATAAGGGGTCAACGACCCGAGATTTACAAACCACTCGATAATCATAATCATGCTCATCAAGTTTATAAGAGATCTTATTGTCCATCCGATCAAAAAATAATTTTAATTGTTTGTCGCTAGCATGATAAACGGCAACTTTATCTAAAACCTCTTGGTCAGTCAAATGAAGATCTTGGAATGTCAGATATTTCTTCTCCAAAGCATAAAGCAAATAAGCACCAACACTAATAAACATCAGTGCTGATTCTGGGCCGGACCAATAAATATTATTCAAATGACTAAACAACTCGCCGTAATCCTGAGCCGAAGCGCGATCTCTAAAAATCCACTGATTATTTTCAACAATCAAATTATCTAAAACCCGCTGAGCCCTCTTTTTATCAAAAGCCCCAAAAGCAATACCATCTCTAAGAGAATAATCCAAGCGATCAGCACAAAGATCTGGCAAATTGGTTTCTTTTAACAAAAAATTGCGATCATCCAAAATATATTCCAAATCTAAATTGTATTTTTTTAATATCGCTGGTATTTCGGAAGCCCTCACAAAATCGTCAAATATCTGATCTTGATAATCCTGTTTGTGACCAGAACTCAGGGGCGAAACATAATCTAAGCAATGAGAAAACACCGCATGCGAAACGTCATGAATTAGTCCCGAAACTTGTTCGGCCAAACTAGCACCATATTTTCCAAGAAGCAAATACACGCCGACTGAATGACGAAAACGATCATGATCTGGCGCTGGAAAATAAGGTTCAAAATAACCAGCCTGGTCAACGCCCTGAAGTCGCACCAAAGACGGGCTAGTCATTAACTCTAAAATAAGCGGCTCATTTATTTCTATTGCTCCGTAAACACTATCGTTATATATCATAAAAATTATTTTTTTCCATCAATCTCGTCTTTGAATCTGCGGAAATATTGGACCATATAATCATGACGAGATTTGGCAATTTTTTTGGCGGTTTTAGTAATTATTTTATCCTTAACGTTTTTTAATTTGAATTCGTATTCCCGCACCCCGGTATCATCCTGACTATAGCAAAAATCCTGCTTATTAGACCGCAAGTTAAAATCTTTGGGCCCATACATGGCATGTCTAATATAACCAGCAAACAAAAAAGTCCGACCGACCCCGACAGCTCCAATGGAATCCAATTTGTCCGAATCAGACAAAACCCGAGCTTCAATAGTTTTAGGAATATGATCGTTGCGATAACGATGAGAAATTATGCAGTGAGAAATGCTATTAATAATATCCTGATCGATTTTATATTTTTTTAAAATTTTCCGAGCCATTTCTTCACCATAGATAGCATGATCAATTCGCCCTCGGCTATCCATTTCTTTTTTGCGACCAATATCATGTAGCCAACAAGCCGCCCCCAAAATAAGTAGATCGGCCTTCTCCTGACGACCAATATTCATGGCCAATTTATAAACTCGCTCCACATGACTAAAATCGTGACAACCACTGGCACCTCTAAAATAGGCGCGAGCCTCAATAGCAATTTTTTTAAGAATATTTTGATTTAATTTCATATAATTTCGCCTGGATCCTGGCCTTCGCCAGGATGACAGGTGCCTTGGGTTACTGGTTTAATTGTCATCCTGGCGAAGGCCAGGATCCAGGTTTATTAAATTTTAATAATTTCATAACCATTTTCCCGCAAATATTCTTTAGTCACCTTATATTTGACTGGAGCGAAATTTTTGACTATTTCCTCTTCCCTAACTTTCTTCCCCCCGATATAAGTAATTCGATGAATTTCATTGTAACGGAAATACTGGCCCTGACTATAAACAAAAAAATGATTTTTTTCTTGCAGATGAAATTTTTTGACCGCTGGACTATCGGACAAAACCTGGCCCTTCAAACATTTGTCAGTTAGCCATAACTTGATTTGGAGGGGATGCTGGGAAATATTTTTGATTTGCAAATCAACAAAATTGTGAAAAATAGTAGCTCCGCTCCCAAAAGGCAAAGTTCGACCCGAGTCCGGGAAAGCATCAACCGAATGATGATACCTCTCAATCACTTCAATATCGGTATGCAAAAAAATCCAAAACAAAAAATTTGATAGCTGACAAAGCCCGCCACCCACGCCAACCTTAGGCTCGCCACCAGACAAGATTAACCCGTCTAGATAGCCGCTCTTTTTATCAGCTAGCCCCAATTGATGCCACAGAGAAAATATTTTGCCGGGTGGAATAACCAAGCCATTAATTTTAGAAATAGCCAATTGTAGATTGTGAATTTTGTTGACTTGTAATTTTTGATCAGTATCACCCAGCCGACGATAAAGCAAAGACGAGTGCCTGGCCAAAACACTAGGCAGAGCAGGACCGGGTTTTAAGCGTCGACCAATGGTTACCAAATTTTTGGCTCCTCTAATTTTTCTTCTGACAAAAATCGTGGGTTTTAAAAACCGAGGATGCCGGCTGGAGAAAGCCACTCGCCTAGGGCGATAATATTCCAATATTTTCTGTTTAATCAAATCAGTCATAAGAACTATTTAAAAAATCAATAAATTATTTAATAAATACTACTGACAATAGCCCTAAAATTCCCAAGATAAACCCAATAAGCACCCCGCGAGTTGGAATTTCTTGAAAAACCCCATAAGTAATAATTGGCTCCATGATAACTATAGAAGTGATAGAAACAACGCCCACTATCCAAATGTTTTGCCATTGCTTGATACCGAGCATGTAACCAAGAACTAAAAGCAAACCACCGACAGTCACCAAAATAGCTGCTCGCCAAAAAGTATTAGAAAAATTAGAAATATTACGAGCGGCAATGACCTCAGCATAAATTGCCAAACTTTCGCCGACAAACAATAAAATTAAAGGGAAAATTTTGACCATACTCAAATACTATTTAAAACTTAAAATTATATAACTATACCCCCTAGATTACTCCAAAATTAGCTAAAAATCAAATAATCATAACCAGCTAAAAAGCACAAAAAAAACGGCTAACGCCGATAGTCTTGTTTATTTAATTTCACAGCGGAGGGGGCGACCCTCCTTCGTCCTTCGACAAGCTCAGGGCTACGGTAGGGCAAGGATTCCCCGTAAAAGTCCCTCGCCCAAGCTCGGGACTCACGGGGCACAGCTCACGCGATCGACTTTCATTAAATTTCAAAGCGGAGGGGGCGAGATTCGAACTCGCGATCGACTTTCATCGATGACAGTTTTTCCCGCCACCGATATTACATTATTGGAAGGCGGGACCCCGCCGAAGGCGGTGGCAAGACTGTTTTTTAATTTAATCAGACAGCGGAGGGGGCGAGATTCCCCGCGACGTCTCCTACGGAGCGCGCGGGCGGGCTCGCGAAGACGAGCCCGGAACTCAAACATAATTAATATTAGCGCGGAGGGGGCGAGATTCGAACTCGCGATCGACTTTCATCGATGACAGTTTTTCCCGCCACCGATATTACATTATTGGAAGGCGGGACCCCGCCGAAGGCGGTGGCAAGACTGTTTTTTAATTTAATCAGACAGCGGAGGGGGCGAGATTCGAACTCGCGATCGACTTTCATCGATGACAGTTTT
>CAZMYU010000004.1:0-64134 GCA_964570655.1 uncultured Gammaproteobacteria bacterium | reverse complement strand
ACAGCGGAGGGGGCGAGATTCGAACTCGCGATCGACTTTCATCGATGACAGTTTTCAAGACTGTTCCATTAAACCGCTCTGGCACCCCTCCGCTGTATTATTAAATTAATTTTAGTAATTTTTTAAATGCCTCACCTCCTTTATATTTTTTTATTTGCATTTCTCTTCTATAGGCATCCTTCTTAAAATCAAAATTTTCATAATATATTAACTCATAAGGAATATAGGCCTTAATAGATTTTGTTTTTCCATTATTATGCTGGCTTAATCTTTTGTCAAAATCCTCACAATGACCTATATAATATTTATTAAAGTTTTTACTTTTTAATATATAAGTATACCACATACACACTGACAGTTTTTCCCGCCACCGATATTACATTATGTGAAGGCGGGACCCCGCCGAAGGCGGTGGCAAGACTATCCTATTAAACCGCTCTGGCACCCCTCCGCTTTGAAATTAAATTATTTTATATTTATAGTTTATTATTTAAAAACCGCTCTGCCTGCCCCTCGTAGTCCTGCGAAGCCCGCAAGGGCGAAGTAGGACGAAGTGGGGGCACCCCTCCGCTGTGAAATTAAATATTATCATCTAAATGTTATAAGATTAAGCACCGGCTGTCAACGTGACTAAAAATAAAAAAACTCCTTTTAATATCCGGCTACTTTTGAGCCTGAGGATAAAAAAGGAGTTTATAAGACTCTATCTGACGCTGTTTGGCAATATTTGGCCAACCGAATTGCCTCGGAATTTGACCAATAAATTGTCACCAGCCAGGTAACGATAGTCCTTAGAGGAAAGCCTTATGCCTTTCTCTGGTATACCCCTGGTAATGAAACAAAATTCTTCACCGGTCTCAATGTAGATCTGACCGGATTCTATGCATTCCGGGGAAGTAGCTCTTTTGCTGGTCATCAGAAAAACAGTACTGTCACCGTTGTTAATCTCGGCAGCTGCTGATTTCAACTTTTTTAAATCCAGAAAAACCACCAGGGTTTTCCCATCAGGAGGTAATTTCATCACACTGGTAATATAACCTTTGCCTGGCACTATATACTTTTCGTAGGTCTTATGAGCTACGATGCCGATAACGATAAGCAGGATCAGAATAATTACATAACTTTTTTTCATTTCTTATTTTTTTTGTTGTTCGACACAATTGACATAGTCTGTGGCTCAACTTCTATTAAATAGCCGTTGAGATTAAAAGTTTCCGTCTCTGACCCTCGCTCATTGAGCATTAGACGTTTTTTGGTTTTTGGGCCACTGGAAAGACAAAAGCGCTCACCCAAAAAAACTGTGAAAATGCCAACGTCCAATTTTTGATACCGAGAATCTTTGCCAAACCCATCGGTTAGCAAATAAACATCTGTATTGCCATTATTGAGCTCGGCCATCTGGGCTTGGACTCTGGCAAAATCGATATAGACGGTTACTGTCCGACCGCTACCTGGAATTACGTCAGTAATATAGCTTTCAGCCGGCATAGATTTTTTTGGCGAGGATACGATCAGGATCATGCCTATCACTCCCAAAACTAAAAAAAACAAAAAAATTCGATTTTTCATGTGTTATATTTATTAAGTTGTTAAAAATCTACTATAAATTATAATCAAAAATTATAACATTTTATTATAATTGTGTCAATGGTATTAAAAAAGCGGTTTTTGACCGCTTTTAGAGCTTTATTCTTTGATGCCGATGTAGGCCAGAATGGCCTGGACTTTCCTGGGTTTATCCCGACGAAATGAGAAATAGTCATCTGGCTGACAACTGGTACACTCATCACTGAGGGTAATATTCTCGGGCAAAATACCACGATACACCAATTGACTATTAGCAAATTTTGCAGATCCAACCAAAACTTACCATGTCTGACAACACAACAAGAACCATGCCGCTGATCATCAATATAATGGAAAGGGCCAGCATCTTCGTCGGAAAATTCATAACACTGGACGCAAATATGTGGCCCCATACTAATTTTAATATCAGCTGGATTACAACCATAATCACCGGTTAGCACTCGAAAGATTTCCGGAACAACTCCGGCAATAGCTCCCCTCCAGCCCATATGAGCCAAACCAACCACTCTTTTGACTGGATCATAAATAAAGATTGGGAGACAATCAGCCGCTGTAATAGTCAGGAATATCCCTGGCACGCCAGTGACAATCCCGTCCAAACCAGGAACAATACCGGGTTGCTGATGATAAATTCGACCAATATCCTTGCCATGCACTAAATCAATAGCAATTGTTTTGTTCGATTCAATTCCTTGTTTGGCCAAAAATTTTTGGCGATTTTTTAGGGCGATCGTATTATTTTCATCAATAAATAAACGCATATTGCCGTCTATTTTTTTCGACCAACCAAAGATTATCTTTTTGTCTTTTTTCATGTCTATAATTTATCGGGTTTCAAAAAACTATCAAGAATAGATTATTATAACACTTGAGAGGCGAAAGTCAAATGGAGCCAGGCTCCTTTATTACTTGGAGCCTGGCTCCATTTGGAGAGGCACTAAAACAAAAACTCATCGTTTTTAAACGACGAGTTTTTGTTTTAGTGCCCTCACTAGGAATCGAACCTAGATCTCAAGATCCGCAATCTTGCGTTCTATCCGTTGAACTATGAGGACTTACCCCCGAACCAAGTAGGGTTCGGGGGAATGTAAAATTAATAATTAAAAATTAAAAATATGCAGGAAATTATCGAATTAAACATCTAGGGCTAACTATAAATTTTATTAGAGATTTTGTCAAATAAAAAGGAAGGCTGTTATTAAGCCTTCCAATAGATTTAATGTTAGTGTCTGCCCTATGCCCTCGCTAAGATCGGTCTGGATTTCTCCAGAAAAGTGAAGGCCCGCTCATACATTACAGCGCCAATTAATATTATAAAGGCTGTAATATTTAACGACCACATATGGAAGCTCCGACTGCTATCAGACATTGCCAAGAATCCCTGATGAGTATTGATGGCTATTTCATAGACGCAGAAGCCCGAGGCAACTACGAATCCCAGAAGTCCGATGCCCAATATTACAAATGAAAGAATCTTGCCGATTTTAGCAAGAAAAATAGCAACCTTTTTCAACATTTTTTTCATTATACTTGGATTTAAAGATGAACGATTCAATAAAAACAGTATAGCATATTTATTAATTTATGTCAAACAATCGGAAAACACACCTAATACTCATTTAAAACCAATCGGTTCTTTTGGACTATTTTTTTCTACTAAAAGGTTTCTAAGAACCATAAAAACTTCTTTTAATTCTTGATCGTATTTTCTCTCCATGGTTTCTATTTTTTTCCATAATTTTTTATTAGTCGCCAATATCTCTCTCAATTTACTAAACGTCCTAATAATTTGAATATTTACTTGTATGGCCCTGCTACTGTTCAAAACGCTAGAAAGCATGGCCACCCCTTGCTCGGTGAAAACCAAGGGGTTCTTTCTGAGCCCTTTTTTGTCGGCGGTGGAAATCACAATCTGTGATTTCCAAATGGCCATCTCTGACTTCTTGAGTCGAAACATAAAATCTGAAGGAAAACGATCGTTATTTCTCTTAACTGCTTGATTAAGCACGCGAGTTGGCACACCATAAAGCTCGGCCAAATCACGATCAATCATTACTTTTTTATCTCTGATTAAAAATATCCCACCGACTATTCGTTCAATTGGTATTAAAGAATTTGTATTTTTCCTCATATTAATTTTATTATCTTTTTAATCCACTACTGCATCATAGCAAATTAGAGATAAATTCTATCTAAAATCAAAACAACGAAAATCCAGCCCAATTAGGCTGGATTTAAAGAAGAATAGCGGAATCTATTTTGACCAATAAAATAAATTAATTCTGCCCCCAATCAATCAGCTCAGTAAAGCGCAGATAAAAGCCAAAAGGATCGACCATCCGAAAATCCCGCCATTTATGACCATGGTCTTCCAGTTCTTTGAGTTCGCGCACAATATTAGCTTTTAAATTTTCAGAAGCCAATTTATAAACCCCCTCAATATCCTTGGTAGTTATAGTTACTTCAGTAGCATAGCCCCTGATGGTATCCTTGGGAAATTGTTTAAAAAAAGATTGATTGTAAACCCGTTCATCACCACCATAAAAATTAAGCATTGTGTTCCCCGCTTCATCACTTCTAATCATCGTCAAATAACCAGTATTTTCCTGGTTTGGTTTATCATCCAAGGCAACCACAAAACCCAGCTGAGCATAAAAATTTTTAACCATCTCTAAATCAGGCACATGGAGCTCGATAATTAAATTGTTGTTTATAGGATTAAACATAAAATTATTTTATTTAAGCCAGAGTAATACCCTGAGAATTAATAATTATCGGCTCGTCATCTTTGATTTCTAATTCCACCCAACAACAATCATTAATTTCTTTCAATTCCCCTTTTTTAAGAATCTCTCTAAACAAAACCCGCATCGGACCACCGTGCCACACTACCGCCAAGCATGAATATTTTTTATTGACCACTAAATCATTAAAAGCATCTTGAATTCGTTGGCTGAAATCTTCGTAAGACTCAGCCCCTTCAATAGTATTAAGTCGATCCTTTAATTTTTCAACTAAATCTGGAAATTCTTTTTTGACCTCGCTCTTAATCAAGCCAGACAAAACACCATACTGATTTCTTTCCCTAAAATCATTTTCAATTATTGTTGGGCAATCCAGATCACCAGCTAAAATCCCAGCCGTTTCTCTGGCTCGCTTTAAAGGGCTAGAGATTACCGCTTCAATTTCATGGTCTTGAAATTCGGCTAACAATGCCTGAGCCTGCCCCTTGCCCTCGTCTGACAAACTATCATCGTAAGCTCCGCCATAACGATCCTCAACGTCACCAGTAGTCTGGCCATGTCTAATAAATATAATTTTCATAATTTTTATTTTATATACACTCCTAAAATACCACTAAATTTAGTAAAAAACAACTTGATTAGCTAAAAACCCTAAGCCATTGACATTTTTATATTAATATGCTAATATTAATAGATCAAAAACAATACAAATGCTTATATATATAGCGACTTGTATTTTGATTTGTTCTTTAATAGCAGTGGAAAAAATTTTGAATCCCATAAAAAATATCTATATTAGCTTGGTTGTTAAACCAATAACCAGCTATGTCGATCCAATACCGGAATACCCAACCGGTTTCCTTTGAGTGATATAAATTCAAAAGATTATAAACTGCCAAAGTCCAACAAATACAATACAAGATTTAACAAAAAAAGACCCTCCAATATGTTCCAATAGTGAACTGGAGGGTTTTTTCGTAAAATAAAAATAATTATAATTTTAGTAAACGAGATAGGCCCTCAGACAAAGGGATGTCGGTTCTATCCAGGTCTTCTTGTAAATATTTGCTGAGCAAATTTCTAAGGGCAATTGGATTGACGTCTTTGAGGTGGATGGTCATTCGCGGACGAGCCGTATCTCTAAACTCTAGATATAAATTTTTGATCTCTAATTCTGGCTTGTAGACAATAGCAAAATGTTTGAGCCGGGCGTATTCATAAAATTTGCGCCCAACACTAATGCCCTTCTTGTTAACCTCGACAATAATCATCATGGCCTGATTGGTTTCATAGAGAAAAATGATAAAAGCCGAGAGGACAATAATGAAAACAAACAAATAATTTTTGGTCCAAATAGCATAAGCGATTAGCAAAATACCAATAATGACAGCAAAAATATACCATCTCCGGTCATGGCCAGATTTTTCATATTCCGGTACTTCCCAGCTAACGACCTCGGCGTTTAATTCGGCTGATTTGTCAGCCATTTTTCGACGTTTTTTGGACATATGTTTGATTGACAATTGTGCTTAAATTTTATATAACTATATTATACCATAAATTATCGCTTAAGGCGATATTTTATTAATATCGGTCAAATGATCATTAAAAGATTGAAAAATTAAAAATCCTGGATCCCCAGTCAAGCTGGGGATGACAGATAAGTAGGAAGTGAATAAAAAAATTTTTAATTTTTAATCTTTAATTTTTAATTTGCGACAGCAAAAGGAGAGGTGGCTGAGTGGCTGAAAGCGGCAGGTTGCTAACCTGTTATAGGAGTCTTCTCCTATCATGAGTTCGAATCTCATCCTCTCCGCAAACAAAAATAAACAAGCATTATATGTGGCTATTACTCGCCGTAGGCGCATCAATCTTTTGGGGGTTGTCATATGTTTTAAGCGAAGAAATCTACAAAAAAATATCAGTTTTTACACTATTAAGCATTACCTCGCTATTTGTCTTTATCCTAACACTTATTATTGCTTATTTAACCGGCAATCTTAAACCTGATATAATCGAGATTACCTCCTCTAAAAGACTTATGTGGTATATCGTTGGAGGAATTATAACATTGCTTATAGCCGAACTCTTTATCGGTTTTTCAATTATATCTAAAAACGCCACTCTAGCCGGACTTATTGAAATATCATATCCAATATTTATTGCTCTATTTAGCTACTTTTTGTTTAAGAGTAGCATCAGCACTCCGACTATTATCGGCGGAATCATTGTCTTCTTGGGAATCTTTATAATTTATTATTTCAATCACTAATCATTGCAGAAATACTTATCATTTTCATAAATTTAAAAGTCCGGTAATCGTATTGATTAGCGGACTTTTTTTAATTTGACTTGAACCTCGGCGTATTTGTGAGCTGGAACATGGAGGTCAGACAAAGAAATTAGCGACAGACTGAATTTTTCTGGTATCTGCAAAATATCACTAATAACCCCAGCCTGATCTGGATAGGCTTCAGAAAACTTCTGGACCCTTCCCTGGCTCAGCACTTTGAATTTATCGACTCCTGAGCTAGTGCGCGACGGAAAATCATCCGGAATAACTATAAAGTCATCCAGCAAATTTTGACGTCTAGCGCGACGGACAAATTTTTCTAAATCAGCCAAACTAGCAAAATCGACAATCCGAGATTTCTCAAAAAACATTGGCAAATGATCACAGTAAAAAAATTGTTTGATGATGTCCTCCAGCCAAGAATCGGTTTTGCTCAAAAGTTCGGCGAAGCTAACTGCGCCAGAACTGTATAAATACTGCACCATTTTTTTGGCAAAAGCATATTCCAAAAATCTGGCCTCCGAAGCATAATACAATTCCCTAAACATAATCGCCCGCACCAGCAGAAATCGATTTAGCGCTTGAGCTCCCATAATTACTTCACCGTCCCGAATTCGAATGGACCGAATAACGGCCTGAATAAAATCAGGATGATTAAAGATGATCAGTCCTGCTTTTTTAAAGAGTTCTGAATACTCAAAACCAGCGTCGATAAAGGCCTCAACATCAATAGAGGTATAAGACAATTTGTCGGCAATGTCCAAAAGTGCTCCAGGCAAACCCTGGCCTTTAATCATGGAGTCTAAGGCGACTTCATCAAGGCCATACTTTTTTTTGATCATCGACCAGCCTGGCCGAGAAAAAATTTTTTTAAAGTTTTCATCTTCATCAAACTTCTTTAGATCAACCAATTTGGTGGTATCACCCAAAGCTGGAGTCAAGGCATCGTGAATAGCGGCCCCCGCTATTAGTAGATTGGTCATAGGCCGAAGCTCGGGATTGTTTAAAATAATTACGCCCATAATCGCCGCGGCATTAATACAATGCAATCCTCGACTATGGCTAAAACCGAGCGACATATTATGCGGTCTGTCCCGACGATTAACCGGATCAGTTAGACAAGCCAGTTGCCGAATCTGAAAAAGCCGATGGAGATCCAAATGGTCAAACAAATCTACCACCAGTCCCTGGTCACCAATAATATAACCAAAATCAGGTTTGATTTTTAGCTAAATTTAGGCTAATCTATGAGTATAATCAATCCTCAAATGCTCACTTTAAACAGCCAAATATCAGAAATTAGTGGCGTTGGCCCGGCTATAGCCAGCCGTCTCAAAAAACTCGGCTTAGAAAATATTTCTGAGCTACTTTTTTATTACCCTTTTCGCTATGACAAATACGGCGCCACCCAGGCTATTAATCAATTACCAATTAACGAACCAGTCAACATTATCGCCGAAATAGAATTGCTCCAAAACAAACGCAGTCATTTTCGCAAAATGTCGCTAACTGAGGCTGTGGTCAAAGACGAAACCGGCTATCTAAAAATTATTTGGTTCAACCAACCCTATATTAGCAAAACTTTAAAAGTGGGCGACACTATATCACTGGCCGGAAAACTAAGCGACAATCGCGGACAAGTAGCCATGATCTCACCGGTCTATGAAAAATTAACAAGCCAGCGAGATTTAATCCACACTCAAGGCATTGTTCCGGTTTACTCAACAACTAGCAGTCTCACTCCCAAACAATTGCGTTTTTTTATTAGCCAAGCTCTGCCACTCGCCAAAAACATTGCCGATTGGTTGCCAATTGATATCAAAAAAAGATTAAAATTGTTAAGCCTGCCAGAGGCTCTTAAAAGAATTCATTTTCCCGAAAACGAAGCCGAGCTACTGAGCGCCAAACAACGGCTCAGCTTTGAAGAATTATTTTTGCGACAACTAATCAGTCAAATAATCAAAAAAGATAATTCCCAGGCCACGGCACCAATTATCAAATTTAAAGAATCAGCTATCAAAAATTTTGTGACTTCCCTACCATTCACCTTAACCAATGATCAAAAAAAATCAGCCTGGGAAATAATCCAAGACTTAGAAAATACCAAGCCCATGTCTAGAATCTTGGAAGGCGACGTTGGCAGTGGCAAAACCCTAGTAGCGACCTTGGCCCTGCTAAACACGGCTCTAAATAAATTCCAAGGCATTCTAATGGCCCCCACCGAAATTCTGGCGAGTCAACATTTCCAAACTCTTAGTAAATTCCTAAAAGACGAGCCCATCAAAATTGGTCTAATCACCCGCAGTCAAAAAAAGATTTATCCGCCAAGTGACAAAAAATTAAAGTTATCCGGACCCGATATCGCCCTAGAAGCCGATATTATAATTGGTACTCAAGCGCTCATTCAAGATAAAATAAACTTTAAAAATCCGGGGCTCATTATCGTCGATGAACAACATCGTTTTGGCGTTAGACAACGACAAAAATTATTACAGTTCAAAAAATCTTCTGGCAACCAAAATACTCCCCATTTTTTATCAATGACGGCCACGCCCATTCCCCGCTCTCTCGCTCTAGCTATTTATGGCGATTTGAATATTTCGCTAATCAAAGAAAAACCAAAAGATAGACAAATAATTCTCACCAAAATAATCCCGGAAAATAATCGTCGAATGGCTTATGATTTTATCAAAAAAGAAATCAGAAATGGTCGCCAAGCTTTTGTGGTTTGTCCGCTAATTGACCCATCCGATACCAGTGGAATCAAATCGGTCACTAGTGAATTTGAATATTTGGACAAACATGTTTTTCCAGACTTGAAAATCGGCCTGCTCCATGGAAAATTAAAATCGCCAGAAAAAGAAAAAATTATGTCCGAGTTCCTGGCCAACAAGATTAACATTTTAATTTCGACTTCAGTGATAGAAGTGGGCGTCGATATTCCTAACGCTACAATTATGATGATTGAAGGGGCCGAACGTTTTGGTCTAGCCCAACTCCATCAATTCCGCGGTCGAGTTGGTCGGGGTAGCGAAAAGTCCTATTGTTTTCTATTTGCCAGCTCTAGCTTGCCTTCAGCCAAAAGTCTGAGTCGTTTAAATGCCTTGGTCAAATTCCAGGATGGCTTTGAACTGGCCAAAGAAGATTTGAAACTGCGCGGTTCGGGTGAAATTTATGGCACGATTCAAAGCGGTTTCCCGGAACTAAAAATTGCCTCTCTTTTCGACCTACCGCTCATCCAACAAGCCCAAAACGAAGCAATTAATTTAATAAATAGTGACCCCGAACTAAAAAATCACCCGCTTCTAAAAGAAAAGCTAGGTGAATTTGAGAGAAATATACATCTAGAATAATTAAAAATTACTTAAACGGACCTGGATCCTGGCCTTCGCCAGGATGACAGATAGATAACGCCTTAGGAATGTTGGACCAAAAACCATAGCGGACTGAGCGAGGCACGGACCCCCGTTAGGGGGCGAGCGAAGGAGCTGTGAGGGGTGCGGAGCCGCAGGAGCGGAGCAACCCCGTGTTTTTGGGGCAATATTCCTAAGGCGTTGTTTTATAACTACTACTTATTTGATAATAATTTCAAGGCTTCGCTAATATTTTTCACTTTCAATAATTTAACTCCGCTAATACTATTTAGAGAATCCGGGACCATAATAGTTTTAAAACCTAATTTAACAGCTTCCTTAACTCTCGTTTCTAAATTTTTGACCGGCCGAACTTCTCCGCCTAGTCCAATCTCACCAATAATAATTAAATCCCGCGGAAGCGGTTGATTCAAATACGACGAGACCATGGCCATCACCGCGGCCAAATCTAAAGCCGGATCATTAGTCTTGAGCCCACCCACTAAATTGAGGACGATATCCTGAGTACTTAAATTGATTTTATTTTTACGACTCAGCACCGCTGACAAAATCTGAAGTCGATTCACATCAAAACCCGCACATTTTCTTTGGGGATAACCAAAAATAGTTTTGGTCACTAGGGCCTGGATATTAACAATAAAAGGCCGAGTTCCTTCCAAAATCACCCCCATCGCTGAGCCGGCAATTTCTTCGTTCATCCCTTCAATAAAAATCGCTGAAGGGTTTTTTATTTCCTTAAACCCACTGCTAGTCATTTCTAGTACACCAATTTCATTGAGCGAACCAAAACGATTTTTGACTGCTCGTAAAATCGAAAAATGGGTCTGATCATTTTCTAAATACAGCACGGTATCCACAATATGCTCGAGCGATTTGGGCCCAGCGATTTGCCCGTCTTTGGTAATATGCCCGATGAGAAAAATAGTAATATCATGGGTCTTGGCTAGTTCTAAAAACTTGACCGCCACTGCTCGAATTTGATTCAAGCTGCCAGCCTCCGAAGGCAACTCCGACGAATAAATAGTTTGAATAGAATCAATAATCACCAGCGCTGGTTTCAATTCCAAAAGAGAGCTCATGATTTTTTCCAAGTGAGTTTCACCAATAAACTTGGTCTTATGCAAATCACAGCCTAATCTTTCTAAGCGAGTCTTGACCTGACTAGCTGATTCTTCACCAGAAACATAGATTATAGAGCTGGGGTCAGACCCCTCCCCTTGGGGTCTGACCCCAAGTAAATCGGTGATTTGATTGGCTAAAGTAGACTTACCAATTCCTGGCTCACCAGCCAGCAAAATAAGCGAGCCTTTTACTAAACCGCCACCTAAAACTCGATCTATTTCCGGCCAACCCGTTTGCAAGCGTTCACTACTCAAAGCCGAGACCTGGCTGAGATCAACCAAATTAGCTCCTTTTATTTTTTTCAAATCCAAAGATTTGAGCCCCCGCACTTCTCCTTCTTTTTCGACTGTCTCTTCGCCAATGGTTCCCCAAGCTCCACATTCCAAACAACGCCCACTCCATTTTGGAAATTGGGCGCCGCACTTCGAGCAAGTATAAATTACATTAGAGGCCATAATAACTTATCTTAACAGATCTAGACTAAAAATCAATTTTTAATACACCGCAATGATTTGCCATTGTAGCGCCAAGAATGACCCCACCAAGTTTGGCGACCAATAGTCGAGGAAGCATTAGTAAATTGCCGGAAATAAGATGAGGGATAAGCCGAAGTGGTAACCGATTGCAATTCGCCATAAGTCCCTTGAGCGGCAGCATCATAACCAATAGTACCGGCCAATTGCATATCAAAACCCAATGAACCACCGGAAAGCAATCTGGTCCCCGCCCCCAAACAGCTAGCTGCTGGCGGGGCGCTATTTCTGCTTTGGTCACAAGCCTGACCAGGATTAGTAGCATAAGTTTCTAAAGTTCCCAATTCAGCATCAGTAGGAACATGCCAGCCAGGCGGACAAATGCCCCGATGAGGAGTATTGACCCCGGTAGGAGTAGCTACCTGGTCGCTAGTGGAAGCAAAGGCCATAACAGTATGCCAGCAATACAAGGCTCCATAAGTATCACAATTGGATTCTAGATTTGATTTACAATATTTTTGAATAATTCCATTATTAGCATCATCTTGAGTACAAGCATTGGGGTTAGAATTATCAACTCTAATTCCGACATTCAAATTATCTTTCATCCAACATTGAGTACCAATCTGCACGGTCCGATAAGTTTTGCCCTCGTAATTAATTACATAAGCACCACAAGGCTGAACCTGGTTGGGATCAGCAATATAAGAAACATTCTGGCTAGTTTGCGGAGAATTATTGACGCAAGTTGACAAGGTATAAGATTGCAAATCAGAAGAGGTTCCATAACTATAAGCATTGGTGCCACTAGTACAATTAGCTCCGTCCACAGTGCTGGGAGCACTCGGAATAGAAGAAAGATAGGTAGAGGTCACCACCGCCCCAGAGCCATCCAAACTAGTAGAATAAAGTGGTTGCCCAGCTGTTAAAGTTTATGGGATATTCTTTTTTGTCATTATAATAGAGGGCTAAAGCCGTGGTTAATTGCTTGATGTCAGCGACTCTTTTGGTGTCTCGTGATTTGGCCCGAGCATTATTTAAAGCAATCACGCTAACAGTCGCCAAAATACCAATAATAGCAATGACAACGAGTAGCTCTATTAGCGTAAAAGCAAAAAATTGTTTCTTATTAGAAAACATTTTTTATTTAATAATTATTTGGAATCGCCAACTGCGCAATCACCGGAAGTAATCAGTGGATCATTACCGCAAGCCTGGACGGCCGGAACATCACCAGCATGCTTTTCAAAGATAGCCGGAGTTTGATCACCCGCTGAAGCCTGTTGTCTATTGAAATCCTCTAAATTGACAGACCAAATTACCAAACTAAAACCCAAAACTATTCCAGCCAAAATAGTTATCTGCCAAAAATATTCACTGTAATGATGCTGGTCAGAATTATTAGATTTTTTATGGTTCAAACTAACCGTTGATAAAGTTTTTTTAGGCATAAGTGTATAATTGAAAAATTGAAAATTGAAAGATTGAAAAATTTTTAATTAAATAATCATTCAATCTTTTAATCTTTCAATCTTTTAATCTTAATTACTGCCACAAGGCAGCATCTACCAACCACTGACCATCTATTTTTTTCAAATTAATTTTGATATTTTGATTAAAATTTCTTGGGCTTCCAGTACCAATTGTTTCCACTCTTTGAGTAGTCACCAAAATCTCAGAACTGCCGGCACTGTCATCGAAACTAACAATATCAGCTGAAACTGCCGTCGTATTAAATCCATGATAATTAGTATCGCCATTATTTTTGGCTCGCAAGCTAGCCACATAGCTTTGAGCTGATGATTTCATCTGGTCAGTCATAAAAATTTCTAAATCCTGAAAATTTGTGTAATTTCCTTGGTTAGAATAGGAGCCAAAGCGCGAAGCAAAAGTCATAGCCATTTTCCGCACATCTTCACGACCCCACACTCGACCGGCCTCCATAGCTGGATCAAAAGTATAATTAACCTTGGGTTTGTTGGCTTGAGCTTCAGCAAATAATTTATCAGAGGTGAGCGCCGAAGCATTTTGCTCTGGAACTGTCGCGGCCTGATTTTTTTTATTAAAGATATAAACAAAAACAGCAATGGCAATCAAAATAATCAGAGCTGCCCCCACAATAAAGATGCCCATTTTTTTACGATCGTCTAGCATATAATTTAAATTAGTTAATTTATATTGGTAATTCCGTTACTCCATTTGCCCCAGCCTCGCCTTGGTTTTTGGCAAATTCTTTGCGAGCCTCTTCGATTTCCAAAAGTTGTCGGGGATCAGAAGTCATTAGCTGATCTTCGGTATAAGAGGCCACTACTTTGATAGCCACATGCTTGTTACCAGCAAAGAAAATTCCTTCTCCGACTCCGCACTCCAAAAGCAAATATTTTTCTCCCTCAGTCAACATAAAAGTTTTTTGTACCAAATCAATGGCTGATTGCGATTGTTTCAACAATAATTGGAGGGATGAGTTGTTTAAAATAGCTTGACCATAGGGCGAAGTCAAAAAGTCATTAACATCTTGAGTAATAGTCGTCACCCCCAAATAATATTTACGACAACGCTTGACCAGGGCATAAACAAATTTGGCGCTATCTTCGTTTTGCATCATCCACCAAGCTTCATCAATAACTAAAATTCTTTTTTTGGTCTCACTGCGCACCACATTCCAGATATAATTGATAATAGTATAAATAGCCATAGGTCGAAGCTCATCCTCTAAGTCGCGCACCGAAAAACACACTAATTGATTATTCATTTCCACATTAGTCGGATTATTAAGCAAGCCCGAAAAAGTTCCTTCGGTATATTTCTTGAGTCTTTGCGACAAGTCGTTGCCTCCCTGCATACCACTCAAAATTTGCTCTAAATCACTCATAATTGGCGGAGAAATAGTGGACAAATCCGAATCTTCAGTAATATCTTTTTTGGCATAAGTTTCTAGTAAGGCCCTATCCATTAGTGAATCTTCTTCATTATTCAAATTACCAATCATTAGCCGAATCAATCCTTTGAGGGTAATAACCGCACTGCGAATAATATCTTTGGCCTTGGCTTCCCCGCCCACTGACCTAGGCAAATCAAAAGGATTGAGTTTGTTTTCACTAGCCAAAGAAATATTAATATAGGTTCCACCCACAGCTTCCGAGAGATGTTTGTATTCGTATTCTGGATCAATAATAATCACATCGGCTCCCAACATGAGCGACCTGATAACTTCTAGTTTGACGGCATAACTTTTACCAGCTCCAGCGGTCGCAAAAACCACAGCATTACCATTGGGCAAACTAAAACGATCAAAGAGAATCAAACTATTATTGTGTCGATTAATGCCATATAAAATGCCCGAATCGCTAGTGAGCTCTGAAGAAATAAACGGAAAAGATGAGGCCACTGGCGACGAATTCATATTAAAAGTAATATACAGCTCATCGTTGCCCAACGGCAAAGTAGAATTAAAGCCTTGTTCAGCCTGATAAAAAGCTCGCTTCGAATAAACCAGTCGGGAGCCAAAAATGTCTTCCACCTGGTCAGACAATCTATCTAACTCTTCTAAGCTATCGGTATAAAAAGTAACATACAAAGCAAATTGAAAAAACTTTTCCGTCCCTTGAGTTAGAGCATCGCGCAAATATTCAATATCGCGTAAAGCCGTTTCTCGAAGCGGATCACGCGGAGCTCCTTTTTCGGAATCCGACATAATCTGAGCTTCCAAATTACCCACGCGGTTTTTGAGTTGTTTTAAAATAATTGATGATTTGACTGGATAAAAAAACATAGCCACATCAAAAGTATGGTTCAAATTAATGACCGGGGCAAACCAACCAACACTAATATAGCGCGGATAACTAATGACAAAAACAGTGCGAACAAACTTTTTGCCCAAAGTTAGATAAGTTGGCTGAATCTTTAGTGAGGCTGGGGCAATCAAATCTCGGACCGAAATAATACCTCGCCGATAGGCCAGTTCTTCTTCAATAATTTCCTTGGTGAGCTCAACATTTTCTTCAATGGCACCAGTTTTTTTCGGAGCTGACACAGAAAACAAACTGCCTAAAGCACTTTTAGGAGCCTCGGGTTTAAGTTCTTCAGATTTGATAACATCTTTGATTCCCATATTAGGCTTCGATTTTTAATTTATTAAGATCAACCAGCGGTTCGTGCTGGGAGGTTTCGGGATTATAAATATGATAAAACAATTCAATCAACTCTTGCGTACTCAGACGATTGATCTCAATACCCAGTGAGGAGAGTCCTCCTACCACACTCTCCACTCGCCGATCTAGCTCTCCTTTATAGCGCACAAATTTTGATTCTCGCAGTTTCAGTGAAGTGGCTGGTCGGAAAACCTCTAACAGTGAAGAAAAAAATGTTTTATGACCATCAGAACTTGGATTATAAGAGATCACTACATAAAACCTTTTACTCATAATCTTACCAATGCTCACTAGCTCCTTGATATAATTGATATATTCAATAGTTTGCATTTTGAGTAATTTATTGGTTTGCTCCTTGGCTTTTTGGCTCAGAGATTCTAAATAATGATTAATATTCAATTCCCGAGACTGAATGACGATTTCAATAGGTGAACTAATATTGTTTAGAAAACTCACATAAGCCGAGATAACCGCATTTTGCTCATCTTCACTTTTGAGAGCAAAGTTAATACTAGACACGCCCAAAACTGCCCGGAGAGTCCCGTCTTTCATGATAATCGTACTCTCTTTGACCTCAGCAATATCCAAATATTTCTGAGTGGAGATGATCGTTTTATTAGCCCCTGGCTTGGTTTCAGACATAAAAAATAATTAATGGTTTAAAAATTTATTTCTCTGATTTCGGCTCACCTTTATAACGCCCCTTGGTATCAATAACCAAAGATAATTCTTCGACTTGTTTACGATTCAATTCTTTATTGACTACTACTTCTTCAAACTTGACCTCACGAGTATCTTTTTCAGCCACGCTATCATCATGATGGTCCCAAACTCTCAGAGCTGGTTTCCTAAAAGTTTGCACCAAATTCAATACAAACAAATGAAAGGGCCGACCGTTAACTTTAACAAAAGCAAAAACCGCAGCTAATAAAAATACAAAAATTCCAATCGTCAAAAACAAAGCAAAATCAAAAATTTTATAAGCCCCAAAGATGATAATCGCCGCTCCCAGGAGTATCAAAAATTGCCGAGTCGTAATCGGCCCAATAATCTTTGGTTCCACATCAATAAATTGGGGGACAGTAAATTGTTGCATAATATAAAATTAATGACTGCGCCGTAGCTCTTTGTTCATTTCCAAAATGGCTTCAAACTCTTCAAAGGTCAAACAATCAACTCCTTTACCCCGGAGAGCCTCAATAGTTTTGGCAATATCTTGCCCGTCGACAATACTCAAATTAACAATTTTCAAATACCATTTATTGACCGGGCTCTGACGCCAAGCCGAAATAGCGGCCAGATTTTTTTCATAATCTTCCTTGGCCAATTCTTCAAAACGATATTTTATTTTGTCGACCGCCTCCTGGGGACTTACTCCCAAACGACGAAAAGAGGCCAGGTCCATATACTTGAAATCATCAACCGAATTTTTAGAATACATCTCTTTGACATCTTCGACTCTAGTTTTACCATCGTTTCTAAATTCTCGACCCGGAGCAATAAATCCGATATCTTTAACTACATAATCTTTTTTACGTTCAGCCCCGACAATCGGAGTAAAAGCTGGCATAATTTTAGTGGTGGGCTCAACTTCTTTGGCCACTGGCACCGGAGCTGGTTCAGGACTGGGGGTCGCGACAATCGGAGCAACTGGTTTTTTATCAGACAAATCCAAATCATCAAGAGTAATAACCTTTTTAACGCTCGGCGAAGGCAACTGGTGACTAAAATCAAAATCTGCTTTCAATCCATTTTTTCCCAAAACCGACTGCAGATCGGCCGTAATATTTGGATTATCATTGCCGATTTCCATGGCGGTCTTAAGTTCCTCAGTAATTTTCAAAATTTCTTCAGTCGAGTTAGCATCTAAATCCAAGCCACCAGTATCTACCGATTTAAGCAAAGTATTTTTGGTATCAATCTTGGAGCGAACTCCTCGCAAATACATCTTGAGCACCTGATAAAGCCTACCAGCTAGATCCGCTCGCCAACGAGCCGTGGCGTCAGATTCAATATGACCATTAGCTCTTTTAAAAATCTCAGCGACCACATTGGCCACTTTGCGATTGTATTCGTTAACCTCTCCGAGTTCCAAGTATTCAGCCGAACGAATAAAAATTTTATCAATCAATTCCTTGGTCAAATTTTCAGCATGGAGTGGCTCTAACTTTAATTCACTTATCAAATACTGAGGCAAATTCTTGATAGCCACTTCTTTGATCATGATTTTAATAGCTAAAGTAGCCAACTCGACATGATATTTATCTTCTAAGCTACCCAAAATACATAAAGCTGCCGGACTGGAGACCTGCTCTTTGAGATTTTGTGGTAATTTATTAAACTCTTCTAAATAATTGATCATGTTGTTAATCTTCCTTTTTTAACTGTTCCTTGATTACTTTGTGTTCCAAGGTATGCGGAGGATACTTGGCTAACATCTTTTCTAAACTGTCTAGTGGTTCATCGCCTCGCAGGGCCCCCTTAACAACCGGCTCTTTTTCAGGCTCTATTTCTAGAGCTTGAGTTTGGACAGGAGCCTTAATTGGTTTTAATATTTTGGAGGGGGCTTCACTCCCCGCATCTTTATCAAAAGGAATTATCTCCCAATCAGCCATAGGCAGATTGGCTAAGCTATCCGGAAAGAAAACCAAATTTTTATAAAGATGCAATAATTTGCGCAAAGTTTTTTTCTCTTCATCACTAAGTGCCTTGGTATTGGCTCCTTCAGAAATATATCGAGACAAAACTACCGAACTCGGAATCTCCGAACCATTGTTTTTAATAAAATCCTTGAGCCAATTAGCTACCGATCCTGGCTCTTCTTTGTCTTCTAACACCAGATTTTTTTGACTAATTATTTCTGGGCTAGAAAGTAGAATCTTTTGCAATTTATCCTGAAAGGCCCCGTCACTTTTGAGACAATAAATAAGCCCGGAATTAAGATCAATAACCGAATCATGATGATTATTTTTCAAAATACCGACCAGGCCATTCGTTAACAAATCTATTAAAATATCTTTTTCCTCTTGCAAATTCACAAAACTCTCGGCCTTGGTAGCGGCTTCATCCAAAATATCAATATTTTCTTCATCAATTAGATCTTCAAAATCATCAACATATTTTTGATATTTGAGAGGATCAATGCCGAGTTTCTGGCACCAAACCTTGAAATCGCTAGCCACCTGCCCCTGCAGAGGCAATAGTAATTTACCAACAAAATCAGCCTGAAAATTCTTTTGAAAGGTAAGTCCTAGAGGTAAATTTTTGATCTGCTTTTGAAAAAAATCAAAATTAAAATCATTATCAATTAGATCAAACATCAGATTATGAATAGTATCCAAAGGCAAATCAAAATCTTTGGCTAGTTCCTGATTAGAAACACCATTTAAATCCGAGCCCAAATAAAATTGCGCCTCTGGTGACAGGTTGAAAAGTTTTTGATAATTTGGCTGAGTTTTAACAGTAGGCATAAATATTAAAAATTAATATACAGACTTAAATTCGATGTAATGGTCCAACTGTCTGAATTGTTGGCCCTCCTCCTCCACCACCAGTGCCACCTCCGCCACCAGTGCCACCAGCCCCTCCGGTTATATTACCAGTAGTATTTTGATTAGTCTGAACAGGGGTTGCCGCCGTAGTTAATCCTAAATTATTCAAAAGCGCTCTGGTTTTCTGTGATTTATTATTGAGCTCAGTAGCTGCTCGACCAAAATAATCATTAATAATTTGAGTGTCGCTTAAACCAGTAGACTGTAAATGAGCCACTAAATTTTTCAAGGCAGTTTGCTGTTCTTTGGTTCCTTTACTAAAAGCTTCGGAAATAGCATTAAAATTCATTTTCTTAGTAACCCCCTGCTTACCACTTAAAATCGTAGGATCGGCATTATTATCACCAAAAGCATAATCCAAATCTCTAACCCGACTAATCTTTTCTTTAGCTTCATTAGTTCCAATAGCCCTCAAAGACCTGATAATAGCCATCTTCTTATTTTCATCTTTGAGGTTATCCATTTGAGCGGCAAAAGCATTGGTATTCATAGAAGAAGCCAAAAATGGCATAGTAGCCTCTAAAGACTTAGTGCTTAGTCCCTCCAGATTATAAACTCCAGATTCATAACGCTGTTTGATGGTCCTTTCGGCTCCACTTCTTTCTTTGGTATCAGTACTATTTAGATCCCTAATTGGTTTAGACAATTCTGGATAAAATTTCTCCAAATTCATGTCTATCAAATTACTGGCTTTTTCTCGCGCTCCACCAGTAAAAGGTACATCTTTCAAAATCTGATCTCGCTTCAAACGAGCCTCTTGCGAGGTCAGTAATCCTCGGCTCATGGCCTCCATCGAAGCCGCCGCTCTTTCAAAAACACTTAGCGACTGATCATCCATTTTGGAATTCAAGGTGGCCGCACTATCATTTTTCATTTCTTCTTTTAAACGACCGATCTCTTTGATTGGGTAATTAGAGGCAATCCGCAAGTCTTCTTTGCCAGCATTAGCCACTCTGTTTCTAAGTTTTTTACCACCAAATCCAGCCGTAGCTCCAGCCATGCCCAAAGCAGCTAATCCAACGCCGCCAGTAAAGAGCGCCAATGTGGCTCCCCCAGCTCCCAGGGCAATATTTGAAACCCGATCAACTTTGCGCTGTTTAGCCTTAAGAGTGTCAGAAGTTTTTTGCTTATTTTCAATTTGAGATTCATATTCACTCTCTATCTGAGCCAAGAAATCATGACCCTCCTGAACATCGCTTACACTATTATCAACCGGATTCAATTTCTGATATTTATTAGTAGCCGCATCATACCTATAAGTAGTTCCTTCATGAGAAAAATCCGCTTTATTATTAATACTCTCTTTAATCATCTGAGATTCACTAGCCATTTTCTCCTTCAAATCATCCCGTTCTTTATCCAATCTGCTAGCCTGACCGCCCCATCTTTTCAGACCATATTGAGCATTAAGCTTTTGCAATCCTTCGCCAGCCTTGTTAAAAGGCAAAGCGACGCTTTGTTTAATCTTGCCAATTCCACCAGCAATCTTGGCGGCTCCCAAGTCATAACGAGCTTCTTTTTTGGCCTTGCGCATACCTTGATATTTTTGCCAAGAACCTTTCATGTAGCTCACGCCAGTTATAGCAGCGGCGCCACCCAAAGCAGCGGTACCCATCTTGCTCAGTCGACCCATACCCTTACCAGCCGCAGCTCCAGCTTGTCCGCCAATTTGCTGAGAAATCATAAGTCCGCCCATGAGCATGGCGATAGAAATAATAAACTTCATCATGTTGTCCGGATCACCAGCCTTAGTAACCGCGGCATCGGGTTTTATACCGGTCGTGACCGCGCTATTAACGTCAGTCGTCAAACCGCTCTGAGTCCGATCAGCTTCTTGAGCTTTATTAATAGCTTTCATTGTATCATTATCACTTTGCCCCAAAGAGGCAATCGACAACCAAATGAAAAAAGCCAAAACTGGCCCGACAATCAAATTTTTGGAAAATTCGCTCCACCATTGATTGGCATAGCTCTGACCACCTGGAACGGCTTGCAAGAAATAAGCAATTGGCGACAAGACCACATATACCCACATCATCACAATTCGCCAAACTAGAGCTATGAGCATAGAAAAGATGACTACCAAAGCCACTATGGTATAAATCATAGCCAAAAGTAAGGCTCCAAAAATACTCCAACTATCGACTGTACCGGCCGAATCAGCTGTGGTAAGTGAGGCAAAATTTTCAATGCCAAGCATTTGGGTAAAATTGCCACCGCCCATATCCTTAAAACCATTAACAAAAGTGAGCATGATTACCTGGGCAAAATCTATAAACAAACCGCAAATTAATTTGGAAAAATTAATTAATACCGCCATCAAAATAAGTTTGGGGAGCATTTTTTTGAAACTATATTGCTCCACTTGAAGAACAGTCGCAAAAGCGATAATGAGAAGTATTAAAATAAAAAACATGTTGCACAAATCTCGAACAATCACCCAACCGGTCACTACTGGTCCAGCGGTAATAAAGTCATTATACTGAGCCACCATGATCAGCAACCAAATGAGCACTATTAATAATTTGCCCAAAATATAAATAATACCGGTGACTATCCAGCTTAGTACTCCAGCCACCGCCGAACCAACACCAGCTTCAGCTCGCCCCGGCAAAAACAAAAAGATAGCTAGCACTACCAAAGTGAGTGCCAAACTAATTCTCTGTTTTTTATTAATTTTGTTGATCATTTTATTAATCAAGCGCACTTAATATTTTTTAAAATGGTGAAAATTTGGTAATCAAATCTTTAAGCGTGGCCCAAGCTAGATCCAAAGGATTAACGAGGAAATAAATCATGGTTGTGGTTATTAAAACTAGGACTAGACAGCCCAAGTTTAGACAAACACAACCCAGGGTCTCAACTGTTCCAAAAATTTTAGCTTTCTTGGCCAAGTCTTTTTTGGACATAGATTTGGCCATGGGCTCAGGAATCATCTCTTCACCCGGATTGGAAAAAATACGATCACCAAAAAACTTATTAGCCCACAAATGCAAATCGATATAAATCAACGAGGTACCGAAAGAATCAAGCAAATTGGTCCAAGAAATTTTTAAAAGCTTGCCAGTTACCGTCGAACAAGAACCCTTTTTGATAGAACTCAGAGCTTCTTTGACGGCCGCCTTTTCTGGATTGCTAGCCAAAGCGGCAAACTCCTTGGCCGAACTAGCCAAGCTGGTTTTTTTGTCAGAATCAGCTTCAGGCTCATCACCAGACTCAGCATTTAGTAGGCTTTGTCTTCTAGCCAAATTTTGTAAAGCTGCTAATTGCCCAGCCCTTTGTCCTTCTTCAATTTCATCTTCTTCTAAATCATCCAATTCATCATCAGCTTCCTCTTTCTCCTCTTCGGACATCGACGACTGATCTGGGTCAGAAGAATCTGGTTGGGCTAGCAAGCGATCGTCGATTCCCATAGTTTATTAAAATAAAAAATCACAATTATCTAGGGCTGATAACCACGGAAAATATAGCTAGACAATCTGAAAACATAATTGCTAATTATTTATTATTTATTTCTAAATCCTTACCTATATTTTACTATAAAATCAAAAAACAAGCAACAAAAAACCCCTAGACATTTAAGCTAAGGGCTTTTATATAACAATCTTTCAATTTTCAATCTTTCAATCTTCAATCGGTACCTACATCATCCCGCCTAAACCACCCATTCCAGACATTCCGCCACCACTACCATGCTCGCAAGCACAGTTTTTATCTTCGGGATTATCAGTAATCACCGCTTCAGTGGTTAGAAACATCATAGCCGCGGAAGCTGCATTTTCTAGGGCACTGCGCACTACTTTGGTGGGGTCCACAATACCGGCCGAAATCATATCTACAAATTCATTTTTGGAAGCATCATAACCAATTGGCGAATTGACGCCTTTGTTTTTTTCAATAATGCTATATAGGATTAATGAGCCATCTTGGCCAGCATTTAAAGCAATTTGTTTGAGCGGTTCCAAAATCGCATTATCAATAATCTGACTGCCATAAGTTCCCTGACTAATAGTATTGCCTTCCAATTTGGCCAAAACTTGACCAGCCAAAATGAGAGCCAGTCCCCCGCCCGGCAAAACTCCTTCGGCTACCGCCGCTCGAGTTGCATTGAGGGCATCTTCGATCCGATCCTTCTTTTCTTTCATTTCCGTTTCCGTAGCCGCTCCCACTTTGATGACTGCTACTCCACCAGTTAATTTGGCCAAACGTTCTTGTAGTTTCTCTTTATCAAAATCGGAATCAGCCAATTCTTGTTCTTTTTTAATTTGATCCACTCGAGACTTGATAGCTTCAGCACTACCGCCACCATCGACGATAGTAGTATTATCTTTGGAGGCCACCACCTTGCGAGCGCGACCCAAGTCTTCAATATTAATTTTATCTAATTTCAAACCTAATTCTTCCGAAATTACTTTGGCCCCAGTGAGTACGGCCAAATCTTCCATAAAAGCTTTTTTGCGATCACCAAATCCTGGCGCTTTGATTCCCAAAACATTAAAAGTCCCGCGCAATTTATTGACTACAAAAGTCGCTAGGGCCTCGCCCTCAATGTCTTCAGCAATAATTACTAAATCTTTTTTGCCTTCAGCAATGACCTGTTCCAAGATTGGCAAAACATCACTCAGGGCACTAATTTTTTTATCGGTAATTAAAATAAATGGATCACTCAGCTCGGCTTTCATTGACTGAGTATTAGAAATCATATAAGGCGAAACATAACCTTTATCAAATTGCATACCTTCCACCACTTCTTTTTCCACCCCGAAAGACTGTCCTTCTTCGATAGTAATCACACCATCTTTACCAACGCTATCCATGGCCTCGGCAATAATCTGACCAATTTCTGAGTCATTAGCCGAAATAGAAGCCACTTGAGCAATCTGTTCTTTGGTGGAAATAGCCTGACTCATTTCCTTGAGACGAGCTACAATTTCAGCCACTCGTTTTTCAATCCCGGATCTAATTTCTATCGGATTGACTCCAGAAGAAACCATTTTGAGGCCCTCACTAATCATGGCTTGAGCGAGCAGTGTCGCCGTGGTCGTCCCATCACCAGCACTGTCATTGGTCTTGGAAGCGACTTCTTTGATAATCTGCGCCCCGACATTTTCTAATTTATCTTCTAGATCGATTTCTTTAGCCACCGTCACGCCATCTTTGGTAATAATTGGCGCGCCATAGCTTTTGTCAATCACGACATTGCGACCCTTGGGGCCGAGAGTAATTTTAACGGCATTGGCTAATTTATCAACACCGCGCTTGAGCGCTCCTCGCGCTGTTTCGTCAAAAATTATTTGTTTGGACATATTTTTTTAGTAGTTAGTAATTAGTAGTTAGTAGTTAGTAGTTTGGGGGTTGAAATTTATAATTTTAATAATTAGGCTCTAAGCGCTAAATACAAATTACTAATTACAAATTACTTAAATTTATTTATTCTATAATCGCAATCACATCCCCATCCCTCAAAACCAAAAAATCTTGATTATCAATTTTGATTTCATCGGGAGAATATTTTTTGAAAACAATTTTGTCACCAACTTTCACCGACATCGGAACTAGATTACCATTTTCTAGTAAACGACCAGTGCCAATCGCAATAACTTCACCTTGCTCAGGTCGTTCTTTGTCGGCTGTTTCAGGCAAAAAAATACCGGACTTAGTAACCGCTTCGCGACTAAGGGGTTTAACGATCAAATGATCATTTAAGGGTTTTAAGTTCATATGTTTTAAATTAATAATTAGCACTCTAAAGAGTTGTTTGCTAATCCATTTTAGCACTTTGGCCAGAGCTGTCAAGATTGCCAAATCAATCAAAAACCCGCCAAATTGACGGGTTGATAGGGGTTAATTGGGATGATTATTCTTTGACAAAAACCTCAATCTGCAGACGGTTTTTAAATTCAGAATTACTCACCAAATCGTGAGCTAGCGCCTGCAAACGCGGAGCATTGGCCTGATCAGCGATAATCAAATAATAAAACTTATCATTAGGATTATAAGCTGAGGACTTAGGGCTCATTTTGCCATGATGAAAAGCAATATTAGTTAGAGCAGAAATTTCCGCTTTCAAATAACCATCTTTGGCCTCAAAAATAGCTGTGGAAGAATTAAAAAATTGCTGACCCGGAGCTTTGATATACCGCTCATCAAAGTTGATAGAGCTAATTATAATACCAGACTCAGCATGATCGGAAGATTCGCCACTAAACATGTGATAATATTTAGCATTCACTTCCTTGGCTAATTTTTCCGTAAAAATTTCGCCCAATTTGTCAGATGTCTCTGGCAAATTTTTAATTTCCAAAAAATTAAAAATATCAGCAACCGCTTGGTCTTCTCCCTGAGCGATCATTTCCTGAATCTTTTTATAGGCCAAGCCAGCGGCTCCGCAACCAGTATGGCTAGCGATGGCTTCCGGACGATTAGAGCTGCTAAACATTTTATGCACAAAATTATGATACTCATCTAAATTGAAAAGCAACAAAATTTCTTGTCCAGCTGAACCCAGCTTGTTCTGCCCTTCGTTTTCTGGCATAAAGCGGCCATCGGAGCAACACAAACAATTGGCTTTTTGATAAAAAGCTTCTTTAGGCACAGAAGCCATGATATCGGAAAATTTTTCGCCACTCTGTAAACGTTCGATGACGTTAACAGCGGGAATTTCTGGTTTTTTTGGTTGACTAAACATATCGTTTAAAACCTCCATAGTTTTTAATGGTTAATAAAAATGAACGACTGGTTAATATATTAAATTATTTAATATTTTGTAAATGACGCCATCTTTTGACGGCTCGCGACCGAGCTAATTGCTTTTCAATTAGAGCGTTGGCCTCAGCAAACTGCAGGGCATCCACGTCTTTCCATTTTTTCATATCTTCCGCTCGAGCCCGGGCTTCTTCAATTCTAGCCTCGTCTAATTCAGCAGCTATTTCAGCGGTGTCCGCCAAAATAACAATCTTGTTTTTCATAACCTCCAGTAGCCCACCGGAAACAGAAATTACTTCCGGCTCACCACTATCTTTAACAATTTCCAAAACACCGGGTCTGAGAACCGAGACCAAGGGAATATGATCGGGCAAAATAGTTATTTCCCCATTTTGAGTCGGCACAGTTAATTGGCGGATCATTTCTTTCAAAACAATTCGCTCGGGGGTAACTATTTCAAATTTGATATTTTTATCAGACATAAATGAGTAATTAGTAGTTTGTAGTTTGTAATTAGCGCATGGAAATTTTTTATATAAAAATTCCTAACCCTAACTACAAATTACTCACACTCACACATTTTTAAGAATTGTCTCTCCCTACTTCTTCTATTCCACCTTTCATATAAAAATCTCCTTCATTTTTATCATCATGTTTGCCTTCCAAAATTTCTTTAAAAGCTCGAACTGTATCTTCGCGCTTGACATATTTTCCTGCCGTCCCAGTAAAGGTCTCAGCCACAAAAAATGGTTGCGACAAAAATCTTTGAATTTTGCGAGCTCGGAAAACAATTGTTTTATCTTCATTAGATAATTCTTCCATACCCAAAATAGCAATAATATCTTGCAAATCTTTGTAGCGTTGCAAAATTTTCTGCACTCCGCGAGCCACTTCGTAATGTTCTTGGCCCACGACTTTGGGATCCAAGATAATCGAAGAGGAATCCAAGGGGTCAACGGCTGGATAAATACCTAATTCCGATAGAGATCTAGATAACACTACAGTTGAATCCAAATGAGCAAAGGTCGTGGCCGGAGCTGGATCAGTCAAATCGTCAGCCGGAACATAGACAGCTTGGACCGAAGTAATTGAACCGTTTTTGGTGGAAGTAATCCGCTCTTGCAGTTCGCCCATTTCAGTCGCTAGAGTTGGTTGATAACCCACGGCCGAAGGCATCCGACCAAGCAAGGCCGAAACTTCTGAACCAGCTTGAGTAAAGCGAAAAATATTATCAATAAACAAGAGCACATCTTGATGATCCTCATCCCGAAAATATTCAGCCATGGCGAGCCCAGACAAAGCGACTCGAGCGCGAGCTCCCGGTGGTTCATTCATTTGACCAAACACCATAGCTACCTTATCAATAACTCCGCTATCTTTCATATCATGATACAAATCATTCCCTTCTCTGGTTCTTTCGCCGACACCAGCAAAAACCGAATAACCTCCATGTTCGGAAGCAATATTATGAATAAGTTCCATGAGCACCACCGTCTTACCAACCCCAGCTCCACCAAACATACCGACCTTACCACCTTTAACCACCGGACAGATCAAATCGATAACTTTGATACCAGTTTCCAGAATTTCAATTTGATTAGATTGATCAGCAAAATCCGGAGCACTCCGATGAATTGGATATTTTTTGGTAGTGGCCACATCTTTTTGACCATCAACCACTTCTCCTAAAACATTAAAAATACGGCCCAAGGTTTCTTTGCCCACTGGCACACTAATTGGCGCTCCAGTGTCGATAGCTTCATCGCCTCGTTTTAGACCATCGGTTGATCCCATAGCAATAGTTCTAACCAAGTTGGCCCCAATATGTTGCTCAACTTCCAAGATCAATTGTCGATCACCGATTTGGAGTGACAAGGCATTATAAATTTCCGGCAACTCCTTGGCAAAATAAACATCAACGACTACACCAATCACCTGACGCACACTTCCGATATTTTTTGATTCTTTGTTCATATTATTTAAACAGCATTCGCTCCCGCGCTAATTTCGGCAATCTCGGCCGTAATCGCTGCTTGGCGTGCCTTATTATAAAATAAAGTTAATTCATTAACCATGTCACTAGCGGCCTCAGTAGCTTGATGCATAGCCGTCATCCGAGCACTATGCTCGGAAGCGCTAGATTCTAGCAAGGCTTGATACAATTGGACTTCAATCATTTTGGGAACTACAATTTCTAAAACTTCTTTTGGTCCCGGTTCAAAAGTATATTCAAAAACAAACTCACCAGTACTCAAATGTTTTTTTTCTTTTTCCTCAATATAATCCCGACTAGTGGGGGCGAGTTCTGACTTGCCAATTACTCCTAAATAATCCTCATGTCCTTCTATAGAAACCGGCAAAATTTGTTTGATTCTCGGAATTTGCTTGGCCGCGCTCACAAAATCGGTATAAGCCAAAAAAACCTTATCATAAGTTCCTAGCAAATAATCATTAATAATCATTTTAGCAATTGGCTTGGCCTCCAGTGAATTCAAGATTAAATCTGATTTGGGAAAGTCTGCTGCAATTTTATAACCTTGATTAGCCAAAACCCCAGCCTTTTTACCCACCAAAATAATATCCGTAACTACTTGATGCTTGACCAAAGAATCTTTGACCTTATTAATAATAGCTGAATTAAAACCACCGCATAGTCCTCGATTAGAATTGACCACCACGACCGCTACCTTTTTGATCTCCGCTCTTTCTCCCAGTAGTGGATGAATGACTTCACCGGAATTTTTAGTAGCCTTCGCCAAGTTAATAATAGTTTCCCAACTCAAATTAGCGTAGGTTCTAGTTTTTAGAACCGACTCCACTGCTCGTCTCATTTTGGTCGCAGCGACCATCTCCATGGCTCGCGTAATTTTGCGAGTGTTGGAAACAGATCTAATTCGCCGAGAAATTTCTTTTGTTTTTGGCATACTATCTACTTTTTTTATAATCACTAATCACCTCTTTTAATTTCTTTTCAATTTCTTCAGTCAATTCTTTTTGCTCATTTATCAAATTCAAAACTTCATTATGCAAATCTACATATTTCATAAGTCCAGCTTCAAAATTTCTGATCTCATCAACAGCAATATCATCCAAGAAACCATTGAGTAAGGCAAAATAAATCAGCACTTGCTTGGCCACCGCCATGACCGCATACTGATCTTGTTTAAAAATTTCATACAAGCGCTTGCCTCTCTCTAATTTCTGCTTGGTATCTTCATCCAAATCTGATCCAAATTGGGCAAAAGCTTGCAGTTCTCGATATTGAGCAGCCTCAAGACGCATTTTGCCAGCCACCTTTTTCATAGCCTTAATTTGGGCTGAAGATCCGACCCGCGACACAGATAACCCAGCATTAACTGCTGGTCTTTGACCTTGATAAAACAAGTCAGGCTCCAAATAAATTTGTCCATCTGTAATTGAAATAACGTTGGTCGGAATATAAGCCGAAACATCGCCAGCCTGAGTCTCAATAATCGGGAGTGCAGTGATCGAACCACCACCAAAATCTTTATTGAGTTTGCAAGCCCGCTCTAACAACCTAGAATGCAAATAAAATACATCGCCCGGATAAGCTTCTCGGCCCGGTGGACGACGTAAGAGCAAGGAAATTTCTCGATAAGCTACGGCGTGTTTAGACAAGTCGTCATAAATAATCAAAACGTCCTCACCTTTATCCAAAAAATATTCCGCCATTGCACAACCCGCATAAGGAGCAATATACAAAAGTGGCGCTGGAGTTGAAGCTCCGGCCAAAACTACCGTGGTATATTCCATAGCCCCGGCTTCTTGTAATTTGGCTACAATGGTGGCAATCTTCGATTCTTTTTGACCAATACCAACATAAATACATTTCATGTTTTGGCCTTTTTGGTTGATAATCGTATCAATAGCCAAAGCCGTTTTACCAATCTGCCGGTCACCAATAATGAGCTCTCTTTGACCTCGACCAATTGGAATCATGGCATCAACTGATTTAATACCGGTTTGCACTGGTTCCTTAACTGAGGCTCGAGTAATTACCCCGGGAGCAATTTTTTCAATCGGATAAAATTTATCAGTGTTCACTTCACCTTGACCATCAAGAGGCAAACCCAAAGGATTGAGAACCCGACCAACCACCGCTTCACCTACTGGCACTTCTAAAATACGGCCAGTAGAGAGGACCTCATCACCTTCTTTAATCTGTTGATAATCTCCTAAAATAATCGCCCCGACCTGGTTTTCCTCCAAATTCAAAACCACTCCCGAAACTTCATGGGCCTTGGTTTTAAAAATAAGAATTTCACTCATCATGGCGCCGGAGAGTCCGGAAATCAGAGCAATACCGTCGGCAATTTTGAGCACCTGCCCGACATTTTTGAGTTCGGCTTTGGCCTCAAAGCCAATTAAACGATTTTTGAGTTGTTCGATAATCAAATCTTTGGACTTGGACATATTATTTATTTAAATAATTTTTTAAATTTTTTAAAGTATTTTGCCAACTGGCATCTAAAATTTTGTCTTGATATCTCAAAATAAAACCACCCAAAAGTTCAGGCACCAATTCTTCCTGCAAATCTAGGCTAGTAGTTTTAATTTTGGTTTGCAAATATTTGGCCACAGCTTCTTTGACTTCTAGAGAGACCGGGCTAACTGTTTGAATGGTGGCCACTACCTTTCCTTCTTCCCTATCCCACAAGTCAGAAAATTCTTTGATAATTTTGGGTACCAAAAACTGTTGATTATCAGCCACTAGCCCGGCAAAAAAATTGTCCACCAAAACCTCTAAGTCTTTAGGGCTTTTATCTTGGGCTAGCTCATAGAGAGCCCTGGCATATTGTCGGACGGAAATAGACATACAAAAATTAATCTTTTAATTTGGAAATAATATAATCACGATCCTTGGCCCCTTTCATTTTTTCCTGCAAAACCTTGGTGCTGGTTTCAATTACCAAATCAACCACCTGAGATTTCAATTCCTGAAAAGACTTGGCGCGTTCTAGATCCAAACGCTCCTTTTCTTTGTTCATCATTATGAGGGCCTCAGCCTTGGCCTCACTAATTATTTTGGCCTGATTGTCTTCGGCATCTTTAATAGCTTTGGCCAGCAAATCATTGGCTTCTTTTTTGGTGGCTTTCAAAATTTCTTGTCGCTCATCTTCAGTTTTGGCCAACTTGACTTCAATTTTTTTGGCTTCTTCCAAGCTTTTTTCAATTTTGGCTGTTCGTTCGCCCATTACTTTGGTCAAAGGTTTGAAAGCAAAACGATACAATACCCAAAAAATAATACCAAAATTAATAATTTGGGCAATGAGTAATTTCCAGTCGATATGAAAAGTAGAAATAAGTGACTCCATATTTTTTATTAATAATAATTTAAGGCTTACCCAACATCTAAAACAATGTCGGGCAAAATCAAATCATTATTTGATACTAAAAGCGATAACCAAGGCGTAAATAGCAATAGCTTCAGCAAAAGCACAAGCTAGTAGCATCGGCACCAACACTTTTCCGGAAGCTTCCGGGTTTCGACCAATGGCTTCCATGGCCTTAGCACCGATAAGTCCGATACCCAAGCCAGTACCAATTGAGCCCAAACCAATAGCCAGGGCCTTGGCAATCATGATGTTTTCCATAGATTTATATTATTATAAATTAATTAATTTCTAATGTTCTTCAGCCGTGGTGGCAATTGATAAATAAATCAAAGTCAGAATTGAAAAAATCAAAGCCTGGATGAGCCCCACAATTACCTCCAAAAACATAAAAGGAATAGGCAGACCAAAAGCTAAAATCGCCGACATCGATGCGAGCAAAACCTCGCCAGCAAAAATATTGCCAAACAACCGAAAGGACAAACTGGCAATCTTGGCCAATTCCCCGACAATCTCGATTAATCCGACAAAAAATTTAATCGGGTTAACGAGTAAGATGGTCGGCTCTTTAAGTATTTTCCGAGGAATCTCAGCTAAAACTTTAAAATTTATAAACTTGTTCAAATATTTCCACCAGCCCACAAAAATCACTCCCACAATATGACTAATCACTACCGAAATAATCGCTAGGGCCAAAGTAGTATTTAAATCGGCAGTAGCTCCCCGCAAATAAGGAATAAAAACATGCTCTTCGCCAATCTTGGCCACTTGGCCAATGGAACCAACTCCAGGAATGAGCCCTAACCAATTATTAATCAAAACAAAAAAGAAAAAACTAAGCACGAAAGGAGCAAATTGCATTGATTTTTTTCGATTGCCCGTAACACTATCAAATATTCCTAGGAATGCCTCCATCATCATCTCCATGGCATTTTGAACGCCCTTGGGTACCAGGTTTACTTTTTTTCTCAGAGCTAAAGCAATTATCAAAACAATAATTAAAGCTAGCCCCGAACTCAACAAGGAATTGGTGACCGCAAAATTGCCAATATGAGCAATTGGTTCGGCGTATAAAGTATTTTCATGAATTAACTCGGGCATGTTTTTGAGTAATTAGTAATTGGTAGTTAGTGGCCTGGGTAACGAATCTATTTTATCTTTTTATACTCCTTCAAGGTTTCTTTGATTAAACCAGTGATGGAAATAATAAACGATAAACCAACGCAGATCAGCAACCACTTGGGTTGGCTATTATATTGGCGATCTAAATATTTTCCCAACCAGGAAGCTAACAAAACCGGAAAAACAATCCACACTGACATGCGAATAAAAACCTGAAAAGGTTCAACCCACCAATTTGGATTGTTGGGATTTGGTTTAGGATCACTCATCTTTTCTTATCAAACAAAACTAGGGCAAGATTTGCCCTGCTGGTTTGTTTAGACATTTTTTAATAAATGACGCCTACATTATAACTCACAAACCCCTCAGGCGTCAATAGATTTTTCAACAATTTTTAAAACAATTTTAATTGACAAAAGCCCAAAAAAAGCGCCCCCCCCCAAAAAAAGCGCTCTTTTAAAACTCGCTCCCATACTCCCAATATTAGGAGTATGGGAGTGAGGAGGTAAAAATTATTAAATTAAATATTAAAAAATTTTCGAGAGGTAGCAAAAATAGTTTGCTTCACAACTTCTAATGGTAAATTTTTTAAATCCGCGATTTTTTTGGCAACTTCTTCCACATATAATGGTTCGTTGCGCTGCCCCCGATAAGGTATTGGGGACATATAAGGAGAATCGGTTTCAATCATTATTTTATCCAAAGGGACGGCTCTAATCAAATCATCCCAAGAGTGATTAAAAGTAATGAGCCCGGTAAAAGAGATAAGTAGTCCTAAATCAAAATATTTTTGGGCTTGAGCTAAATCGCCGGAAAAACAATGCATAACCGCCCAAGGCCGATCAGTGGACAAATAATATTTTTCTCTGGTCTCTTGTAAAATGGGATAAATATCGTCATGAGCTTCACGACAATGAATAATGGCTGGCAACTTTAAATCAGCCGAGAGTTTTAATTGCTGGCGCAAAACTTCTTGCTGTTTGTTTTTGAGTGCCAAAATATCACCATCTTTATCCAAGTGATAATAATCCAAACCGATTTCACCAATCGCTCGAACCTTATCTGAAGATTTGGCCAAATCATAATATTCCTGATAACTAAAATCTTGAGCCTTAGTCTCAAATTTATAATCGCCATTGTCGTCATGATTTTCGGCCAGTAGATTTTGCAAATGAATCGGGTGGAGGCCAATGGCCGCGTAAACCCCTTCGGCATATTTATTAGCAGAGTCCACGGCTCGCCGAGAAGTTTTGATTTCCGAAGATGGCATTAGTAGCCAGGTACCCCCAGCCAAAGACCGCTCGATTACTTCATCGGCATCATTTTTATAGTCATGAAAATTGAGATGAGCATGAGTATCAAAAAGCATAATATTAAAAATTCAAAGCTTCAATTAATTTACGATCAGATTTGCTAATACTTTTCGGAATACTAACAATTACCTCCACCAATTGATCACCCTTGCCTCGACTATGAAGTTTTTGCACACCATGTTCACGAAGTCGAAAAACTGTATGGCTTTGAGTGCCCTCCGGAATTTTTAAAGTCACTGGACCATAGACGGTATCGACCGAAATCTTATCTCCCAAGATGGCTTGTTTCACACTAATTTTCTCGGTAGTTTTGATATCATAATTTTGGCGAATAAATTTTTTGTGAGCCTTAATTAAAACCTCCAAAAACAAATCGCCACTGCCCCCGCCCTTGGTACCGGCCTCACCTTGTCCAGCCAAACGAATCGATTCGCCACTATTTATACCAGCTGGAATTTTGACTTTGAAGTTCACCTTTTGCCGGAGACGTCCAGCTCCATGACAAGCACTACATTTTTCTTTGTAAATTTGGCCGACGCCTTCACAATTTTGGCACAAAGCCTCGCTTTGCATATTGCCCAAAATAGTTCTTTGAACTTTGTAAACTTTTCCCCGACCATTACAAGTTGGGCAAGTTTCCAATTTAGAATTTTTGGCGCCACCAGTCCCGCTGCAAACTTCGCAATTATTAATCCGTTCAAAACTAATATCTTTTTCAGCTCCAAAAATAGCTTCGTTAAATTCAATAGTCAAATTCATTTGCAAATCTCGACCACGAGTGGAGCGGCTAGCTCGTCGAGAATTTCCGCCACCAAAACCAAAAATATCGCCAAAACCACCAAAGAGATCACCTAAATCTTCAAAGTTAACATTCCCGCCAGAAAATCCTCCTTGAGCTCCAGCAAAATCTTGCCAATTAAAACCACCGGCTCCATTTTGAAAAGTCGAACCGAATTGATCGTATTGTTTTCGTTTATCAGCGCTACCCAAAACCTGGTAAGCTTCGTTGAGCTCTTTAAATTTTTCTTGATCACCACCTTTGTCCGGGTGATGTTCATGAGCTTTTTTGCGAAAAGCAGTTTTGATTTCCTCGGCAGTCGCTGACTTGGAAACGCCTAAAATTTCGTAATAATCTTTATTGGCCATATTAGATAACCGTAGCTTCTTTAATTATAAACTTAGCATTAGTGGCGTCTAGTTCCGCCAGGGCTCCGATCGGCAAAATCAAATTAGCAACATTATGGCCGATTTCACCAATTTGCATAATGGGAAAATCATAGCCACTCGTTACTTCTAGCAATAAATCAGCAATGTCTCGATCATTACCGATTTTATCGGGTTGATCACTTTCCAAACAATAACCAATAATCAGCCCGGATATTTTATCGAGAACACCTTGAAGTTTTAAGGATTGAAAATATTGATGGATTCCTTTTTTTTGTTCTCTGTAAAACTCCAAGACCAAGATATTTCCAGCCAACTCCATTTGATAAGGTGTAAATAAGGTTCTATTAAAACTATTACTGTTGCCACCAATTAAACGACCGACTGCCTGACCCTTCCTAATTGTTCGCCAGCCCTGATAAGTAGTAAAAGTTTTTTCAAATTCAGTCCAATTTGGATTGGCCTTAATTTCTCCCACCTCATCAGTAAACCAGGTCTTTCTCATCGACTCAATTTCATAACTCATATCAAACTCAGCAAAAGCCTTGAGTTCTGGCCCAAGAAAAGTAAAAAGACCAGTCTTGGCACTAATGGCATTCAAAATAATAGTAGCATCAGAAATACCGGTAATGATTTTGGGATTTTTAGCAATGAGCTCATAATCTAAACCAGGCAGAAGATCAATGCCCGTGCCTCCACCTCGAGAAAATATAATTATTTTTATTTTCGGGTCTAAGATCATGGCATGAAAATCAGCCAAACGCTGTTGGATCGTACCACCGGAATAATAAAATTCGGCAAAAGCATTGGGAGAGAAATTAATAGTGAGCCCTAATTCTTTGGCCAAATTATCTCTAGCTATTAATAATTCTTTTTGAAACCTCAAAACTGGGCCAGAAGGTGAAATAATTCCCGCCTGATCCCCGACCAAAAGTTTTGGCGGAGCAAAATAATTCATAAGTTTTTTGGTGCCAGGCACCTTTATTGATGGTGCCTGGCACCAGATTTTATTTATTTGGTTCCACTTCACCTTCCACGACAGTCTCGCCCTCCTTTTTCTCTTCGGTCGGATTTTCACCTGGAGTAGCTTCTGGACCTGGAGCACTTTGATTTTGTTGATACATGGCCGTACCAATGCGTTGAGCAATAGCGTTTAATTCTTCCATTTTCTTTTTGATATCATCCCAAGCCTCGCTGTCTTTAATTTTACGAAGTTCCTCCACCTTGTCAGACAATTCTTTTTTGTCTTCTTCTTTCATTTTGTCACCAGATTCTTTTAATAATTTATCAGTCGTAAAGACTACGGCTTCAGCCTGATTTTTGATTTCGGCTTGCTCTTTTTTCTTTTGATCTTCAGCCGCATGGAGTTCAGCTTCTTTTTTCATTTTTTCCACCTCTTCTTTGGAGAGTCCGGAAGAAGCGGTAATAGTAATATGCTGCATTTTGCCAGTAGCTTTATCGGTGGCCGAAACATTCAAAATACCATTAGCATCCAAATCAAATTTGACCTCCACTTGAGGGACGCCTCGTGGAGCCGCTGGTAAACCATCCAAAATGAATCGTCCCAAAGTTTTGTTGTCGCTAGCCATGGGTCGTTCACCTTGCAAAATATGAATCTCCACGCTCGGCTGATTATCAGCGGCGGTCGAAAAAACCTGAGCCTTGGAGGTCGGAATAGTGGTGTTTCTTTCAATGAGTGGGGTAGCGACGCCACCTAAAGTTTCAATACCCAAAGTTAACGGAGTGACATCTAAGAGCAAAACGTCTTTGACATCACCCTGCAAAATGCCCGCTTGCACCGCTGCTCCCATCGCCACTACTTCGTCCGGATTAACCGTTAGATTTGGCTCTTTACCAAAAAATTCTTTGACCTTGGCGAGAACTAGCGGCATTCGAGTCATACCACCCACCATAATCACTTCATTAATATCACTCAAACTAAAACCACTATCAGCCAAAGCTTTTTTGCAAGGCGCAATCGTCTTGTCGACTAAATCAGCCACTAGTGATTCCAGTTTGGCCCGATTAATTTTCATCACCAAATGCTTGGGTCCGTTTTGATCGGTGGTAATAAAAGGCTGATTAATTTCGGTCTCCATGGTGGTGGACAATTCAATCTTGGCTTTCTCAGCGGACTCTTTGATTCTCTGGAGAGCCAAAGTATCTTTGGACAAATCAATGCCCTGATCTTTTTTGAACTCTTCAATAATATAATCAATAATTCGTTTATCAAAATCTTCGCCACCCAAATGAGTGTCGCCAGTGGTAGCTTTGACCTCAACAGTATCAGCGGAAATATCTAAAACCGAGACATCAAAAGTACCGCCGCCTAAATCATAGACCACGATCTTCTGTCCTTGTTTTTTATCAAAACCATAAGCCAGGGCGGCCGCCGTTGGTTCATTGATAATTCTTTTAACTTCTAAACCAGCAATGAGCCCAGCGTCCTTGGTGGCCTGACGTTGCGAATCGTCAAAATAAGCCGGCACAGTAATAATGGCTTCGGTAATTTTTTCACCCAACTTGGCTTCGGCATCAGCTTTGAGCTTGCTTAAAATCATGGCCGATACTTCTTGGGGAGAATATTCTTTGTCGTTCATGATCACTTTAACACCCTCACCAGATTTAACGATCTTGTAAGGCATGGTTTTGAGATCCCGACCAACTTCTTCATCTTCAAAACGGCGACCGATTAAACGCTTCAGCGCATAAATAGTATTTTCTGGATTAATAACCGCCTGACGTTTAGCAGTTTGGCCAACAATCCTTTCATTATTTTTGGACATCGCCACTACCGATGGAGTAGTCCGATTGCCTTCAATGTTTTCAATAATTTTGGGGACACCACCCTCCATAATAGCCATCGCCGAATTAGTCGTTCCCAAATCAATTCCTAAAATTTTACTCATATAATTTTTATCTGTCATCCCCAACTTGATTGGGGATCCAGCTATTTAATAATTATTTAATTAATTCACAATTACTTTGGCCGCTCTAATCACCTTGTCGTTTAATTTATAACCAGCCTTTATTTCCTTGACCACTGTCTCGCCCTGTCCTTCCAAGGCTTCCATGGTATCATGATCAAATTTTTCGCCGATAGTTTTAATCTCAACTACTCCATGACTAGCTAGAAAATCGCTAAATTGTTTGATCACATATTTGACTCCCTCGACCCAGGGACTTTGGTGATCCTCTTCTTTTAAACTACTGACCGACATTTTTAAATTATCATAAATCGGTAGTAATTCTTCAATGAAATGCCGAAAGGCCATGTCATAAAATTCTGTTTTTTCACTAGCTGTTTGCTTGACCAAATTATGATAATCAGCTAGCGCTCGCAAATACTTGGCTTGCCAGTCCTCAGGCGGAGCCTGGGCCACAGCTATTTCCGGTTCAATTTTTTTAGATTTTTTATCAGACATATATTTTAAACAAACAAATTAATTCAACAATTTTTTTTGTAAATAATTTATTAAGCTCAGATTTTTTTGATAATCCATTCGCACTGGTCCCAGTATTCCGCAAACTCCCTGACGGCCATTAATTTTATATTTCAAAACTACGGCACTTAGGAAATCACCAAAAGGATTTTCATCGCCAATAAACACCTGACTGCCTAAATCTAATTCGGAAAAAAGAGTGGTGACAATTTCTTCCAAATTATCAATCACCGCCGAACAATCACCGACCAACTCTTCGGCCCGAAATTCTGGTTGCGAAAATAAATTGGCTAGCCCCGAATAATGAACATCATCGTGGCTACCCCAAAAAATATAGCCACCAGCCAAATCCGTGAGACTCTTGGCCACAGCTTTTAAATCGGAGTCGTCTTTCTTAAAGGCCCGATCCAAGACTTTTTTGTCTTTAGGATTGATAGCCATTTCGGGCAAATTTTTGATATACAGCTCATAAGCTTCTTTGGTGGGAACTCGGCCAGAAGAAGTATGAGGTTGATAAACATAGCCGGCTTCCTCTAATTCCATCATGTCATTACGAATAGTCGCCGATGAAGCTTTGAGCTTGTATTTGGACGCCAAAACACCCGACGAAACGGGTTCCGCGGTTTTGATGTATTCCTTGATAATTAAATTCAAAATGTTTTGTTGTCTTTCGGAAATCATATATTTTAAGTACCTGACACCATTCTACAAAAACTTAGCACTCATGTCAATAGACTGCTAACCCCGCGTAGCCTTGGCGAAGTGGGGTTGGCAGTCCCCCCAAATACAAACTACAAATTACTAAAACCCAAACACCAAATCAAAAAGCCAATCGCTGTGAAGCAATTGGCTTTAAAAAAATATGAATTATTAATAGCCAAACTCCGGCAGGAGGCCTGAATAATAAAATTCATGGGCCAAAGAACCAAAGGTATATTCAGTGCCCTTGATATTAATCATCGAACCACCGACCTGCGGATTAGCCTTGGGTTTGGATTTGGTAAAACCAATATTAAATAAGGTGGCCACCACTTCCGGCCGACTGGAAACATCATAACCGCTCTTTTGCCACTGAGCCATGAGTTCTTTGATAAGCAGTCCGCCATACAAATAAGAATAATAATGATCCTTTTCATTGGCCAGGCGATCATAACGCTCTTTGGCTGGATTATTAGTACTGAAATTTAATAAATCTCTATACTGATCACCGGGATAAAAATTAGAATTAGAATTTTTCAAATTGTTTTCAATATCAATGGCCGCTTTTTCTTTGATAGCCATAATTCCCCAGGCCATTTTGTTGGCACTAGCCAAAATCTCTAGGGGCTTAAAAAACTTTTCAAACAGTTCCCTTTGAGTATTATACAAACGCAATTGTTCAACTATCAAAATCGAAACAATCATTCGCGAATTAACTCCGGATAAGGCTGCGGTTTTCTTGATAATCTCCTGATCTTTTAAAATCGCTTTTTCGACGACATCATAAGAATCGCTTTGAGCCCAGGGAAAAATATTATCAACATTTTTGGATTTATTAATTTTGTCAGCCACCACTGTTTCACTCAAAAGCAAATTATCAGCTGTCTGACAAACTGCCAACTCCTGACTAAAATTTTGGTTATCCTTGAGTCTCAAGTCCACCGCCAAAACCATTTGCTCAATGAGCCAGGGCGAATATCTCTTTTGATAACTCTCAAAAATTAGCCGAGCATTTTCTGGAGCGTAGGTAGCCAAAACATTAATCGCGCATAAATGTCGTAATTTTTGTTGACGATAATCAGCTATTTTTTGCGAATAAACACTAAGCTCACCGGCTTTTTTCTCTAGATCAATTAGAGAAATCTGACTAAAATCGGTAGAGCTCAAATTGGTTGAGCTAGAATTTAGAGCCTCAAAAGCGCCAAAATCAGTCGCGGTCTTCTGATAAGCATCGGTATTTTTATCAATCACTGCCAAGACATTAGTTAGATTCAAACGGACCCCCCAAAATCCGACAGTCAAAACAAACCCGACAAACGCGAAAACGTACACCAACACTTGGAATATTCTTTTGATGATCAGTTTGAAAGTCATAAAATTTATTACAAACCTGGATCCTGGCCTTCGCCAGGATGACAGTTAAGGTTGAGTACTAGTAGCATTTCTTTCTTCGCCAAAATAATATTGCAAAATTTCTCGGGCGATAGGTGTGGCAATACTCGAACCTTCCCCACCAGCCTCTACCAAAACCGTAATAGCCAACTCAGGATTATTATAAGGAGCAAAGCCCGTAAACCAAGCATGGGTTGGCGCAGTAGTCGACCATTGCGCCGTACCAGTTTTACCCGCGGCTTCCACCGGCAAAGATCCCAGACTACGAGCACTCCCAGCGGTCACTGTCTGACGCATCCCTGCTCTCACTATATCTAAAATTTCTGGTTTAATAAAGTTGTCTCGCAAAACCTCGGAATTAAAGGTTTTTTCCTGACCAGTTTGAATATTTACAATCTTAGAAACCAAATGTGGTTTATAAAGTCGCCCACCATTAGCAATCGCCGCTGTATAATTGCAAACCTGCAGTGGAGTAACAGTCAAATCACCTTGACCAATGGCCACATGATAAGTATCACCAATATACCAAGCTTCATTTTTGACTTCTTCTTTCCATTTGGTAGTCGGCAAAAACCCTTTGGCTTCACTGGGTAAATCAATGCCAGTCACTTCCCCCAAACCAAATAGTTTAAAATATTTGATCATGCGATCAATTCCCAATCCTGGAAAATTACCAAAACCACCACCAATATAATAAAAGAAGGTATTAACCGATTCGGCAATGGCTTTTTTGACATCGGTTACCCCATGACCGCCCGCCTTCCAATCTGGAAAAACCCATTCACCAATTCTAATCCCGCCATTACTGAGCACGGTCGTATTTTCGGTAATCACGCCTTCGGCCAAAGCAGCTGCCGACATTACTGGCTTGATAGTGGACCCAGCTGGAAACTCTCCAGAAATAGCTCGATTAAATAAAGGCCGATCTGGATCTTCCAAAAATTTTTGATAATCAACACTACTAAGCCCAGTGGCAAACAAATTATTATCATAAGCCGGCCAACTAATGAGCGTTCTAATCTCCCCATTCCGAGGATCAATAATTACTACGCTCGCCCGCTTCTTACCAAAGGTCGCCAAATATTTGCGTAAAACTTCTTCGGATTTTTTTTGCAAATTCAAATCAATACCCAAGATGAGTGCCGAGCCATCAACTGGAGCTGATTGACTATCGATTCTCTTGGGACGTCCCAGAGCATCGACTTCAATATTTTTTTCACCCTTCACTCCCTTGAGCGCGTCTTCATAAGAATATTCCAGGCCAGTCTTACCAATATAATCAATCAGCGAATAAGCGCCTTTGGCTTTTTGATATTCATTATCGTTAATCTTGCCCGTATAACCCAACACCGAAGCTAGGCTCGAAAAATTAATCGCGCTGCTAGAGGTCCCATACAAATAATGCCGACGAATTTTGTTGGAAATAAAAACTCCAGGACTGTTTTCGGCAATGAAGTATAATTCCAAAGCTTCTTGATATTCTAAATTATCAATAATAAAGAGGGGCTGATAAGATTCCAAAGAATTCCTTTTGATCTTGGCCAATTTATCCTGAAGCTCATAAAAGAATAAATTTTCCGGACTCAATTTTAAAGACTCGGAACTCGACGCGGATGAAGATACCATCTTTTCGGCTGGAGTATTCCGGCTAACGACGTTAGCAATCTGATGCAAAATATTATCACGCGCCTGAGAATCTTTGGGCAAATCATTAGGGATTAGATACAACAAAAAATTGGCCTCATTTTGCACCAGCGGTTGTTTGTTTATATCATATATAATTCCCCGCTTGGGTTCAATAATTTCCGCCCGCAAACGATTGCCTTCGGCTAGCGAATAATAATAATCACCTTTGATAATTTGTAAATAAAAAACCCGCACTAACAAAATCAAAATAGCCACTGCCAAAAAAGCCACAATATACCTGACCTTGCCCAAATCAAAAGTTCGGCGGAGCATCTCTTTCTCATCTTTACCCGACAAAAAAGATTCTTCCGCCCAATTGAATTGATAGACCGAATCTTCCAGAGAGGCATATTTGCCTTCACGGATGACAAAAGGATCCCCGGAATTTGGCCTTTTTAAGAAATCGCTAGAATGGTTTTTCATGATTATATCATAATAGAAAAAGCCAAAAAATAATAGCCCAAACAAAAATCGCCCGGCCACTAGGGCGCGAGCGATCTTTGTTTATTTTATTTACTCTAATACTTCAATTTTGGCGACTTGGACTCCAAAATGGATAGCGTCATGCTTATCCTTCATCCAAATGTCCACGCGATTAGTGTAGCGACGATTCATGCGATCGCGAACGATAAACACCCGGTCACCATATAATTCTGGAATCCGAACCTTGGTTCCAAACTCCAAAAAATTGGCAGCAATAGTGTCTTCTACACCTGATTTACAAACATTATAACCATTGGCCGTAATACACGGCGTACTGTCAGTTTGAGCGACTTCCGAGGTATAGGCCGTCATTTTGTAAGTGCCGGTCGAAATTACCTTGGGCTGATACTCTTCATCAGCACTAGCGCCCTCTACTTCCTTGACCTTCAAATCCCAGTTACCAGAGCTATTAATCTCTGGCCAGGGCATTGGAATTACCTGGAAGATAGAAACAATTAATAATAAAACAATGGCTTTTTGATAGTTTTTGCGAAATCCTCGTTTTAAGCGTCCTAAATAATAGTCCATAATGATTAATTAGTTTAAGCAAACAAAAAAGCCTACCATATCACTGGTAGAACTTTAATGGCTCATTATATCACATCCCGAAACTTATGTCAATAGACAAGAAAGCGATTTCATGATGGCATTAAAAAAGGCATTAACGCTATCGGTTAATGCCTATTCTCTATTAATTTGAATTATCCCTGAATTTACTGTGGAATTTCAGCGGATTCGATTTCGATTTTGGTCAAACGTCGGCTTTCTTCCGGACTAATGTTGTTTTCCGGGCTCCCTTTTAAAAGCTGGGTGGACATAACTACGAAAGTTGCCCTGTTCTCCAAGGCCCATTTAACACCGGAGGTTCTTTTCTGATGGTCTTTTTCCATCCAGGCATCGCGGATACCAGGAACCACAAAACCATATCCCGGAAAACTTGTAGACAACCATTCCAATTCCTTGGCTGAGCAGACCACCAGATCAAAGGGTTCAGCCGGATCGGCAGCGGTTTTAAACCGAGCATACCATTCCTGTAAACCAACTAAGTCGCCAGCAATTTTATTAGGCGGATATTCGTCAAACCGCTGGTAGCATTCCTGCTCGGTCATATCCGTCAGAACGCTGACCATAGCCAGTTTTACGTCTGGTAATAATTGCCGGAGAGCTAAAAGTCCTTCCGCACTGACACTGGAAGAAACCGTTAAGATCCCCTTGGTGAAACCGGCCTCTTTGTAATGTTGTAAAACATTGACCATGGTCGTTTTCACATCGGTGATTTTCAGATCAAGGAATATTTCGACATCCTCAAGGCCAAGGGTTTTCAATAACTCCTGAATGGCCACCATAGTTTGGGGGCCAGAACGATCAGGCTGATGAAGCCCGTCGTTGAGTTTGACGTGAGAAATCAAGCAGGCCAAATCTTCTTCGGCCATCAGCTTGGCTAATTTAGTTTCGATGGCCACACTACTTGGGAAGCCATCCATTGGCAGAATAACAACTCTCTTTTTCATTGAGATTACAATTTAAAGGTTAAAAAATACTTTACTTTTTCGTTTTCCCGGTCAGAATTCCCCAATTCTCCGGTGGAGTTTTGGGTTTGATGGCTTCACTGCCGGCCGCACAAAGCGGACATTTATCCGGGTCTATTGCCCAGATCTCTTTTTCAATGAGAGAGATAGGCCGACGACCATCATATTCAGCAATTGGTAATTTGGGCGGACGATGAATTAATATCCCCACCACCGGTAACCAATTGACCTGACCACTGGTTAGCTCCACGGCCTCTTTGACTTCGCGCATAGTATCTGCAGTTGTCACCAGCTCCTCAATTTGCAAGACCGTTTCACCCTCTGGAATATGCTGACGACAAATTTTCTTTTTGTCGTCTTTGAGATCTTTTTCCACAAAGCAAAAACGTTCGGCTCCCAAAGCCTTGCCCACAGCATAAGCAAAGGTAATGCCCGCCATCGGCGAACCCACTACCCAGTCAATTTTGGTAACACCGATAACTTTGCGAATCCGGCTAGCCAATTGAGCGGCCAGTACTTCGCAAAAATCAATCCTGTTTAACACTTCCAAACAGTTAAAAAAACCGTTGGAATGTTTGCCGGAATGAAGTAAGGCGTGCTGTTTTTTAGCATCGCCATCATGTACCCAAGAAGCGTCACAATGGTTAAATATTCTGAAGATTGCCTCTTCTGACAAATGTGCTCCCGGAAAAAAATGCGGGAATAAATCACCAATTTTGTTCATTTTTTCATTTTTTTTAATAAGTGATATAAAATTTTTAAACAACAATAATCAAAAAATATTGATTTTACACTCTAACATGAAAAAACTACAAGAGTCAAGGAGAATTTAAAAAGCACCTGTTATGGTGCTTTTTAGTAGTTTAATTTACACAAAGATCTTTTGAGCTCTTTCAATAATTGCTTTGACTCGCCAAGGACGGAGCATGAGAACCGTAGCGATTTCAATGGCTTGAGCGCCCACTATTTTCATAGCTTCCACTCGACTCACATTTATAATTCCACCACTGGCTTTAATAGGCATAAGAATCCCGGCTTTGCGCAGCCTATGAATTTTGGCAAAAACGATTGGAAAAATCAAATCTCCAGAAAGTCCTCCGCCACCTAGATGAGCCAAAGGTGAAAGCTGATCGTCAAACAAAGCTCGCCAATCAATGCCAGCTCCCAAAGAACCAGCCGGAATAGTATTGGAAATAGTCAAAACATCACATAGCCCACTGGCCTCTAGCTCCCGGACAGTTTCCAGATCTATAAACACATTGGCTTTCAGATCCAAGGGAATTTCTAAGGCTGAAAAAATTTGCAAAAGCTCCAGACCTTCCCGACTAAGATCATTGGGTTTGTGAAGAGTGCTGGGACAAGAAATATTTATTTGCAAACCAATCTTGGTTTGAAAATTTGGCAATTCCTGAACTAGCAATTTGGCAAAACTCTTCGCCTCTTTTAATCTCTCCTCTTTGGAATTAGCCACGGCCATAAAAGACAAAAAAAAATGGTTTAGTGATAGCCTGCCATTTCCTGGTGTCAAACAAGACTTGAGCTCCCGGACCACTTAAGCCCACTGAATTTAAAACTACTCCTCGACTTGGATAAACTTTTATGCATTTGGGGAAAAGTTCCTTGGGCTGAAAATTTTCTTTCAGTGGCATATTGCCCAAACGCGGACCAAAAGTCGTAGTCTTAGCCACAAAAGTCACCTGATCAATAATTTTAAAACCAGGCATTAACAATTTATAAAAATTATCATACCAATATCCTTCGCCAAAAAAATTCATTGACCCAGAGGCCAAAAAACAATTGCCGAACTCGATGTTCCTGAGAATCATTTTGCCTCCTTTTTTTAAGAAACTATAAAAATAAATTTGATTTAATAGTTTATATTATTCATCACCAAGCGTCAATAACTGCCTGTTGACAAAACCTAAATATCTTTGTATAATCCTAAATTCTGAAAGTAATTTAACAATCAATAAAAACCAAAAAAATGAACAAGAAAAAATTATTGTGGGTAATCTCGGCCCTGATCTTTTCTTGTTTATTAACCCTAGTGGCCAAACAAGAAATTATTCAGAGTCACCAAGCCTTGTCCGAGATCGAATCTCTACGAGGCGAAAATTATATTATCGCTACCGGTGAGGCCAACGATATTATTCGGGCCAATTTTTCTACGGGGGTCTCTTACTTAACCAAAAATTTAATAACCGAAAGATTGGTTGATTTGGTCAAAAAAAACCAAATTATTATCAAGATCAAAAAAGGTCAGTCCAAAACTATTTGGGACGCCAATGGTGATTTTGGCACAGTCTGGGCCGACTATCAAACTGGCGACCAAATTTTTTATCCCAGTCCAGAAGAAGAAAAGGAGTATTTTCGCCAAAACATCCCCGGGCATTATAATTATCTGTGCGCCAATTTCTGGAATATGATTTTTTATTATCTAGGACAATTAATCCTGATTTTAATCATTAGCCTACTGCCAATAGCCATAGTGTTGAAACTCACTTTGATAATCACAATCTTGCTACTACTAGGAATAACTATAATCACGGTTTTAAAACAACCAGGAGTATCCTCAATAGCAAAGACAACTATTATCAAAGAGCTAGTAATCCAGAAAAAAATCCCTCCTGGTCCAACCAGTTTTGATTTTCATTTGGATTGGCTACCAGCAGTTAATAATTACCTAAAAATTCAACCAGACTATTTGATTGAACCGGTAATTATTCTAAGCACCCAGCCACCCCAAAAAATTCCAAAAAAGATTGAGCATATCCCTAATTTTTAGTTGGCGGCCACTTATAATTTGAACTACTGAAAAATCAGTTATTCAAGTTTTACTCCACCAACTAAAAAATTATAAAATGAACGAATTAAAATATGCTCATGGCCTCTTAGGCCAAACCTTAAACGATCTTAGGGAAATCTGGTTAGAAATCCCGGGCGATTGTCACCTGAATTGTGATTATTGTCTAGCTTTTGAAGATAAAAAGAACTTTCATTTTCTAAAAAAAGCTAGAATCGACCAAAGAGCCGACCTGCTAACCATTGAAGAGGAATTAAATATCCTCAGACAATTTGTCAGCGATTTTCCTTTGACGGTCTCAGAAAAAAAAGCTGGACTGAAAAAACAAGTTGCCATCCCAGCCAGTGGCGAACCTTTCTTTACCCCCAAGATGAGAGCTTATCTTTACCCAATTATTGAATTTTGCGAGGATAATGATTTGCTCTTATCAATCTTTACAACTGGTGATTTGATAAATGACCAAGATATTGAGTTTTTGAAACCGAAAAAAAATATTCGAATTATAGTCAAGCTCAATTCTTTTCAGGCCAAAATTCAAGATCGCCTAGTCAAAAGATCCGGCTACACCCAGGCTCGTGACCAAATGCTCCAAAAATTAATTGCCGAGGGTTTCAATGACGGCCGTTTGGGAATTGTCACTAGCCTAATGCCCAGTAATCTGGATGAGGCAGAAAATATTTTGCTCTTTGCTCGAGAAAATAATCTGACCTTTGATATGGACATGATTATTACTCGCGGTCGAGGCGAAAAATCCGGGCAAATGATAATTGATAAACAAAAAATCAGCCAGGCCACCCAACGCTTGCAAGAAATTGATAAAAAATATAATCGTTTCTGGCAACCGAGTATCAGCTATATCGGCTCCCCACCCTGTACCCGTTTTTCTTATCATTTGTATATCCAAGGTAATGGTCAAGTGTCTCCTTGTATCAGCTCGACCCAAATCGTCTATGGCAATCTCCGAGAAAATACTCTGAAAAATTTGTGGAATTCAAAACTATCACAAATAATTAGAAGACATGACGTTCAAGGAGTTTGTCGAACTTGTAAAAATTTCGGGCACACCTGTTTCTCCTGCCTGAGTCGAAGCACCAAAAATCTAAGCGCTGAAAAAATCTTAGGCTGTCAGGGCTTACCAACTATTGGTTGCCAAATCTTTGGCCCAATTTAAAAAGTACCTTAAAGGCTGAATTAATCTTCAGCCTTTTTTATTAATCAGATGGTGATGTTAAGCGGCTTGTCCCGCGTAGTCCCAGGAAGCCGCAGGCGGAGTGGGACGAAGTAGGATTGACAAACGATTAGAATAATATTATACTGCTATTAATCAATAAAAGTACCATGAAAAAGATTCCAACCATCACGATTTTTTTGGAGGCTATAGAACTCCAAAAAGAAGCCAAAGCCTGGTTAGGAATTTTAAATCAAAAAAAATTTCAAGCCGCCTATGAAAATATCCCTGGGCTGGCAGAAAATTACGGGCAATTTATAGAAAGCTACCTAGATCTTCTAATCAGAAGACTAAACAAAAAGACAAAATCCCTATCGCTAATTCAATCGGAAAAACTTGAATCGGCCATCGAAAATATTGAGGATGTCGCTAGCGTTTGTGAGGAGCTAATAACTGAACATTTTCAAAATGCAATCAAAGCACAAATCTATACAATTGGCCCCGACCCCAGTGATGAAATTTTTGAATCCGTGAAAAACCTAAGCCAAAAAATGATAGAGCTACTGAATTTAATAATTGGCGCCATTAAAGAATTTTTGCCCAATCAATTATTTGGAGCAGTAGACTATTCAAAATTTTATCCAACTAGACACCAGGCCAACTAAACTAAAAGCCATCGCCCTAAAAGGAAATGGCTTTTTATATTTTCTAAAAATAATTAATTGGCTAATTGACCGATCCAATAATTTGGCAAAATATTTTGAGTTTTGCCGGCATGCTTACTCACCTGATTAAAAGCCGCTGTACCGTCGGTTCCGCAATTTGCCGCCATAGTCATCCCACCTGGATGAACACCGACATAAGCAGTAAAATTATAGACCCGCCCACTGATCACCATCCAGCAATTATTGGCTTGGTTATGCTGGCTGACTTCAGTCATCTTATAAAAACTAGCACTCGGATTACTCGAAGTCGCAAAAGCTCCCGACGGGATCTCTGGCAAAGTCAAAGGGGCTGGTGTTGGATTAGAGTTTTTACTAGTACAGCCCGCCAAAAATAAACCAAAAATTAAAACCATCAAAAAGCCAAAACGTTTGTCCATATATTTTATGTTAGATTAATAATAAATTTTTACTAATAATTGACATATTCTAAATATCCGGCTATACTAATAAATCAATTTGATAACAACCTATAAATACAGTACGGTATGAAAATTGGAGACGTTATAAAGTGCCTCCGTCAAAAAAACGGAATGTCACAAAAAGATTTAGCCGAGCTTCTCGGAATATCCGGAAAATCGCTCAGGGCTATCGAAAAAAACGAAAAAGAACCAACGCTCTATCTACTTAAAGTCCTTTGCCTCCACCTAGGAGTAAGCCTCCTGTCGCTAATATATTTAGCTACACCCAAAGAAGACATCCCGGAAAACATTCACCCCAATGACTGGAAAACGATTGGCCAAATACTGATGCCGGTTGAAGATTTGATCGAGGTTTAAAAATGTAAAAGCGAAATCATCAAAGCCCAGAACCTGGGCTTTTTTATTTGGCTTTTCTAAGGGACTAAGCTTATAATAACAAATTTTCGTCCGAACTAAAAGACTAACGAAATAATAATGGTAAGATTTGTTTTCTGAGAAATAATTTATTGGTTTTAGCTATTCCCGCTGAATTAAATAATAAATTCATCGATTTAGATAACAACAATTTTGTAGCCTCGTCAGTAGCCACCAAAAAATTATATCCTTTCGAAATATCAGCACAAGTCAAAAAAATATATTCTAAATTATGTTTATTTTTTAATTCCTCCAAAACTCTTTTGATCTCTTGAATTTGATTATTAATAATGAGCTCCAAATCGACTCCCTCTAGCTGGGCAATCCCCAAAGCACCGGGGAAAACTTTGAAATCACTAATTAATACCTCGGCTAAATGTGTCAATAAATAATTGGTTTTATAAGCAAACATCTCGGCAATAAAATTCTCGGGAATATAATCTAAGTAATTTGATTGCAAAAATTCAATAGCTTGTCTATCTCTCAGGCTAGTAATATCAGCTTGCAAATTCAAAGTATTAGAAAAGATGGCTCCTAGCAGCAAAGCAACTTGATTAGCACTCAAAGAAAAATTGGCTGATCTTAATTTTTCCAAAATCAAAGTAGCGGCTGCCCCCACCGGCTCTATTTCTATTTTGGCCTGGGGAAAAAGTTCGCTGGCCCGATGGACAGCGCGATGATCGATAACCTCAACAACATCTAGGGGCCGAATAATTTCCGGCATTCCCAAAACATCGCTAGCATCAACAATAATAAATTTAGCAAAATCATCTACGGGATTAAAAATCAGACCATCGATAATACCTAATTTCTCCAAAACAAAACGAGCCTCAATTTGAGGTTCGCCATAAACGCCCGCTATATATTCATTGGCCGTATCAGTCTTATTTAAAAACTGAGCATAAGCATAAGCACAGGCCAGGCCATCTAAATCCGGATTAATTTTGGCAGTGATAAGTATTTTGGACATGCTAGCCAATAAAATTTAAAATTTCTTTGGGGCTCTTAGCTACTTTGGCTTGGCCAATCTGGCTCTTGTCTAGCCCCCAACCATAAGTAACCATAATTATATTTTCGTCACTAAGCCCCGCTTTTTTAAAAGATTCATAATCAATGGCCCGATCGCCGATCGCGACAACTTCTTCGGGTTTAAAATTATTCTCATTTAATAAATCCAACATCAAAGCACTCTTGCGAATCTCTTGTCCTCCGCCACAATAAATTTTGGAAAATAAGCGACCCAAACCAAAGGCCTCTATCTTGATCAAAACTTCTTCGGGATGAGAAGCTGAGACCAAATAAATCTTATATTTTTCGTTGAGTTTAGCGATGAGCTCGAAAGTCCCAGGAAAAATCTGACTATCCATTTGAACAATTTCCCGCTTATAAATATTTTTGACCTCTGGAAAATCTTTCTCGGCTATCCCCAGATTGTGCAAACAATCAGTATAGCTATAACCATACAGACCTCGAAATTCATCGATATCTTTTGGACTAGGTACTTGGAAATGATCGCAAATCTTTTTGTAAACCTCAAAGACATTAGAAAAAGAATCCGCAATCACTCCGTCATAATCAAAAACAATAGCTTTAATCATATGAGTATTAATATTACCCTGATAGTTTAGCAAAAAAAGCCAAAAATGGCTACTGCCCCAAATTTAAAAGCACGGGATACAATATCTCGTGCTGTTTTAATAATCAATATTAGGTATCAATTTTCGGAGGATTTTGATACCAATTTAAGATATCGGGATTTTTGACCACCCAATTATCTATTGTGGGATCGGGGTTTCCAAATTTTCGATAATCCATTGGGGTATCTAATTCTTTGGCAATCAGATCCTTAATCCGGCCTTCTTCTTTTAAAAATTTCTTTTCGGCTTTCTTACGAGCCGGTTCATCATCACTAGGGATGCCCATAAGATAACCAAATTTTCTAAGTAACAACCTTTTTTTGATCTCCGCGATGGTCAGTCGCGTTATTGTCTTCTTTTTGCTCATGATATATACAAATTTTATGTTAATCAACTACTTAGAAATCCAATATAATCCAAACGGTAATATTTGTCAACTCAAATATGACAATCGATTAAGAGGACGAAGCTATGAGGTGAGTATTCTTTTAAAATCTCCCGATATTTTTGCTGCCAACTAATAAATTCTTTTTCTTGCGTTTTATCAAACCAATAAAAGGCCTGTGGGCTTTCAATTAGCCGACACTCTGGACTAAAAATAGCGTGGCTGACAAAATCCTTATCTTGCAGTAAATCCTCAATCAACAGGACATCACTGGCTCCCCAAGAATCAAAAATCCCCTCGCGACTGGAATCATCTTCACCGCCCCGATTGATATCATAAAGACCCAAGGGCTTGGTAATTTTCTTGGCTAATTGATCCATTAAATTTTCCTTGTGATTAGCTATTAGATCCTTCATTTTCTCCTCGTCTTGGGGACTAAAAGGAAAAATAGCCGAAATAGTAAAATGAGACATGTTATTTGTTTATCTTTATACTACTGTTATATTGTTTTTCTAACCTTCTGTCAATGACTCAAAAAAATTAAAAAAAGCGATGAGTAGTTTTTTCTATCATCGCTTTGGGGGTGGAAACAATGGTTTCCAAAAATTTTTCAGAGAACCGGGGGTTTGGCAACCCCTAGTCCTCCAATTCGATTTCTTTTTTTTAACGTTCGCTTAATTAATCTTGGACTTGATTTTCCTTTCTTTCCAAGTAAATTAATTAGCGAAACTAGAGGGCTGAAATCGACAAATTTCCCCCTAGTCCTATATAGTCGATCAAGAGCTCAACAAGTTGGATACTTTTTCAATCCCCCAAGCCAGAGTTTGATCTAGGCGCTGCTTCATCAGATCGGCGCTATCTTTTTGAATATGAATAAATTGACTATAGAAATTCATTCTTACTCCAAAAAAATAGCAGATTCTTACAACCTGGCCGAAGAAAGGTGCGACCAAATTAGAACCACTTTTTCTTACCCTCAAAAGCCTGGGACCAATTGCCGAGTCTGATAGTTAATTTTTTATTATTAATTTTTAATTGTTAATTATTTTGCGAAGCAAAATGAAGGGTAGCTGATCCTCTTTGGAACCAGCCACCCTGTTTTAGTCGACTCTGCCTGCCCTTAGCGCTATCTTGGCTGATATTGCTAAAGACAAACTTTTCCAGAGGCTAATCAGGCGTCCAACCTGAGCAGCCCTCCCAATCCCGCAATAGCGAAGATGAGAGTTCTATGGAAGGCCGTGATGGCTGAAAAAGGCCTAGTAAACAATTCGTGAGTAGAATTGTTTCCTCCTAATTCCAATCACTTTACCGTTAACACTCGCCCCCTGCCAAAGGATATCCCGTCAAGGACATAGCGAGCGAAACGATGTCGACAACCTAGTCTAATTTCAGCCGGAGCAGCCTACATGAGGCCAGACCAACCCTCAACATCTTTATTTAAATTTTATTTAAATTTCAAAGTTCTTTCAGTAGGCAGGGAGCAAACGAGTTATCATCGTTTGTTCCCCATCGGAGTCATAATGATGCGCTTTTCAAAAACTGCCTGACCACGCAGTTTACTGGCGAGTTCCGTACCAATCCAAGAATATCCAGCTTTTCGCAGTAAACGATTAGCTTTTTTAATTAAATCCTGTTTATTCTGATTATTGCTCATAATTTCAAATTTAATTGGTTGGTTTATGCCTATAAAGGCATAAAGACAAGTATATTTTGGAAAAATTATTGTTTGGAATTTTAGCTCTAAGGCTAAAACCTTACAAACATAAATCAAGCAATTAAATTTGGGTCGAATGTCAAACATCACTATGGTCATACCCTAGCATACGAAAATAAATATGTCAATAGGCTTTGTCAGAATTCTGTGGATAACTCAAAAAAGCTAGAAAAATAGGGTATTTTATAGCAAAAAGTGTAATAAATTTTAAACACTTTTTTTATAGTGTTAATATTTTTTGACAAACTTTATTAATTACTTTTATTTGCTTAAATAACCCCATAAATTGCTGTTTTTAATTTTGGACAGTTTTGGCCATAAGCCTTGACAGCTGAATTAATACCTGCTATAATCCTAATAACCTTTAAAAACGACGAATATGCAGGACTAAAGCTTTATCTCGGGGAAGGCGGTACCAGGTACCGCCCCCTAAATAGGCCCTCGTCATGCGTCGTGATAATACAAACAATTTAAAAAACACGAAAAGGAGGTGTTGAAAGTGGGAGATTAATTTCAAGAGAATTTAAAAAGGCCAAAGCTAGACCAAAAGAGATCTAAAAAAGTCAGATGTAATTTATTGCAATTGCAACTTGACTAACAATGGGTCCAAGCTCAGCTAGAAAAAAGTTCTGAAAAAATTAAAATTTTAAAAAAAATTAATTCAGAAGAATCTTGTTAAGAAAAAGCCGCTGTCCCAGACAGCGGCTTTACTATTTTAAAAAAAAAATTAAAATGTTATTTTTTCGACTTCTTATCCAAATGGTCAAATATCAATTCAAATAGTGACTTCAAAGTATCAGCAATGTCTTGGCTCTTAATTAGGACTGAAGACAAAGATTTTCCCAAAGTATGAATTCTGACTCTATCTCGATAAATACTAATATCGCATTTAACCGGATATTTCGCGCCATCAATCCGTATTCTCCGAGAATATTCATCTGATCCCCGCTCTCCCTTGGAATAAGTATAAAGAGATTTTGACTTGATATGTTTGGTCAGCCGAACGCCCCGAGCTTTTTGAATCTCCGAACCAGAAAAAAACTTTTCTAACAAATCAAATGGATAAATAAAATAGGAGATATCATTGGGGTTCTCCTTGTCATAACCAAAAGATTCTTCATTGGCCTTAATAATTCCCTCTCGGCCATCATAGACCTTGATAACCGGCTTCTCGCCAGTTTGCCTAGATAAACTCTTGAGCTGAGGAATATATTCGCTAGCCAATTTAGATTGTTCAGCCAACTTTAGTTTCTGAGTTTCAATAAAGGTGTTTAATTTTTCCGGAGCTTCGGCTTGAAAGTTTATTTTTTTGCCAACCTGCACCCGAGAGATAAGCCCCTTCTGTTCTAGGTCGTTTAAAATTGGGTAAATAGTAGTCCTGAGAATCTTGGTCTTTTTGGACAAATCCAAAACCGAGCAATTTTCTAGCTTTAAAAGCTCTAGATAAATCGCCAGCTCTTTGTCGTTTAAACCAATGTCTCTAAGAAATTTTTCTAACATATAAAGACATCCTAGCACAAATTGATATTTTTTTCAAATCAAAAGGCTCTAACTGGGTAGTTAGAGCCTAAAATTCACAATGATTGAAGCAGTATCCATTTGATGTCGTCGCTTTGTTCCACTTCTCTTTCGCCGGGGCAAAGTAAAGTGATAATTTTCCGATCGGTTGGCAATATTCTTCCAAAGCCTCTAATCTTTCTGGTTTCCATAAACGATTGAAATGAAATTTCGCCCAGACCCTTGCTCGGTAGAGTAATTTGAATAATACTATCCTGACCAGTAAAAATAGCAACATGACCAATAGCCTCGGATGGTTCATTAAGATAATAATTAACAACCAAGCCTTCGGTAAAAATCAGATCGCCCGACAATAACCAAGAAGAATCAGTGATTTTATCACCAAAACAAAACTGCTGAATCGACCGACGAGGCAACCAAATGCCTAGGAGTCCATAAAGATATTTTACAAAAGTTGAACAGTCCACATAGTCCGGGGCCTCAAATGATCGAGCCGCAAATTTGTATTTGGCTTGACCAATAAGTTTTCTGGCCTCGCTAATAATATCAATATCGATCACTCTAAAACCCTTGGTCTGCAAAATCGTTAAAGCTTCATCATTAGAAATTGGCAAATTAAAAGAACTCAGGTCAACCGCACAGCGATTGCCGACAGCATAAAAATTTGAAACTGGCATTTTGATAATTTAAGTACTGTTAAAGTATCAACTATTTAATCAGTTTTGAGGCAAAAAATCAAGCACTCTGGCACTCTGGTGCCAGGCACCAGAGTGCCAGAGTGGATGAGCCAAAGTCTTAATTTTAAAACGAAAAAGAGCGCTATTCACGCTCTTTTTTTATTACTCCAAAATTTTGACAATAAAAAATAATTAATATTATTTTCAAAATCATCAATTAATACCTGAACTTCATTTTGAACATTATATTTATCGGCAATTTTTAAAATATTTTTTTTCAAACCAATTTTGTATTTTTCTACCTTTTGCTGGGCATATTCTATGCCAAATCTATCCTCGCCCGTGGGACCAAATAATTGACTAAGCATTACAGTTAGAGCGTCACCGGAAGAAGTTCCCGGTTTCCATTTTAAACGATCTGCTAAATTAATTTTAGGATTATAAAATGGCACTCCCAAGGCCTCGTTATAACTAAGGGTTCTATTGATAGAATCGGGATGGAACCAACCCATTTGATCAGCAGATTGAACAATCTGGCCAATTATTGTCTGAGGTGCTTGCAAGTCGGGCGTCAATTCCTTGCTTTGAAAATCATGACAAAGTATCGCTTCAGAAATAGAAGTATTAATATCGGCCAATTTATTATCAACACAAAACATTTCGGCTCGCTGAGCACTCAAGATTTGATGATCAGCCTGTTCGCTAGCTAGCACCGCCCCATCTTTATTAAACCTACCAGAATCATGAAAAATAGCTGAAATCTCCACAGCCAATTTAGCATATTGTTCTGGATTGGCTTCGCTGATTTCCTGCCCTTCTTGCAACAACCTGGCTTTTTCTACCGGGTTTAGATTATCAATTAACTTCAGGGCTGACAGGCGAACTTGATTGCCGTGCAAAAAACCATGATGATTATCATTTAAAAAAGCATTAAGCCAAGCCTCGTTTTCAAAAGTTTTGGTTAATAAATTTTTGAACTTGTTTTCATAATCCTCAATATCAGCCAAAACAATTTCAATTTTCGGCAAAGATCCATCGTCTCCTTTGGCAAAAATTGGATCAACTGGTTCATTAATAATATTTTTCATATATTTCTATATTAAATATTTTTGGATAGTATTTTTTTGGCTTGAATGTCCCAATCGTAAATCTTGACGATTAAATGCTGTCTATTTAAAGCTTTGGTCAATTCTTCAAAAAATATTCCAGGCGCCTCGACTGAGACGGACTTTCCTTGATTATTTCGAACATGAGTTCTGACCGCTCCGCAAGTTGGCGAACCTTCAACGCCGTAAATTCCGGCGACCTGATAATTATTTTTCTGATAAAGCTTAATTAATTCAATCACTTTTTTGACCACAGTCTGCGATATCTTGCGAGCCTTAGAATTGTCATAAAATTCCTTGGTCTGAGCCTTTCTATTTAGAGGCTCAAACATGAGCTGGGGACAATCGATGGGCACGATGCCATAATTATTTTTTAGACAAAACTCCAAAAACTCCCGGACTGCCCCCGGACATTTGGCCACGGTTTTGGCCCGAGCATTTTGATTAAGCAGACAATGGACTGCCAAAATTATCTTTTTGGATCGTTTCATAGGCTTAGATTACTTCATTCTTTATTATATCCTAAAACCAGTATTTTAAAAACAATGGCAATAAAAAAGAGATAATGTTGAAATTATCTCTTAATTTGCTACCAGCTTATTTGAGCTGATAGGTGTCTAGGGAGCCATTGCAATGGGCGGCCAGTACTTGACCCGCGCTAACATCTGGAGCCAGCCACCAAATGGTATTGGTAGTTTTGTCCGGCAAAGCCAAATCGAAATCAATCACTGAGCCGTCGGGATTAAAAAGATGGAGATTGCCATGCAGGTCACCAAACAGGAGTTGATCGCCAAGTTTCATCACCGAAGTAATGCCCGAATTGCGACCCCCGGCCTGATTCTGGTGTAGCAAGGATTGCTCTTCTAATTCTCGGTTGAAATAAAAAATTTCACCGCTAGCTGTGCCGACAAAATAACCATCCTGCCAGTGTTCAATGGCCCAAACAGCATTACGTCTGGTGGGCGAAACAGCTATTTTTTTGACCAATTGGCGATTACGTACCAGGGCCAAATCACCATTGTAAGAACCACAGACAATCTGCTGAGGGTCAGAAGCCAGAGCCCACATGCGGACCTCTGGATCCACAATCTGCAAGATCTCAAAAGAGTTGTCGCGCAAATCCAAAAACATTAAGGCCCCGGCTCTCATCGTAGCGGTTAGAATTGGTTTGTGCCAATTCCAAAAATACAAACCATTGCCTGGCAAATCCAATTTCCGATTAATGCTCAAATCCTCGTTCAAAAAATAAAAATTGGAATTACGACAACCGACCAAAATTATTCCGGTTTCAATTGGTTGTAATTGGTAAATGATATTGTCCAGTAGGGGCGAGCTAGCGATGATTTCACCAGCCTGATTAACCCGAACTACTTGGCCGGGAGTTTGGTTTTTGACTTCTTGGCTATGGGGAGCATTTTCACGATCCCACAGCCCAAGTCCCAAAAGAAAATTACCAGACTCTTCGGGGATAACCGAATAGAGGGCTCCCGGAGTCTGGATAGTCCTGACGTTTTGCAAAGTTCTAATCATAATAATGGATATTTAATTGTTAAAAAACTGTTTTGAATTACTAATTGGCGAAGCAACAAAAAAACTCCCGCTCGGGGAGTCTCTGCTGTGGATATCGCTGAAAATTAGGAATAATTATTCAGCCACTTGCAAAAACTGCCCCGTTTTTTTACGGAACCAATAGTTCTTGGCAAATAAGCTGTTGAAATTCAAATTATTCATAATAAAATTATACTACTTCAAAATTTTGGGGATGTCAAGACGGAGCTGATGCCTGGTACCAAGGTGTTAATAATTAAAACCTATCCAGAAAAAGAAAGCACCGATCAAAAAAATAACACTACCCCAAAGCACCTGAGCGCCTTTAAACATTTGAGCTTTTTTATTGACACGGCCAGGAAATCCAATTTTTTCAATTCCTTTAAACAAAGTAACCCAACCCAAAATGGTAATAGCAATGCGCCAATCGGCCGCCCAAATATTATGGGCCACAACCGTAGCCAAGCCTAACAAAAAGGTAATATAGCCCGTAGAAATCGTAATAGTTTTATCTTCAGTATATTCTATAACCTTACCTAAAAACTTGGCACCAATAGACATGGCGCCCAGAATCATAAAAAGACTTCCCCAAAATTTTGCTAAAAAAATTGTAATTTCCATAATTTTCAAATTTAATGATTATTTCTTTATCAATTTAATTATACCAAAAAATGCCTTCAAATTAAAAGCGTGTTATATCTTGTGGTCCAAAATCGATAATTTATTAAAAACCCTAGCTTGTCTTAAGCTAGGGTTATCGAATTGCGGATCTAATTTTCAGGCCGATGCTTAGGATACTGGCAGCTCCTGTATTGCCCAAAGCATTGAGTCACATAAGTCTTATCATTGTGAAGACAGCGATTTTGCCACCCCTGATGATTATTCCATAACTTTAATTTTGGACAAACGCCAAAATTAACGCCTTTTTCTGTTTGGAACATATAACCTATGTAAGCCCCAGCAGCTGGGTATTCAATTTCTAAATCGCGCAGCGAGCATTTCGCCAAATTAACCGTATTCAGCTCTTTATCAACAATTCTAAAATTTTCCACCGGATCATCACTGAATACTATAACTTTAAGCTCAAACTTCTTTTTTAAATCCTGATAAATCAGGTCTAATCTTGTTTTCATTATTAAGAACTTTTAAAGTTTAACCAATAATAAATTATATAATATAAATATAAATATGTCAATAGCAAAAAATTGACCAATAATGCCCATCAATCAATTATTTCGATTTTTACTGGGTTATTATTAGCAGAAACAATATCTGCTTTCCAACCTTTTGGCAATTTACTGGCTAATTCAGATAATATTTTTTCAAAATTATGATATTCACTCAACAAAATAGAAAAAAGTGAAGGTCCCAAAGAACTAAGCAACAAACAGGGTATCTTATCTGGTGAAAAATTTTCTTTGATATCAAAACCAGACAGGTCATGCCAGTAAAATTCATTTTCACCATTTCTTATTAATTTATTGACCAATAAACCATCTAGACGAGTATTAATATCTTCCAAATTTTTTTTATTCAATTCGAGTTCGATTTTTTTTGTGCCAATATGACCAATACGCGACAAACCAGCCATAAAAGCAAAATAATCCCTCTCCTGGAGAGCTGGAATCATACCCATAAGCACATACGAACAAATAGACCCGACTTCATCGAGCGGAATCGGAGTATTTTTCAAAAATAATTCCCCTTCATCAATATCAGAATTCTTTTTTGGGGTTCCTTGCGGCGAGATAAGTAAAATCTTCCAATTATCCGGAAAACGATAACGCCCGACAAGAGGTGGCGGCGTCGGACTATGGTCAGCAAAGCTCTTCTTAGCTTCATGTTCTCCCATTCGATAACCACCATCAACAATTAATCCGCCTTTAGAAAAAGCGTAATAGCCGATCCCAGAAACCCCACTCCTTTTCGTCAATTTAGCAATATCGTCAATCTTAAATTTCTTGCCATATAACAAACCAATTCCTTGACCAACACTCAAACCCAACTGTGTGCCGCTGCCCAATCCAATTTGACCAGGAAAAAATTCAACGACTTCAATGCGGACTCCCAGCTCCGATTTAATACATTTAAGAACCTCTCGGGCAAAATTCTCAATTTTTTTACGTAATTGTTTATTGGCACCAACAATTATAATTTCGGGGGCGCGATCAAAGATTAGAGTCATCCTGGGTCGAGTCAAGGACAAACCAATACCACCACAGCCACGCCCACCAAATGAATTCATTTTTAAACTATTAAAATGCAAGCGTCCTGGAGCACTAATTATAACTCTTTTAGCCATATTATATTTCATTCTTAAATTTTTCAATCAGCTCCAAAGAACGATTCCAGATTGCCTCGATCTCCTGCTTATTAATGTTTGGCTTAGCTTGGCCGCCAAGCAAGCCACAGGCTAAATTATCTTCTTTTCCAAAGGCAATAAATTTTTTAGTCTCAAAACCCAAACTACTGGCTAGATCAACCAAGGCAGCTACTTCCTCTGGCTCTATCTTTCCATTATTTCCAACATTGGGATTAGCGTTGTATTCACAGAATATAAGCCGATGGTATCGGGGGTCTAATAATTTCATTAAAGCGGAAACATTCTTAGTATCAATAGTATCAAATGGCCCTTCATCCATCAAAAAAGCATCTTTGAAAAGCATGAAATTTACTACAGTCTTTAAACCGGAAGCCTTTGAATATTTCACAGATGACGCAATCACCTTTTGAAGTGAATGTAATTCATCAATCGGCATCAATCGTCCACGATCCAAGCCGGAATGCACAGATAAGTGCAATAATATTTTGGTTTTTCCAAACAAACCCTGGCTATATTCAGCCGTCAACTGATCAATCGCTCCAGGAATCCCTGAAGTAGCAAAAATATGTCGATAGACCGGATAACCCAAAAAATTCATAATTCGATCGGTCAAACGAATAGCGGCGCTAACTTGTTGATAGGAAAATCCTGGTTCGCCCTGCCCCATATACGCAAATTCTCGGGCTCGACTAAAATCGTTAGCCGTTTTATCATCCAAGACCATAAAAACATTTTGCAACGCTATTTCTTCAGCTGTCAGTAAACGATGAAACGGAATTCTATTTCCGGTAACGCAAAATTTACAAGATCGATCCATTTTATTCAAAATACAACCAAGAGATACGGACGTTGTATAAGCAACAACAAAATCATCAACCGGATTAAGCCCCAAATAAGTCCGTTTACAAAAAGCACCGCTTTCGACAAAATTGTCATCCACATCATCAAGCTGCCAAGCATAACGAATGCCGTCCTGCTCATTATGGCTCACATATTTTCCGATCGGTTTTAATTTGCTTTTAGTTTTAAGCATATTTATTAATTTTAAAAATTTTTTCTTGACATAATTCTTCACAAGGTTGGCAGCGGTACCAATATTTCTTGACTAAAATTTTCTCAATAAGCCTCGAATTGGACAAATTATGTTTTTGGATATATCCAATAAAATTGATCAGGCCTTGTCTCGGCAATTTTTTATAAATTTTATCTTTTATTAAAATCCCATATTTTTTAATCGTTTCTTTCTGGCCAGCTCGCCCCAAACGAGTTAAGGATACCGGATGATAACAGCCATACCAACAACCATCAAGCGCCAGTAAAATTGCTTGCCCCATAAGACAGGTAAAATTTTCCGGCCTCTCTGAAATAGTGTAACCGGTACCAATAAAATTAGTTGGTAAATTTCGACCCCGACCAGTAGCGGTCACTTTTTTCTGAACAATCATAACTCGACGCCTATATTTCTCCCAAAATTTTTTAAATATCTTGTCATCCAAACGATTCGAAGTCCAACGAACCACTGTTTGATAATGAAATTTTTTTTGATTTTTAATAAATAATTCCAATAATCGCGATTTGCCAGTTCGATCGACGTAAATATGCTTTGGTTGACCGAGCAGACTATTAGCTGACTTATCATGAAATTCATCAATGCTAATGTCATAAATATCCGCCTTAATTTCTGAAAAATATTCTGGATGCTCAAAAAAATTCAAACCATTAGTATCAACTCTAATTTTAGACTTTGGATAAAGAAGGCGAATGTTTTTAATAAAGTTTATCAATGACGGCCAAATAGTCGGCTCACCACCCGTGATTATAAATGTATTAACCGTAGTAAAACCAAACAGAGGGAGATCAGACAAGGCCGCCTTAGCGGTCTTCAAACTAAGACTTTGAGTTTTTACAGAATTGGAATCAAAAAAACAATGAGCGCAACACAAATCGCATTTCTTAGTTACCTGGAAAACGACACTATCGATTTTTGACATAAATAAAAAATTGATTTCGCTAAACGCTCAACGAACATTTATTAATTTGGCCCCGGCAAAAAGTCCGCTTTTTGTTATTTCTTTGGCAACAGTGATGAAAGCAATTATTTTTATTTGAGAAAAAAATATATAAATCTGGACACAACCCAAGATCAACACCGGCAGCCTGTAATTTACAGTCTAAATATAATTGCTCATCACGACTTAAATCTGATAATTCGGCCTTTAAAACATTGACCTGAGCAGTAAATTTTTCAATGTTCTTATACTTTTCATCCAGAGAAGATAAAACCGCCAATTCTTGGATATAGCCCTTTTCCTTAAAATCTCTGATTATTTCATCGATAAGATGCATATTTTAAATCTTTAACCTGTTTATAATTTAGCGGCGACCTGACTGATAATAATATCATGAATCTCATCAATAGTTTTGGTTCCATCAATAATTACTAAAGGTCGACCCTTGAGAGCCTGAAGTGTCGCCTTTCTAATCTGCTCATGATATTTTAGACTACCTCGGTCAAAAAAATCAGTTCCCCTGCCAGGCAATCTTTGATGAGTTATTCTTGGCGGAGTATCAATAAAAAAAGTCAGGTCTGGAATCAGGCCGGCAAAGGCTAATTTATTCCACTGTGACCTGAGTTTGTGATTTTTTGCCAAAAATCCAAATTTGCTATGAAAAGACAAAAAAGTTTCATCCCAACGATCTGCTAAAACAATCGTTTTGGTTTTCAAAAATTTTTGAGCATCAACAAATTGTTGCCGATGGAGACCTTGAAACACAAAAGTTATAGCTAAACTATCCCAATATTTAAAAAGTGGCGCCAGGCATTTCTTTTCTAATTCGCCATAGGCCTTAGAGACCATCACTTTTTTTCCAGCTTGTTCTAGGTATCTTTTTAGGAGCTCAATTTGGGTAGTTTTGCCACTTCCATCGATACCAGTAATCGCTATTAGCATATATTTTAATCTTTAAATTCAACTTAACATAAACAGCTAATTTTATCAATATACTCAAAATTTTTTGAATTTTAGAGGGCCGGGCCAAAATTTAACCTGTTCGAATCCATGTCGTTTAACCCGAGCATAAATAAAAAAACCAGCTTTTATTTAAGCTGGTGTGGCAATCAGTCTCTGAATCATTTAGATTCTTGTAGGCGTCCATTCACGCCTCGTTATTCGGTTATTTTAACCTACACTGATCGGATGATTATATATTACCATAGCTTAAGATAATGTCAAATGGGTTCGAATCCATCGGGGACATGGCTTTCCGCCTCAGCCAATCCGGCGGAATTCCGGATTGGCTTCGTTGTCGCGGTCAGCTGTCCTGCTTTGCCCGCCCGTAGCTCCGAGTTTGTCGAGGAGCGAAGGAGGGTTCGAATCCATCGCCCCTACGGGGCGTACTAAACAAAAAACATTCCGTTACCGGAATGTTTTTTGTTTAGTGCTCGGGGACATGGATTCGAACCATGATTCACGGCTTCAAAGGCCGCTGTCCTACCATTAGACGATCCCCGA
>CAZMYU010000003.1:0-118065 GCA_964570655.1 uncultured Gammaproteobacteria bacterium | reverse complement strand
AGGCGATCAATAACTTTGCGGGCACTATTATTATGGTTAGCCATATGCCCGAGTTTATAAAACAAATTAAAATGACTGATGAGTTAGATTTAGGAAAAATCTAAAAAACAAAAAACTCCCGAGCCTAAGCTCGGGAGTTTTTTGTTATAGCAGAGAATATTAAGCAAGCTTAACATTGATAGCATTTAATCCTTTTGGGGAATCTTCGGTGTCAAAAGAAACCGAGTCACCTTCTTGAAGATCGGCGAAAGTAACGCCAACCAAAGAATTGCTATGGAAGAATAAATCCTTCTCTAATTCAGCAGAAGTGATAAAGCCGAAGCCTTTGTCGGTCTTCTTTTTGATTGTACCAGTCATAGTGTTTTGTGATTTTATTATAAGTGAAATTATGAATATTTTGTGAAACTCGACTACTTTTCTAAAATAATTCTTTCAGTGTTAGCCTAACAGATATTGAGATTTTTAGCAATAGCTGACCTATTTTTGCCTGATTAGCTCAGGTAATGCTATAATAGTCATTATTAAGTATAAAATTATAGCTGTTTAATTATATGGAATTTATTGATATTTTGGATGAATTTGGTAATCCCACTGGGGTTATTAAGAGAAAAGAAGAGGCGCACGCCCAGGGTTTGTGGCACAAAACTGTACATATTTGGTGCGTTAATTCTAAAAATGAAATTCTTTTGCAGTATCGTTCAGCCAAGATGGTAAATTGGCCAAATAGGTGGGATATTTCAGTGGGTGGTCATATTGATAGCGGTGAGACCGAGGCGGTCGCGGCGCTTAGAGAAATTAAAGAAGAGATTGGTGTTGATATCGACGTCTCTGAATTAGAATTAATTAGTACTATCAAACACCAATCAATTACCAATAATCAAACTTATTTTGATAATGAGTTTAGCGATATTTATTTGGTCAGATTAGACTTGAGTCTTAACGAATTACAAAAACAAGAAGCCGAACTGGATGATTTGAAATGGGTGAAAATTTCTGAATTTAAAAAAATGATTGAAAGTAGCGATCCTAGTTTGGTGCCTCATCCTGAAGAATATGAAATTTTGCTCAAAAGACTTCCGGCTAAATTATTTGATTATTTAAGTGTCAAAAGACCCAGCCGAGCTTTAAATGAAGACCATTTGTTGGTCAGCGGTAATTTGTTTGGAGTTTTTGATGGGGCCACGGGTCTTGATAAGTACGTAGATGAGCAGGGTCGGACCGGTGGTTATTTGGCCTCTCAAATTGCTCAGGAAACTTTTGGGGAATTAGGGGCCCAAATGAATTTGCGAGATTGCGCCCTAGAAGCTAATAATCGGATTCGTCAGGCTATGACCAAAAATAATATTGATTTTAAACAAAAAGAAAATGCTTGGGCTACTACTGCCTCGGTGGTCAAATTGCATGATGATTATTTTGAGTGGTTGGGGATTTCTGATTCGCCGATTCTGCTGGTTTATAACGACCAAACTTTTAAAGTGTTATATTATCAAGAGCATGATTTGCCCACCTTGGTTTTGGCGCAGGAATTAATTGCTAAACAGAATCAGGGAATTTTAAAAATAGATTCTTTGTGGTCAGAATTATTTCCGCAGATTATGGCCGTGCGCAAGAGAGCCAATATTGATTATGGAGTTATGGATGGTGATCCAGCTATGGAAAGATTTTTGGCTAGCGGTCAGGAGAGTCTAGAAAATGTAAAATATATTTTGATATTTAGTGACGGCTTACTGATTCCCAAAAAAGATCCCAGGGCGCCGGAAGAGTTCGGCAAGATTGTGGATAATTTTTGTCGAGGAGCTTTTAATCGGGTTTTGACCACGGTTCGCGATTTAGAAAATTCTGATCCTCAGTGTTTTATTTATCCTCGCACCTCGCCTTATGATGATGCGAGTGGTGTGGCTATTAGTTTCGTCTAATTTATGAAACTTTTAAAGATTATTCAAAAAAAAGATTTAAGCGCTCAGGAGATCGCCGGCTTTCGGGTACGCCAAGCGGCTCGAGCCGTGGTTTTGGATGAAAATAAAAATATCGGCTTACTCTATGTGAGTCGTTACAAATTTCATAAATTACCAGGCGGTGGACTAGAAAATGACGAAGGTCCGCTGGAAGCGCTTCATCGGGAATGCTTGGAAGAAATTGGTTGTCAGATTGAAGTTTTGGGTGAGCTCGGGGAAATAATTGAATATCGTGATAAGTATAATTTGCAGCAGCAGAGTTTTAGTTATGTGGCTAAAGTTGTGGGAGCCAAGGGTACACCTGATTTTACTCTTAAAGAAATTAATAATGGTTTTAGGATAGAGTGGGTTTCCTTGGACGAAGCCTTAAAGTTACTAGAGAGCGAAAATCCTCAGAGCTACGAAGGATCTTTTATAAATATTAGAGATTCTTTAATTTTACAAGAAGCTTTGAGGTTTTTGGATAAGTTAAAATAATAAGTTGTTAAAAAATAAATGGGTCTGGATCCTGGCCTTCGCCAGGATGACAATTAATATAAAAAATAACGCTACTGTCATCCTGGCGAAGGCCAGGATCCAGGTTCTGTTAATTGTTGACATTTGAAATAATTTAATTTAGAGTTAATTCAACTGTGGCGAGAGTTGACCGAATCGCCACTTCTTCGAAAGAAGGGACATGTTTAAGGTTGCTGGTGAAATTTAAGGCAGTTCTTTAGTGAATAAAATGGGTGTTGGATGCGACGGTGCATCCCGGCTTTATGCGTCTCATTGTCTGGTTTTCAACCAGCAAATCGGTTTGAGACAACGCTAAGCGCCGAGTCAAGACAATTGATTTAGCCATCAGGACTTATCCTCTTGATGGCTTTTTTATTTTGGCCAATCAAAAACCCCTGGTGAGCAGGGGTTGTGGTTTTGTAGTCAGCTTTTAAGTGGCTAATAATTCTTCTTCGGTTTGAACAATCATTTTGAACAAGGCTTGAGCAATAACCTTACTCATGAAAACAGTGGTTACTTTTCCGCCAGTGGAATTTTTGTAGGTCCGCGGAATAGTGTTGCCGAACAGTATTAAACTGAAGGGGTGGTTTTCAATGAATGTTCTTTTCCAGCCCGGAACGCAAACCGCATGAGTGGCACAAAAGATGACTTCGGCCGCTCCAAGGTCTTTGAGTTTGTGGCCGGTTTTGTTGCCGGTTTTTCCTGACGAAACCTCATCATCAATAATAATAATGAGTGAGTCCTGAATTAATTCCTGATTGGAAAGTTTGATGGATACACCATATTTGGTTTGGAGCTTTTGCAGTTCTTCATCATCTTGAATAATACTAACTTCACCGGAAAAATCACGAGATTTCATATCCATAATTATGGGAACCTGTAGAATTTTTGCCAGATCGACTGCCCGAGGAACGGAGCCGGCATCAGGAGCATAAATGAAAACTTGACGTTTTCTATCTTTGGCCATTTCCACTATCGGGATCAGGCGATCAGCAAAGATAGGCGCTCCAGAAACATTAACTGCTAACAAGCCCTCTCTTTCGCAATTTTTTAGGGTTTCTTCGGAATGGATATCGCAAAAGATGATTTTGTCTACGCCCTTGCATTTGAGATCGTGGACAAACATGGCGTTCCTGTTTATCTCCACGCCTTTTTCCGGGTGTTCTTGTCGGCGAAAAAGCATGAAGGGCATAACCATGATAACCAGCCTGGCCCCATATTGATATTTGGCCGCATAGGCCAAGGTTAGGGCTTCGTCACCTAATTCGTCGTTATAAGCACTTTGAAAAATAATAACAATCTTATTTTTTAAGGCTTCGTGATCTTTGATGCGAAAATCAGCTTCTTGGTCAGGGAAGATATCAAAATCTATGTGTCCAAAGGATAGATTGGTTCCGGCTGTTTCATTAATCCACTCAATGATATGTTTATCAAGATCATGGTTGCCAGTGCCACCAATCACGGCAATTTTAGTGTCGTCAAATCTTTTCATTATTTCTATTTTTTAAACGTTGAACAAATTTGTAAAATAACTGTAATACTAAATTTTGCGCCTTTTGCTTAAAAAAGTCAAGATTAAAGTTGGGCAAGTTTCTTTGGGGTATTGCTCAGTAATTTGGAGGGGTGTAAGATAAAGACATAAAATATTATTAAATTTACATTATGCAAGTTCCTACTCGCCGAGCCGATAAATTGCCGAGAGCCAAAATTGATGCCCGGATGACTTTGGCCAAGTTTAACGAACTCAAAGCCAATCGAGAGCGTTTGATTAGGATTGTTCGACCTAAACTCACTGAAGAAGTAAAGCATCTAGCTTCGATGGGTGATTTTTCGGAAAATGCCGGTTATCAACTAGCCAAAAGTCGTTTGCGGGGAATTAATAATAAGGTGTTGGAAATTGATGATCTGATTAGACGCTCCGAAATTATTGAGGCTAGTACGAATGGTCGAGTGTCGCTAGGCAATTCAGTGACCTTAGAAATTAATGGCCGACTCAAAGTTTATCAGATTTTGGGATCAACTGAGAGTAATCCAAGTCAGGGGATTATCTCGGCCAGTTCGCCGATTGGCTCAGCTCTACTGGACAAACAAGTCGGTGATGTGGTTGATGTTAATCTGGCCGACAAAATAGTCCAATATAAAATTATTAAAATTGATTAATTTTATGCCCAAGAAAAAGGTGCTCAAAAAGAAAGTAGCGGTTTTTGATATTGATGGCACGATTTTTCGTTCTAGTTTGCTAATTGAAATTACCGATGCTTTGATTCGGGACGGATTTTTCTCGCAAAAAGTAAAAAAAGAATATGCCGTAGCTTATCAGCGTTGGTTCAATCGGCAAGATTCTTATGAAAAATATATTTGGCAAGTAGTTTTGGCTTTTAAAAAAAATATCAAAGGTTTGCGTCGGCAAGATTTCATGAGAGTTGCTCGCCAAGTTGTGAAGAGTCAGGAGCATCGGGTCTATCGTTATACTCGTGATCTAATCAAAGAGCTCAAAAAGAAAAAATATTATTTGTTGGCCATTTCTCATTCTCCTAAAGATATTGTGGAAATGTTTGGGGGCAGTCTCGGTTTTGATAAAATGTATGGCTGGATGTATGAAGTCGATGCGCGGGGGCGTTTTACTGGCGAGACTTTGTATTCGGATATTATTATTGATAAGGCCAAAATATTAAAACGAGCTGTGCTCAAAGAAAATTTGACGCTCCGGGGATCTTTTGGGGTCGGTGATTCGGAAGGGGATATTAGTCTGCTTAAAATTGTGGATCATCCCATCGCCTTTAATCCTAATAATAATTTGTACAGTCAGGCCAAGCGTCGAGGCTGGAAGACAGTGGTGGAGCGCAAAGATGTTATTTATAAATTTTAGGCTGGAATTGGTTGTTTTTTTGCCGACTTGACAATTTTTCGCCCTGTGCTATTGTATTACTACAATAGCACAAGATAAATTAAGGAATATATGGCGGTTTTTAGGTTTGATAAAAATAGTAATGATTTATTTTCGGCCATTTTGGCCCTCAAGTCCGTGAAAGAAGCGGAGTCTTTTTTTCGTGATCTGTGCACCGTGCAAGAGCTCACCGAAATGATCGATCGCTGGCAGATCGTCAAATTACTTCGGGCTGGCCGGACTCAAAGGGCTATCGCTGAGGAGCTAAATGTTAGCGTGACCACGGTGAGCCGGGTGTCCAATTGGTTTTATAATGGGACGGGTGGTTACAATTTGATTTTAAATAGACTACATCACAACTCTTTGCCTTCCAAGAAGAGTTTGAAGTGATATTTTAATTAATAAATTATTTTTTCGAACTCTTCTTAGAATTAGAAGAGTTTTTTGTTTTTTTAAAAAATATTTTTTCAACCCCAAATTTTATAATTATGTGTGAAGTGACGCCAATCGATCAAGTCGAAGAAGTAGACGAAGATTTAGAAGAAATTACTAGATCCGTAGCTACCTAAAAAATACCCCACCTGAAAAATAGGTGGGGTTTTAAATTTTATTTGTGATCGTCAATAAAAAATTCGTAGCCACCGATGAGAACTGGAGTGGACAAGAAATACCAAATGATAATGTCGTCCAGCGGAAAAGTGCTGCCAAAAATTTTGAAGCTCAAGAAATAATTTCCTGGCCAAAACCAGGAGCCTAGTTTTAAAGAGGCCAATTCGTAGACAAAAAATATAAGAGCAAAGAAGACTGTGGGGATAATGGTTTTTTTCAAAATTTTGGGTTGCTTTCTAAAAATAAGTATTCCCGGGATAATCAAGACTATCACAGCAATAGTAAAATAATTAGCAGCCACTAGTTCGGCTCGGTAAAAATATAAACCAAAAACCAAGGAGGCAAACAAAACATAGAGACCGATTAGATATTTAAAACGTTTGTTGGTTGCTTGTCGTCTATCATTATCTATAAAATATTCATAAAAACTTAGGACCCAAAAGAAATTAAGAAAGGCAAACAACATGTTTTCTAGAGGGATTAACCCCAAAGGTCTTATAAAAATCGATTGCACATCCCACACATTTAAGAGTCTAGCCATTAATTCAATGGGTGGAGCAAAGAGTAGGGTGGAGGCCAGAGAAAAGACGAGCACCTTAAGGCGAGAATTTTTCAGCCACCAGAAATTTATTAAGCTTGGAGGTACCAAAACTATTAGAATTGAATAGATATACAGAGGCCGGAAAATTAGAATTGCTCCAATCGCCAGAAAGACATAGGCTATCAGGCCAATTAATCTTAACGTTTTTTGTTTGGTCATATTATTCTCATTATAGCTGGTTCAGGAAATAATGACAAAAAATAATTATTTTGCTATTATTTAATTAGCTTTTTGTTATTAATAATTAATCACACTATGAAAATCAAAAAACTGGATCTCTTATTGGGGTCAATTTTAATTTGTTTAGCCGCTGGGTGGTTGGGCTCGGTTTTTACTAGTCCTAGTATTGCCACTTGGTATGCTGAGTTAAACAAACCGGCTTTTAATCCGCCCAATTATTTGTTTGGTCCGGTTTGGAGTCTTTTGTATATTTTGATGGGTATTTCTTTGTATCTAATTATTCGTAATAATTTTAAAGACAAGAGCAAGCGAGTGGCCCTCATTCTTTTTGGCGGGCAATTGCTTTTTAATATTTTTTGGTCATTTATTTTCTTTTATCTCCATCGACCTGATTATGCTTTTATCGAAATAGTTATCCTGTGGATACTAATTTTGGCTACCGCTGTGGAGTCTTATCGAATTAATAAGGCGGCGGGTTACTTGTTTATTCCTTATTTGCTGTGGGTTAGTTTTGCTTCAGCTTTAAATTTCGCCATTTGGCAATTAAATTAATTTTTCAGTGATTAATATTACTTCGTATTTAAAAAAAGTTTTTCAGCCAGAAACTCGTCCTAATTTTTGGTTTTTTATTGGTGTAGCTAGCTTGTTTTATTTTTTTGTTTTCTTTGCAGTTTTTTTATTTAGTTATTTAATTCAACCTGGTCTCAGGATCGATTGGGTTAGTTTTTTTTCGTCTCTAATTAGATGGGATGCTGGCAATTATTTAAATATTGCTAGCCATGGTTATACGGTGGTTTCGACTGTCTGGTTTCCACTTTATCCGATACTAATTAAAATTTTATCGCCATTTTTAAATCCAGCTCTGGCTGGTTTTTTTATTTCTTGGTTAAGCTTAGGTTTGGCCTTGTTTTATTTGTATAAAATATTAGCCTCTCGGGGATCTGACTTGGTCTTTAGAACTATAGCTTTTTTACTACTATCACCGGTGGCAGTGTTTTTTGCTTCTGTCTACACGGAATCTTTATTCTTGGCCTTGTCTTTGGCCTTTTTCTATTATTTGGGTCAAAAGCGCTGGTTGTCAGCGGCGATCTTGGGGACCTTGGCGGCGACCACTCGAAATGTAGGAATATTTTTGTTACCGATTTACCTTTTGGGCTATTATCAGGCTTTTGTCGGCCCAGGATTTAATTTGAAAAAAATATTTGGTCGGCGGGAATTTTGGTGGTCACTAATAATTTTAATTGGTCCTTGTTTGTATGGCTGGTTTTGTTACTTAAAATTTGGAGATTTTTTGGCTTTTATCCACGGCCAGCAGAATTGGTCCAGTACTTGGCAATTGGCTTGGCCTTGGGCGACGGCCAAGGGTTTGAGCACTTTAATTTTTAAAGTGCTTGGCCCTGGGGATGTTTATGCTTTTATTAGAATTGTGATTATAGAATTTGGTAGTTTTTTGTTGTTAGCTTCGGCCGTGATTTATTGGTTTTGGCATAAAAATTTCTTGTGGGCGGTCTACGGACTTTTAAATTTGATTTTGTTTTCTTGTATGATGCCCATGGTTTCTATTAATCGTTACCTCCTGGTAATTTTTCCGGTTTTTGTTTTCTTGGCGGAAATTACCAAGAAGCGTCCAGTTTTGTTTTATTTTTTATTAGTTTTATCTTTAGCTTTTCTAGTTTTTAACATTTTTTTGTTTTCTAATGGTGCTTGGATTGGCTAATTTTATCTATAATGAAACTAAACTTCATCAACAATCAATTAGCCTGGTATAATAATCCGCTATGGCAGGTGCTAATTTTGGCTGTCTGCGCGGTTATTATGGTTTTTCCTAATTTAGGGGTTAATGATATCTATAATTGGGACGAGGCCCATTATGCTGAAAATGCTCGGGAGATGGTCGAACATCGAGATTTTTTGAATATTAAATATGATCACGTGGCCGATACTGCCAATCTAAAATTTCCTTTGGGCGTGTGGCTAATGGCTGTAGATATTCAATTGTTTGGTCCGAGCGAAGTAGCTATTAGATTTTGGTCAGCTCTATTTTTTGTTTTAACGGTTATTGTGACTTATTTTTTGGGCAAAGAGCTCAAAAATAAGTATATTGGAATTTTGGCAGCCCTAATTTTGATTACTAGTCCGCAATTATTATTTTGGCACTCGGGCTCTTCCGGCGATTTAGATTCAGGTTTATTGTTTTTCACTTCTTTGTCGGTTTTGGTGCTTTTGCGATCTTATAATCGAGAATCTATCAAGCTATTTTATTGGGGCGTATTATTTTCGACTTTGGCGGTTTTTTACAAAAATTTGCTTGGTTTTTTCCCTTTGGTGATATTTTTTATTTTTGTAGTTTTTTCTCAGCGGCGAAAATTTTATTTAAAGTGGTCGGTTGTTTTAAGATCACTGGGGATCATGGCGATTATTTTGTGGCCATGGCTCATTTTGCGTGGACCGGATTTTGCTAGACAAATGATCTCTTATGATTATTTTGGTCGCTTGCTGTGGCCGCTTGAACAACATCAAGAACCGTTTTGGTTTTATCTATCAGAATTACAAAAGGTCTTTTATCCCTGGTTTTATTTTATTTGGTTGGGAGTGGCTGTAATTATTAGAGATTTGGTTTTTACTCGAGAGCGTCGCCTGATCTTTCCGCTAATTTGGTTTGGGTTTATTGTTGGATTGTTCTCTGTGGCTCAAACAAAGCTGGTTTGGTATATTTTGCCAGCTTATCCAGCTATGGCTTTGATTATTGCCGAATTTTTTTGGGATTTTTGGCATTATCACCGGGAAACTTGGTCAAGCACTCGGCGGATTTGGTGGCGCGTCATGGTGGCTATTTTTTTGTTAGTTATTTTTATGGCGGCTTTAAAAAACACCCAGAATTTTCGCTGGGCTTTTCGGGTGCGGGATAATTTTATAGAATTTTTGCGAGAGCCAGTGGTGTCAAAAGAGTTGGGGTTGGCCAACAAAATAAACATGATCGGAGTTCTGAATTCTCCTAGCCATTTCTTTTATTTGCGTAGTATCAACCATGAGAATCAATTGAGTTTTGGCGATCAAATTAATTGCTTGGCCTCTTCAAGCGAAAGAGCGATTGTTAGCAGTGATTATTTTAATAGTTTTATGGTCAAGTGTTCAAGCACTCAGTTGATACTGGAAAAAAATAATTATTATTTAATCAAATAATGAGTAATTATAATGATTTTTAAAAATCCACCTAATATTTAGGCGGATTTTATTTTAATCGTCATCATCATCTTCATTTTTGGCCCCAGACATAAATATTTCTCTGGCGACCTCTTCAATCTGGTCGTCATTCATTGCTTCGATGTTGATAATTTCTGGATCCACTTTGTGATCTTTAAGTTTGCTTTTTAAAACGTTGATAGCCGGTTGTTTATCCAGGTCACTTTTTTGTTGGTTGGCATGGCTGAGTGACTCTCTCATGGCTGTGTCGATTATAGCAAAAGCTGCTTCTTGCACCTCTGGATTAGCAGCTAGATTTTTGATCAAAGAGTCTCGAGGACTCAAGGGTTTTTCCATATGAAAACCCGGTTGTTTAAATGGGGCCATATATTTAATTGATTAAAAGGTTCTATGATTTTTAGTGTAGTTTTTCTGTGTGGACTTGTCAAATACCTATCTGTCTTGCCATTTTAGGCGGGAGTGCTAAGATATTAATATGTTGGAGATATTAAAAGAATTAGAAGATAAATATCTACCCAAAAAAGAAGAGCCAGAGAAAGTAATACCGACTCGGGCTGATTTTGGTATTCCGAGCTTGCCCGATTACAATTTTTATCAAAAAATCAATGAAGCTTGTCAGGCCAAAGAAAATTCTCCAGCCGTTTTGGCTTTACTTACTGAGATCAAAGAAGCTTGGGGTGGGGCTATTGTTAAATTCAATTTGGGTCAATATTCTGTGGATGATTTAGAGGATTTATATTTGGAGCTCAAGTTTAAGATTGATGAGCGTATTGGTCAGCTCAATTTACAAAAAAGAGCCGGCAATCAAGAACTCAATGAGCATAATTATTTTTTGGATGATGATTGGGATGTTTTTGTAGATAGAAATTGGGAAATTGCTACAGCTCAATCGCAGATCACCAAAGATTTGACCGATTTAGAGAGGTTGGTCCAAGATTTAACCAAAAAAATTAGATCACTTTAATTTGACATTTGATTGATAGTTTTCTAAAATACGCCCAGGCGTATTTTTTGTACTTTGAATTTATTTAGCAACATTTTAAAAAAATAAGATGAATGAAGCTCTGGAAGCAAAACACATAGATGTTTTGTATAATTATCTTGGTCAGCAGGTCACGGTTTTCGCCAGGATTCCGCATTCTAAGAGAAGCGACATTGTGGTTTTTACTGGACGGGTTTGCGACATTTGCAAAAATCATATTGTCCTGGGTGTTAATAATGAATCCAGGGTAATACATTTTGTCATGCCCAGCGAAGATTATAGGGGCCCTCAAGTTTTTAAGGTTTTCGACAATAGCGGTTATCAAATAGCCGGCCCAACTGATCCAATTGAATAAATCATCAAAACATTAAACCGCTTACCATAGTTAAGCGGTTTTAAATAGGCCTCTTAACATTTTATTAATATCCAGCTATACTAACTATTATGAAAAACAATTATAAACATCCAATTTTTATTGCGGCCGCTTGGCCTTATGCTAATGGCTCTTTGCATTTGGGACATGTGGCGGCTCTGATTGGGGCTGATATTTTGGCTCGTTATTTTCGTTTGGCTGGTCATGAGGTTCTGTTTGTTTCTGGATCGGATTGTCATGGCACGCCGATTGCTGTCGAGGCTGAAAAACAGGGAATTAGTCCGCAAGAAATTGCCGAGAAATACCATGCGGAATTTACTGACACTTTAATTAATGGGCTTAAATTTTCTTACGATAATTATACCACTACCATGACTAGTAATCATGAGCAGGTCGTTCAGGATGAATTTTTGAAATTATTCGAAAAAGGTTTGATTTATAAAAAGACCGAGGAATTGCCTTATTGTCCCAAGTGTTCTCGTTTTTTGCCAGATAGATATATCGAGGGTGTTTGTCCATATTGTGCCTTTACTTCGGCTCGCGGTGATCAATGTGACAATTGCGGAAAATTGCTTGATGCTAATCAACTGATTAGGCCTGTTTGTAAGATTTGCGGCACTACTCCAGAGTGGAAAGAATCGGAGCATTTCTTTTTGAAATTATCGGCTTTACAAAAAGACTTGGAAGATTTTGCCAAGTCAGCGACCAATTGGCGACCCAATGCTCAGAAGTTTACCCTCAATTTTTTGCAAGAAGGCTTGAAAGATCGAGGAATTACTCGTGATACAGATTGGGGTGTCAAATTGCCACTGCCTGGTTATGAAGGCAAACGAATTTATGTTTGGTTTGAAGCGGTTTCCGGCTATTTGTCCGCTGCTATTGAATGGGCCAAAAATCAGGGGACGCCTGATAAGTGGCGAGATTTTTGGCAAAACAAAGAGGCCACTCATTATTATGTGCATGGCAAGGATAATATTCCTTTTCATACGGTTATTTGGCCGGCAATTTTAATGGGCCAAGGTTCTTATAATCTGCCGGATTTTATTGTGTCGTCCGAGTATCTATCGTTAGAAGGTCAGCAATTTTCTAAGAGTCGCAAATGGGCGGTGTGGTTGCCTGATTTTTTGGCTGATTTCAATCCCGAAACCTTACGTTATTTTCTGGTGGCTAATGGAGCCGAAACCTCGGATACGGATTTTTCTTGGTCTGAATATCAAGTCAAGACCAATTCGGAACTAATTGGCGCTTTTGGCAATTTGGTTTATCGAGTTTTGTCATTTATCAAAAATAATTGGCCCGAGGGTTTGCCTTGGCCCAAAGAAATAAATACCCACGATAATAGTCTTTTGGATTTGGCTGAAAATTCTTTTAAGTTGAGTGGTGATAAATTAGCCGGAGCTCATTTTCGTGATGGTCTAAAAGTTGTTTGGGATCTGGTCAATGTTTCTAATAAATATTTAAATGACCAGGCCCCCTGGAAAGTAATCAAAGAAAATAGGGAAGAGGCTGGCAAGATTTTGGCGGTGGCTGCTCAGGTCATTCGTTGTTTAACGATTTTGATTGCTCCGTATTTGCCTACAACTTCATTAAAAATGAAAGCGCAATTAGGAATCAGTAATGAAAATTATCAATGGCAATATTTATCGCCTGATCCATTACTTAAAATTAATGACTTGGAACCCCTGTTCTCTCGGGTTGAAGATGAACAAATCAAAATTCAAGAAGACAAATTAAAAAATTAATTTTATGACTTCTAGGGAGCTTCGGCAAAAATATTTGGATTTTTTTAAGAGCCACGGCCATAGCGTGATTGGCTCGGCTTCGCTGATTCCGGAAAACGATCCAACAGTTTTGTTTACTACAGCTGGCATGCATCCGCTCACTCCTTATTTGATGGGGGAAAAACATGCGGCCGGAGTTCGTTTAGTTAATGCCCAAAAATGTGTGCGCACTGATGATATTGATGAGGTGGGAGATGCGACTCATCATACTTTTTTTGAAATGTTGGGCAATTGGAGTTTGGGCAATTATTTCAAAAAAGAAGCGATTGCTTATTCTTGGGAATTTTTGACTTCGCCTGAGTGGTTAGGGCTCAACAAAAAGAGATTGGCCGTGTCAGTTTTTGCTGGTGATAGCGATGCCCCTTTTGATAAAGAAGCCTATGATATTTGGATAAAAACCGGTGTTGATCATGAGCGGATTGCCAAATTACCCAAAAAAAATAATTGGTGGGGCCCGGCGGGGCTCACTGGACCTTGTGGGCCAGATACCGAAATGTTTTATTGGATGGGACGAATCGAAGATGTCCCGGACACTTTTAATGATGATCATCCTTTGTGGGTCGAGATTTGGAATGATGTTTTCATGCAGTACAACAAAAATTCGGCTGGAAATTTTGAGCCTCTTAAGCAGCAAAACGTTGATACCGGTTTGGGCTTGGAGCGAACTTTGGCGGCTATGAATGGCTTGGAGGATAATTATCTGACCGATTTGTTTATAAATGTTATTAGGAAAATTGAAGATTTATCAACTCTCAAATATATAGACAATCAAAGAGCCATGCGGATTATCGCCGATCATTTGAAGGCAGCTACCTTTATTATTGGTGATGATCGAGGTGTGGTGCCTAATAATACTGACCAGGGCTATGTGGTCCGGCGTTTGATTCGTCGAGCTATTCGATTTGGTCGACAAATTGGTATTCAAAAAGAGAAATGGATTGCCGAAATTGCCGAGGTAGTGATCGGTGATTATCGCGACGTTTATGATGAACTAAATCGCCATCATGATTTTATTATTAATGAATTCAATAAAGAAGAAGAAAAATTTAATAAGACCCTAGAAAATGGTTTGAAGGAATTTAATAAAATACCAGCACCGGTTAACGGAGTTTTGGATGCTAAATTGGTTTTTAATCTTTTTCAAACTTATGGGTTTCCATTGGAAATGACTAAAGAATTGGCTGCTGAAAAAGGGTGGGGAACTGATGTAGTTGTTTTTCAAGAAGAATTCAAAAAACATCAAGATCTGTCTCGCACTGCCTCAGCTGGCAAGTTCAAAGGCGGTCTAGCCGATGGTGGGGAAGAGACAACCAAATTGCATACCACCGCCCATTTACTTTTGGCAGCGCTTCGCAAGGTTTTGGGCGATGGGGTTTTACAAAAAGGTAGTAATATTACCGCCGAGCGATTGCGTTTGGATTTTTCTTATCCGGATAAGATGACGCCTGAACAGATAAAAACTGTGGAAGATTTAGTTAATGAACAAATAATCAAAAAACAACCAGTGACTATGACCGAAATGTCATTAGCTCAAGCCAAAGAGGCGGGAGCTATGGGAGTTTTTGAATCCAAATATGGCGAGCAGGTCAAAGTCTATAAGATTGGTGAGGGCAGCGATGTCTTTTCCTATGAAATTTGTGGCGGTCCTCATGTAGCTAATACTTCCGAGCTCGGTCATTTTAAAATCCAAAAAGAAGAAAGCAGTAGTTCCGGCGTCCGGCGCATCAAAGCGATTTTGGAATAAGAGCCAGGCTCTGGAGCCAGGCTCCAGTGGAGCTTGTAATTTATTTTTAAACCTGCTTATATAAATATAAGATTTTTGTCTGTAAAAAATTAAACCCCTCCAATTATTATTTAATTGAGGGTGTTTTTATTTAGAGCCAGGCTCTGGAGCCAGGCTCCAAAGAGACATCATTTAGTCAAATTTATGGCTAGGTTATTAAGGATTCAATATCCAGGTGCTTTATACCATATTTTTACCAGAGGAAATAATAAAAAAGAAATTTTTATTGATAGCAATGACTATTTATTGTTTTTATCAATTTTTAATGAAGTTATTACAAAATTTGGTTGGATAAGTTATGCTTATTGTCTAATGCCAAATCATTACCATATTTTTATTGAGACTCCGGTGGAAAATTTAACTACTGGCATGCATCAACTAAATAATAACTATTCTCATAAATTTAATTTTTTTCATAGTAGGGTAGGACACCCCTTTCAGGGTAGATATAAGGCCATCTTAGTAGAAAAAGAAGCTTATTTGTTTAGATTAATTAAATATATTGCTAATAATCCAGTTAAAAAAAAGTTGGTGTCATCGCCAGAGGAATGGCCTTGGAGTAGCTATTACGAGTTATTTAAGAATAAATCAATATCTGGTTGCGTGGATGTCAAAAAAGTATTGTCCCTGTTTAAGGGGATTAATAATTTAAAAAAATTAGTATTGGAAGGTGAATTGGGTGATGATTATATTTTTAACGAAGTTAAATGTGGCAATATTTTGGGTTCTCCGGATTTTATAGCAAAATTTAAATAATGGAGCCTGGCTCCAGAGCCTGGCTCCTGGGAATTAAAAAGCGCAGTTGGTGACTGCGTTTTTTAATTTTAGTCAATTTATGAGCTCCCTGGTATATTTATCATTATTTTATTAGTATTTTAACATGAAACATTTTGGCCTAATATTTAAATCGGCTGGGTTGGGATTTTTGTTAATTTTCAGTTTTTTATTTCCCAAAATTACCCAGGCCAAGTTGTGGTTAAATGATATCCCGTTTACTAGTCAGGCGCCGCTGGCGCAGTGGTCCGACGATCGTTTTCAAGATGCTTGTGAAGAGGCGAGCGTGCTGATGGCGATGGCTACTAGTACGGCTGACAAAAAAATCAGAACGGCTCAGATAATTTCGCTGGTAAATTTCGAAACCAAAAATTATAATAATTATCACGATACTTCCGCCAGTGATACTGCTCTTAGATTACTGAAAGGATATTACGGTTATTCAAATTATCAAATCAAAAAAAATGTGACGCCAAGTGATTTGATTTCGGCTATCAAAAAAGGTCAGGTGATTATTGCGCCCACCGATGGGCGCGCCTTAAAAAATCCGAACTTTACGGCGCCAGGACCCGAGCGACATATGCTAGTGATCATTGGTTATGATGATCTTAAAAAAATTTTTATTACTAATGACCCTGGAACTAGAAATGGTGAACATTATAAATACTCAGAAAAAATTTTATTTAATGCTTTGCGTGATTACCCGACTGGTTACAAGGTCAAAATTAGCAAAACTGAAAAAACGGTCATTATTGTCACTCGCCCCTCAAAAAAGCCTTGATATTGCTTGTATTTTTTAAAAATGCTATAATACCCTTAGGTATTGTTAATAATTTAACATATTCATTAAATTCTCTTAAATGGATTTATGGAATTCTATCCCGTTAATCCGTCAGGAGATCTAAAAATTATGTCAAAAATGAGCAAGTCTCAATTAATGACGACTTTAGCCGAAAAGACCGGCTTAGCCAAGAAACAAGTTGTCAGCTTCATGGACGAAGTAGCCGCCTTAGCTTATAAGGAGGTCAAATCAAAAGGAGAATTCGTTTTGCCAGGATTTGGTAAACTAGTGAAATTACACAGAAAAGCCAGAACTGGTCGAAATCCTTTGACTGGAGCTGAAATTCAAATCCCAGCCAAAACTGTTGTTAAATTCAAGGTGGCCAAGGCCGTTAAGGATGCTATTTTGTAATTTTTAAATGTAAGCTTTCTAAAACCAAAACGAAGGCCGATGGGAATCTAAGCCTTCGTTTTGATTAGTTTTTTAGAGCTAGAGAGTGTCGATATTCCAGGTTTTTACATATTGACCGATTCCTTTTTCGTTTAGTTTGTTTTTGAGTTTAGTATTGGAGTTTAGGAAGACAACTAAAGATGGCAAATCAATAAAATATCTATTACCTTTCACTTTATATTTTAATTCTTTTTTTAGGGCTCGACGAATTGTTTTGGTAGTAACTCCACCAATCTTGGCAGATTCAGAAATCGTTAGCCAAAGTGTTTCTCTTTTAGGCATATTTAGTTTAATCTTAAGTCCAGATATTTCTAGACTTATCTCTACTTAAGTCCACAATTCTCTGGACTTAAGTCTTCTTAATTAGCATTTTAGCAATAATCAAGCAAAAGGTCAATTCACCTCAGTTTTCCACTGTTTTATGGCTTGTTTTTGGGCTATTTTGTGCTAAAATTGGTGTTAGCTGATTACACCTTTTGGTGTAACTTTTTATTCATTTTTACGTATTATTAATTGCAAACAAATGGCCGCTTTTAATGTCATTCAAAAATTCAAAGACCAGAATCTTTATTCTCGGTTGAAACGCAAAGATCAGGAGGCATTTGTAGAAATGTATGATCTTTATGTCGACGATATCAACCGCTTTGTTTATTTTAAGGTTGGTAGTCAGGAAGAGGCCAAAGATTTGACATCGCTTATTTTTTTGAAAACTTGGGATTACTTGCGGGGGCAAAATTTTATTGATTCCCGAACTGTTAGATCATTGTTGTACAAAATTGCTCGTACTTCTATTGTTGATTATTATCGCCACAAACAACCCCTGACTTCTTTGGACAATGAAGAGCAACCGATTGATGTCATTGATGATAAACAAGATGTCCATGAGCAAATTAGTTTCAATTCTGATTTGGATCTCGTCAAAAATAAATTAAGTGAATTAAAAAATGAATATCGAGAAATAATTGTCTGGCGCTTTATCAACGATTTGAGTCTAGATGAAATTGCCGAGATTACTGGTAAGACCAAGGGCAATGTCAAGGTGTTAATCAATCGCGCTATTAAAACATTAAAAGAATTAATAGAAAACAAATAAAATGACTTCTCGCGAATTATTCAAACAACTTCATAAACTAAAAGATATTAAAACCGAAACTGATTGGAAAATCAGTCAGCGGGATATTTTGTTTTCCCAAATTAAAAATTCTTCGGCTAGTTCTCATTTGTCGGTCATGGATAATTCTGTTATTTTTGCTCGTAGTTTTTGGGCGGCCGTTCCTCAGCCAGTTTCTTATTTTGTTGGTTTAATTTTGGTGATTAGTCTTTCCTTGGTCGGCGTTCGTTATTTGCCGGTCAAACCAGGCAATTCTCTCTATATTGCCAAAGTGATTTCGGAACGAGCGCAATTGTCGGCCACTTTTAGCAGTGAGAGCCGTGACAAGATGGCCATGCGTTTTGCCACTGATCATGCCCAGGATATTGCTAGCGTTTTGTCTGATCCAGCTTTTAATCAGGAAGCCAACTCTGATCAAATCGCTAAATTAAGCCAAGATTTTAAAAATGAAATTACTAAGGTGCAAAATATTTTGCCCAAAGACACTGATTTAATGATTGTCGCCGATTCCGCCAAGACTGCCACCAGTGTGAGCATCAATTTATCAACTACGGATAAAACTTCAGATACCCAGGTAGTTAGTCCGATTATTATCAATACTTCAACAGCCGTAGCTACTTCTTCGGCTAGCCTCAAAAAAACCCCGCGGGTTATTTTGGATGAAGCCCAGAGATTGTTTGATAACAAGCAATACGAGAATGCTGTTAACAAATTAAAAGAAGTCAACTCGGTCACTAATTAAGCTAATGCGGAGCTGGTAGATATTATACCCATGATATTTGCCAAGTTCGCATTAATTTGTGAACTACCCGACTTGAAAAGTCGATCATCTCCGGTGGAGGTGAAGAAGGGTCTTTAATAACCTTCGTTTGAAAAAAAGTACAGCGAGTGATTTTCGCTAATTAATGAAAGCTTTGTAATCTTTAGTATAAACGAGCAAAGCTTTCAGGCCACCTTTGTCCCCATGAGGCTTCGGTGTGCCGAAGCGGGATTCCGGCTTGTTTGTCCTAGGTTTTAGGAGCTAAATTAATTAAACAATTTTGCTAGCTCGAATTTTTTCAAACCAACATTTATACTATATATGAATAACTTACGCAAATTCTTTGCGGTTAGTATCATGACTTTGACCGTTATCGCGATGAGCGGTGTCATCATCAACCCAGCGCAAGCTGCGGTAGCTGGCGACCTCATCAAGAGCCCGACTAATTCGGCGGTTTATTATCTTGGTGCTGATGGCAAGAGATATGTGTTCCCGAACCCGGATGTTTATTTTTCCTGGTACAAAGATTTCTCCGGCGTAACGACTATTTCCGCTACGGAATTAGCCAGCTATCCTTTGGGTGGCAACGTTGTGATGAGAGCGGGAACCAAACTTGTTAAGATTACCACTGATCCTTCCGTTTATGCGGTTGAACCAAATGGTGTCTTAAGAAAAATTTCTAGCGAATCCGCTGCGGTGGCTTTGTATGGTTCAAACTGGGCCAAAAGAGTCGTCGATGTAGCTGATTCCTATTTCACCAACTATACTATTGGTAATGTTTTAGGTGCTAATGAGGTTCCAAAAGGATCTTTGGTGAAAAACGCCAGCTCGGCGACTGTTTACTACTATGATGGTGTAAACTATCGCATTATTGCTAGCGATGCGGCTATGACTGCTAATCGTTTCAAAGCGGCTGATATTATCACCCTAACTGGAACTATTACTGGCACTGGCGCTCAGATTACTGGTCAAGAAGATGCTTTAGTGAAGACTTCTCAAAATAGTGCTTCTAGTGCCGTCGTTAGCGCCGGAACTGGATTATCTGTTTCTTTGGCGTCCAACACTGCTGCGGCTTCTAGCCTAATCGCCACTCAATCTTCAGCTTCAATGACGAGTATCAATTTGACTGCTTCCAATGATGGCGCGGTTACTTTGACCTCCATTAAAGTTAAGAGAACTGGCGTGTCATCCGATGCTTACTTATCAAATGTTTACCTATATGATGGCAATAATAAATTAACTGACCCAGGCTCACTGAGCGGTGGTTATGTTACTTTCTCTAATGCCTCAGGTATCGTGACCATCCCGGCCGGAACCACCAAGACTATTACTGTCAAGGCGGATATTTCGTCCAGTGGTACGACTGGTAACATTGCTATGGGCATTGATGCGGCTGCCGATATTAATGCGGCTGGCGCGACCGTTTCTGGTTCATTCCCAGTTACTGGTAATTTGATGTCTTTAATGGCTACCCCATCTGATATGGCGACTGTTGTGGTTGGTGCTTTAACCATCCCTTCAGCCAATGCTAATGTCAATGCCGGTACCATGAATTCCACTGTGTGGTCAGCTCCTTTTACTGTTAACAACAAAGCTACCTATTTGAAGTATATGAGCTTCAAACAAGTTGGTTCAATTCCGAGCGATGCTTTGCAGAACTTGAAATTGTATGTTAACGGCACCCAAGCTGGTTCCGCTGCTTCTATTGTTGATAACCGAGTTATCTTTGATCTAAACAGTGCTCCAGTTTTGTTAAGCACTGGTGCTACTACTGTGGAATTACGAGCCGATGTTATCAAGGGTTCTAGTCGAACCTTTAGCTTCAACGTTCAATTAGCTTCTGATATGGTTCTTACCGACAGCAACTACAATGTGAACGTGACGGCGACTGGTGCGATTAACACCAATACCTATACCTATACCGTGGCTTCTGGTACTATCTCCACTTCGGCTGATTCTACCTTTACCACCAACCAGGTTGTCAAAAACGCCACTGGCGTGACCTTTGCTAAATACACCATGAAAGCTTATGGTGAAAATATGAAGGTCAACAGTTTGGGTACCAAAATTACCTTTACTGGCACCGCGGCTGCGACTGAAGGTATCAACAATTTGGCTATCTATGTTAATGGTTCTCAGGTTGGCTCCACTCAAAACTTTGTTTTGGCTAGTGGTGTCTTCCCAACCGGTGCTGGTGTCACTGGTACCTCCTTGTTAGGTGGTGCTAGTTTTGGTACGAACAATTTGTTCACCATCCCAGCCGGTACGACCGTTACCGTCGAAGTCAAAGGTGACTTGACCCAGGTTTCATCTTCAGCTCTTTCCACTGTGAAAGCTGATTTGATCTTGCAGGCCACCAAAGCTGAAGGTCAGTCCTCTTATGCGACTTACCCAGCTACTGCTGTGACCACTTTGACGAACCAGACTATGTCTATCGTCAATGGCGCTTTGACTGTAGCTACCAATAGCAGCTTTACCAGTCAAAACGTGATCAACAATGTGAATAACCAAAAGATTGGTTCATTTATCTTACAGACCGGTTCGGCCGAATCTGTGGATGTGAGCAATTTGGCGGTGACCATTGGTGGTACTTTGGTTGACTTCACCACTTTGTCTAACTTGTATGTTTCGGAGAATACCTCTCCAATCATGCCTCAATCTGGTGCTAACAACTTCCCAGTGAGTTTCAATATCCCAGTCAATGGCACTAAGACTATCGATGTCTTTGCCGACTTGGGTAATATCTCAGCTGGTACCACTAGCCAAGTTACCTTAGCGGTAACCGCGGTTGGTCATAATACCCGCACTTCAGTTTCTGGTTCTAAGGCTGGTCAGATTTTGACCATCCAAAGCGGTAGCTTAGCGGCCCCGACTCTCGTGACCAATGCTCCTGCTTCCCAATTACTATTGGGCGGAACCACTCAAACCGTGGCGACCTACAAATTTGTAGCCAACAACGGTGCGGCGACTATCAGCGAATTGTGGTTCAGTGTCGTGAAAAATGTTACTACCACTCAAAATACTAGTACTGTAGCCTCTTTGACTGTCGGCGGTGTTAACGCTCCAGTTATCGTTGGCGCGGCTACTTCTACCGTTCATATTACTGGCCTCAACTTAGTTGTTCCGGCTGGCAATACTGGTCTTCAAGTTCCAGTTAGCGCGGTATTAAGTAACATCACCAGTGCTGGAATGGGCGGAGCTAATACCAATGATCAGCTCAGACTCGTTTTGACTGATTATAAATATACTATTGGCAGCACCAATACCTTAGGTAGCACTGCTGTTAATGGTGGTAGCGCTTTAGCTGTTCCTTCAGCTTTAATGATGGTAGTGGGTGCTTATCCGGTTGTGACTTTAGCTAGTAACAACCCAGCGGGTATGAGTACTGGTTATACTGGTTCAGGTGCTAGCGATTTGCTACACTTCACCGTAACCAATGGTTCAAGCATGCCGATTAATTTCAATTCCTTGACCTACACTCCTATCTTCTCGGATTCTACTTTAACTAGCACTTCTTCTCAGAAGGTGAAGATCTATGATCAGGATGATTTAGTCAACGCTTTAAATGGTTCTGGTTGGGCTATCGGAAACTCCGGTACTGCTACTACCACTACCTTTACTACCGATTCAGTCATCCCAGCCAACTCTTCGAAGACCTATGTGGTTAAAGTTGACACCACTGGTACTTGGGACACTGCTGGTAAATCCATTCGTATGGATCTAACCTCAGCTGACACCTTGTTAACTGGTACCAACTGGCAATGGAACGACAGTACTATTAGTGGTTACATTAATGGTTACTTAGTCAAGAATTTGCCTTTAACCGGTAACACCTTTGTTAAATAATTCTATTTAGCAAGTTGATATACCAAGAAAAAGAGGGCCTTCGGGTCCTCTTTTTTGATACCTTGCCGCGTGGCGACGAAGGAGCTTTACGCGGTTGAATTTTGTTAATACTTATGTTAATATTTATTCATAAAAACCATGAAAATAATGACGATTATTAAACCTAAAAAAACCCTAAGCTTCACTGATTTTAGGGAATTTTGGCAATACCGCGAGCTATTGCTATTTTTTGCTTGGCGCGACCTAAAGGTCCGTTATAAGCAGACCGCCATTGGAGTTTCTTGGGCCTTGTTTCAGCCCTTTATTACTATGGTAGTGTTTAGTGTTTTTTTTGGGGGATTAGCCAAAATGCCTTCCGATGGTATTCCTTATCCGATTTTTGTGTTTGTGGGGCTAATTATGTGGCAATTTTTTTCAACTTCACTTAGTGATGCTAGCAATTCTTTGATCAACAATCAGCAAATTATTACCAAGGTTTATTTCCCGCGCATTATTTTGCCGGCCTCTACTATTTTGGTAAAGTTTGTTGATTTTTTTATTGCCTCTATTATTTTAATTGGGCTCATGATTTATTATCATTACACTCCAAATTTGGCTGGCCTCCTTATAATTCCACTTTTATTGTTTATTTCTTTTTTGGCGGCTTTAGGTGGCGGATTATTACTGGCTGCTATCAATGTCAAATATCGGGATGTTCGTTATGCCTTGCCATTTTTTATTCAAATTTTATTGTTTTTAACTCCAGTTATTTATCCGCCTTCTATTGCCGGCAAGTATTCTTGGATTTTGGCGATCAACCCGATGACCGGGGTTATCAAAGCGGCTCGCTCGGCTCTACTTGGTGGCGCGCCAATCAATTGGACGCTGCTGGGAATTTCTAGTGTGGCCTGTTTGTTGTTATTAATTATTGGCTTTGTTTATTTTAAAAAGACCGAAAAATATTTTGCCGATATTATATAAGATTGAAAAATTGAAAGATTGAAAATTGAAAGATTCTTTTATTAATTAACATATAAATATCCCCCTTCGATATTAATTAATGCTATGCATTATAAGAGATTCGAAGATGTTCCGGTTTGGGAGAGTTCGAGAGTGCTAATTGGCGATCTTTATAAATTGATATATAGTTCCTGTAAGTTTAAAAAAGACTATGTATTGGTAAGCCAACTAAAAAGAGCAACTTATTCTATTATGTTGAATATTGCTGAAGGGTTTGAACGAGGGTCAAATTCGCAGTTTGCTAATTTTTTAAATATTGCCAAAGGTTCAGCTGGTGAGGTAAGATCTGTTTTGTATATCGCCCTTGATAGCCAATACATTAATCAGGCAGACTTTGATATTTTTTATTTAAAATTAGAAAACATTTCTCAGCAATTATCCAATTTTAGAAAATTTCTATTAATCAATTATGCTAGGAAAAAATAGTCAAATCATTTAATCATTCAATCATTCAATCTTTCAATTAACATCTATGTTTGCCATTGAAATAAAAAATTTAGGAAAGAAATACAAAATCGCTCATCGCAAAGGCGGTTATTTGACCTTACGTGATTCACTGATCAATTTTTTTCAGCATCCTTTTCGAATTTTTAAGAGGCGCGACAAAAAAGAAGAATTTTGGGCTCTGAAAAATATTAATATCAATGTGGCGCCAGGAGAAATCTTGGGAGTAATTGGTTCCAATGGTGCTGGTAAGTCGACACTGCTTAAAATTTTGTCGCAGATTACTCCGCCTTCGACTGGCGAAATAAAAATTAATGGTCGAGTTGGGAGTCTCTTGGAAGTCGGCACCGGTTTTCATCCAGAATTGTCTGGTCGGGAAAACATTTCTTTAAATGGAGCGATTTTAGGTATGAGTCGTCAGGAAATTGCTGCTAAATTTGATAAAATTGTAGAATTTTCGGGGGTAGATAAATTTTTGGATACTCCGGTCAAATATTATTCGAGTGGTATGTATGTTCGTCTGGCTTTTGCTGTGGCTGCTCATATGGAGCCAGATATTTTAATTGTTGATGAGGTTTTGGCAGTCGGCGATGCCGAGTTTCAAAAAAAATGTTTGGGCAAAATGGAAGAGGTCGCTCGAACTGAGGGACGGACTGTTATTTTTGTTAGTCACAATATGGGCGCTATTCAAAATTTGTGTCAAAAGACCGTGTGGTTGCATCATGGTGAGCTCAAAATGTTTGGACCAACTAGCGAAGTGATTGGATCTTATCTAAAAGAATCTTTGAAACTAGCTGATCTGTCACTAAAAGATCGGACTGATCGGAGCGGTAATGGCGATCTGAAAATAACTGATTGTTATTTTGAAACCGCTGAAGGGTATCGAACCGATTATATTGCCGTGGGCAAAGATTATAAATTGGTTTTTGATTATGAGGTCAAGGAAGGCATGACTTTGTCCAATATTATTATTGGAGCTGGGATTTTGGATCAGTATCATAATTCTATTTTTTTATGTCATAATCAAATGACGGGTACCGACTTTGGAGAAATCAGTGGTCGAGGAAAATTCAAGTGTTTAATCAAAAAAATACCGCTGACCCCCGGCACTTATACGGTAGCTGTGCGGGTGTCCGCTAGTGATGTGGAGCTGGATTATATTTCTAATATTATTAAGTTTGATGTTTTGTCCGGTGATTTTTTTGGCACTGGTTCTAATATTATTCATAGCTTGGTGTATGTTGATCAGGCTTGGGAGGGAATTAAGCAATAATTATGAAAATAAAAAATGAATCTCTAATTAAAAAGATAATCTCTTGGGGTCCATCGCTTCTAAATCATTTTGATAATTTTAACCAGGCTGATTCTAAAATCAATGGGGAGGATAAGTTTCTGGAGAATTTAGCCGAGTTTTATAGTGGATCAGAAAAACAATTGGTAATTTTTGATGTTGGCGCCAATGTTGGGGATTATTCCGAAAGTTTGATTAATCAATTTGTTAAGCATCGGCTAGATTTTGTTTTGCATATCTTTGAACCGAGCCGAGAAACCTTTGTCAAACTCCAAGATAAATTTGGTAATCTGCCCAATGTAATTTTAAATAATTTTGCTCTGTCTAATCGATCTGGAGAATTTCCTCTTTTCAAATCCGGCAACAATACTTTAAATAGTTTGCACTCCCGTGATTTGGCTGGCCAAGATTTTACTAGTAGTGAGATGGTTCATCTTAAAAGATTGGACGATTATATTAGCGAGCAGGGAATTACCAAGATAAATTTTTTGAAGCTTGATGTCGAGGGTCATGAACTCGCTGTTTTAGATGGCTTGGGCCAGTATGCCGATTTTAGTTTTATCGATTTTATTCAATTTGAATATGGTGGTTGCAATATTGATTCGCATACAACCTTGCGTGATCTGTACGCATTTTGTGAGGCCAAAAAATTTGTGGTCTACAAAGTGATGCCCAGATGTTTGGAGAAACGAACTTATCATCCCCATATGGACAATTTTTTATATTCTAACTTTGTGGCTCTGGGTCAGGATCCGCAATCTTTAATTACTATGTCGAATCTAAAAACCAAATTAAAAAATAGCTTTATTTATGATTTGTATAAATTGACCCCAATTTTTAAGGCCAAATCTAAGCGAACCGAACTTCGGGCGCTAAATGATTGGTTGGCAGCCGGTCGACCAGTTCCGCCACCTCACAGCATCAAACAGGACGCCATGATTGAATTGCAAAAACGTTTTAATCTCAAAACTTTTATTGAAACTGGTACTTTTACTGGTGGCATGGTCGAGTCGATGCGTAAAGTTTTCCCTAAGATTTTTTCGATTGAACTTGATGATGGTTACTGGCAGAAGGCTCGAAAAAAATTTAGAAAATATCCGCAGATTGTTCTACTCAAGGGTGATAGTGTCAAAGTTTTGCCTGAACTTTTGAAAACCATCAATACTCCTTGTCTATTTTGGCTTGATGGTCATTATTCTGGTGGGCTTACGGCCAAAGGCGATTTAGAAACACCCATTCGGCAAGAATTAGAAATTATTTCCAAACATCATATTAAAAATCACGTGATTACCATCGATGACGCTCGGATGTTTGTGGGCGCCAGTGATTATCCGACCTTAGAGGAGGCTCGTAATTTGGCAGCTAGTTTTTTTCCAGGAGCAGTTTTTGAAGTCATTGATGATATTATTAGAATTTATCAGAATTAAATAAATAGCATGGCTTTCTTGAAAAAATTACAAAAAAAGTCAGTCATAATTTTAGATGCGGGCAGTGGTCAGCTCGGCAATCAACTTTGGAGTTTTGCTAGTGTCTATGCTTATTGTTTGGCCAAAAATTTTGAGTGCCGTAATTACTTTTTTTTCCCCTACCAAAAGTATTTTCGTTTGGTGTCCGGGAGTCGTTTGATTCGGCTGATATTTTTTAGTTCATTTTACCGCGGTCGTAATTTTTTCAGAAGACTTTATCCAAAATATGTTCAGTTTATTAAAAATAATAGATCTAGTCGGGTGATAATCGATGAAGATATTTTTTATTTAGCCCCGACTCAAGAATCATCCGGTCGGCTGTTGAGTCTAGAAAAAGATGATGGTCCAATCTATTTAATCGGACGTTTATTTCGTAATCTGGTTGGTTTGTTGAAGTATCATCAGGAAATTGTCGATTATTTTAAACCGCAACTAGAAATTGCCAAAAGAGTTGAGACTATTATCTGGCCTTTGCAAAAAAAATATAAACACTTGGTTGGCGTGCATATTCGTCAGGGTGATTATAAACAGTATGATGGTGGCCAGCATTATTTTTCTAGCGCCGAAGTACTGATTATTTTAAAAGAATATCTAAATGTATCTAATCAGAAACTCAGCGAAACGGTTTTTGTGATTTGCTCAGATGGCCAGATCAATCCCGAAGATTTTGCCAATTTGAATGTGGTAATTAGTCGAGAAAACGAGGGCGTGGATTTATTTCTTTTGGCTAGTTGTGCTGTGATTATTGGGGCCAATAGTAGTTTTGGGGCCTTCGCCTCTTATTTGGGCAATATACCACTAATAGTTTTTCAAAGAGGATCTATGGACTGGAATTATTATTTAGATAAAAAAGAATTTTTTCCCAATAAATATAATACAGTTGTGCATTTTTAGTAAGTTTTATGTTTTTTTATGAATTCCAATATCAAGATATATTCTGATCAGAAATTTTTAGACACCGCTGAGCGCTTTGAAATATTTTTTGTTCCTTTTTGGGGGAATAAATTAGATAAGCAAAACGATCCAGATTTTGGTCGTTTTGATAAATATTTTGCCAGTGGTCAAAATTTTTTTGGTCTAAGTAGTCTGGCTGATTGTGACCTGGCAGTTTTTCCTGGTAAATACCGTCAGGATAATCCTAGGATTTCGGAATTTTTGGCATTGGCCACTAGTCATCAAAAAAAATCCGTTTTCTTTTTTAATGATGACTCCACCGAAGAAATTAATTTGGTGGATAGCTACATTTTTCGCACCTCGTTTTTTAAAAGCACTAAAAAGAATAATGAATTTGCTATTCCTGGCTTTTGTTCTGATTTTGTGGCCAAATATTGTCAGGGCGTCTTACCGCTGAGATCGAAAAACGATAGACCGGTAATTAGTTTTTGTGGTTATGCGTCAACTAATTCCAAGATCTTGGTGGCTTTGAAAAAAATATTAAAAAGATCTTTAAACCCTGGAGCCTTAATTAGGGCCAAGGCTCTTAAAATTTTGCAAAAATCTGAAAAACTTTCAACTAATTTCATAATTCGTAGTAGTTTCTGGGGCGGTATTTATCAATCCAAAAGTCAAGTTAGTCCTCAACTAGTTAGACAGGAATTTGTTAATAATTTATTAAATAGCGATTATTCTTTGTGTGTTCGGGGGCAGGGCAATTTTTCTTATCGGCTTTATGAAACTTTGAGCTTGGGGCGGATTCCGGTTTTTGTAAACACCGATTGCGTTTTGCCTTACGAAAATTATATTGATTGGAAGAATTTGGGTGTTTGGATCGAAGAGCGAGATTTGGCTGATTTGCCGGAGAGGATTGCTAGTTTTCACGATTCTTTATCAAACGATGATTTTCAAAATTTACAAAAGAAATGTCGAGCCACCTGGGAAGAGTGGCTATCACCAGAGGGATTTTTCCGAAATTTTTATAAACATTTTTAATAATTGTTAGAAATTTATGATTAAGAAAACTTTGCTTAAAATTTTGTTGGCTATTAATAAAGTTTTGAAAAAATTTTTAGTTGATAATGCTAAGGCTATCCCTAATTTAGAAGGGGATAGGCAGGTGGAGTGGTCGTGGTCGCTAGCGCTACTACCTCGTCAAAAAAAAGTTTTAGATATTGGTTGTTGTTATTCGATTATCTCGGCTACGGCTGCTAGACTGGGCAACGAAGTGGTTGGCGTTGATTTGAATAATGAAGTTGATTATTCTTTTGCCAATTTTCGTTTTGTGCAAGGGAATATTATCGATTTAAATTTATCAGAAAAATTTGATTGCATTGTTTTGGCCTCCACTATTGAACATGTGGGGCTCTCGGGCCGTTATAATAGTCCCGAGGATGAAGATGGTGATTTGAAAACCATGGTCAAAATTAGAGAATTATTAAATCCGGGCGGAGAAATACTATTGACTTTGCCAGTGGGGCAGGATGCTGTGTTTGGCTCACTTCATCGCGTTTATGGTCCCAAAAGATTGCCGCAATTACTGGCCGGTTATCAAATACTGGCTGAAGAGTATTGGATAAAAAGAGACAAGATCAATTGGGTCAAAGTGCAGCGGGCGGAAGCTCTAGGCGAACTTGGATCTGAAATTTATTACGGTCTAGGGCTTTATCGATTAACTATTTAAATTATGTCCGAGCCACTGGTGACAATTATTACCGTTACTTATAATGCGGGCCATTTGATTCAATCAACTATAGCTAGTGTTTTAGGTCAAAGCTATCCTAATATTGAATATTTAATAATTGACGGTGCTTCTACTGATAATACTTTGACTATCATTAAAGAACAGGCCGCCTTGTCTAATGGTCGTTTAAAATTTATTTCGGAAAAAGATCAAGGCATCTATTTCGCCATGAACAAGGGGATCGATTTGGCCAGTGGCACTTGGATAAATTTTTTGCATGCTGGCGATTGTTTTTATGATCGAAATGTTCTAAGTCAAGTTTTTTCTCGTGATTATGATGTCGACTTGCTCTATGGTGATTCTTGGCAGAGAAGGGCTGGTACTTTAATTTTTTGTCCCAGTTCTAGTGATTTAGAGAGATTATGGAAACGACCATCTTTTGGCCATGAGAGCTTGTTTGTCAACAAAGATATTCTCAAGAAATTTAAATTTGATACCAAATACCAAGTAGCCGCTGATGCCGACTTTATTTATAAATGTTATCGCCAGGGTTGTCGTTTTCAGAAACTTAGTCAAAGCATAGTCATTGTTGATAGCCCCGGGTATTCTCAAAAACATTGGTGGCGCTCTGGACAAGAGGCTTGGCAAATAGCCACTACTTACGATCATCATTTCCGAGTCAAGATTTTTCACTTACTTAGCGTTAGTCGGAGCGTCATCTTGGTATTTTTACGGAAAATATTAATAATTAAATTGTATAAATTTTTAAAAAAATTATTTACCAAATAAACTTATGAACTGGCTGTTAACTAGGATCAAAATTGGCTTGAGTCGAATTTTTAAGATTAATATTAATTACAAAAATTATTGGCAGAAAAGATATGATGAGGGTGGAAATTCTGGCGCCGGTAGTTATGGGCTTTTGGCTTCGTTTAAAACCGAAGTTATTAATTCTTTTTTGCTGGGACACCAGATTAATTCGGTAATCGAATTTGGTTGTGGCGATGGTCAGCAGATCAAAGACATTAAATATCAGAATTATTTGGGATTGGATGTGGCCGAAACGTCAATTGATTTATGCCAAAAACTATTTGCTGTCGACAAACATAAAAGTTTTATCAAGTATGAACCGACTAGTTTTTATAATCATGGATTTTTGCAAGCCGACTTGGTAGTTTGCCTGGATGTTTTGTATCATATTATTTCGGAGGAAGAATTTTTGAAAACCTTAAATGATATTTTTTCTTGTGCTCGCTCTTATGTTATTTTGTATACTTCCATTGATGCTTACAAAATTGAACCTTACAAATATGGGGCCCATGTTCGACATCGCGATGTCTTGTCTTATTTGAGCAAATTTAATAATTTTTCTATTGTCCGAACGATTCCGCAGAGATATCCAAATTTATCATCAGCTCATTTTATAATTCTAAAAAAGAATGATTAAGAAAATTGCTAACAAACTAATCAAGGAGTTCAATCTGTTTCTGCCGGTTTTAGCTAGCCCAGCTGAAATCGAGAAAGTTTATAATTTTTTTACCACTTATTCAGATTTTCGTTTACTGTCTACTTGCGCCCAGGAAACAGGCTTAAGTATTTGGAAATGCGCTCGGATCAAAAAACATTTATACCGAACCCGAAGACTGGGCTTGTATTTTTTTGCGGCTAGTCTTCCTCCGCAAAAATTTATGGCCGAGCATATCCAGCGAGAATTTCCAGAAATTAATGCGAACTCTAAAATTTTAGAAATTGGTCCGGGGCAGGTTCCTATTTTCAATTATCAGAATTATCCCAATTGGTTGGGGGTTGATAAGTTTTTTAGAGACGGCCAAATCGATTTCAAGGCCCAGGCTTGGGCCAAGAATAAATATCCAAGTGGCAAAATTATTAACGCCTCTTTTGAGAATTTGAGCACTGCTATTGACTCGAACTGGTTGGGGTCTTTTGATTTGGTAGTTTCTTCTCATGCCTATGAACATACTTTAAAACCAATCCAGGCCTTAAGAGAAATGGCTAAAATGCTGAAAGTCGGTGGTTTACTGGTTTTGTTTGTGCCGGACGGTTTTTCTGATGACCCGCTAGCCAAAGATCCGACCCATACTTTGTATATTAATCCCGCGATGATGCAAGAATTTTTTGCCGCTAGCGCTGGGTTTACTGATATTGAGATAAAGAGTTTTCGGCCTAATGCTGATTTGATAATCTCCGCTCGTAAAATATAATTTTATGATTTTTATCAACAAAGAAAATCCAGGACGTTTGGGCAATCGACTTTTTGCTTATAATTTTTTGAGACAATTAGCGCAGCAGACTGGCTTGACTTACTATCATCCGGATTTGAAAGATCAAAAATATTTTGAGGAAATGAACAAAACCAGCTCAGCTCCTAAAATATTAAATAAAAAATTCAAATTAACCCCAGCTTTGATAGCTAGTCAGGCGCCCAGTGATTTATTAAAGTTAATAGCCGATCTTGACGCCCAGAATAAAAACATCAAATTGCTTCCGCCTATTTTGGGCGACACTTTTTTTGATTATTGTTTTACGAACCCCAATAATTTTATAAAGATTAAAAGTATTTATAGTCAGTCAAATATACCGCAGGGCAAAGAGGTCTTAAACATTGGTCTTCATTTTCGGGGCGGTGATTTTTTTAGTTGGGATTTGCAGGCGGTTTTGAAGTCCGATTATTATATAGAAGCTCTAAAATTTTGTTTGGCGACTTATCCTACCCAGAAAATTTATTTGCATATTTTTACTGATGATGAGGAATTTGAAGCCTATATCAAGACCAGGGAATTTATCGAGACTTTGCCGGTGGCTGGAATAATTCCTGGCAACTACTGGGCTGAGCCGATCTACGATCTTTATCAGATGTCGCAGTGCGATATTTTGATTTCTAGTCCGAGCACCTTTTCGATTTGGGGTGGAATTCTAGGCCAGCCTAAAAAAATTATTCACTCTCAGAATTGGTTGGATTATATTACCGCCAAAAATGACAAATTTTGGTGTCAGTTGCTAGCTGGTGGAAATGAGTATTATAATTTATGGAAAACATTTTAAGTGATTGAAGGATTAAAAGATTGAACGATTGAAAGATTAATTTAATTAAGAAATTTTTCAATTTTCAATCTTTCAATTTTCAATTTATTATATGATTTATCTCAAAACACTTTTTTATAGCGAGCCAGAAATAAAATATCTCAAACTCAATTTAGCGGAAGCTGGCGATTTTGTTGATAAGTTTATTATTTGCGAATTCAATTATAATCATGTGGGAGAAAAACGAGAGCTTATTTTCTCCAAATATTTAGCAGAATTTACTGAAGCCGAAAGAGCCAAGATTATTTATGTCACTGGCGACTTGACTGACTTAGTTAGCCCAGCCAAAGACAATGCCAAGTTGGCTCATGCCAACGAGCAGGTGATTCGCGGTTATTTTGCTAGTCAGGTGGACTTGCATGATGATGATATTGTCTTTTCTGTGGATGCTGATGAGATTATTTTTCGATCCGTCTATCCTATCATTATCGAAAAACTCAAAAATAGAAAATATTTTTGGCAGCCCAAAAGTTATTTATTTTCGCTCTATCAATTTTTTTACAAAATTAATTATTTTTGGGAGAACAACAAATTTATTGGTCCGATTGCTTGCTTGGCCAAAGTTTACAAAAATAAATATCCTGGCCAATGGCGTTATTTTGGCCGGCTCTATCAGCCTATCGCTGGTTGTCATTTTTCTTGGTGTTTATCGGTTCCGGAGATGATTAGCAAGCTTAATTCTTATGCTCACCAAAGTGATTTCGCTCATTTGGCTCAGCCGGAAATATTAGAAGCGGCTATCTCAAACAAACAATATCCTTTTGACCCCAAAACTGATTTTAAGATTAAGATTTTGGATATGAATCAGGACAAATCTTTTTATCCAGTGGCTATTTATGAGCAGCTTGATAACTTTAAAAATTTAATTGTTTAAAATTATGAAAATCGGAATTGTCACCACTTGGCAGGAAAGGGGAGCGGCTTATGTGTCTTCTCAGTTTTTGGAATCTTTAAAAAGGGACAACGAGGTTCTAATTTATGCTCGAGGTGGAGAGAAATATGCCATTGGTGATCCTAAATGGGATAAGCCTTATGTGACTTGGGGAAAAAAAATTCCGATTCATATGCCTCTTTCTATTGATTTGGCTGATTTTAAAAAATGGTTAATTAGAAATAAAATTGAGCTGGTGATTTTCAACGAACAACAATGGTGGGATCCGATTATTTTGGCTAGAGATTTGCAGATTAAGATCGGGGCTTATATTGATTATTATACGGAAAAGACAGTGCCGTTTTTTGGGCTTTATGATTTTTTGATTTGTAACACCTTGCGTCATCATAGTGTCTTTGCCAGCCACCCGCAAGCTTTTTATGTGCCCTGGGGCACGGAGACTAGTATTTATCAGCCAAAGAGTTTGCAAGCTGTTGATAATCAAAAAGTAATTTTTTTCCATTCTAGTGGCATGAGTCCTGAACGCAAGGGAACTGATATTTTGCTCCGGGCCTTTGCTAAATTAACAGGTCCTCGGAAATTAATAATTCACACCCAAACAGATATTGTGCAGGCCTATCCGGATTTAGCAGTTACTGTTAAAAACTTGGCAGAAGCTGATTTATTGGATATTATAAATAAAGAAGTTAGTGCCCCGGGTCTTTACCATTTGGGGGATGTTTATGTTTATCCTTCTAGGTTGGATGGCATTGGCCTAACTATTTGTGAGGCCCTATCTTGCGGCCTGCCGGTAATCACCAGTGATAATCCACCCATGAATGAATTCGTGGATAGTGATAATGGTCGACTAGTAGCTATAGCTAAGCTTTATAAACGGGGGGACAATTATTTTTGGCCCCAATGTGATGTGGATGAAGATTCTCTAACTGCGGCGATGCAATATTATATTGATAATTTTAAATTTTTACCAGAATTTAAAATGAAGGCTAGAAGCTCAGCCGAGACTAGATTTGACTGGTCCAAGAATAGTCAGAATTTGAGTCAATTACTCAAGGGGGTAGTCAGAATTCCAGATTCTCCTGAGCTAATTTTGCAAGTCAAAGAATACGAAGCCAGGCGCTCGGGATTTTTAGCGAAGGCTTATCGACGCTCTCCTTGGCTTTTCAAGCCTTTCAGTTGGTTTTGGTGGATTATTAAGAAATTTTATATTTAATTTAATATTTATGAAAAAGAAAGTACTGTTAATTTTTGGAACCAGGCCGGAAGCTATCAAATTAGCCCCGATCTATTTTGCTTTGAAAAAACAACCCAAATTGTTTGATGTCAAAATTTGTTTGACTTCGCAACATGAAGAATTACTTTATCAGGTTATGGATTTTTTTGGTCTCAAAGCTAATTATGATTTGAAAATAATGAAAGATAATCAAACCTTGTTTGATATTACGGCGAGAATACTAAGGGGAATTGAAGATGTTTTAAACAAAGCTAATCCGGATATTGTGGTGGTTCAGGGTGATACTTCCACCGCCTTTATCGGGGCGCTCTCGGGTTTTTATAAAAGAATCAAAGTGGTTCATGTCGAGGCTGGACTTCGGACTTATGACAAGTATTCACCATTTCCAGAAGAAATTAATCGGAGTTTGATTTGTCCGATTGCTGATTTCCATTTTGCTCCGACCTCGGCGGCTGTCAAAAGCCTCAAAGCTGAGGGAATTAGCGACAAAAAAATAGCTATGGTAGGTAATTCGGTAATTGATTCTTTGCTTTTGGCTCTGAAGATCGTCAAGCAAAAAAAATTAGATAGTCGCTTTGCTGCTGATTTCAAAAAAATCAATTTCGATAAAAAAGTTATTTTGGTGACTGGACATCGACGAGAAAATTTTGGTAAACCACTAGAAAATATTTGTTCAGCTTTAAAACATTTAGCTAAAACTAGAAAAGATATCGAAATAATTTATCCGGTTCATCTTAACCCTAATGTGGCTGGTCCAGTTAACAAGATGTTGGGAAAAACAAAAAACATTCATCTTATCCGCCCCTTGAGTTACCCAGAATTTATTTGGCTGATGAATGCTTCTTATCTAATCATTACTGATTCTGGTGGAGTTCAAGAAGAGGGCCCTTCACTGGGTAAGCCGATTTTGGTGACTAGATCGGTCACTGAGCGTCCTGAGGGTGTGGAGGCTGGTACGGCTAAATTGGTTGGTCCGAGTAAAGATAAAATTATCAAAGAAAGCTTGCGACTTTTGGATAATCAGGCTTATTATACCGGCATGTCCAAAGCCTCTAATCCTTATGGTGATGGTTTGTCGAGTAAAAGGATTGTTGATATTCTTAAGTCGCTTTAATTATTAAAATATGAGTTTGGCCCCTATTGCCTTGTTTGTGTATAATCGTTTGGATCATGCTCAAACTACTATTGAGGCGCTAAAACAAAATGACTTGGCCAAGGACAGTGAGCTGTTTATTTTTTCTGATGGTCCAAAGGATAATGAGCTGAGTCGAGCCCAAGTAAACGAGTTGCGCGAGTATTTGTCTCAGGTTAATGGTTTTAAAAGCGTGCAAATCATTAGCCAAGTTACCAATCAGGGTCTAGCTAAATCAATTATTGATGGAGTGACCAAAATAGTTAATGATTTTGGCCAGGTGATAGTGGTCGAGGATGATCTTTTGGTTTCTAATTATTTTTTGGAATATTTAAACAAGGGATTAGAACTTTATAAGCACGATGAAGAGGTCGCTAGTATCCATGCTTATGTTTATCCAGTTAGTGGGGTATTGCCAAGCACCTTTTTTCTGAAAGGAGCTGATTGTTGGGGTTGGGCCACCTGGAAAAGGGGCTGGGATATTTTTGAAGCTGATAGTCAAAAATTGTTGGCGGAATTACAAAATCGTCATCTCACTAACGAATTTGATTTTGCTGGATCATATCCTTACACTCAAATGCTTAAAGATCAAATTGCTCAGCGCAACAATTCTTGGGCGATTCGCTGGTATGCCAGTGCTTTTTTGAAAAACAAATTAACTTTGTATCCAGGTCAGTCGCTAGTTTATAATACTGGTTTTGACGGTAGCGGCACTCATTGTGGAAGCTCCGGTTATTTAGGAGATACGCCCCAGGTAGCCAAAGTGCGGATTGATTTGCAAAAAATTGAGATTTCTGAAAATCAAGAGGCCAAACAAGAAATTATCAAATATTTTCGTGGTCGCCAGCCCTTGATTATTAAGAAAATTACTAATTGGCTTAAGAGAATTATTAAATTATGGCTATCAAAATTAGGACGATAATCAAAAATATTTTGCCAGCTGGACTAATCAAACTATATCGATGGCGACCAGCTCGTTTTGGTTATTTTGGCGCTTATCAGAAATGGTCTGAGGCGCAAAACAAGTCTCGCGGTTATCATGATGATCAGATTTTTGCCAAGATAATTGACGCCGCCCTACAGGTCAAAAATGGTCAGGCGCTTTATGAAAGAGACTCAGTAGTCTTTGATAAAATTCAGTATTTTTGGCCGACTCTAGCTTGTCTATTATTTATTGCCTCTAAAAATAATAATCATTTGCAGGTATTAGATTTTGGCGGGTCTTTGGGCAGTACTTATTACCAAAATTATGGTTTTTTGAAGCATTTAGATAATTTTACCTGGTCAATAATTGAACAGGACAAATTGGTTGATTTTGGTCGGAGCAATTTGGAATCTGGGTCTTTAAAATTTTATTATAATTTGGCCGAATTCTTTGGTAATGGACCGGCCTCGGTAGTTTTATTTTCTAGCTCTTTACAGTATTTAGAAAACCCTTGGGAAATTTTAGCCGACACTTTCAAATACCGGCCGCCGTATATTTTACTTGATCGTTTAGTGGTTAATCAAAACAAAACCATAGTGACCGTTCAGAAGGTTCCACCAGAAATTTATCCAGCTGTTTATCCAGTTTGGGTTTTTAATGAATCAGAGATCATGGATTTTTTTGCCAAAAATAATTATGAATTGGTAGTAGATTTTGAGGCTTTTGGCGGGGAAGTAATTATTCAGAAGACGCTAATGAGTGGCGAACATCGGGGCTATCTATTTCAATTGAAAAAATAGTTATGATTTATAATTTTTGCACATTATTTGATAGTAATTATTTATACAAGGGGCTCACCATGTATAATTCTTTGGCTCGCTACTCTAGCCAAGAATTTGTTTTATGGATTCTTTGCATGGATGATTTGACTTATCAGCTTATGGATCAAATGAATTTGCCTCAAGTCCGCCTGGTCCGCTTAAGAGAATTTGAATCACCTGAGCTTCTAGCAGTTAAACCGAAGCGGAGCGTTGCTGAATATTCTTGGACCTGTGCCTCTAATTTTAGTTGGTATTTGTTTGAGAAATATCCAGACATAAGTGAGATTATTTATTTGGATGCTGATATTTATTTTTTTAATGATCCTAAATTGCTTATTGATGAATTAGGGAGTGATTCGGTGATGATTACTGAACATCGCTATAGTGGCAAATATAATCAATCAGCAGTGAGTGGTAAATATTGTGTCCAGTTTATGGTTTTTAAGAATAATGAAATTGGTCGCCAAGTTCTGGATTGGTGGCGCCTAGCTTGCCTAGATTGGTGTTTTGGTTATTTGGATAATGGCCGACTGGGAGATCAGAAATATTTAGATGATTGGACTACTAGATTTTCTGGAATCCATGAGCTGGAGCATTTGGGTGGGGGAGTGGCCCCCTGGAATGTTCAGCAATATGAGTTTAAAATTTTTGACGGACAAGTTTGGGGGACTTTAAAAAAAGCAGCTGATTATTGGCCGGTAGTTTTTTATCATTTTCATAAATTTGTTATTTTATCTGATACTAAATATTGTCCCACTCGGGGTTATTCTTTGTCCAAAAATGTCCGTCGCTTAATTTATCAACCTTATTTTAAATCTTTGCAGGAATCTATTGACCAAGTCAAAAAGATTCAACCCGACTTTAGTTTTGGCTACTCGCGGGTAGGTTTAAAGGATCGACTTGGTCGAGCCATCTTGAATTCTTTGTCTTGGATTTTGTGGAATGTTAAGATTGTTAGACCTGTCCATTTTGTCTATAAAAAAATAAAAAATAAAATATATGCCCAAAAAAATAAAAGTTAAGCATTCTGGTCTGGTGAAGATTAATTTTTTTAATGATTTTCCTGACGGTAATTTGGTAATTTGTGAAGCTAAAAAAAATATTTCCTTTGATATCAAGCGAGTCTATTTTATTAATAATCTTTTTAATAAAAAAGCGAAGCGCGGTCATCATGCCCACAAAAAATTAGAGCAAGTGATTTTTTGTATTAATGGTAGTTTTGTTTTGAAACTTGATGACGGTCAAACAAAGCAATCAATTCTCATGAACAATTCGTCTTGGGGGGTACGTTTGGGGCCGAAGCTTTGGCATACCATGGAAAAATTTTCAGCCGATTGTGTTATTTTGGTACTGGCCAGTGATTATTATCAAGAATCTGACTATTTGCGAGATTATCAAAAGTTTTTAGAATATATTAAAAAATAGTTTTATGGATATTAAATTTAATGATTTTGGGGCCCAATATTTGGCTCACCAAAAAGAATATGACGAAGCTACGCTCCGGGTTCTAAGTTCGGGGTATTATATTTTGGGTCAGGAAGTGGCTGAATTTGAAAAACAGCTAGCCCTTTATCTCGGGACTCGAGCGGCAATTGGTGTTGGTAATGGCTTGGAAGCCCTGCAATTGGCTCTCTTGGCTTTAGGAGTGGGGCAGGGGGATGAAGTGATTACTACTAGTCATAGTGCGGTAGCTAGCACCTTGGCTATTTCAGCAGTCGGGGCCACGCCAGTTTTTGGCGATATTGATGAATATTTCCATTTGGACGCTGATAAGATTGAAGCTTTGATTACTCCTAAAACCAAAGTAATTTTGCCAGTTCATCTCTATGGTCAAAGTGTTGATTTAAATAAGATCAAAGATATTTGTCAGCGGCACAAACTGTTTTTGTTAGAAGATGCGGCTCAGGCTGATGGGGCTTTGTACCAAAATAAATTTGTTGGTACCTTTGGTGAGGCCGCGGCTTTTAGTTTTTATCCAACCAAAAATTTGGGAGCCTTTGGTGATGGCGGGGCCGTCGTTACTAGTAATAATGATCTACAGGAAAAATTAATAATGCTTAGAAATTATGGTCAGAAAAATCGTTATGAACATGAAGTCGTAGGTATAAATAGTCGCTTGGATGAGATTCAGGCTGCTATTTTGCAAGTGCAACTAAAATATCTAAGTGCTGGTAATCAGCGACGTCAAGAAATTGCTAATTTTTATTTGTCAGCCTTGTCGGGAATCAAAAATATCAAATTGCCAAAGATTAGAGAGGGGGCTAGTCATGTCTGGCATTTATTTGTGATTGAAGCGGAGGATCGGGACAAGCTACAAGAACATTTAAAATCTTTGGGAATTCCAACTTTGATTCATTACCCAATTCCAATTCACAAACAAAAATGTTTTGCTCAGTATAATAACTTGGATTTGCCGGTGTTAGAAGAAAAAGTCAAAAAAATTCTATCATTGCCCATTCATCCATTTTTGACTTCGGCCGAGCTTGATTATATTGTGTCGGCTATTTCTAAGTTTTATAATTAGCTTATGAAAATTTCCATTATTACTCCGAGCTTTAATTCGATCAAAACTATTGCTCAAACCATTGAATCGGTCATTAGTCAAGATTATTTAGATTTGGAATATATTATTATTGATGGCGGATCGCTAGATGGAACAATTGAGATAGTGCAAAAATACCAACAACAATTTCCTATAATTTTGGTCTCCGAAAAAGATCAAGGGCTCTATGATGCTATGAATAAGGGGCTGGCGCTAGCTAGTGGGGAAATTATTGGCATTTTGAATTCGGATGATTTGTATTTTGATAATCAGGTTTTATCTAAAGTGGCCAAAGCTTTTGCCAAAAATTCTGATACTTCGGCAGTTTATGGCGACTTGGTTTATTTTAAAAACAATGATTTTCAAAAAACAATTAGGCATTGGTCAGCTGGCAGTTACCGACCAAAAAAATTGTCCAGTGGTTGGATTATTCCACATCCAGTTTTGTTTGTAAAAAAAGAATTTTATACTAATCATCCGCAATGGTTTAATTTACAATTTAAGATCGCTGGCGACTATGAAATGATTTTGCGATTCCTATTGATTTATAAAATGTCTGTGTATTATTTACCAGAAGTCTTAGTGCGGATGAGAGCTGGGGGCTTGAGTGGTCGTAGCCCAAGACAAAGAATGAGAGGTTGGCGAGAATTAAAATTGGCCTGGAAAATTAATCAATTAAAAAAGCCAGCATTTTTCATCTGGCGTCGGGTGCTCGCTAAACTTCCTCAATTTTTTAGCGGCCTTGATAATTGAGAACGGTTTTAATGGTTTTTAAAAAGATAGTTGTATCCAAAAAGACTGAGCGATTTTTGATATAAAACAAATCGTGTTGGAGCTTTTTGTGAGTATCTTCAGGCATTGGCGAGTGGTATTCGCCAGAGATTTGATCCCAACCAGAAAGTCCAGGTTTGACCAGGGTGCGAATATCAAAGAAGGGCACTAGCTCGGTGAGCTCAGCGACAAATTCGGGACGCTCTGGTCGGGGACCAACTAGGCTCATATCGTTTTTCAAAATATTTAGTAATTGCGGAATTTCGTCTAATCTAGTTTTTCTAAGGAAACCGCCGACCCGAGTAATTCGCGGGTCGTTTTTGATAGTCATACTTTGGTCGTTATTACTAACAGTCATGGTGCGGAATTTGTAAATTTTAAAAGGAATATTGTTTTTTCCTAGTCGCATTGAGCGGAAAAAAATTGGTCCAGGTCCTTGGATTTTGATGGCTAGAGCGATGATGAGGCAAAAGGGTAGGGAAATGAGGCCAGCAATTAGCGACAAGCTAATATCGATACATCTCTTGGCAAATTCAAATATTTTTTTATCAGCTAGATCTAGGTTTTCTAAAAACCAGCTTTCACTAATGAGTTCCAAGGGGATTCGGCCGGTAATCCGTTCATAGAAATTACTAAAACCAATATAATTTATACCGAGTGGTAGGCAATTAAATAATCTCCGGCGCCACTGGGGTGATTCGGATAAATTTTGGACCAAAATAAAATTGTTAATATTGAAACGAGAAGCTAATTCCTCTAAATTGTCTTCGTCTTTGAAAACCTTAACTCCGCTAATATTTTCGGCCAAGAGTTCTTGCGAGAGACTATTATCTTCGGTCACTACGATAAATTTAGGAGCATAACCCAATTGGGGATTGTGGCGGAGCTCAGCGATAACTTCTTTGACTTGATTATTGTAGCCGATGAAGCCGAGATTGTTTTTGGGGAAGCCCACTCGAAACAGATATCTAATTAGATAGCGCCAGCCCAAAAAGAGCAAGGCATAGACAACTGCAAAAATCAAAAGAGTAGTCTTGGGTGATAAATTTTTGAAAGTCCATAAATAGAAGAAGATAATCGAAACTATTAGCCCAGCTCCCCAGCCTTTTAGGAATAATTCTAAGAATTTGTCATAGCGGGATAGATTTTTGAGGCTATACAAACCGCTAATATAGAAAATGATAATCCAGATGATAAAAAGCCAGCTGAAAGGCTCTACGGACATATAAAAAAAGTCGGTATCTGGTATTTGCAGATATCTAATTAAAATGGCCAAATACAGGGCTAAATAAAGCAGGGCTAGATCTCCTAGGAGTAGGCCGATTTGTTTTATTTTGGCTTTTAGCATATAATTTTATTATTCTTATTATAATTAGTCCTGGCTTAAAAAGCAAGGTGGTTTTAAAAATATGACCCAAAAAACTTATTTGTGGATTTTAAAAGTTGGTTTATTTATTACTCCAATTTCATTTTTGCTAGTGTTTGCTCATTTACTTTTCCCTTATATTACCTCTAAACAATTATTTTTTAATATTTTAATGGAGGTGCTTTTGCCGATTTGGTTGGTGTTTATTATCAAATTCAAAGAGTATCGGCCCAAAAAATCTTTGGTCACTTGGGGCTTGGTGGCTTATTTTGTGGCGGTGCTTTTGTCCTGTTTTGTGGGCTTTGATTTCAATCTTAGTTTTTGGGGCAATGCTGAAAGAATGTTAGGATTTTTTCATTTGCTGCATTTTTTAATATTTTATTTGATTATTATTACTGCTTTTAAAACCAAGCAAGATTGGTCGATTTTCTTCAATATCTTTTTGGGCGTTTTGGCCTATATTACTCTCCGAGGTTTTGTCAAACATTATCCGGCCTCCACTATTGGCAACACCGCTTATGTGGCGGGGCTGATGATTTTTGGCTTTTTTATATCTTTGTGGAAAATTATTGAATTCAAAAAATATTGGATTTGGCTTTATGTTGTTTCGGCTTTGTGGATGATAGTCGGATTTTTACGAGCTGATATTTCAGGTTCTCAGGCTGGTTTAGCAGCGGGACTCTTTACTTTGGTGTTGATTTATTCTTTACTGACTAAAAATAAGAAAATAAAGATTGCTGGTCTTAGTTTACTGGTGCTAGGAATTGCGAGCTTGGTGTTGCTTTTTTCTTTCCGTTTCAATCCGGTCTTTGACGGAACCAAAATTGGTCGGGCCCTGAGAGATTTTTCTTCGCAAAATTCCACTTGGAATACCCGATTAATTTCTTGGACCGCGGCGTACAAAGATTTTTGGTCGCATCCAATTTTGGGAGTCGGCCATGGCAACTATGCCATTATTTTTGACAAATATTTTGATCCTCGTTTTTATGATTTTTCCCCGGGTGAAACTTATTTTGATCGAGCTCACAATAATATTGTGGATATTGCTTCCACCACTGGGCTCATCGGTCTTTTGGCGTATTTGAGTATTTTGGTGGCCCTAGTTTATTATTTGGTGCGGGGTTATCGTTATAAAAAAATTAGCACCCTGGAATTATCAGTGCTCAGTGGTTTGTTTGTGGCTTACCTGGTCCAAAATTTAGCAGTATTTGATTCGCTATCTACTTATATCTCTTTCTTTATGTGTTTGGGTCTGGTTTATTATTTGTACTATGCCGGCGAGGAGGAAGCTTCAGAAAAATCAAAAATGAGCTCCGATCGAGAAGCTTGGCTCTTGGTGCTGTTTGGAGCTATCGCTTTGTTTAGTATTACTAAGTTTAATATTAATGGTTACAAAATGTTTGTGGCTGATATCGCTGGTTATGGGAGTATGTCCCAAGGAGATACCAAGACGGCAATTTTAAATTTCCAAAAGGCTTTTCAATATAGAGTTGGCTATAATCGCGATAGTCGGGGTGCTTTAATTAATATGATGGCTGATAATCCAGGAATACTTTATGCTTTGCCAGAGCAGTCGGCTAAAGATTTGATCGATTATGCTGTATCGCTAGCTGAAGCTAATGTTGCCTATGATCGTTTTGATAGTTTGATGCAATTGCAACTCGCTAAGGTAGCCAATTTGGCCGCGCGAATTAATTACAAGGATTTGGACAAGTTCAATTATTATTCCAAGATTTCAGCTCAAGCCATTGAGGAATCCATTATGTCTTCGCCCGGGCGTTATGTTAATTATTTGACTCGGGCTGATATTTATTTGACTCGAGGGGACAAGGCGGAAACTATTAAATCAGTCGAAAAAGCTCTAGAAATTCGGCCGGTTTATTTAGATGCTAAATGTCAAATGGCTGATGTTTATTATTATTTTGAAGATGAGGTTAATGCTTATAAATGGGCCGAGATTTGCTTGAATCAAGGTTCGTCAGTAAAACTACTTCGCCCCGAAGCCTTTACTGATAAGTTGTTAGAATATTTTGCTAAGAGTAAAAAAACAGATTTACTGCAGAAATTGGAAAATGGCTTGAATCAGATTAAAATAGAGAGTCAAAGATAATTAATCGCAATAAATTTAAAACCACCAGCCCGATTGGGTTTGGTGGTTTTTGGTAGGGAAGATTGTTTTTAAAAATCATGCTCCTGATCCTTGGCGTCCAGACTTTTGTATAGGTAGTCCTGGTTGCGTAGAAGGTATTCAGGATCAAATATTTTTGCCCATTCTGGGGTAAGTTGGTGATCCTCAAATAATTCTTTGAGTAGTCGATTGTAATGATCAATTTTTTCTTGCTCAATGTTGAGACTGTTGGACTTTCTCAAAAATCCTTTATGGATAATTGATTGGATTGTAGGCTTGGTTCTAATAATTTCTTTGTCGTTATCAAAAATCATTTGGTAATGCAAGCCAAAATTTGAAGGCCAACTGATCGGTGGTTCTGGTATTAAAGAGTCGTCTCGCTCCAAAACATTAAAGCAAGCTAGTTGAACCAAGCGATACACTTCTTCGGCTGTTAAGCCTTTGGGGCATAAGTGTTTTTTGAGAAATTCTTTGGCTTCGCTAGAAGCATAGGTTCCTCGGGAATCAATGATTTCCAGAATCATATTGTCCCGAAAAACTTGAAGGTTTTTCAAGACTCCAGTTAAGACTTTGATGGCCTGAACAGTCACATGGAATAGATCTGGCCAAGCCACTCTTTCAACACAGGATTGTTCAATAGCTCTTTCCTCCCAGGTCGGAATATTGTTGGAAATCATCATGGAATATCCCAGGGCCATTCTAGCCAGCCCTTCCAGTTGTTCGGTGCGAATGGTGTTTTTCTTGCCCGGCATAGCCGAGGATCCGGTTTGATTTTTGCCAAATGGTTCTTGCAAGATTGGTCGACCACTTCTGGCTCCCAGTCGAATATCCAAGCCAATTTTGGAAATAGCCAAAACTAAGTTGGCTAAATTATTGGCAATTGGAGCGTGTAGGGTCCGGGGTAGAATTTGAGTGGCATTGATCAGTGGATCAAGCCCCAGAATTTTTAGAGCTTCGGTTTCTAGTTCTGGATCAATTCCACCATAATTTCCTACTGGTCCAGAAATTTTTGAAAAACCTAAGTTGCTTTCAGCCACGGTCAATAAATTATTAGCCACGATGTTTAGACTGCTTAGCCAGCTTAAGCAACGGACTCCCAATGTGCCGAGTTCGGCGTTTTGACCATGAGTCCGAAACATCATTAGGGTGTAACGATGTTTTCTGGCCAGATCTTCCAGGGTATTTGTTAATTCAAAGAAAAGCCTGGCGACTTCCTTCGTAGCCTGGCCAATGGCCAAAATTGAGGGCGATTCCTCAGTATCAAAACTGGTAATCTGGTCGTGCACGTAGGGTTGCAATTCTACTGGTAAAAATCTTAATCTTTCGTTGATAAAAGCGTTAAGATCATGGTGAATACGCTTGTCTTCGGCTTTCCACCAATCCAAGTTAACAGGATTCTCATCCCAATGACGTTTGATCTCGTCATAAATTTTTCTATCAACAAGGCCCAAGTTGACCCGGGCTAAAATGACGGCTAGCTCCACGGCTTGCCAGCCATTAACTTTGTTCCGATCACTAAAAATTTCAGTGATTATCGGATCTGAATACCGTTCAATCATGATTATTAATTTTAAAATGTTAATGTGCGATTAAATAACTGATTATTTAAACATTGTTTCTAGAAAAAGTCAAAATTTAAAAAGGATGTTGAGTAACATCCTTTTTGGGTTAGGGCCTGGTCATAAATTGGCGCTGGTAATTGTCCAGTGACAAGCCGGTGACTAGCTTGAATAAATTCAGGTAGATTCTGGTGGTCATTTCGGCGATTTCATCAGGAATTCCCAGTCGGTCCACAAAAGCTCGGTGCTCGGCATTTTCCGGATCAAGATTATTGATGCCGGTGACTCCAAATGGAGTTTTAATGCCTTTACCCCAGAGTCTCACTGGTTCCTTGTCCATAAATGCCGGGTCTATGCCAGCAGCCATGGCTTGGAGATAATTTTCTTTTTCACAGAAGCGACTGGAGTCCGGAGTAAAGACCTCGTCTCCGATTTTGCCCAGGGCGCAGGAGCCTTCCAGTTTGGTGTCCAGTAAAAGTATCCCTCGGTCTTCCAGGAATTTTTCCACTATCAAACAGGCCCTTTTAAGCATTTCCACAAATTCTATACCAGGTAGTCCATATTGATCAAAGTAGGTATCGGCAGTGACATTGATGTCATGGCCGACTTTTTCTTTGGTTGATGGCGTGAACATTGGTCCGTCTAACTTGGACCATTTCTGTATTCCAGGTGGCAGTGCTTGGCCAGAAACGATGCCGTCTTTCAGGTAGTCTTTGAAAACTGATCCGCCCAGGTACAACCTGAAAATCAATTCAAATTCGTCCATGGGGGAGAGGTCTTCGACTACCAGACAGCGGTATTTCGGCAGTTCCGGCAATTCCTTTTCCACGGCGTAAATATCATCCCGCAGGAGATGATTGGGAAATTTTTTTAGAATTCCTGTTAGCCAAAAGTGCGTTAAAGCGGTCAGGACTTCACCTTTTTTTTCGATAGTCCGTCCCAAGACGAATTCGAAGATGCTAATCCGGTCCGAGGCAATGACGAGTAGTCGATTAGCATCGAGTCGGAAAGTTTCCCGAACTTTGCCGCGACTCAGAAGTTTTAAACCTTGATCCAGTAGATATTGGATAGTGGGGTCCTTTTGTAAATGTTGGGGAATTTTTGACATAACGTCCTCCTTTTATTTATTTGTGAGTTTTAAAAAGTACATTTTGTTAATAATATATAGTAATTAAAAATGCTTGGAAAGTCAACTGGAGCCTGGCTCTGGAGCCAGGCTCCAGGGCGGTTGATTTTTTCTTTAAAAATGCTATAATTTTAACATAATTTTATGAAAAAAAGCAGTCAATTTGCTTGGCCACTAGTGGGCAATTCGCAAATTGTGGAATTTTTAACCAAAGGCATTCTGAGTCAAAAATTGGCTCAGACTTATATTTTTGCTGGTCCAGAAGATCTGGGTAAAACAGCCACAGCCTATGTCTTTGCCAAAAATCTTTTGCTATCTGATCCCAAGCGGCGTGAAGAAATAGAAGGAATCGATCCAGAAAAATTGGAATTTTCCGGTGATGTTCACGTGCTCAGAAGAGAAGTGGGAGCCAAGGAGATCAAGGTAGAACAAGTTCGCAATTTTATTCATATTCTCGGCATGGGTTCTTTTGCTAATTCCTACAAAATTGGTATTATTAAAGAAGCGGAAAGTCTGAGCGAGGAGAGTATGAACGCCCTACTGAAACTCCTGGAAGAACCACAAGACAAGACTGTTATTATTTTGATTGTTTCTGATTTGAATGCCTTGCTCAAAACTATTATTTCTCGCAGTCAGATTCTGAATTTTCGTCCGATCAAGGCTGATTTGATTTATGATTATTTAGTTGATCGAGGAGCTAGCAAAAATCAAGCCAAGGAATTATCGCGCCTGTCTTCGGGTCGTCCAGCCCTGGCTCTAAAATTTTTGGAAGACAGTGAGTCTTATAATAATTATCAGAATCGGGTAAGAGTTTTTGTAGATATTTTAAATTCATCACTCAGTGATCGTTTTATTGTGAGTACCAATCTATTATCTGGTTCGGAAAAAAAGGGCCAAGAGGCTCGACAAATTTTGTCGGCGATTTTAGATATTTGGCTGGCGGTCACTCGGGATTTATTATTAATCAAAACTGATTCTTTAAATTTGATCCAGCATACTGCCTTGGAATCTGAATTGGTTGATTTGGCCGAGAGACAGAGCTTGGCGAGTATTAAAAATATTATCAATCATCTAAAATTGGCTCAGACTTATTTGTCGGCTAATGTTAATTATAAAAATATTTTAGATTTTGTGAGTCTAAATATTTAATTATATGAAAATAAAAAAATATTCTTGGTTGCTAGTTTTCTCGCTATTATTTTTGGGTGGTTGTTCAGTCACTGTCAATAATCAGGGGGCGGCCGGTAAAGATTTGGGCGGAATTTTTGTTTCTGACGATAAGGGGAATACTTGGCGGAATTTATCAGGAGTCTCGGGGCTAAGTGGTCAGGCTGGATCGGTAGCCGGTATTGATATCAAGGAATTATTTATTGATCCCGAGGATAGTGCCGCGGTTTACATGGCTACTTTTGATGAGGGCCTGTATTTCACTTACAATGTGACAAATGGTTGGCAGAAAGCCAATGGTTTACCTAAAACTACCATTAATGACGTAGCCATCGATCCCAAGGCCAAATGTACTATTTACGCGGCGGCTAACAATAAATTATATAAATCTACTGATTGTGCTCGGTCATTTTTAGAAATTTATTATGATAATAATTCGGATGTTAAAGTAACGGCAGTGGCGATTGATGGATCAGATACTCGCGATGTTTATATCGGCACCTCTCGAGGTGAAATCATCAAAAGCTTGGATGCTGGGACTAGTTGGCGAACCATTCAGAGACTCAATGATGGGGTTCGTAAAATTATTATCAATCCTAAAAACAATAATTTGGTTCTAATTGCTTCGGTCAAAACTGGTTTATATTTGTTTGATTCTGGCGCCGCCAAAAATTTGGAAGAATTAGCTGATTACAAAAATAAATTTGATGGTAGTAATTGGACGGATCTAAATGGTGAGCTTAGAGAATTCGATTTGGGTTTTAATTTCAAGGGGCTGGTATTTTCAGGTTCAGATAATTCTTTATTTTTGGCTACTGACAAAGTTTTGTTAAAAAGTTTAGATGGTGGTCATAGTTGGACCAAGATCAAATTAATCACTCCTGACAAAGAAACCAATATTAATTCTATTGCCGTTAATCCCAAAAATTCGCAAGAGATATATTATGTAACTAACACCACTTTTTATAAATCAGTCGATGGCGGATCTAGTTGGATCACCAAAGAACTCCCCACGACTCGAGCCGGACAGACTCTACTAGTTGATTTTGATAATCCTAATAATATTTATTTGGGAGTCATGAAAATAAAAAAATAATTAAAAAATAAAAATCCTGGATCCCCAATCGAGTTGGGGATGACAGATAAAAAGATTATATGAACATTTATTTACAAGAGAAAAATCCCGATTTTTTAGCGGCCATTGATTATTTCAAAAAAGATTTGGCTACTCTTCGGACCGGTCGGGCTAATCCGGCGATTTTAGAGGGTATCCATGTGGAGGCCTATGGAGTCAATACTCCGCTAAATGGCCTAGCCAATGTGTCGGTGGCTGATTCTCGCAGTCTGACTATTTCTCCCTGGGACAAAAATATTATGAAAGATGTGGAGAAGGCGATTATCGATGCCAATTTGAATTTGGGAGTAGTTAATGAGGGCGACAAAATTAGAATAAGTATTCCGATGATGACCGAGGAAAATCGCAAAGAGCTGGTCAAGCGAGTCAATGAAAAACAAGAAAAAACCAAGATTTCTATTCGCCAAGTGCGCGAAGAAATTAAGACTGCTATTGAAACTGCTTTTTCAGCCAAAGAAATGAGCGAAGATGATAAGTTTCGCTACATTAAGGAGTTAGATGAGACGACCACTAAATATAATGACGAAATAAAAAATATCCGTGATGCTAAAGAAAAGGATATAATGGAAATTTAATATGATATTAACAATTATTATTTTCTTGCTGGTTTTATCAGTCTTGGTGTTGTTTCATGAGGCTGGGCATTTTGTGGCCGCTCGACTTTTCAAAGTACGAGTTGACGAATTTGGTCTCGGGTTTCCTCCTCGAGTCTTTGGCTATCAAAAAGGAAAAATGCTGTGGGGCAACAAACAATTAGAGGAAAACGAAGCTAAGAAGGGAACTATTTATTCGATTAATCTGATTCCGCTGGGTGGTTTTTGCAAAATCAAAGGCCAGGATGACGACGACGAAAAAGATCCTGAGAGTTTTGCTTCTAAATCTACTTATAAAAAAATTATTATTTTGATTGCCGGGGTGCTCATGAATATTGTCTTGGCTATTATCCTTTTTTCGGCTTGTTTTATGATTGGTGTTCCGCAAGCCGTGGAAGGTCGAGGAAATATTCAAATCGAACAGGTTATTGCCGAGACTCCCGCCGCTTCCAATGATTTGCGGGCTGGTGATATTATTTTGGATATTGGCGGCCAGAGCTTTTCTTCAATCGAGGAATTGCAGAATTTTGTGGCTAGCCACAAAAATGAAAATTTGCAGGTGCATATCAAGCGGGGCCAAGAAGATTTGACCAAAACTATCAAACCCGAAGTCAAAGACGATGGAGCTCGGATGGGTATTGCTCTAATGCAAACAGAAATTACCAAGTATCCTTGGTATCAAGCTATTTGGAATGGCTTCAAATATTCTTTTCTAATTTTATGGCTGATAATCGTGACTCTTTATGAGTTGGTCAAAGGTTTAATTATTGGTCAGCCCATGAGTGGCGCTCAGGTGGCTGGTCCGGTGGGCATTGCTACTCTCACTGGTCAAATGGCTAGACTGGGTTGGGTGTATCTTTTGCAATTTACAGCTCTCTTGTCGTTGAATTTAACGATTATCAATTTTTTGCCATTCCCAGCTCTCGATGGTGGGCGAATTTTGTTTTTGCTTATCGGCAAAGTCAAAGGCAGTCCAGTCAAAAGGAATACCGAAACTATTATTCACAATATTGGTTTTTTCTTGCTTTTAGCCTTGATGGCTTGGGTCACGATTAAAGAAATTATTAATTTATTTTAAATCTATGAATGTCACAATCAAATCAACAAAATTGGAGTTAACCCCGGCGATTAGAAATTATATCGAAGCCAAAATGGAGATGCTGGAAAAATATTTGGGAAACGTCCCGGTGCGTAATTGTGATTTTGAGATAGAGAAGACGGTGGGCAACCAGCATAAGGGCGAGATTTTTCGAGCTGAGCTCAATCTTAATTTGCCTCATGAACTTTTGATTGTTGATAAAACTGAAGATGATTTGTATAAAGCCATTGATAAAGTCAAAAGTCATATGGAACTCATGATCAAAAAGTATAAAGATAAAATTCGTCAGTAACTTTTGACTTTTAGCGCCCAGTCTTGTATATTGAATTCTCAACTATATGTCATTAATTGATAAGATTTTCGGCAATGCCAATGATAAGGTTATTAAAGGACTTGAGCCGATTATTGCTAAAATTAACGCCCTGGAGAGTGATTTGCAGAAAAAAAGCGACGAAGAAATCAAGTCGCTGACTTTGGCTTGGCAAAAAAGATTGGCTGGTCAGGATTTATTGGCCCAAAATCAGATTTTAGAAGAAATTTTGCCGGAAGCTTTTGCCGTGATGCGCGAAGCTTCGGTGCGGGTCTTGGGTTTACGGCATTTTGATGTCCAGCTCATTGGTGGCATTATTTTGCATCAAGGCAAGATTGCCGAAATGCGCACTGGTGAAGGCAAAACTTTGGTTGCTACTTTACCTTTATATCTAAATGCTTTAAGCGGTCGGGGAGTTCATCTGGTAACGGTCAATGATTATTTGTCCAAAGTGGGCGCTGGCTGGATGGCGCCGGTTTATCATTTCCTAGGTCTTAAAACCGGAGTGATTACTCATGACGCTGCGGCTGTTTATGATCCGGAGTATTCGGATAATAATCAGTATGATGATCGTTTGAAGCATTGGCGTCCAGTTGGTCGCCAAGAGGCTTATGCTTGTGATATTACTTATGGTACCAATAATGAATTTGGTTTTGATTATTTGCGGGACAATATGGTCGCTTCTTTGGGCCAAATGGTCCAGCGGGAATTTTATTATGCGATTGTTGACGAAATAGATTCAATTTTGATTGATGAGGCCCGAACTCCGCTAATTATTAGTGGTTCAGCTGAAGAATCAACTGATCGCTATTTTAAATTTGCCGGATTAGTTAGAACTCTAAAAGAAGATGAGGATTATAATTTAGACGAAAAAATGCGCACGGTTACTCTTACAGAAAAGGGTATTGCTCGCGTGGAAAAATCATTAGGCTTGGGTAATATTTATGTCGAAGGTGGTATTCGCGAGGTGCATCATATTGAACAGGCTCTCAAGGCCCAGGTTTTGTTTAAAATTGACAAGGATTATGTGGTTAAAGACGGCGAAATTATTATTGTTGATGAATTTACTGGACGTCTAATGCCGGGGCGACGCTATAGCGAAGGTTTGCATCAAGCTATTGAAGCCAAAGAGGGCGTCAAAGTTCAAAGAGAATCGCAAACTTTGGCCACGGTTACTTTTCAAAATTATTTTCGCATGTACCCCAAGTTGGGCGGGATGACCGGAACAGCCGCTACCGAAGCCGAGGAATTTCATAAAATTTATAATTTGGATACTATAGTTATTCCGACCAACAAACCAATGGTCAGACGGGATTATGATGATTTGATTTATCGCAGTGAGCTAGGGAAGTTTAAGGCCGTGATTGAAGACATCAAAGAACGTTCTCAAAAAGGTCAGCCGATTTTGGTTGGGACTATTTCGATTGAAAAAAACGAATTACTCGCAGAAATGATGGCCAGAGAAGGACTAAATGTGCAAAGGCTCAATGCTAAAAATCATTTTAAAGAAGCCGAAATTATTGCTCAGGCTGGAAAACCAGGAGCAATTACTTTGGCTACTAATATGGCTGGTCGCGGAGTTGATATTATTTTGGGTGGCAATCCATCGATCAAAGAAGAGCAGGAAAGAGTTTTGGCTCTCGGCGGTTTGCATGTGATCGGCACCGAACGTCATGAGTCGCGTCGAATTGATAATCAATTGCGTGGTCGAGCTGGTCGTCAGGGTGATCCGGGCTCTTCCCAATTTTATGCTTCAACCGACGATGATTTGATGCGGATTTTTGGTGGGGATCGAATGAAAAATATGATGGCGGCCTTGAAATTGCCTGAGGATATGCCTATTCAAAACAAGATTATTTCTCGATCTATTGAATCGGCCCAGAAAAAAGTGGAAGGCAACAACTTTGATATTCGCAAACACTTGGTGGAATATGATGATGTGATCAATAAACAGCGAACTTCTATTTACAAAAAAAGACGAGAGGTTTTGGAAATTTTCGAAGGGGTTAGTCGGGAGCGCAAATTGCAAGATATTATTTTGAAAATGACCGCCGAAGAAATCACTAGCGTGGTTAATTTTCATACTTTGGGAGAAAATATTGGTGACTGGAATTTGGGCGAAGTGGCCGAGGCTTTTAGGGCCATGGTTAACAAAGACTTGAAAGATCAGATTGTGGTTTTGAAAAAACGAGAAGAAGTTATCAATTTGTTGATTACCGAAGCAACTTCAGCCTATGAAAAATTGGCTAGTGATTTTAAGAGTATCGATATCAATTTTCAAGATATTGAAAAAAATATATTACTCCGGTCAATTGATACTCTTTGGATTGAACATTTAGAGACCATTGATTACTTGCGCCGGGGAATCGGTCTGCGAGGTTATGGTCAAAGAGATCCACTAGTTGAATATAAATCTGAGGCTTTTAGACTCTATCGCGAACTCAATGACTTGATCGCCAAGCAAGTAGTTTATTCTATTTATAAAACTGGCGAAGCTTTAAATACTCTCAGCGCTGAAAAAATTGCTCAAGCTAACAGCGCGCAAAATAATCGTCGCTTGAATTATACGGCTCCAGAAAAGACTATGCATGAACAGGGTGGTCATCAAACGATTGATCTTGTCCCGCATAAGACTAGAGACGAAGAAGGCCACAAAGTCGGCCGAAATGATTTGTGTCCGTGTGGATCAGGCAAGAAATACAAAAAATGCCACGGTGCCTAGTAAATGGGGTCAGACCCCAACTAAATTTTGTTAAAAAATAAGGTATTTTTTAATATGCAACAAAAAATGGGGTCAGACCCCAGAAGCGAATTTTTACTTCAAGCTAAGCTCCAGACTTATGCTAGTAGTGGTGAGGGAGGAGAAAGGATTCTGGCTGATGGGAGCAAGGAGCTGATTTGGGAAGACGGCGATTATAAATATCGTGACTCTTATTTTGGTTATAATCCCTTTATTGGCGAAGAGATTGTTTGGCAAAACTCTAAAGCCATTTGGGGCATGAATTATTATGGTCAAATTGTTTCCGACCAGGTGCTGGCCAAAGATATTTATAGGTTTTTGCAAACTGCTTTGCGTTTAATTGAAATTGAAAAACCTTTTCGCGGACCAGATTATTTTCAAGAAGGGGATTGGGAATATCAAAATACTAATCAGGGAGCAGTTGACAAGTTTGAAGGCCTTGAAGTTATTTATTTCCAAAAGGAAAAGGTTTATGAATTAAAATACCAGGGCGGGCTTATTATTAGATAATTTTTTAAAAGACTAAAAATTATGAACATCCGTTTTGTTTCTAGGGTTATAACCCTAGATAAGGAAAATCAAAAGATTTTGCTGGTTAGGAATAGTGGACAGGATTTTTGGTCACCACCAGGCGGTGGTTGGGAATATGAAAAAGAAAACATTATAGAGGGAGCTCTTAGAGAAGTTGAGGAAGAAACCGGTTTAAAGGTTAAGATTCTTCGGCTCATCTATTTGCAGGAATATCATGAGGATAAGTATCGGGGCATTAATGATTGGGTCTTTTTGGAAGCTATTTGGTTGGCTGAAGCAACCCAGGGAACAGATTTAAACGAATTACATGTTGATAAAGATGCAGATGGTGAGGTCGAGGAGGTTCGATGGTTTTCCAAAGAAGAATTAAGAGACGTCAAAGTTTATCCAGAAAGGATCAAAAATACTTTTTGGGAGAACCAAGATAAATTTATTCAAAACGAAGATCCTTTCATTGGTGTGGTTTAGGCTAAGAATAATTTTGGATGAATCATAACAAATTTAAAAATCCTGACCATTATTTGGTGCAGGATTTTAATTTGTCGAAAATGTGTTCATTATCAGTTTGCAAAGCTGTTAGCCAGCTCGGTGAAAGCCCGTAATTCTTCACTGGAGTCAAATTTTACCCTAAAGGTGTTGTTGATAAAATAACCCTTGGTGGTGAACTTTTTGTTGTATTCCTCGCAAAAGCTAGCTGCTTTGCCCAAGGGGACCATAAATTCAGCCGTAAAATTCGGCTGAGTTGACACATAATTCATGCTGTTTAATTTTTTTTGTTTAGATAACGATATTAATATAATAAATTAACATCTTTTTTGTGAAGAAGTCAAGTAATTCGTTTTTGACTTTTTGGCCTGTTTCTAGTAATATATTAATTATTAAGCTAGGCGGACGATTGCTCTGTTTTTTTTGGTCTTTGACTGAAAACGGAGAGGAAAGTCCGGACTTTCCTCAAACCATAGATGGTTTGAGGTCGCCCATTAGGGCGGAGGTAGCGGGTAACACCCGCCGTCCCGAACACCCGCAAGGGTGGAGGGAAAGGGAAAGTGCCACAGAGACAATACTAACCTTAGTCTTCGGATTAAGGCCAAAGGTGAAAAGTTAGCCGTTTAACGGCTTTGGCTACTCGGTAACGAGCTAGCTCGGTAAACCCTGCCTGAAGCAAGAACGAACCACCCCTTAGGGGTGACGAAAAGTAGTTCGCCTGACCCCGCGAGTAATTGTGGGGCAAGATAAATAATCGTCCCATAGACTTTATTGTTTATGGACAGAATCCGGCTTATAGCCTAGCTAAATAATTTTAATTTATATGAAACGAACCGAATTTATTTTTTCAATTATTTTAATCCCGGTTGATTTGGCCATGGTTTTTTTCGCTGGTTGGTCAGCCTACCATTTGCGCTTTGCCGAGTTCATGGTCAAATGGCGACCAGTAATTTTTGATTTTGATATTAATAATTTTTCTCGAGTTTTGCTAGTAGTTTCGATTGTTTGGGTGCTCGTTTTTGTTTTGTCAGGACTCTATGCTATTTCTGGTCCTCGGCGACTAGCCAAAGAAATTTTCAAAATTGTCTCGGCTTGTTCAGTGGCTTTAGCCTTATTAGCGATTTATATATTTTTTAAACGAGAACTTTTCAATTCTCGTTTTATTGTGCTCATGACTTACGGCCTAGCCATTATTTATGTGAGTTTGGGTCGGGTGATTATTAGACTGATTGAACGACAATTTTTCCGTTATGGTATTGGAGTTCGCAAGATTATTGTGGTTGGAGCTGGTAAAACGGCTGACAGCCTGGTCCATGAATTTTTTGCTTCTCCGCATAGTGGGTTTGAGGTGGTCAAAAGAATTAGAGATTTTTCCCTGGAAACTTCGCAGGAGTTAGACGATTTTATCAAAGAGTATGAGATTAGAAACGGTCGGGTTGACGAGATTGTTCAGGCTGATCCCAATTTGACCAAAGCCGAAACTTTACGGCTCTATGATTTCGCCAATGATCGGCATTTAACTTTTAAATACGTGGCCGATTTATTAGGGGTCAAAGTGTTGCGTACCGAGGTAATGGATATTGCTGGCTTGCCGCTGGCCGAAGTGAAGCGAACCACCTTGGAAGGCTGGGGAGCGATTGCCAAAAGAATAGTCGATTTTGTATTTTCTGGACTTTTAATTATTATTTTTTCTCCGGTGATGTTACTCACTACCATTGCTATCAAGCTGGATTCTCAAGGACCAGTATTTTTCAGTCGTTTAGATGATGGCTCATATTTATATCGAGTTGGTCAGGGCGGTCGACTTTTTAAATATTTCAAATTTCGCTCCATGATTGATCGAGCTGATAATATGCGTTACAAGGAATTGGCAAATTTAAATTTGCGGAGTGATGGACCACTGGTCAAGATCAAAGATGACCCACGGGTTACTCGAGTTGGCAAATTTATTCGTCGTTTTTCAATTGATGAATTATCAGAATTATTTTTAGTCTTTATTGGCAAGATGAGTCTAGTTGGTCCTCGTCCGCATTTACCTGAGGAAGTGGCCAAATACGAACAACATCATCGTAAGGTTTTGACCATCAAGCCGGGCATCACCGGACTCGCCCAGGTTTCGGGTCGCAGCGATTTGGCCTTTGAAGAAGAAGTGAAACTAGATATTTATTATATTGAAAATTGGAGTTTGCTTTTGGATTTATCAATTCTTTTAAAAACTCCTTTGGCGGTTTTAAAACATCGTAGTGCTGAATAATAATTTATGAAAATTGCTTTAGTTCATGATCATTTAGCCCAAGATGGCGGAGCCGAAAGAGTTCTCCGGGTTTTGGCCGACATGTTTCCCAGCGCGCCAATTTATACTTTGCTTTATGACCAGCAGAAGACTCTGAATGCTTATCCAGGGCGCAGAATTGAAGCTTCAATCATTCAGAAAATGCCGGGCGGGGTCAAACATTATCAATGGTATTTGATGTTTATGCCTCTGGCTGTGGAATTTTTTGATTTGCGGGAATATGATTTGGTAATTTCAGATACCAGTTCTTTTGCCAAGGGGGTGATCACCTCGCCCACGACTACGCATATTTGTTATTGTCATACTCCCACCCGCTATTTATGGAGCGATGCTCATCAGTATATTAATGAACTAAAGTATAATCGCTGGATAAAAAAAATAATTTCTTTGATGCTCACTCGTTTGCGTTTGTGGGATAGAGCGGCGGCTGATCGGGTCGATTATTTTATCGCTAATTCCAAAATTGTTCAAAAGAGAATCACCAAATATTATAGTCGTGACAGCGTGGTTATTTATCCGCCGGTGGAGGTTGATAATTTTTCGATTGCTCCCAGTGACCCGGCTGAGCGACCGGATAAATATTTTTTGATTGGTTGTCGTTTGGCCCCTTATAAGCGAGTTGATATTGTGGTAGAAGCTTTCAAGGAATTAGGTGGAGAGTATCGTCTAAAAGTTTTTGGCGATGGAGTGGATCTCAAAAGACTCCAGAAAATTGCCGGGGGAGCGTCCAATATCGAATTCTTAGGTCGGGTAAGCGATGACGACAAGGCCGAGCTGTATCGCCATTGCCTAGCCTTTATTAATCCCCAAGAAGAAGATTTTGGTATTACCGCTGTGGAGGCCATGGCTAGCGGTCGTCCGGTAATTGCTTACCAGAAGGGTGGGGCGCTGGAAACCGTGGAGGAGAATGTGAGCGGAATATTTTTTTCTCAGCAAACCAAGGAAGGCATTATATCGGCGGTGCAAGATTTTATGTCTAAAATAAATATATTTAATCCAGAGAGAATTAGAGAACGCGCTCTAAGATTTTCGGTTGATAATTTTAAACGGGGAATTGATGAATTTATCAAAGATAAAGTAAATTATGAAAATCGGAGTTGATATCCGAGTTCTGACCGATCGTTATTATAGCGGAGTGTCAGAATACGCGGACAAGTTGCTACAAAATTTGCTAAAGATTGACCGGGATAATGATTACCGGTTTTATTATAATAGTGCCAGGGATTTATCGGGGCGTTTGCCAAAATTTGATTATCCTAATGTCCAAATTGTCAAAACTAATTGGCCCAACAAAATTTTTAATTATATTTTTCAAAAGATTTTTAATCGCCCGTATTTAGATAAATTGCTGGGTGGCGTGGATGTGTTTTTTGAGCCTCATTTCAATTTTGTTTCTCTGTCTCCACAGTCTCGAGGACTAATGACTATTCATGATTTGTCTTTTTTGCGTTACCCGGAATTTTTTAATCAGCGCAAAAATTTTTGGCACAACACTTTGAATATCAATAAATTGGTTGGTAAATTTTCTAGCCTAGTGGCTGTCTCACAAAATACCAAAAGAGATATTGTGGATTTACTTAAATTTCCAGAAGACAAGATCAAGGTTATTTATTCGGGGGTTAGTGATGTTTACCGGCCAATTGACAAAGGTGATCCGGAATTAGAAAAAGTCAAAATTAAATATAATTTATCTGACAAATTTATTTTGTATTTAGGCAATATTGAACCTCGCAAAAATTTGCCTAGTCTAATTCGAGCTTATAATCAATTTAGACAGGCCTATCCAGATTTGGCCGATTATCAATTGGTCATTACTGGACTCTCTGGTTGGAAGGTCAAAGAAACCGAGGATGTTTACAGAAATTCTCCTTGGCAAAAAGATATCAAATTTATTGGTTACATTCAAAAACAAGACAAACCGATTTTGTATAATTTGGCAAAAGTGGTGGCCTACCCATCTTTGTATGAAGGTTTTGGTTTTCCGCCGCTGGAAGCTATGAAATGTGGGACACCGGTTTTGTGTACTAATGTTTCTAGTTTGCCAGAAATAGTAGGCGATGCGGCGCTGATGATTGATCCAGATAATATCTCAGCTATGGCTGTGGGGCTGCGGGAACTCATTGTTAATGAAAATTTGAGAGCTGAGCTAATTAGTCGAGGATATCGTCAGTCGGCCAAGTTTTCTTGGGAGCAGACGGCCAGGGAGTATTTGGAGCTATTTCAGAGCCTTGACCAGAAAGGCTAAGTTTGCTTAAATGATATCTATTAGTAACTTTAAAATATTTTTTAACAACCCGATAAACAAAAAAGGAGACAAGATGAAAGAAAAACAAATCAATGGCATGATTTTGGGCAAAGCTTTTCCATTGCTTGTAAATTATGTTCACAGTACCGAGGAAATGGTAGCTATTGGTAAGTATAACCAGATAAATTCCGGAGTAAATAATCAAAATTTTCCTACCCCACCAGAGTTAATTGGGAAAACCGTAACCTTGCTGGCTCGCTTAGCTCATTTTGAGGAAGAAAGAACCACTCAGCAAGTTGAAGAGATGGTCAGGAAGCATGGTTATCGCTCAGGGACCTCTACTGAAATACTTAGTTATCGTATTTACCAACCGGAACGTAGCCAGGTTTGCTTCACAGCTGCTTTGGGTTCGAAACTTGAAGACAAGGGGGATAGTTTTGTGGTTGTAATTTGTCCCGGAAAAAACAATCATTCCAAACTGGATCTTAATTCCTGCAATCTGCCTTGGGGTATCGGCTCTTTTTTCTTGATAATCAAGGAAGGTGAGGTCGAAATGAAAGCCACTGTTCGTAAGACAAAAGAACTGAATTACCGTGTGTAGTTGAAAGTTAAGTTTGACAACCCTGATGCTAAATGGCTCAGGGTTTTTAATTATCTGATTTTTGACTATTACTAGTTTATGGATTAATATAACTTTATGAATAAAAATAATAACCAAAAAGTGTTAGTGGCTATGTCTGGCGGGGTTGATTCAGCCGTAGCCGCAGCCCTGCTTAAAAAAGCCGGTTATCAAGTTAGCGGGATGTTTTTGCATTTCTGGAAAGATGATTCTCAGCCGGGATTGGAAAATAAATGTTGTTCGCTCAAGTCCTTAAGCGATGCCAAAGAAGTTTGTCGAGCTGTGGGTATTCCACTGAACACTTTTGATTTTCGGGCACCTTTTAAAAAAATAGTAGTGGATAATTTCCTCAGTGAATATCAAAAAGGCCGGACCCCTAATCCTTGCGTGGTTTGTAACAAAAATATTAAGATTGGTCGACTTCTGAAATATGCTCGGAGCCTAGGCTTTGATTATGTGGCCACCGGTCATTATGTCAAGCTGCAAAAAAGTGGTGGAAAGATTAAAATGTTTAAAGCCAAAGATAAAAATAAAGATCAATCTTATTTTTTGTATACTTTTAATCAGGATGAGCTCAAACATTTAATGTTTCCTTTGGCTGATTATACCAAGCCTCAGGTGCGCGCTTTGGCCAAAAAATTCAAATTGCCAGTAGCCGAAAAAGCCGAGAGCCAAGAGATTTGTTTTGTTTCCAGCAAACATCATAATGATTTTTTGAAAAAATATTTAAAACTTAAATCCGGCCAGATTCAATTAATTGGTGGACCAGTGATTGGTGAGCATGATGGTTTACCCTTGTTTACTATTGGTCAACGGCGGGGAATTAATATCGGCGGCAACGGTCCTTATTATGCGGCTGACTTTGATTTTAAAAAAAATATTTTGTATGTGGCCAAAACTTTTGATGATGCCAAAATGTATGGGCAAAAACTGATGGCCAAAAATGTTAATTGGATAAATGGTGGAGATATCAAAAAAGTTTTAAAATGCCAAGCGGTTATTCGTTATCGGCATCAGGCAGTACCAGTGGAAATTGTTAAGAAGGGCAGTGCTTATGAAGTCAGATTTAAAACTCCCCAGCGAGCTATTACCCCTGGACAAAGTGTAGTCTTTTATAAGGGCCAGGAAGTTTTAGGCGGAGGAATAATCAAGTAGTTTGACTTTTAAGTCTCAAATTTGTATTATTATTGAATAATTAAATAAGGGCCTCGGGCCGCCTTCGCTAAGATGGCCTGACGGCCAAGCTACGGCGGCCTCGGTGGTGGAACTGGTAGACGCGCACGACTCAAAATCGTGTGGGAGCGATCCCATGAGAGTTCGAGTCTCTCCCGAGGCACTTACAAAAAACGACATCTAAAGATGTCGTTTTTTGAATTAAAAATTAATAATTAAAAATTATCTTCACTCCCATACTCCTAATATTAGGAGTATGGGAGTGGGGTTGACATTTTTATCATTATCTGATTAAATACTTTATTGATATAGTTTTTTGAAAATAAAATTTTTAACGCTCTAAAATATAAAAAAATGATTAGTTCATTGTTGGTGCCATTATTGGCCGGAGGATTTATTTTGTTTGGTCTTATCTCTATGATCAAAACAATTAAGGCAAAAAACTTAAAATTAGAAATTGCCTTAATCAATGCCATGAAGGAGGACGAAGAGGAGGTGATTAGTCTCTTTAAAGAGATGAGTCTGAAAAGAATGACGGCATTAAGCAACCGGATTGTTTCGTATTTCACCGAAAAAATTAATAGCTGGTCTACTATTAATTTTATTGCTTATTATTGCCATTTGGACCATTCCATCGTTAATGTCAAAACAAAGAATCTCTTATTTTCTTTGTTTGAAGCCGCTGCTCGTGATTCATCACCGCTTAGATTCGCACAAATTTTTGCGCATGTTATTAAGATGGAGGCCGAGTCTGGTTTGCATGTTGAAGAAGTCAGGTTGGCCAAAGATTTGATGCCCAAGATTTTTTTGAAATGGACCGGCGAAAATGCTCGTATATTTAGAGAGGGATTTGCCAAAGAGATTAATTGTATCCTCGGTGAAAAAGATCATCTATCGAAAACATATACATCAATAGACTCTGAGTATGTGAGATTCTCTCAAATGCTAAATTAATTATCCGTCATGTGCCTTTTAATCAGGAAGCCTCACCGCTTCCTTTTTTATTTCCCGCTCCCATACTCCTAATATTAGGAGTATGGGAGCAAGGGTTTGGACTCAGATTAAAAATTTATAAAAATTGTCAAAGGTGTTAAAATTAGTTATACTGAGAGTATAAAATATGGGCAAAATTATTTCGGTGGTTAATCAAAAGGGCGGGGTGGGCAAGACCACGACCGCTATTAATTTGGGGGCTTACTTGGCACATCTGGGTAAGCAGGTTTTGCTTGTCGATGTTGATCCGCAGGCCAATGCTTCATCAGGTTTAGGGGTTGATCATCGCAAAGTTGATAAAGGCGTTTACCATGCTATTATTGGCGAAATTCCTTTGTCTAAAACTATTAAACGGACTACCCAAAACGGTTATTATATCTCTCCGGCCACTCTTAATTTGGCTGGAGCGGCGATTGAGCTGGTGTCGCTAGGTGATCGAGAGTTTCGACTGAGTCAGGCTATTTCGGAAATCAAAAATGATTATGATTATATAATAATTGATGGCCCGCCATCTTTGGGACTGCTCACGATTAATAGTCTGGTGGCCGCTGATCAAGTTCTCATCCCAGTCCAAAGTGAATATTATGCCCTGGAAGGTTTGGGACAACTTTTGGAAACTATTTTTATGATTCAAAATAATCTCAAGCCTAGCTTGGGGATTATGGGGGCGGTGGTCACTATGTATGACAAACGTAATCGTTTATCAGAACTAGTCAAAAATGAATTGCATCAATATTTTCCTAATCGAGTTTTCACCTCGGTTATTCCACGTAGTGTTCGTCTAGCCGAAGCTCCGAGTTATGGTCGCTCGATTTTGCATTATGATGCTAAGTCTTCTGGGGCCAAAGCTTATGAGAAATTGGCCGCTGAGATTATCGAGTTGGATGAACGTCGGACGGAAACTACTAAAACTACTAATTTAGAATAATAATTTTTAATAAATAAGAACCTGGATCCTGGCCTTCGCCAGGATGACAGCTTAATTATATGCCTCAAGGACTTGGTCGGGGATTATCATCCCTCATTCCCAAAAAAGTAAATAACTACACCGATTTTAATGTGGGCAGTGGTGACAATTTGGTTTTGGAAAAAGCCGGTGTGCTGATGGTGGATCCTTTCAAGATTAAACCCAATCCTCGTCAACCCCGGCATGATTTTAATGAAGATGCTCTGCGGGATCTCATGGATTCTATTTCGGAGCATGGCATTATTCAGCCATTAGTAGTTTCCAAAAGTGGTGACGCCTATGAGCTCATCGCTGGCGAAAGACGATTACGGAGTTCTCAGGCTTTGAAATTAAAAGAAGTCCCGGTTTTGATTCGAGAAGTGAGTGATCAAAAAAAATTAGAATTAGCTTTGGTTGAAAATATTCAACGCGAGAATTTGAATCCCATTGAAATGGCCATTGCTTATAATCAATTGCTCAGTGAATTTAATTTGACTCAGGAGCAGATTTCTAAACAAGTTGGCCAGCCTCGTTCGAGCATTGCCAATACTCTGCGGATGCTTCATTTGCCCGAAGAAATGCAAAGGGCTCTTAGCTCAGGTAGAATTACCGAAGCTCATGCCAAATATTTGCTAGGAATTAGTGATCCCAAAAAGCAATGGCAGGTTTTCAAAGACATTGTCCGCCACAACTTGACGGTTAAAGACACAGACGCTATGATAAAACGTCTGGGAGGCACCAAATCTGCCAAGGTTCATATGGATGTGCGCGATGAGGAGCGCCTAGAAACAATCCGCCAGTTTTTTGGTAATAAAAGCGAGATTCGCCGTAAGATTCATGGTGGCCAGATTATTATTAATTTTAATAACGATGAAGAACTAGACGGCATGCTCTCTAAATTACGTTAAATATCTTCCGCGTCCTAAATACCAACTACAAATTACTAATTACTGTGTTATGTCTTTCGTGCATCTTCACAATCATACCCATTATTCTTTGCTCGATGGACTTAGCAAAATTGACGAGCTAGTCCAAAAAGTCAAAGAACAGGGTTCTCCCGCCGTGGCCATTACTGACCACGGTGTTATGTATGGGGTAATCGAGTTTTATCAGAAATGCCTGAAGGCCGGTATTAAGCCAATTATTGGTATGGAGGCTTATGTCGCTCCTAATGGACGACTAGAGAAAAAAACTCGTGATGATGCTCGCAACTTTCATCTTTTGTTGCTAGCTAAAAATAATCAGGGTTATCAAAATTTGATCAAGTTAACTAGCTATGCTCATCTGGAGGGTTTTTATTATAAACCCCGAATCGACTGGGAGTTACTCACTAAATATCACGAGGGTTTAATTGCTTCGACGGCTTGTTTGGGCGGAGAGATTCCGCGGCTTATTTCGGCCGACAGATTGCCGGAAGCCAAAAAAAGAATTTTAGAGTACCAGGAATTATTTGGCCCTGGTAATTTTTATTTGGAAATAATGGATCATCCTGAGTTAGAGGGTCAGGACCGAGTCAATAAACAACTTATTAAATTTTCTAAAGAGCTCAATGTTCCACTAGTTTTGACCAATGATTCTCATTATCTGCGTCAGGAAGATGATACGGCTCAAGATATTTTATTGTGTCTGCAAAACAAAAAAAAGATAGACGACACTGATCGAATGAAAATGAAAGGCTTTGGTGATTATTCTTTGCGGTCACCAGAAGAGATGTCGGCTCTGTTTAGCGAGGTTCCTGAAGCGGCTCTCAATACTTTGAAAATCGCGGAGGCTTGTCAGGTGAACATTGAATTGGGCAATGTGCAATTGCCTCATTTTGATGTGCCGGCTCCTTATGATGGTTTGGGTTATCTAAAACATTTATGCGAAGAGGGAATCAAAAAAAGATACAAAGCAGAACTTCCGCCCGAAAGATTAAAAGCTATCACTGATCGAATGGAATATGAGTTGAAGGTGATTGGCGAAATGGGTTGGCCTTCTTATTTTTTGATTGTTGCTGATTTTGTTAATTGGGCCAAGGATCGCAAGATTGTGGTCGGTCCCGGTCGTGGGAGTGCCGCTGGTTCAATTGTTTGTTATTTGACTGGCATCACCAACTTGGATCCTCTTCGCTATGATTTGCTGTTTGAAAGATTTCTAAATCCCGATCGAATTTCGATGCCGGATATTGATATGGATTTTGCCGATACCCGGCGAGACGAAGTGATCCGTTATGTTGAAAGCAAGTATGGTCAAGATCATGTTTCACAAATTATCACTTTTGGAACTATGGCGGCGCGAGCGGCCGTCCGGGATGTTGGTCGAGTTTTAAACGAGCCTTATGATTATTGTGATCGTTTGGCCAAGATGATTCCGATGTTTACCAAATTAGACGAAGCTCTCAAAACTGTCGCGGAGTTAAAAGAAATCTATGAGAAAGAGCCGGCGGCTCGGCAAATATTAGATTTTGCCAAAATTTTGGAAGGAGTGGCTCGTCATTCTTCAATGCATGCTTGCGGAGTACTCATTACCAAGGATCCGCTCATCAATAATGTGCCCGTGCAATATGCTTCTTCTTCGGACAAAGATGTAGTCTCACAATATTCACTGCACCCGATTGAAGATTTGGGGTTACTCAAAATGGATTTTTTAGGGCTTAAAAATCTCACCATTATTGAGGCGGCACTGAGAATTATCAAAAATACTCGGGGCTTAGAGATTGATATTGATGATTTGCCGCTTGATGATTTAGAAACTTATCGTCTCTTTCAAAAAGGTGAAACTACTGGTGTTTTTCAATTTGAGTCTTCGGGCATGAAAAAATATTTGCGTGATTTGGTCCCCACCGAGCTAGAAGATATTATTGCTATGGTGGCTTTGTATCGGCCGGGTCCCATGGAATGGATTCCGGATTATATTTCTTCCAAGCATAAACAAAAGATAAATTATTTGCATCCTAAACTTGAACCTATTTTAGATAAAACTTATGGCGTGGCTATTTATCAAGAACAAGTCATGCAAATTGCTCGGGAGTTGGCTGGCTTTAGTATGGGACAAGCCGATGTTCTTAGAAAAGCCATGGGCAAAAAAATTCCAGCCCTCTTAGCCGAGCAAAAAGAAAAATTTGTGAGTGGTTGTATTGCCAACGGTCTTTCTGATGAGCTGGCCAAAAAATTGTTTTCTTTTATTGAGCCTTTTGCTGGTTATGGTTTCAATCGCAGTCATGCCGCTTGCTATGCCATGATCGGTTATCAGACCGCTTATCTCAAGGCTCATTTTCCAGCCGAGTTCATGGCGGCGCTACTCACCTCTGATCAACATGATACTGATCGCATCGCGATTGAGATTGATGAGTGTCGCAAAATGGGACTGAGCATTATGCCCCCCGATGTTAATGAATCATTTACTTCTTTTACGGTCATCACTTCCGGTACTCAGAAAAACAAAGAAGCAACGGCTAGCGAGTCACCGCAGGCTATTCGCTTTGGGCTGAGTGCGGTTAAAAATGTTGGTGAACATATTGCTGAAACTATTATTAAGGAAAGAAAAGCTAATGGTCCCTACGGAGATGTTTTTAATTTTTTGGAAAGAATTACTGACAAAGATCTCAATAAAAAATCTTTAGAGAGCTTGATCAAATGCGGTGGCCTGGACGGTTTTCGAGATCGCGGAGAACTTTTGGCCAACATGGAATTGCTACTGAGTTATAATAAAGAACATGCCAAATCTTTGCTGAGTCGACAAAATAGTTTGTTTGCTAGCGCTCCTTTGGTGTATGAGGGTATCAAGCCCAAATTGGCGCCGGCTGGACCAATTGATGACAAACTTAGATTGCAATGGGAAAAAGAATTGTTGGGTTTGTATATTAGCGAGCATCCTTTTAATCATTATCGGGAGTATCTGAACGGCTTTATTACTCCGCTTATGAATTTAAAGGGGCATGAGAGTGATTTCTCAGTAAAAACCGCTGGGGTGATTGTGAGTTTGAAAAAGATTATGACTCGCAATAATGAGAGTATGTTGTTTGTAAAAATTGAAGATGCTATTACCAATATTGAGCTCTTGGTTTTTCCCAAGGTCTTAACCGCTAGTCCGGAAATTTGGCAGGAAGGGAAGACGGTGATTTGTGAAGGACGGGTTTCTGATAAAGATCAGGATGTCAAGTTTTTGGTCAACCAGGCTATGGCTATCGATGATAATGACGTAGTGGGATCCATCGATCGTTTTAAGGCCAAAATAATGAGCGCTAGTAATGGCAAAAGTAATTGGCGCAATAATTTTCGTTCGAAGACCACTAGCTCCAAACCCGAGCAGCCAATAGTGGCTAGCCCTGAGCCAGTAGCCCTAGAAATGCTCAAAATAATTTTGGCCAAAGAATTGCCAGCTGATCAGCTAGAACTCTTGCGTCGGATTTTATTGAAATATCCTGGCTCTGCCCAAGTTTATTTTAAAATTAATAGTAATGGTGAGTCTCGGATACTCAAAACCGGTTTTCAGGTTGATAAGTCAGCCGCTCTTTTAAATGAGCTAAAAGATAATTTTCCAGTTGATTTACAAGTTGTTGAATAATAAAAAAAGTGTTATAATTATCCATATAAAACTCAATTAAATTAATTAGTTTATGCCTACTAAAAAAATAGTTAGCCCCAAAAAAAAGAGTCCAGCTCCGGCTCCGGTTCATCAGACTCGCAAAGTTATTCCCTCTATCAATGATTTACCAGCCGAACAAAACTATGATACTCGACGGGAGTTTTTCGAAATGATGTCTAGACAAATTAGAGAAGAGAAAGACCAGTCGGCTTCAACTACTTCTAGTCCGGCCACTAGTGTTAAGCCAGTCAAAAATGTTGGGGTGTATCGTCGTCTAGCTCGTCGGTTTTTGGTGTTGATTATTATTTTGGTTTTAGTAGTAGCTTATTTTTCTTTTAGCAAACTCACTGTGATTGTTCATCCAGCCTCCGAAAGCGTCAAAGGCGATGCTAGTCTTAATATTTATGGCGATCAAAACAAATTACTGGAAAACGAAACCGCTATTTATGGGCATTTGTCTGATCTAGAAGTGAGCGAAGTCGGCGAATTTTCAGCTACCGGTGTTTCTAGCGAGGGAGCGACTTTGACTGGCAAGGTGACTATTATTAACACCACTGCCAGCAGTCAGCCCTTAGTTGCTACTACGCGACTTTTAAGTGCTGATAATAAACTGTTTAGAATCAAGAATGCTGTGACCGTCCCCAAAAATGGTCAGGTGGAAGTGGATATTTATCCGGATAAATTGTCAGCGGATATGGCCATAGCTCCAACCCGTTTTAGTATTCCTGGGCTCAACCCCGCTCTCCAAGCCAAGATTTACGGAGAAAGTCACGAGGCTTTCACATATAATGCTAGTGGTCAGAAGCTTATCACCAAAGAAGATCTAGAAGCGGCCAAGATAGCAATGAATCAGAAACTAATCGATAAGATCAAGGTGCAGGTAGCTAGCAATATGAATGGCGATGATCAAGTAATTTATTTTGCCGATCCCAAAACTTTAGAATTTAATTTGATCGATGCCAAAGTTGGTGATGCCAAAGATCGCTGGCAATTAAATGCCAAAAATATTGTTAAGGTGGCTACTTTTAAATCCGATGATTTATCGGCTCTCATCAAAAAACAATTAATCAGCGAATTGGGAGCTGACAAAATTTTGTCCGATTTAGACAAAAATAGTTTTAGTTATGAAATCAAGAATTTTAATTCGACTGATAAGATTGTTAATTTAGAAGTTTTTTATTCTAGCCAGGTATCTGACAATCAAGCCGATTTTATTGATAAGAAAAAATTGGTCAATCTAAATGCTCAGCAACTGACCAATTATTTGAGTAATTTTCAGGAAGTCGATACTTTTGAACTCAAGTTTTTCCCCAAGTTTATCAAGCGAGCCCCGTCTTTGTCTGACCGAATTTTTGTGGAAACCAAATAGTTTATGAAAGAAATTCGGGCTACTTCTATAATGGTCATATTTGTTTTGTTTTGTTATTGGCTGATCAAAACTTTGTGGTTTTCAGTGTTTTGGCCCCCAAATTGACTTTTGTCTATAAGAGATTTATAATAAGTAATAGATATTTGTAGTGATTGCGGTGTCTACCAAACACTGGGCCATTTTGGTCATTTTTTCTAAACTATAAATATTGTAAGTAAGTGTCCCACCGCAGGCGGGAAAACTAGATGGAACCGCGGGAGAAATCTCGTTCTAGTAATTTATTTTTTAAATTATTGGAACGAGATTTTTTGGTGTCTGGCACCAAGCGATAAAGGTGCCTGACACCAGCAGTAAACATATGAAAAACAATTCTAACAACTTAGAGATTAAACGGCATTCTTTGGCTCATGTCTTGGCGATGGCTATCAAGAAATTGTGGCCGAAGGCTCAATTAGCTATTGGTCCGGCTATTGATAATGGTTTTTATTATGATGTTGATTTTGGGGCTGATAAAATTGTGGAGGCGGATTTAGCCAAAATTCAAGATCTCATGGTTGAGATTTTAGGGCAAGATCTAGAGTTTAAATATTCGACCGTCAAAAGTTCGACGGCTTTGAAATCGGCTGAAAAAGCTGGTGATATTTATAAAGCCGAACTTATTAGTGATTTGATCATTGCCGGGGAAGAAGAAGTTGGTTTTTATACCTTGGGTGATTTTAGTGATTTGTGTCGAGGACCGCATGTGGACAATCTAAAACAGATTGATCCCAAGGGTTTCAAATTGCACAAGTTGGCCGGAGCCTATTGGCGGGGCAGTGAAAAAAACAAAATGCTCACTCGGATTTATGGTTTGGCTTTTAATGATCGAAAAGAACTGGTCAAATATTTAAATCTTCTAGAAGAAGCCGAAAAGAGAGACCACCGCAAGCTGGGTAAGGAATTAGACTTGTTTCATATTGATGAGCAGGTTGGTTTAGGTTTGCCTTTATGGCACCCGAAGGGAGCAATTATTTGGCATGAAATTGAAAAATTTTGGTATGATGCTCATTTCAAGAATCATTATAAATTGGTTAGGACTCCGCATATTGGTCATCGCAATTTATGGGAAACTTCTGGCCATTGGGGGTTTTATAATAGCTCAATGTATCCACCTTTGGAAGTCGGTCAGACTTTAGAAGAGAGACAGCAGAAAAAAATAGCAGAAATTTCTGAAGAGTATTTGCTTAAGCCAATGAATTGTCCGTTTCATGTGGAAATTTATAATCATAGCTTGAGGTCTTATCGAGACTTGCCAATTCGTTATGCTGAATGCGGCACGGTCTATCGTTTTGAAAAAAAAGGTGAGTTGTCGGGGCTAGTCAGAGTGCGAGGTTTTACTCAGGATGATGCTCATATTATTTGTCGAGAAGATCAGGTCGAAGAAGAACTTAAAAAGACTATTGATTTCATTTTGTTTATTTATAAATCTTTCGGATTCTCCGAGGATTCTGTGAATGTTTATCTGTCACTCCGAGATCCAAAAAACAAAGATAAATATGCTGGCCTGGATGCTGGTTGGGATTTTACCGAAAATATTTTAAGAAAAGTAGCAATAGAAAAAAAATTAAACTTTAAAGAAGAACTAGGCGAGGCTGCTTTCTATGGTCCGAAATTAGATTTTAAAATCAAGGATGTTTTGGGTCGTGAATGGCAGTGTTCAACTTTGCAATTTGATTTCAATCTACCAGATCGTTTTGATATGAATTATACCAATTCTAGTGGTCAAGCTGAGAGACCTTACATGCTTCATCGGGCCTTACTAGGTAGTTTTGAACGCTTTATCGGTCTTTTGATTGAACATTATGCCGGAGTTTTTCCTTTATGGTTATCACCAACTCAAATTAAAATAATCGCGGTGGGTGAAAAACATTATGAGTATGTAAATAAATTAGCCGAAGATTTTATAGCTCAGGGACTTAGAGTAGAGACGGATGTTAATGATGAAACTGTTGGCAACAAAATTAGAAAAGCGACTATGGAAAAAATTCCTTATATGCTGGTAGTGGGCGACAAAGAAATGGAATCTCAGGATTTAGCCGTCCGTCGTCGCGGTGATAAGGAGACGGTGAATATGAGTAGGGAAGAATTGATAAGTGAGATTCAAGATAAGATGGCCAAAAATGAATAAAACCAGGTGTCAGGCACCTTGGTGCCTGACACCAGTAAATATAAAACCCGGTTGACCTTATGGCCTTCCGGGTTTTATTTTTCGGCTTATAATGAGTTTAGCTCGGTTTATTTCAAGAATTTCTCGGCCTGTTTGAGGGATTTTTTGTCATTAACAATGGCTTTCACGGCTTTGGCCAGTTTGATGGCCTGGTCTAGGGAATATTGGTGTAGATTGCGACCTAGGGCCACTCCGCCGGTTTTAGAGATATTAATTTGATAATAGAGATCTTTTAATAATTTGGCCGGAGTCAGCTTGGAACCACCAGCACAGATTACCTTGGTCTGCCCAGCGGCTTTGACTACCTCGGTAAATTTTTTGGCAGTGGCTTCTTTTTCGTCATAAGGATATTTCACTTTAACAAAATCAGCTCCCAGACACAGGGCCACTCCAGCTCCACCGGCAATAGTATGAATGTCTTCGTCGTTTTTAACGCTCTTACCCCGGGGGTACATCCAGATGATTGTGACTAGTCCGTTTTTTTGCGCTTCCAAAATTATTTCCGAAGCTTCGGTGAGCATTTGGCTTTCATATTTGTTGCCAATATAAACCGTATAACCAACTCCAGCAATTTTTAATTTTGTTTCCTTTTTGAAATTAACTACATCTTGCACAGTGATCAGCGATCGGCTAACAGTATCTGGATCAGGATTCAGATTGGTTTTAGCATTCATCTTAACGATATAATTTATCTTGGGATAATTTTCAGCATATTTAGAAATGAGTCCCAGGTGCATCGCTAGGGCGCCCACTGGAGCCGATTTGGCGATTTTAAACAAATGCTCGGGGTAAGCGTCTTCAGCCGATATGCCGGGTCCAAAAAAATCACTATTTAAGTGTTCTACTTTTTGATCACCGGCTAAGAGAAATAGCCGTCCGGTACCTAGGGTAATGGCATTGTAGTTTTTTAGATAAGTGGCGACTTTGTTTTTGGGCACTGTTTTGGGCACGGAAATTTTGGCCATATAATTGTCATGTTTAATAAGCTTTAATATCTAAATGTTTTATGTTATAATTATATCATATGCTAAACAATTCTCAAAAATTTGAATCGTCTGACGCTCCGTCTGAGGGTCGTTTGGGTTTTGGTCTGTGGATTATCAAACAGAAGAGGCATTTTTATATCGCCTTGGTAGTATTGCTAGTGGCGGTTTCAGCTATAGTCTATGGTTATAATATTTATAGTTATATTGATTATTTCTTGTTTTCTGGACCAGCGGAGCGAGCCAATATTGCTAATTTGTCTAATAGCATTATCAATTGGCAACAACAACAAAAAACCAATGCTCCAGCTTCGCTACTACAAAGCGACCCGCAAGTTTTTTTGAGTGCTGGCAATTACGATTTTGTAGCCAAATTGGAAAATCCTAATAGCAATTTTTATGCCTATTTTTCTTATTGTTTTACCGACAATGGCCAGGCTATTAGCTGTCATAATTCTTTTATTTTACCAGGAGAGAAAAAATATTTATTATCACTGGGCAATAAGCAAACCGCCACTACCAGCTTGCAATTAGAAATTAGAGATTTGATCTGGCAAAGGCTTAATGGCCATCTATATCCAAACTGGCCGAATTTTTCCAAAAACCATCTAAATTTTACTACCAGCAATGCCAAATTTTTGTCGGGAACTGATAGCGGTTTGTCAGAAAATATTGATCTGCATACCTTAGAATTTAGTATTAAAAATGATAGCGCCTATAATTATTGGGAATTACCGTTAAATATTATTCTTAGTGATGGGTCTCGAGTGGTGAGTGTCAATCGTTATACTCTTACTGAATTTTATTCTGGTCAAACCAAGGATATCCGATTGGCTTGGCCCAATTCTTTGCCTATCGTTGATGGCATTGCCATAATCCCAGATATCGACATTACGCGGAACGATATTTATATGCCTTATAAATAAATAATTTATGTGGTTGAGGGTTAAACTTTATTTCCAAAATCTAGATTGGTGGCTCCTGGCGGCCATTTTTTTGTTGGTGCTATTTTCTTTAATCGAATTATATAGTATTGCTTTGGGGCAGGGCGGGGGAGCTTTTATCTCTTTTCAAAAACAATTATGGTTTGTAATCGGTGGTTTAGCGATTTTTAGCTTGCTGATTTTTTTGGATTATCATTTTTGGCGCAGCTTCAATCGTTATTTATATATTGCTGGGCTAATAATTTTGGTAGCTGTTTTGCTGTTTGGTCAAAATATTAACGGCACCAAGGGTTGGTTTAATATCTTTGGGCTAGGTATTCAGCCGGTGGAATTTGTCAAAATTATTTTGATTATTTTTTTGGCCCGGATATTTTCTAATTCAGCTTTCAAAACTCGGCCGCTTAAATATTTTCTATTATCCGGGGCTGCTACTTTTGGTTTGATTCTGCTAGTTTTGGCCCAACCGGATTTTGGTTCAGCCTTGCTACTGGCAGCAGTTTGGATTTTTATGTTGTTGGTATCGGGTTTCAAACGGCGTTACTTTATTGCTATTTTTTTGGGCGGGGTAATCGTCTTTGCGGGTTCTTGGCTTTTTTTGTTCAAAGATTACCAAAAGGAAAGGGTTTTGACTTTTATTAATCCCAGTTACAACTCCTTGGAAGAAGGCTATAATATTCATCAGGCTACCATTGCTATTGGTTCTGGAGGGCTTACTGGCCGAGGCGTGGGTTTTGGCTCGCAATCTCAGCTCAAGTTTTTGCCCGAAGCTCATACCGACTTTATCTTTTCGGTGGTTGCTGAAGAATTGGGCTTTTTAGGGATACTTCTAGTCTTTTTCTTTTATGGGGTCTTCTTTTTTCGGTCGTTAGCCGCTTTGCATAAGATTAATGATGATTTTGCCATTTTGTTCCTCCTGGGAGCGACCGCCTTGATTTTTATTGAAATGTTTATTAATATTGGTATGAATATCGGGATTTTGCCAGTAGTGGGTATTGCCTTGCCATTTATCAGTTATGGGGGTAGTTCAATACTAGCTAATTTCATAATCCTGGGTATTATTCAAAATATTATTATTAAATCAAAAACATAAGCAAGGATCTGGATGATAATTTCGGACCTACTAATTTTATGACTATAAATTTAAAAGCAGAAAAACGTGGAGACATTGATCAAACTGATGCCCAATATATCTTGGGGGTCTTGTATGGTCAGGGAATAGAAAACCAAAATTTAAAAATTAAACGTTTGGACATGGAAAAAACCTTGTCTTTAGCCGGTGAATCTAGTTTGATCGATTTAGAAATCGATGGCCAGATAGTCAAGGTTTTGATCAAAGATACTCAATTTGAGCCGATTAAAAATCGTTTGCGTCATGTTGATTTTTATCAGGTCAATATGAGCAAAAAGGTCAAGGCCGAAGTTCCGCTTCATTTTTTTGGCGAAGCCAAGGCTATCAAAGAATTGGGTGGCATGCTTATCAAAAATATCCATGAGTTAGAAGTAGAGTGTTTGCCAAGTGATTTAGTGGCGCATATTGATATTGATTTGGCTTTTTTTGATGAAATGCCCAAATCTTTGAAACTAAGCGATGTGGTTTTGCCCAAAGGCATCGAGCTTGATGCTGATTCAGAGGAAGTTATTGCTATGGTGGTAGAACCGAAAGAAGAAAAGGTGGAAGAGCCGGTAGCTGAAGTGGCTGAGGTCCCGACTGCCAAAGATGGAGCCAAGGATGAGAAAGAAGCTCCCAAGACTGAAGATAAGAAATAAAATTCAATAATCAAGGTAAAAACGCCAATCTTATATCAGGATTGGCGTTTTTGGTAAAGTGTTTTTGAGGGCCTCGCCCTCCTGCTTCGCTAAAGCTACGCAGGACACGGCGCGAGGTGGGGCCTTGCCCCGCGAAGTTCCGCGAAGCCGTAGGCTTGGCGGAACGAAGTGGGGTTGAAAATTGTGGCTCAAGTTGTTATAATCAAGGCATATGATTTCATTTTTGAAGGGGCAGGTAATACTGAAAGCCTCTAATTATTTCGTTTTACTGGTCAATAATATTGGTTATGGTATTTTTGCTCCAGATACTTTTTTGAGCGACATCAAGCTAGAATCTGATTTGGCTGTTTTTACTCATCAATATGTACGAGAGGAAGCCTTGGATTTGTATGGTTTTAGAAATTTGGAAGATTTGGAATTATTTGAATTACTTATTTCTATTTCCGGGATCGGTCCTAAATCAGCTTTGGGAGTATTAAATATTGCCAGTGGTTCAGATATCAAAGAAGCCATCGTGCGCGGAGATTCCAGACTACTGACCAAGGTTTCTGGAATTGGTGCTAAGACAGCTGAGCGAATTGTTTTGGAGCTAAAAGATAAGATCAATAAAATGTTTACACCAGCCAGTGATAGTGGATTATCAATGGCTTCCGGAGATGAGATTGATGCTCTAATGGCTCTAGGCTATTCAATGACCGAAGCCAGAGAAGCTTTGCGGGGCTTACCAACAGAAATGACCGATACTAGTGAAAGGATTAGAAGCGCACTTAAAAAGATGAAAAAGTAAGTTAATTAAAAGATTGAATGATTAAAAGATTAAAAGATTACTTAATCAAAAAATTTTTCAATTTTCAATTTTCAATCTTTCAATATATTTTTTATGCTTTACTCTCAATTATTTACCAAAGCTCTCAAGGATTATCCCAAGGATGAGACTAGTTTAAATGCCCGACTTTTACAGCGGGCTGGTTTTATTGATAAAGTCGCGGCCGGGGTTTATTCTTATTTGCCTTTGGGGCTTAGGGTGCTCAATAAGATTAGCCAGATTATTCGAGAGGAAATGAATCAGGTGGGTGGTCAAGAGATTCTCATGCCCACTCTCACGCCCAAAGCTAATTGGGAGACGACTGGTCGCTGGACTGATTTGGATGTTTTGTTTAAATTAAATACTTCTGAAAAAAAAGAATACGCGCTCAACGCGACTCACGAAGAGGTGGTTACTCCGCTACTTCAACAATTTGTTTTTTCTTACAAAGAATTGCCACAAGCGGTTTATCAAATTCAAACCAAGTTTAGAAACGAAAAGAGGGCCAAGGCTGGATTGCTGCGGGGTCGAGAATTTTTGATGAAAGACATGTATTCTTTTCACGCTACCCAGGATGATTTGGATAATTATTATCAACAAGTGCAGGAAGCTTATTATAAAATTTATGAGCGTTTAGGATTAAAAGATATTACTTATTTGACTTATGCTTCGGGCGGTACTTTTTCTAAATATTCTCATGAGTTTCAAACTGTTACTGACAATGGCGAAGATGATATTTATTTGTGTGCCGCTTGTCAGATGGCGGTTAACAAAGAAATTATTGCTGATCAATCTAGTTGTCCGGTTTGTGGCAACAAAAAATTGCTAGTTAAAAAAGCCATTGAAGTTGGCAATATTTTTAAATTGGCCAATAAATATTCCAAGCCCTTTGGTTTCAATTATTTAAATGCTCAGGGTCAGACTGCGGAAGTTTTGATGGGCTGTTATGGAATTGGGGTGAGTCGTTTGTTGGGGGCGCTAGCAGAAGTGTTTAATGATGAAGCGGGACTGCTGTGGCCCGAAGCAGTGGCTCCTTTCAAGATCCATTTGATTTCTTTGGGGGTCAATACTGAGGCCAGTGAAATTTATCAAAAATTAATTCAAGATAAGATCGAGGTTTTATATGATGATCGGGAGGGCGTGAGTGCCGGGCAAAAATTTGCTGAAGCCGATCTAATTGGTATTCCTTATCGACTGGTGGTGAGTCCAAAAACTATTAAAGAGAACAAAATAGAATTTAAAAAGAGAAATTCTAAAGATTGTGAGTTGATTGATATCGAAAAGTTATCCGAGATTTTTTATGTTTAACAAAATTTTTCAACAATTTGGTCGTTTTGCTCAAGATTTGGGCGTTGATTTGGGTACCAAAAACACTCTAGTTTATGTCGAAGGTCAGGGAATCATTATTAATGAACCTTCGATTGTGGCTATCAATACCAGAACGACTGAGATTTTAGAAATTGGCCGAGAAGCCAAGAAAATGCTGGGCAAAACTCCAGGGCATATCCAAACCGTTAAGCCCCTAGTTGATGGGATTATTTCTGATTTTGAAGTGACCGAAAAAATGCTCAAACATTTTATAAAAATTGCTCATGGTGATTCTTTTGTACTCATGCCTCGACCGCGGGTCATTGTTGGAATCCCCTTGGATATTACCGAGGTAGAAAAAAAAGCCGTGGAAGATGCGGCTAAATCAGCCGGGGCTCGGCAAGTTTTTTTGGTTGACGAGGTGATGGCCGCGGCGGTGGGCTCCAGACTGCCAGTTTTAGATGCGACTGCTACCATGATCGTGGATATTGGCGGCGGGACCACAGATATTGCGGTTATTTCTTTGGGCGGGGTAGTGGCTTATAAATCTATGAAAATTGCTGGTAATGAATTGGATAATAATATTATCGATTATATTCGGGAAGAATTTAATTTATTGATTGGTGAACAATTGGCGGAAAAAATAAAAATTCAAATTGGTTCGGCTCTACCTTTTGACGAAAATCGGAGCATGGAAATTCGAGGCCGAGATTTGATCAATGGATTGCCTAAAGCGATTACTATCAATGATGGCCAGGTCAGAGAGGCTCTAGCTAAAACTATTAGCAAGATGGTGGAAAATATCAAATTGACTTTAGAAGCGACTCCGCCAGAATTAGTGGCTGATATTTATGATCGGGGCATTTACTTGTCCGGAGGTGGCGCCTTGCTTTATGGTCTCGATAAATTGATTACTCAGGCCACCAAAACTCCAGTGATTGTGGTGGACGATCCGCTCACCGCTGTCTGTCGAGGAACTGGGCTGCTTTTTGCCAACGAAGCTTTATTGGAAAAGGTCAAGATTTTGCCAACGATTTTTTAATCTTCAATTTGTATGTTCATGGCTGTCTCGCCTGTCAAAAAAATAATTAAAATTTTTTTAATTGTGGCTCTAATTTTAGGTCTACATTTTTTGAAACTACTTGGTCCTTTAGAAAATTTGATAGTGCGGGGGCTGAATCCTATTTTAGGAAGTTTTTATTCTTTTGATTCCAATAATCTAAGCGATCGGCAAGAACTAATTGCTCGGAACCAGAGTTTAGAAGAAAAAATAGCGAAACTAACTGATGAGAGTGCTCAGGTCAAAGAGCTGAGTGCGGAAAACGCCAAGCTCAGAGAGTATTTAAATTTTGCAAACTCTGATAATCGTCGATATGTTTTGGCTAAGATAGTGGCTCGAGAAAATTTTTTGGATTCTAGTCGTTATGATCAAAATATTATCATTGATCAGGGATCCAAAAATGGTTTGCGTCCGGGGCTAGCGATTATCAATAGTAATCGCATGGTGATCGGTAAAATTTTGGAGGTCAAAGATCGGGAATCGCGAATTTGTTTACTCACTAGTGATTCTTGCAAGTTGGCCGTAGCTATTTTGAATCAGAATCGGACCATTGGTGTTTCTCAGGGAGATTTGGGGCTCACGGTTAAGGTCAATTTTGTTGGTCAAACTGAAAAGATTAATCCGGGTGATATTATTATCACCTCCGGATTAGAAAAGGATGTGCCGGCTGGGCTAGTTTTGGGCACTATTAGTCGGATTGATAATAAAGAAAATGATATTTGGCAAAACATCAATCTAGAACCAACGGCTGATTTAAATAATTTAGGAATAATTTCGGCAGTTTTACCAGAATAGTTTTATGCCTAACAAAAAATATTGGAAAACCTGGGTGGCTATCTTTTTGGGGCTAATTTTGGTTATTTTGCAAATGGGGCTGATTGGTTTTTTGTCAGCACCTTATAATTTTTTGAATTTTGGTATTTTGGCGATGATTTTGTGGTTTTTTTACAAAGAGCAGGGCCTGGCCTTGGTATTTTTATTAACTTTTGGTTTGTTTTTGGATATTTTCCACTTTGAATTATTTGGTATCTATACTTTGAGTTTGGTAGCTACCGCTATTTTGTCTAGTTTGATTCTCAGGAATCTACTCACCAATCGTTCCGCCTATTCTTTTGTCGCTCTGACGGCCATCGCTACTATTATTTATAATATTATTTTCTGTTTGTTGTTTTATTTGACTCATATCATGGAGACTTATTATTTTCCGTTTTGGTCGTGGAATTTTTGGTGGGGGCTTTTTTGGGAGACTGGTTTGCACGCTGTCATCATTTTTGTTTTTTTCTTGATAATGAATTTGACTACCAATCGTTTAAAGCCAGTATTTTTGGAAAAGAATTGATTAGATGCTATAATTTTAGAGAGTTTATTAATTTTATTTAAAAATATTATTATGAGTTACGATTTAATGGCCGTGGGTGGAGCCACGGAGGATATTGCTTTTTATACTGACCAGGGGGTGGTTTTAGCTAATCGTCGGGATGTTTTGAAACAACAACTTTTAGCTTTTGAGGATGGATCTAAAATTAATATTGATCAGGCTTATTTTAATTTTGGTGGTGGAGCCGCTAACGTGGTTGTTAATTTGGCTGGTCTCGGATTTAAGGTTGGAGTTATAACTAGCGTAGGGGCTGATGAGCGAGGTGCTAAAATTAAGAAAAATTTGAAAACCAAAAAAGTCAAAGGTGCTTGGCTGAGGGTTTCTAAGAAAAATTTAAGCGGTTTTTCTTTGGTTATTTTGAATCGTCACCGAGAACGTTTGATTTTTTCTTATCGGGGGGCTAATGATGATTTGGAAGTGACTGCTAGCGACCGTCGGATTTTGAAAAAAGCCAAGTGGCTATATATTACTTCTTTATCTGGGACGGCCTGGAAAAATAATTTGGATAATTTATTTAAATCTAGTCGACAGATTATTTGGAATCCTGGTCATGTTCAGCTCAATGCTCCTTTTAAATCCCTTAAGACTTATCTGGTTCGAACCAATATTTTATGTTTGAACAAAGATGAGGCTTTGGAGTTGGCCAAAGACGCCGGAGCTTTGAAAGGAAAGAATCTGGCCTGGGCCAATAATATCAAAAATTTGTTGACTGTTATTAAAAAATTCGGTCCGCGCTTGGTGGTGATCACTTCTGGAGCCAAAGGAGTGGATGTGTATGATGGTCAAAAATTTTATCATCAGAGTATTATTAAAGGAAAAAAGAAATTGGACGTTACTGGTGTCGGCGATGCTTTTCATTCGACTTTTTGGGCGGGTTTGCAGATTTATAAAGGTGACATTCAAAAAGCTATGAAGCTAGGAATTTTGAACACCGCTTCGCTAGTGTCTGAAATTGGAGCCCAAAATGGTTTATTAACTAAAAAAGATTTAAAAGTATGATTTCCGGAGTAATTATTAATAAGTTAAATAAATTTGTTGATGACCGTGGTTATTTGGCGGAGCTATATCGAGCTGATGAGACTAAGTATCTTCCCAAAATGGCTTATTATAGCGTGACTGAGCCGGGTATTGTTAGAGGCCCACATGAGCATTTACGGCAAAGTGATTTTTTTGCCTTTGTTGGCCCGGGTGAATTTGAATTATATTTATGGGATAATCGGCCGGATTCAGCTACTTATGGTCAGGCCGAAAAAATGGTGGTTGGTGAATCTAATCCGCTTAGTGTTATTATTCCTCCTAATATTGTTCATGGTTACAAATGCATTTCAGCTGTTCCGGCAATTTCTATCAATATGCCCGATACTTTGTATAAGGGGGAGGGGAAGCAAGAGGAAGTCGATGAGATTCGCTATGAAAATGATCCGAATTCTAAATTTATTATTTAAATATGTCTGATTGTTTGTTTTGCCAAATAGTTAATAATGAGATTCCCGCTAACAAGATCTACGAAGATGATCGGGTTTTGGCTTTTTTAGATATCAAACCAAAAGCTCCTGGACATGCCCTGGCTATTACCAAGAAACATTTTGCTGATTTTGGAGAGACCCCCGATGATGAGCTGGCCTATTTAATGAAAATAGTAAAACAACAAGGAGAATTAGCCAAACAGCGCTTTGGAGCCGATGGCTATAATATTAATATCAATTGTGGCGAGTCGGCTGGTCAAATTATTCCGCATATTCATGTCCATATTATCCCTAGAAAATCGAATAATTAATTTTTAAATATTTAAATATAATTTTATGTCCAAAAAAATTTTTATTATCGAAGACGACGAAAATATTTTGTATGGTTTGCAGGAAAAGTTTAGTTCTGACGGTTATGACACTGAGATTTCTAGTGCTGATGAAGATCTAGAAACTATTACTGATAAAATCAAAAAAAGTAATCCCGATGCGGTGGTCTTGGATTTACTATTACCCAAAATTGACGGACTCGATATTGTCAAAAAGATCAAAGAAGATCCGGAAATGACCGAGATTCCTTTTGTTATTTTTACTGATCTCAGCGATGAGGATGCCAAAAATCGGAGCACTGGATTGGGAGTCAATCATTATTTTCTCAAAAGCGATTTGGATGTTAATGAATTTTCGGAAAAAGTTGAGACTATTCTGGGCGACAAGGAGAGCGACGAAACTGCCGTTGACGAAGAGGGCGATGACGTTATTTTAGATTAATTATCGTAAAATTATATAATTATGAAACTTAAAACAAAAAATCGGAAGAAATGGTATATTATCGGAGCGGTCTTGGTGGCGATTCTAGTTTTGGTTTTTGTTTTGGCTAATAAAAAACCTAAGGATACCTTCAGTACCGATAAAGTAAAAAAAGGACGCTTAGTCCAAAGTGTTTCGGAAGCCGGATCTATTAAGGCCAATAAAGAATTGGAATTAAGTTTTCCAACTCTGGGAAAGATTAGTAAGATTTTGGTCAAGACTGGTGATCTGGTCAAAAAGGATCAACCGCTGATGGAGTTAGATTATAGTAGTTTGAGTATTTCTGAAAAAAATTCCGCTTCCCAGCTTACCGTCGCCCAAGCTAATTTGAACAAATTGTTAGCCGGACCAACTCGAGCTGAACTGGCGGTTTATGAAGCTCAGGTAGCTCAGGCCCAGAGTGCTTATGATTCGGCAGTAATTGATTACCAAAATACTCAAGACAATGTGAACGAAAATATTTCTCAGGCCCAAAAGAAATTATTCAATTTGGAATCAAACGATCCCGCCAATGTAGTTCCTGTAGAGCAAGCGGTTTTGACGGCTCAACTCAACCTGGATAATACTCGGAGCAATTATCAGCAAAATATTGATAATAATCGGAGCAATTTATTAAATACTTTAGATTTCAAATTGGCCGTGGCTAATGCGGCTTTGGATTATACTAATCAGATAATTAACGATAGTGGCATTAAAAATTATTTGAGTTTTAAAAACTCAGCCGCTTTAGATTCGGCCCAGGTTTATTATACTCAGGCGATGGCCCTAAAAGCTCCAGCGCAAACTAGTTTGGCTCAGGCTCAAGCTTCTTCGGGTAACGATTATAGCCAGGCGGTTTCGGCGGTCTCGGCTTATCTTAATAGCACTTATAAAACGGTTAATGCTACTTTTGGAGTTTTAGAAAATAGTGTGCCGTCTTCTGGTCTCACGCAAGCTCAATTAGATATTTATAAGACTAATGTGAATACTCATTTAACCGCGGTCAATGTGGCTATTTCAGCCGTGCAAACTGCTGATTATAATTTTCGCAATTCTTTATTAACTTATAGCAACAACGTTGCCTCAGCTAGCGATGCCCTGAAACAAGCTCAGGCCAATTTGCAAGACGCTACTTCTAACGCTCGGAATGCTCTAGCCACCGCCCAAATTAGTGGCAATCAGCAAATTGCTTTGTCTAAGGCCAAAATGGATAATGCCCGGGAGTCTTTGGATTTGGCTCAAACTCAATTAAACAAAGTGCGGACCCCAGCGCGTAGTGAAGATTTGTCTTTGGCTCAGGCTCAAGTAGATCAGGCGAATTCAGCACTTAGTTTGATTCGCAAACAAATTAGTGACAATATTTTGAAAGCCCCAATGGATGGGCAGATTTCTAAGATTAATTATGATATTGGCGAGCAGTTGAGCGGCGCCAAATTGCCGTTGAGCATGATTACTGAAAATAATTTTGAAATTGAAATCGATATCTCAGAGTCAGATATTTCCAAGTTGCAGTTAAATAATCAGGCGACTATTACTTTTGACGCTTTTGGCGAAGCCAAAAAGTTTAATGGAATAGTCTATTTCATTGAACCAGCCTCAACCATTATTCAAGGAGTGACTTATTATAAGGTCAAAGTAAAACTGACTGATACTGCTGATTATCTCAAGGATGTTAAGGAGGGCATGACTGCTAATGTCACTATTAGCACCGCTACCAAGGACAATGTGCTCATGGTTCCGCGCCGATCGATTGTTGATAAAAATGATAGCCATATTTTGCGAGTGATGACTGATGATAAGAATTATCAAGAAATTCCAGTAGAGCTTGGTCTTTCTGGAGATGAAGGAATGATCGAAATTATTTCTAATCAAGTCAAAGAGGGTGATCCGATTGTCATCTCTATTAAGGCCGGATCCTAATTTATGCTAATTAATGTTCGCCATTTAATCAAAGAATATCACAGTGAGGAAATTGTCACTCCGGTTTTGCGGGGGCTGACTTTTAGTATTGAGAGGGGTGAGTTCGTCTCTATTATGGGGCCATCAGGTAGCGGTAAATCGACGCTGATGCATATTTTGGGTCTCCTCGATCGTCCCAGTGATGGAAATTATTTGCTAGATGGACACGATGTTTCTAAAATGGATGATGACGAGCTGGCCTCGTTTCGTAATAAAAAAATTGGTTTTGTATTTCAATCTTTCAATTTACTTCCCAGAACAACTGTTTTAGAGAATGTAAAATTACCGCTATTGTATTCAACTCATAAAGCCGATCATGATCACCGAGCGATAGAAGTCTTAACTAGTGTGGGCCTGGGGCATCGTCTTAATTATTACACTAATCAAATTTCTGGTGGTGAAAAACAGCGGGTGGCTATTGCTCGAGCTCTAGTTAATAAACCTTCGGTTATTTTTGCTGATGAGCCAACTGGAAATTTAGATTCCAAGTCGGGTCTGCAGGTCATGGAAATTTTGCAACGTCTCAATAATGAAGGGAACACGATTATTTTAGTTACGCATGAAACCTATACAGCCGAACATGCCAAAAGGATTATCAAAATAAAAGATGGCGAAATTATCGATGATCGCTTAGTGGCCCACAGGCGTATCGCTCATGATGGAGAAATGTTGAAATAATTATGAAAATATCTCTAACTCAATCGGTGAAGATGTCGGTTGCTGCTCTTCTGGCCAATAAAGCCAGAAGCTTTTTAACTATGCTCGGGATTATTATTGGAGTCGGAGCTGTAGTTCTAATTATGTCTATCGGAGCTGGAGCGCAAAGTCTGATTTTGGATCAAATAAAAAGTTTGGGTAGTAATTTGGTCGGAGTTTTACCCGGGAAATCGGAAAGCAATGGTCCGCCGACTTCGGTGATGGGCGTGGTCATTACCACTTTGAATTTTAGTGATTTAGAAGCTATCAAGAAATTGCCCAATGTGGTGGCCGCTTCTGGTTATAGTCGAGGAGTCGCTACTTTAAGCTATCGAGATAATTCCTATGACACTAATTTAAACGGTACCACTGCTGATTATCTTAGCGTCGATGGCGGTGATTTGGAAGCTGGTCGTTTTTTTACTAGTGATGAAGAAAGAAATTTGTCTCGAGTGGTGGTACTAGGTTCAACGGTCAAAACTGAATTGTTTGGCGATTCCGAAGCTCTGGGGCAGAGAATCAAAATTAAAAACCAGGTCTTTGAAGTAATTGGGGTAATGAAGCCTAGGGGCCAAGTCGCTTTTCAAAACTACGATGATCAGGTGATTTTACCTATTATTACTTTGCAGAAATTAATTACCGGAGTCGATTATTTGGGCTATATCAGAATCAAAGTCGATGCTGATAAAAATGTTGATTATGTTATTTCTGAAACCGAAAGTTTGCTCAGAGAGCGGCATAATATTAGCGATCTTAGCGGTGCTAATGATGATTTTTCAGTAAGGTCAATGGCTCAAGCTTTGGATATGGTTACTTCGATCACCGATGCTTTGAAATATTTTTTGATAGCCATGGCCGCCATATCACTGATAGTTGGGGGAATCGGGATTATGAATATTATGCTTATTAGCGTTAGTGAAAGAACTAGAGAAATTGGACTGCGTAAAGCAGTCGGCGCCAATAATCAAAATATTCGAATGCAATTTTTGTTGGAATCAGCCACCATGACCTTAATTGGTGGTATTATTGGGGTGCTCGGTGGAATAATTGTTTCTTTTCTCGTATATTTGTTGGTCAATTATTTAGGTTATCATTATTCTTGGATTATTACGCCTTTTTCTATAATTTTGGCTTTAATTGTTTCGGCGGCAGTCGGAATTATTTTTGGTTTGTATCCCGCTATTTCAGCTAGCAAATTAGACCCAGTCGAAGCCTTAAATTACGAGTAATATTTTATGCCTATTTTTGATTATCTAAAATTAGCTCTGCGGTCAATGCGTTCTAATAAATTACGGACGATTTTGACGATGCTGGGTATTGTGATTGGTATTTCTAGTGTAGTGATTGTTTTTTCGGCTGGGGCCGGCCTGCGCGGACTACTAGTTTCTCAGGTGGAGTCCTTTGGTACTGATATTATTCAAACTGAAGTAAAAGTGCCGACCAATAAAAAGGGCGCGGCTGGTGATAGCCAAAGTTCTTCTAATTTGGCCGAAGGAGTTCAGGTGACTTCACTAAAGATTAGTGACATGGAAGATGTCAAAAAACTTTCTAATGTTTCAGGGGCTTATGCTTCGATTATGAGTCAGGAACGAGTGAGTTATTTAGATCAGGATCGCAAGGCTTTTATGTCCGGAGTGAGTGCGTCTTTTATTAACATTGATAGAATAGAAATAGCCGAGGGCCGTTTTTTTAGCGATGAGGAAGACAAGGCTCTGTCATCAGTAGTAGTTTTGGGTAGCAAAATGAAAGATAAATTATTTGGTGATTCAGAAGCCTTGGATAAATATATAACTATCCGAAAAGAAAAATTTAGAGTTGTTGGCGTTCTCAAAGAAAGGGGCGCGGTAATGGGTATGGATTTTGATGATTTTGTTTATTTGCCGATTAGAACCCTGCAAAAAAAATTAATGGGGGTTGATTATGTTTCTTATTTTGTTTCGCAAGTTTATAATGTTGGTGACTCTGCTAATACCGCTGAGCAAATTAGAGAGATTTTACGTCTCAATCATAATATTAGTGATCCGATCAAAGATGATTTTCGAGTTTCGACTATGGCGGACATGATGAAAATTTTAGATACAGTGACTTCGGCGATTACTTGGTTGCTTTTAGCCATTGTGGTTATTTCTCTTATAGTCGGTGGGGTCGGGATTTTAAATGTGATGTATGTGATTGTGAGTGAACGGACGATGGAAATAGGACTGCGCAAAGCGGTGGGGGCAAATTATTCGCAAATCATGGGGCAGTTTTTGACCGAGGCAGTGGTTATTTCGGTGGTGGGTGGACTCACTGGGATGATTTTGGGTACTCTTATTTCTTTTCTCTTGGCCCTGGGGGCTCGTTATTTTGGTTTGGATTGGGTGTTTAGTGTGCCGATCAAGGCTTATATTATTTCTTTTTCTTTTGCTCTTATTTTTGGTATCGCTTTTGGGGTCTATCCAGCCAAAAGAGCCGCCAAAATGGAGCCAGTGGAAGCCCTCAGAAAGGAGTAGAGCCGGATTGATTTTTCCATTTTTTTTAGTTAATATGAACCTATGTTAATCAAACGCATCGGGATTGATCTCGGAACAACTTATACTTTGGTTTATTTGCCCAAAAGAGGCGTAGTTATTAATGAACCATCAGTGGTGGCGGTCTCAGTAGATGATCGTAAGATTTTGGCTGTGGGCAATGAAGCCAAGGATATGTTAGGCCGAACTCCGGACACAATTGTGGCTTTACGACCACTTAAAGATGGGGTAATTGCTGATTATAAAACCACTGAGGCTATGATTCGTTATTTTATTAACAAGACTTTGGGTGGAGTTCGTTTGTTTCGACCAGAAGTTATGGTAGCGGTGCCAGCCGGAATTTCTTCCACTGAAAGACGAGCAGTGATTGAGGCGACTCTAGCCGCTGGGGCCAAGGCGGCTTATCTAATCAAAGAGCCAGTGGCTGCGGCTATTGGCGCAGACATTCCAATTTCTTCGGCCACTGGTCATATGATTATTGATATGGGTGGCGGTACGGCTGAGATGGCGGTTATTTCCTTGGGTGGTGTTGTGTCTTCAACTTCAGTACGAGTTGGCGGTAATCGTTTTGATCTAGCTATTTTAGAATATATCAAAAAGAAACATAATTTAGTGATTGGCGAGAGAACGGCTGAGGATATTAAAATCAAGGTTGGTTCGGCTTTGTTTTTGCCAAAAAATGAAAAATTAAGCATGGAGATAAACGGTCGAGATGTTTTGGCTGGACTACCCAAAACTATTACCGTTACTAGCGATGATGTCACCGAGGCTATTCGAAGTGAACTGGAAGAAATTTTAAATGCTACTAAAAAGATTTTACAACAGACTCCGCCGGAACTCGTGGCCGATATTATTGAAAAGGGAATTGTATTATCCGGTGGGAGCGCTTTGCTTCGAAATATTGACCAACTTTTTTCTCAAGCTATTGGAGTGAGTGCTTTTGTGGCCGATGATCCACTCTTGTGTGTAGCCAAAGGCACTGGTATTGCTTTGGACAATTTAGACTCTTATAAACGTAGTATTTTAGCGACTAAATAATATGCTAATTGGTATTGATGCTTCCAGGGCTAATCGTCAATTTAAGACGGGTACTGAATGGTATTCTTTCTATCTAATTCAGAATTTGGCTGACTTGGATAAGCAGAATAATTACATTCTGTATGTTGATAAGCCCTTGGAACCTAGTTTACAAGCTATTGTTGATGGGCATTCAAATTTTCAGGCCAAAATTTTGCATTGGCCATTTTCTTTTTTTTGGACTCTAGGACGTTTGTCTTGGGAAATGCTAATTCATCCGCCTAAGGTTTTGTTTGTGCCGGCTCACTCTCTGCCACTAATTAGACCTAAGAAAACTATCACTACCATTCATGATATTGCCTTTAAAACCGAAAAAATAGTTTACGATGATTCTATCAAAAAAAAGAGCGCTCGGCCTTTTTTGAAAAAAATTTTAATTTCTCTAATCAAACATCACGCCCTTTTGACTCGAGGTCGTTTCAAATACGAGGCCACTGATTATTTAGATTGGTCTACTCGTTATGCTCTTCGGCACGCTAAGAGAATTATTGCCGTTTCCGAATTTACTAAACAGGAGCTAATTAGAGTTTATAAGGCTGATGAGTCCAAAATTTCTGTGGTCTATAATGGTTACAACCAGGATTATTGTCAAAAATTGGAGTCCGAAAAGATTGCTCGAGTTTTGGACAATTATGGTTTGGGCTTTCCATATATTTTATATGTCGGACGTTTGGAAAAAAAGAAAAATATCAAATTGCTAATTGAATCTTTTGCTTTGCTCAAAGAAAAATATCCTGAAATTAGAGAAAAATTATTATTAATTGGGCTGGCTGGTTATGGTTATGATGAACTTAAATACGTAATTGAAGAATATAATTTGAATCGAGAAGTAATTATTATGGGTTGGATACCAGAAATTGATTTGCCGGCTATTTATCAGGGAGCTAGAGTTTTTGTTTTTCCTTCTCGGCACGAAGGTTTTGGTATTCCGGTTTTGCAGGCTATGGCCAGTGGAGTGCCCGTGATTTCTTCCGATATCCCAGTTCTCAGAGAGGTAGCTGGGGAGGCGGCTTGGTTTTTTCCTAAAGATAATAAGTATGAATTGGTTGATTTGATGTTTCAGGCTCTCACCAGTGATCTGGCTCGCGAGGAGCTAGTGGCCAGGGGTTATCAGCGGGCCAAGAGTTTTAGTTGGCAGAGATCGGCTCAGGAGACTTTGAATCTAATTTTATCTCTCTAATATTTTGTGCTAAAATGAAGAGGCTATGAAAAAAACAGTCTTATTTTTTGTATTAATATCTCTAATTTTTTTACCGCTCCAAAATTTGTTAGCGGCTTTTTCGCCGAGCGATACTTATTATCAAAATCAATGGTATTTGACCAGGGTGCGCGCTGGCGAGATTTGGAACAAGGTCAACTCTAGTCCAGATGTGATTGTGGCGGTGATTGATTCTGGGACTCAAATTACTCATCCAGATTTGCAGGGTAATATTTGGACTAATACTAAGGAAAATCCTAATAATGATATTGATGATGATCGGAATGGTTTTGTTGATGATTATCATGGCTGGGATTTTGTAGCTGGGTCTTCTGATCCTAGTCCTAAACCAGGTATAGATTATACCAGTACTGGACTTGATCATGGCACTATGGTGGCTGGTATTATTGGAGCCTCTGGTAATAATAATCAAGGAGTCGCTGGTCTGACTTGGAATGTCCAGATCATGCCACTGAGAGCTCTAAATAGTCGCGGAGAGGGGCGAGTCAGTGATGTGGTGAGAGCTATAGATTACGCTATCAATAATGGCGCTGATATTATTAACTTGAGTTTTGTGGGGCCTAGTTATAGTGAATCTTTGCGTTTAGCTTTAATTCGCGCTTATCAAAAAGGAGTGATTGTGGTTGCCGCAGCCGGCAATGATGATGAGACTGGTAACGGAACGAATTTGAATGAAAAACCATTGTACCCAGCTTGCTATGTTGGTGACAATGGCGAAGATTTGGTAATGGCGGTCGCCGCTACTGATGCGGTTGATCAAAAAGCGCCTTTTTCTAGCTATGGTTCTAATTGCGTGGATATTTCTGCTCCGGGCATTAGTTTTTTTAGTACTGTTTATTATAATCCTTATTTGCCTAATGCTGAGTTTAATAATTATTACGATGGATATTGGTCGGGAACTTCTATGGCTACTGCGGTGGTGTCTGGATCCTTGGCTCTGGTCAAAGCAGCTAATCCCCATCTGACTCGTTATGATTTGGTAAATGTTTTGCTCAAGAGTAGTGATAATATTGACGCCTTAAATCCTAAATACGTCAAACAATTAGGTAGCGGTCGAATCAATGTCGGTAGCGCAGTGAATTGGGCGCTCGATAGGCTCCAGGATTATCAAGCCAAAGTTTTGACTAGCCCCTACGCTTTAAATACACTAGCTAGTTTTAATCGTTTTGATAGTCACAACAATAAAATTTATTTAAGTGAACGTGATGGTAGCAGCACTAGTACTCTAGTGACTATGACCAGCAAAGAACGAGGTGATTTAAATTTTTTATCCGGTGACGTCAATTATGATCGGCAGGGAGAATTGGTGGTGGCCAATTCTTACGGCTCTGAACCACGAATTAGAGTCTTTAATAATCAGGGTCAGAAATTATCGGAGTTTTTAGCTTTTGATAGAGGTTTTCGCGGAGGAGTCTCTATTGCTCTGGCGGATATTAATAATGATAATAAATTAGAAATAATTGCAGCCCCAGAATTTTCCGGAGCTCCGCAGATTAAGATTTTTAATTGGCAAGGGAAACTTTTGACTTCTTTTTGGGCGGATAAAAAAACTGTTTATCAGGGTTTTAATATTTCCGCCGGGGATATCAATAATGATCGGTCGATGGAGATTGTTTTGGCTCCCGTTGTCGGTGGGGCGCCAGAAATTAAAATATTTAATACGGCGGGCAAAAAACTCGGTAGTTTTTTTGTGTTTGATAAAAAATTTAAGGGCGGAGTCAAGGTGGCGGTAGATAATTTTAGCGCTCTAAGTAATCATGGGGCCGATGAAATAGCGGTAGCCCCGATGAGTCAGATGATTCCTCAAATTAAAATTTTTAGTGACAAAGGAAAACTGCAAAAATCTTTCTTGGCCTATAATGACAATTTTTTAAATGGCCTGAATTTGGCTAGTGGTGATATCAACAATGACGGTCGAGCCGAGCTCATTACTGGTGTTGGTCCAGGTGGCGCTCCCCATGTCCGCATTTTTAATTATAACGGTGATCTCCTGGAATCCTTCTACGCCTTCAAAGAATCCTTTGATAAAGGGGTGAAGGTGGGCTTTATGTTTATGGGGGATTAATTGAAAGCGGTCTAAGGTTTTGTATTAAAATCGAAGCTTAATCGCTTCTTTTTTATTTCCCGCTCCCATACTCCTAATATTGGGAGTATGGGAGCGGAGCGAAAGAAGAAATAAAAAAAACAATCATTATTCCAAAAAAGAAGTCAATATGACTTCTTTTTAATTTTGATTTATGAGTTGTATTATTTTTTTGGCGTAGCCGGTAGAGATTTCCTCCTTGGGGAAGTCTTTTTTTATTTGAGAGAAATTATTTAAGAGATGTTTGATTTGAGTTAGTAAATCGTAGGAGTCGCTTGGTTCAAAAAGTAGTCCGCCGTATTTGCTAATTAGCTCGGGGATGCCTCCGATTTTGGCTCCAATGGTTATTAGATTATTAGCTAGAGCTTCATAAATAATCGTGGGGGAATTTTCATAAACCAGTGAGGGAATTATGAGGGCATCGCTTTTGGCCATTAATTTTTGGACTTCGTTATTGGCTCTAAATCCCAGAAAGGCAAAATGACGACTATCGCCCACTAGCTCTTTGGCTTCTTCTAATTTGGAGCCATCCCCGATAATGGTCAAGAGAAAATCATCGCGGTTTAATTTTTTCAAGGTATTTATTAAAAAGATAATTCCTTTATGCTCTTCAATTTGGCCGGCAAATAGAAATTGCCAAATTTTTTGGCTGGGCCATCTATCTTCTTCGGTTTGAATGTTGGGAGTTGCGGTTGAGGGGCTAATCGGATTTTCTAAAATTTCTAATTTGGAGTTTTTAAAAAAGCCTCTTTGAAGATGCTCCTCCATTAACCAGCGAGAAGGGGAAATAATCAGATCAGGAGTATTAATTATCCTTTTGGTTTTGGTCTGATACATGCGAGCCCAGAGAGAATCTAAAATTTGTTCTCGCTTATAAAAAATTAATCCGCTGGGATGCAGTAATTGCAGGTCATGCAAAATATGGACGTGTTTGATTTTTAATTTTTTAGGTAGACGAGAGCTAATTAGTCCGAGGCCCATCAAATTGTTACTAATAATCAATTCCGGTTTTTCTTTTTTGAGGATTCGTTTGATTTGATAATATTTCTTTAAGTTTACTAAATTAATAATTTGCCAAAAAAAACGATAAAGCACTGTCTTTTTAGACAGATTATAATAATTAGAAGATAGATAATAGGTAAAGGGATCACTAATTTCGGGCGGGGTTTGTTTTTTGGGCCTAGTGCTAATTAGAAAAACTTCATGACCTAGACCAGCTAGTTCTAGGTAGGTGGTTTTGACTACATTTTCAGCCCCACCGCGAGCCCAAGGAAAATATAAATTATTTATTAAACAAATTTTCATATTGTCTGCTTATTTTTTGAGAATCGTATTTTTGTTCGGCCAAGGCCCTGGCTTGTAGCCCCATATTCCTTAGTTGGTCTTCGGAGTTTCTGAGCATTTGAGTTATTTTGTCGGCCAAATCACTGACATCTCCTGGCTTTACTTGATAACCCTCGACGCCATCAGTAAATACTGAACGCACCCCATAGAGTCGGGAGGCAATTAGGGCTAGCCCGCTAGATAGGGCTTCGATCAAAACTATACCAAAAGCTTCGTGAGAATTAATTGATGGTAAAACAAAAAAATCAGCTTGCCGGAAGATTTGAGGCAACTCATCATTGGGAATTTTTCCTAAAAATTTTATTGATTTATCTATTTTTAATTCTGTGGCTAATTGTTCATAACTGGCTTGTAGATCGCCACCGCCAGCGATAATCATTTCCCATTTATAATTAGTAATTTTACTTAAAGCCAAAAGCAAAATATCAATTCCTTTAAAGTAATGAGCCTGGTCTAATCCACCAACAAATAGAATTTTTTTGATCGAATTGTTTTTGTTAGCCAGGGGATAAAATTTATTGATATCTATGCCAAAGGGTATCTCTTGAAATTTGCTGGGGTACTTATGATAAAAGTTTTTGATTTGGCTGTTTTGAATATAATCCAGTGAGGCCGTCACGATTATTTCAGATTTTTTGAGCAGGGAATTTCTGATTAGTTTTGAAGGCCAGCTGAGTATTTTCAGAATTCCCGCTAGTTGGGGACTGTCCATATGATAATGGATGAATAATCTTTGCTGGGGATGAAAAATTTTGTAAAGCCAAATTACAAAATCAGCTCCAAAAAAGGGGTAATGAAAATACAAAACCTCAAAGTTTTTTAAGTGTTTAAATAGAGAAAGACTGAGAGCCCCATGGCCATAACGAATAAGGGGACGGAGATAAATCGTGTCAGGACTTGGTTTGGCATTTGATTCCGGTGAGCTCAAAGTAAAGTTTTTAACGCTGTGCGTGTTTTTTAGAGACTCATAAAGACGATAGGCGCTTTGGCCAATGCCACCAGAATATGGGGGGTAGCTACAAACGATTTGAGCAATCTTCATTGGTTTGTTATGATAATAATATGCTAAATAAAATTAGAAATCTGGGGCCTTATTTATTGCCAGCCTTTATTGGCCTTTTGGCTATTTTTGGTGGTCTGGTTTATCAGGTTTATCAGTTAAATACCTTGGGTCTTTGGCTGGCCTTTTTGCTGGCTCTGATCACTTTTGGCTGTCTAATTTATTTTATCACGTCTGACTTGCCCAAGCAATTGGAAACACCCAGACTTAAGCCCTGGCAAATGCTAGCCGGGGCAGTTTATTTGATTCTTTGGGCACTAATGATTTTGGTCTTATTTCGACACCAGGCCACTGGACCGCTCCCGACACCTTGGCAAGTTGTGCCGGTTTATTTTTTTGGACTTTATGGTCTGAGCACCGGGCTTTTGTTTCTGACTCGTGGTCAGAGGTTTTTGACTTTTCTTCATTATTTACTGAGTTTTTCTGTGGCCGTGATTATTTATAAGATTGGCTATGGCTATGATCCTTTTATTCACCAAGCCGCTCTTAAAGAGATTTTGCAAAATGGGTCGCTTCAGCCCAAAACTTTTTATTATGCTGGTCAATATGGACTGGAATTAATCTTGCATCAAATTTTTCGCTGGCCTCTTCATTTGATAGATATTTGGCTACTCCCGGTTTTGGCTGCTTTGACCTTGCCACCGCTGATTCGGCGAGTTTTTAATTCTAATTTGCTGCCGATAATTTTGTTGGCGATTCCGTTGGCTATTTTTATCATGACTGCTCCCCAAAATTTGGCTTATCTTTTTTTGCTTTTGAGTGTTTTATTGTTTAGCAAACGTAATTATCAAAAGAATGTTTTTTTGATAATTTTTGCCTTATCAGCCTTTTTCATTCATCCTCTAGCTGGTTGGCCGGCCCTACTTCTGGTTTTTATAGTGGTCTGGCGCTCACCTTGGGCTTGGTCAGCGATAGCTGGTATTAATCTAGTTTCTGGACCAGCCCTAATTTATTTGGCTACCAAACCTAGTTGGCATCTGGCGCTCGCTAATTATAATTGGCCAATTTTTAGAGTGGCGGGTTCGGAGAATTTATTTTTAAATACCATTTATTTTTTTGGCTTTAATTATTTTTATTTGGCTTTGGCGCTTTTGATTTTGGCGCTAATATTGCTTATCAAGAATCCCCGTCAATCGCTGATAACTTTGGGATTTTTAGGGCTAGGATCATTCCTGTCGTATTTGTTCACTGTCAATTTTGTTTGGCCTTTTAGTTTTGGCCGAGTAGATAGTGGTTATAGCATTCGGCTTTTGGTTATTGCCCTGATTTTTTGGTTGCCACTTTTAGCCCTGTCTTTAAAAAAGATAAAAGATTTGGTTTTTCAGCAGGAACCACTGATTCGTCTAATTTTATTAATTTTTGGATCGCTACTTATTACTATTTCTTTATATTTAAGTTATCCGCGCTTTGATCATTATTATAATAGTCATGGTTTTAGTTCTTCTCAAGCTGACATTGAGGCGGTTAATTTCATTGCTAGTGATGCCGGGGCCAGTGATTATATCGTTTTGGCCAACCAACAGGTGAGTGCTATGGCGATTGCAGAGTTTGGGTTCAAAAAATATTATAATGGTTTGTTTTATTATTCTTCGCCCAATAATTATCAATTGTATAATTATTATTTGCAAATGATTGATAATTCGAGTGTCGAGTCAATCGCCGAGGTCAAAAGTTTAATTGATGTGCCCACTGTCTATGTAGTTTTGAATCGTTATTGGTCGGATTTTGACATTCGTTTGGCCAAACTAAAAACCACTACCCAGGAATTTTATGAAATCGGTAGCGGTCAGGTCTATATTTTCAAGTATTGATTAGACTTTTTAGCTATGTTATATTGATTTTTTAATAGTAACTTCACATTAACTTTAAAATAAGTAGTATATGAACGAAATGGATGACCTAAAAAGGCTAAATAGTAGCCCAATCTGGGATCAGGGAAGTACCCATAATATTTATGGATTTCCTTTGCCAACTGATCAAGATTTTTTGACTTCCGGTGCTGAGCTGGCCGTTGGTATTCCTGACAGCGATCTTTATCGGATTGGTCCTTATTTTGCTGATCGAAGCCCGGCTTCGCATTTGAGCCCTTATAAATGGGCGGTTGATTTTTTGGTGCCTGATGGCACCGATGTTTTGGCAGCTCGTGATGGACAAATAATTCAGGTGCTTGAAAATTTTAATGAATGGGGCCCTACCGAAGAGTTCGCTGAAAAATTGAATTTTTTGACTATCCGTCATGACAATGGCGAATATTCCCAATATTGCCATCTGGCCGAACTTTCAGTTAGAAAGCTTGGCTTAAAGCGCAATGATTATGTCAAAAGAGGTCAGGTTATTGCTAGGGTTGGGAAAACTGGTTGGACTGATAGGGATCATTTGCACTTTATTGTGTTTAAGGTCGGCCAACTACCAGGTAGTCGCTGGAATTTTTATAGCCTTAAAGTCAAATTTGAACAATGAGGCCAAATTTTATTAGTACTTTAAAGATTATCTTCGGGTAGTCTTTTTTATTTTCTCATTTCTTGATTAGCAATTTTTTCTACTAGTCGGCTAATATCGCGATCCATTTTGAGAATTTGCAGACGCAGACGAAAGATTAAATAAAAGAGGATGATGATAGCTAAGTATAATAAGAAATTGATACCGGAACTAGAAAAGCCCAACAGGGAGGTGAGTTTATCAATATCTTTTAAAAAGATGATGGCCAAGGCAGAAACTATCCAAAAACTTAGCCAAAAACGAAACTCGTTACGACTGAGCTGGCTAGTTTTGCGGATAACCGTTAAGCGCCAAACAAAAATAGCGATAATGATAAGGGCAATGGATTGTTGAAGCATATTAATTAATTATATTTTTATAAAATAAATCGATCAAAATTTTGAAAGCACCGGAAAATTTTTGGCCAAATTCGTGATACGTAACCACAATGGGAACTTCTATAATTCGTAATTTATTCTTATGAGCCTTAATTAGAATTTCACTGCAATGGGCCATGCCGTCATTGTCAATTTTAATCAGCTCCGCTGATTTTCTGTTGAGGGCCCGGAAACCACTTTGGGGATCAGTCATTTTGATACCAAAAAATAAACGATTAGTCAGTCTAGCCAGAGGCATGATAATATTTTTTTTGAATCCCGGCATATTACTAGCTCCTAAAAAGCGGGAGCCAAATACAGCGTCAGCTTGATTGTCGATTAGGGGCTGGATAACAATTGGAATATCCTGAACTCTAAATTGACCATCGCCGTCAAAATGAACGATAATATCGGCACCGTTTTTTAGGGCATAATTGGTGCCCGTTCGCAGCGCTGCTCCTTGACCGCGATTAATAATATGGCGCAAAACCAGGGCTCCACTAGCTTTAGCTAATTCAAAGCTTTTGTCGCTAGAACCGTCATCAACCACGATAATTTCTAGCCCCAAAGTTTTGATTTGATCTAAAACCGAACTGATATGAGCCGCTTCGTTATGAGCGGGGATAATAATGGATATTTTCATGGATTTGTTGGTCTTTGGCGTTATTATAGCATTGTTTGGAATTATTTAAAAATATGCTAGAATGACAGTATAATCTAAAAAATATATGTTGGGAAGAACCGAGCTACTAGCCGAGTTTAAATCAGCCAGCCGAAGTATTTGGTTAACTAAAACTTGGCGTTTTTATTTACTAATTGCCTTGGCTTTAAATATTTTGAATTGGCTGGCCATGTTTTTTATTTACAGAGCGATTGGCGATAATTTGACCGTGCTGCATTATAATACTGATTTTGGGATTGACTTGGTTGGTCAGAGGCCACGACTCTTTTTGAATCCACTTTTTGGTCTGGTTTTATTAATTATCAACTTAATTAGTACCGGATTACTTATTAAAAATAAAAATTTTAAAATTTGCGCTCATTGGTTATTATCTAGCACTGCTTTTGTAAATTTGTTATTAATTATCGCTACGGCGACTATCTATTTAATTAATTTCCGTTAAATCTATGTTGGATTTCTATGTTATCAAGATTTTAATTTTTGGTACTTTAGCTTTTGTCTTTGCTATCTTGGTAGCCCCAGCGCTTACTCATTTTTTGTACAAATATAAACTAGGGAAAAAGATTAGAAATAGCGGAAACACCCCGGTTTTTAGTGGGCTTCATGCTCATAAGGCTGGCACTCCAACAATGGGGGGAATTTTGATTTGGGGCACCTTGCTCTTTTTGATTTTGGTTTTTTCTTTTCTCAGCTATTTATTTCCTTTTGATATTTTTCGAAGTTTCAATTTTTTGTCTCAAAAAGAAACTTTATTGCCTTTGGGGGCCCTAATTGCCACGGCTTTAATTGGTTTGTTTGATGATTGGTTGGATATCTCGGGCCGAGGAATGCTTGGTGGCGGTGGGCTCAAAATGAAACATCGCTTACTAATTTATACGGCCATTGCTCTAATCGGAGCCTTGTGGTTTTATTTCAAACTGGATTGGACGGTTATTCATGTGCCATTCCTTGGTAATTTAGAAATTGGTCTTTGGTATATTCCTATTTTTATTTTAGTCATTGTGGCTACCGCTTTTTCGGTCAATCAAACCGATGGACTCGATGGGCTAGCTGGCGGGACACTTCTAGTATCTTTTGCCGCCTATGGTTTCATCTCTTTTGCTATGGGTCGTTATGATCTAGCCACTTTTTGCGCGGTAATTATTGGGGCGCTTTTGGCTTTCCTGTGGTTCAATATTCCGCCGGCGCGCTTTTATATGGGTGATACTGGGGCGATGAGTTTGGGCGTAACGCTAGGAATTATTGCTCTCCTTACTAATAATGTTTTGATTTTGCCGCTCATTGGTTTTATTTTTGTGGTTGAATCGCTCAGTACTTTAATTCAAATGATTTCCAAAAAAATTAGGCATAAAAAAGTTTTTCTATCTTCACCCATTCATCATCATTTTGAAGCGATTGGCTGGAGCGAGGCCAAAATTGTCATGCGTTTTTGGTTGATTTCAGCGGTGGTCGCTGGGACCGGGCTACTGATTTTTATTTTGGATAATAAGTTTTAAGATTTATGATGGCTGTCAAAAAGATATATCCTAAACTGCATCCGATTGATCGAAGATTACTTGTAGCCACTGGGCTCTTGATTTTGTTTGGTTTAATATTGCTATTTAGCGCTTCTTCGGTAGCTGGCTATCTGAAGGGTGGCAGTAGTTTGTATTTTTTGAAAAGACAAATGCTCAGCTTGCTGATTGGTTTGGTTTTTTTCTATTTTTTATCGCGAAGCGATTATCACCGTCTAGAGAAATGGGGTTTGCATTTTTTGATATTAACCTTGGCTTTGGTGTTGGTGGTGTTTATTCCGGGGCTAGGAGCTAGTTATAATAAGGCCCATAATTGGATTAATATTTTTGGTTTTTCTATCCAGCCTTCGGAATTTGCCAAACTAAGTTTTTTGATTTATCTATCCGCTTGGCTGGCGGCCAAAAAAGATAAATTAAACAACTCACGTGAATCTTTCCGGCCCTTTTTGATCATTTTGATAATTATTAGTTTTTTTATATTAAAACAGCCAGACTTAGGGACGCTTTTGATTATTTGGGGAATTTCTCTGGGCGTTTATTTTTTGGCTGGGACAAGATCCCGGGATATTTTGGTTATTGTAATTTTATGTGTCGCGGGAGTGCTAGTTTTGGTTTCTATGAAATCCAATAAGATGGAGAGAATTGAGTGCTATTTGCATCCCGCTAGTGATGTCCAAGGTAAATGTTATCAATTGAATCAATCGCTGATTGCCATTGGTTCCGGTGGTTTTTTTGGTCGGGGACTGGGTGAGAGTCGGCAAAAGTTTATGTATATCCCCGAAGTGTGGAGTGATTCTATTTTTGCGGTGGTCGCGGAAGAAGTCGGGTTTTTATTTAGCCTAGCTTTAATTTTTTTATATTTTTATATTTTTTATCAGGCTCTGCTAATTTCGCAAAGAGCTCCGGATTTTTTTGGCAAACTTTTGGCTGGAGGAATCGGTATTTGGATATTTTGGCAAGCCTTTATTAATATCGGAGGCGCTACTAATTTGATCCCCATGACTGGGGTGCCCCTGCCATTTGTAAGCTCTGGCGGTTCAGCTATTATGGCGTTACTGATGGCTCTGGGAATACTAGCTAATATTAGTCGGCAAGCCAAGCAGATGCCAGGCGCCAAACAATCTCATGTCTAAAACAAACAAGAAAAAATTAATAATTCTTAGTGGTGGTGGGAGCGGTGGTCCGGTCACGCCACTTTTAGCGATTTATCAAGAACTCAAAAAAGATTATCGTTTTTTATTTGTCGGCACCAGCCAGGGCCCAGAAAGAGCTTTGGTGAAAGAGGCCGGGCTTGATTTTTTGACTATTCCAGCCGGCAAATGGCGACGTTATCTGTCGTTTAAAAATATTTGGGATCTGTTTAGAATTTCAATGGGTTTTGGCAAGTCTTTGTGGCTGATTAAAAAATATCGTCCGGCGCTAGTCATGTCAGCTGGCGGTTTTGTGAGCGTCCCCTTGGCTTACGCTGCTTATTTTTTGCGTGTGCCAGTCTTGATTCATCAACAAGATATTCGCCCGGGCCTAGCCAACAAATTGATGGCCAAAGTGGCCCGGGAGGTCACGGTTACTTTTACCAAGTCTTTGAAAGATTATGGGTCCAAAGCGGTTTTAACCGGGAATCCAGTTGGTAAAATAGATTTGCTTGATCCAATTAGTTTGCGAGAAGAAGTCATGGAGGAATATGATTTTACAGACAATCGGCCACTGCTATTAATTATCGGCGGAGGTACTGGGTCTTTGTTTATCAATCGACTAGTTAGAAAAAATTTGAAAGAATTAGCAGCTATTTTTAATATTGTTCATATTGGTGGTCATCGCAAATATGATGAGGCTCGAAAAACCAGTCATCCTAATTATCGTTTCCTGGAATTTATTGATCACGAAGATGTTTTGAAAATCGAAGCTGCCTCTGATTTGGTAGTGTCTCGCTGTGGGTTGGGAGTTTTGAGTGAGTTAGTTTATTTTAAGAAACCGGCTATTTTGATTCCGATTCCTGGTTCGCAACAAGAAGACAATGCTAATTATTTCAAAACTCGTCAGGCGGCTTTGGTTTTTTTTGAACCCGAGTTTAATTCGACTATTTTTATCAAGACTCTCAAGAAATTATTAGCCGATAATTTACTGAGAAGAGAATTAGCAGTCAAAATGGGTTCGGCCATCAAAGTTGGTACTACGGCACTCGCCCAGGAGATTCGAAGAATTGTTAAATAAATTTTATGAAGTCCCCGGAAAAATTGCCAAATTTTTGGCGTAATTTGTGGAAAATACTGGCGCCCTCTCAAAGAGCTATCAAGGCCCTGCTGATTTTTATTGTTATTTCTGAGGTGGTTAATATTATTAATCCCTATGTTTTGAAAATGATCATTGATCGTTTTCAAAAGTTCGATCCGGCCAATTTAGATCAATTATTTGCTTTGGTATTATTATTTTTAGTGGCTAGTCAACTTAGCTCTTTTTTTGGCTATTTGACGGATAAGAAAATTTTTAAATTATTAATTGACGCCGAATATTATTTGCCAGCCCAGGCTCATGACAAACTAATGTTTTTGAGTCTTGGTTATCATGAAAAAGAAAATACTGGCGGGCGACTGGTAAAAATCGAAAGAGGCGTGGCCAAAATTGTTGATTTGCTAGGCAATTTGTCTTTTGAGGTGGTTCCGACCGCCCTGCAATTAATAGTGACTCTGGTTGTCTTGTTTTTTGTTAATTGGACCTTGGCTTTGTCTTTGATTTTTTTCACGCCTTGGTTTATTTGGGTGACTTATCGAGCCAATCGAGTCTTGAACCCAATTAGAAAAAAACGGCACAAAGATTATGAAATAGCTTCAGGTGTTATGGGCCAAGCGATTATGAATATCAATGCTGTTCAGTCATTTGTGCAGGAGAAACAAGAAGTCGGAAAATTCACAAAGATCAAAAGAATGATTCAGCGTAATGAGCTGGGGGAATACTCTCGGATTTTGTCTTTCGTTCTCACTCGTAATTTGATTATTGATTTGGGGCGCGTCACTATTATTCTGTTGGGAATTTGGTTGATTTATAGTCAGCAAATTACTATTGGTACTTTTGTTTTTGTTTTTACTTTGACCGAAAAAGCTTATTTTTCTTTGTTTAGATTGTCGCGTTTTTATGATCGTCTCGAGGAGGGTCGAGAAGGAGTTCAGCGTTTTTTCAATTTGCTAAATACCGAATCAGAAGTGCAAAATATGAGTGGGGCGCTTATACCTAAAAATGTTCAGGGTCAAATAAAATTTACCAATGCTTTGTTTGTTTACAGTAATAGCCATCGGCCCGCTATTCGCAATATTAATCTGACTATTGACGCTGGCTGTGTGACGGCGTTAGTTGGTCCCTCGGGTGGTGGTAAAACTACTATTGCTCGGCTAATTTATCGTCATTATGACCCGCAAGCTGGTTCGGTGTCGCTGGATGGAGTGGATCTGAAAAAATACGATCTATATGCTTTGCGTAAAATTATGGCCATTGTCCCGCAAGAAGTGGAAATTTTTGATACTAGTGTTCGGGATAATATTGCCTATGCTAATCCCAAGGCGAGTTTAAAAGAAATTCAGGCCGCGGCTAAAATTGCTAATGCTGATGAATTTATTAATAAACTTAATCAGGGTTATCGCACTATTGTTGGTGAGCGCGGTCTCAAGCTTTCGGGTGGTCAAAGACAACGCTTGGGAATTGCTCGGGCGATTTTGGCTAATCCGAAGATTTTGATTTTTGATGAAGCCACTAGTAACTTAGATAGTCAAAGTGAAAGACTAATTCAGGAGGCCATGGCCAAGATTGCCAAAAATCGAACTCTTATTTTGATTGCTCATCGCTTGAGTACTATTAAAATGGCTGATAAAATTGTAGTTTTAGAAAATGGCCAAGTGGTCGAGTCTGGCAATCATTATGAGTTAGCTGATATCCGGGGTGGGCTTTATGCCAAGTTGATCAAATTACAATCAATGGGCGACGTCGATTAAAATATATGGATTTTCATAAAATCAAAAACATTTACATGATTGGTATCAAGGGTGTGGGCATGACTATGCTGGCCCAGTTTTTGGTAGCCAAAGGTTTTAAAGTAATTGGTTCGGACAATGCTGAATCTTTTATGACTGATGCGGTTTTGAAAAAAGTTAAGATAAAAGTTTTGTCGCCATTTTCTATTAAAAATATTCCGGAGAGTGTTGATTTGGTAATTTATTCATCGGCTTATACTCCTCAAAATAATATTGAGTTAGCGCTACTTAAAAAACAGTCAAAAATTCCAGTAATTGTTTATGCCAAAGGCTTGGGAGAATTTTTTAATCATTATTTTGGCGTAGCGGTTTGCGGTAGTCATGGCAAGACCACGGTCACTGCTTGGCTGGGATATGTTTTAGATAGATCCGGGCTTTCACCGAGTGTTTTGGTGGGGGCTAGAGTCAATCAGTTTAGTGGTTCGGCTCTGATTGGTCGCTCTAAGCTATTTGTAGCCGAAACTGATGAGTATCAAAACAAATTTCAGTATTTTCAGCCTCAGGCCGTAGTTTTAAATAATATTGATTATGATCATCCGGATTTTTTCAAAACCAAAAATGATTATTTTCGAGTTTTTACTCAGTTTATTGCCAAGATTCCAAGACGGGGTTGGCTCACGGCTAATTTTGATGATTTACAGATCAAAAAAATAATTAAACAGACTCGGGCGCGGGTCTTAAGCTATGCTATTAATTCACCAGCGGATTTCCGAGCGGTTAATATTTGTTCCAAAAATGGTCGACAGAGTTTTGATGTTTTGCGCCAGAACAAAAAAATAGATTCTTTTTCTATTTTGCTTCCTGGTGATCATAATATTTCTAATGCTTTGGCGGTCATTGTCTCAGCCCTTCAATTGGGAGTGCCAATGGTTAAAATTAAAAAACATTTAGCGGGATTTAAAGGAGCGGATAGGCGATTGGAAATTTTAGGAAAGTATCGGGGGGCTTTGATTATTGATGATTATGCTCATCATCCCACCGAAATTAAAGCGGCTCTCTCGGGAGTGAAAAGTTTTTATCAAAACAAAAAGTTAATCGTTGTTTTTCATCCCCATACTTATACCCGCACCAAAGTGCTTTTGGCCGATTTTGCTCAGAGCTTTGCCTTGGCTGACGAAGTAATTATTTTAGGAATTTATGGTTCGGCTCGAGAAAAACAAGGTGGAGTTTCTAGTGTGGACTTGGTTAAAAAAATTAAAGAATTTAATAAACAGAAAAAAATCAAGCAATCCGTCAGGCATTTTAAAAATTTGCAATTAGCCGAAAGCTATTTAGCTAAACATCTAAGTAAGAACGAGTTATTATTACTAATGGGCGCCGGGGATGTTTTTCGAATTGGCCAGGGGTTGTTGAAAAAAGCTTAAAAATTATTTATGATCATCCAAAAAAAAGTAAAATTAGCACCTTATACGACTTTTAAGATTGGCGGGCCAGCTGATTATTTTGGGGTGGTCAAAAATGTCGAGGAGTTAAAGGAGGCGGTTATCTTTGCTCAAGCCAAGAAATTAAAAATTTTTGTCCTGGGCGGAGGGGCTAATGTCTTGTTTGCCGACTCTGGGTTTCGCGGTTTGGTTATCAAAAATGAAATCAAAGGGAAGCAGGTTAAAATTAATGGCCAAAATATTTATTTAACAGTCGGGGGCGGGGAAGATTGGATAAAGTTGGTTGACTTTACGGTCAAAAACAAATATTATGGTTTGGAAAATTTAGCCCTCATCCCCGGAACAGTCGGAGCGGCTCCGATGCAAAACATTGGGGCTTATGGGGTGGAATTGAAAGATGTTTTTTATAAATTAAGCGCTTTAAATTTAAAAACTCTAAAAGTGCAAGAATTCAATTTGTCAGCCTGTGATTTTGCTTATCGTCATTCTGTTTTTAAAACTAAATTGAAAAACAAATTTTTTATCTTATCGGTCACCTTGAAGCTCTCTAAAAAATTTAAGCCTATCTTGGGCTATGGAGCTCTAAGTGATTATTTACAAGAGCAGGGCATCAAGAAGCCAAGAGCTTTAGATGTTCTCAGAGCGGTCAAGGCCGTTCGTCGTTCCAAACTACCGGATCCCCAGGAAATTCCCAGTGCTGGTTCTTTTTTTAAGAATCCCGAAATTACTCCAGCGAAGTTCAAGAAAATTTTGGCCAAGTTCCCAGAGATCAAGTCTTTTTCGGCTGGAGCCATGGTCAAAATTCCAGCTGGCTGGCTTATCGAAAACGCTGGTTTTAAGGGCAAAATCAAAGGAAAAGTAGCGGTTTATCCTTATCAATCGCTAGTGATTATTAATCGGGGTGGAGCTAGGGCCAAAGAGGTTTTGAGCCTAGCCCAAGAAATTCAAAAAGTTGTCAAGCGGAAATTTTCAATTACTTTAGAGATGGAGGTTAACAAAATTGCTTAGTATCCCCTTGACAGGTCAAGGAAACATCTTTATAATGAAACTATTATTGAATATATTAAATTTATTAGAAAATTTTGATTTAGACTAAAAGGCGTATTAGTCATACGCTTTTTAAGTCTTTAATCATTTTTTGACGATTAATGTCTAATTCCCAACAGCCTACCGCCGATGCTAAGGATTTTATTGAGACCGAAGGCGAAGTTCTAGAATTGATGCCTTCGGCTACTTTTAAAGTGTCTTTAGCTAATGGTCATGAAATCCTGGCTCATTTGTCGGGTAAAATGCGGCTTAATAAAATCAAACTTTTGCCAGGTGATCGGGTGAGGGTTGAGATCAGTCCTTATGATTTGAGTAAGGGCCGAGTAACTTATCGTTTGTAAATTACTTAAAATATTATGAAAGTTAGAGCTAGTGCCAAGAAAATTTGTAAAGATTGCAAAGTGGTCCGTCGCAAGGGCCGAGTTTATGTTATTTGCAAAAATCCTAAGCATAAGCAACGACAGGGGTAATTAATATTTAAATATCCAAAAATTATGGCAGTTAGAATCGCCGGAGTAACTATTCCTAATGATAAACGGGTCGAAATCGCTTTGACCTATGTTTATGGTATTGGACTCAAAAAATCACAAACTATTTTAACTTTAGCCAAAGTCAGCCGAGATACTCGCGTCAAAGACTTGAGCGATGAAGAAGTCAATCGTCTCAGAGAAATTATTGAAAAACAACATACTGTTGAAGGCGATCTGCGTCGAGAAGTTTTTAGCAATGTTAAACGTTTAAAAGAAATTAATAGTTGGCGAGGTAATCGCCATGGCAAGCATTTGCCGGTCAGAGGTCAACGTACTAAAACCAATAGCCGAACGGTTAGAGGTAATAAGAGAATGACGGCTACTTCTGGACGCTCTAAGGCTGCTCAAAAAACCTAAAAAATATGTCTGAAGATAATAAAAAAACTGAAGAAATTACTCCAGCTGATATTTTAGAGGAGACTCTGGTCGAGGATTTAACTATTCCTTTGGCTGATCTTGATGACTCCGAAGTCGAAGAAGAAGAGAGTGCCGGGTCACTAATGGCTATGGACCAAGAATTACCGGAAGAAATCAAACAAAAATTAGAAAAAAATAAACAAGCTCGAGCCAAAAAGAAACTAATCAAAAAGAAAAAGAAGAAGACCGTTAAGGTGGTGAAATCTGGCAAAGCTTTTATTAATGCTACTTATAATAATACTATTTTGTCTTTGGCTGATAATAATGGCGAAATTATTTCTTGGGCTAGTGCTGGACTTGCTGGTTTCAAGGGTGCTAAAAAGGCTACCCCTTATGCGGCTCAGATTATTACCAAGATTGCTGTGCAAAAAGCCAAAGAAGAATATGGCTTGGAAGAAGTGCGAGTTTTTGTATCGGGAGTAGGCACTGGTCGAGAATCAGCTATCCGGGCGCTCAATGCTAACGGTTTAATTGTTTCTTCGATCAAAGATGTGACGCCGATACCGCATAATGGTTGCCGGCCGAAAAAACCAAGAAGAGTTTAATTCTATATTTATATGGGAAAATCATTAGATGCTAAATGTCAAAAATGTCGTCGCCTCGGGGAAAAATTATTTCTAAAGGGTGAGCGTTGTTATTTGCCTAAATGTGCGATGGTCAAGCGGAATTATCCGCCGGGTTTTCATGGTCCGAAAGGGCGGGGAAGACTTAGCGATTTTGGTCAGCAATTAGCGGAAAAACAAAAAGCCAAGAGAATTTATAATATTTTAGAAAAACAATTCAGACTCACTTTTCAAAAAGCCGAAAAGAAGACGGGTGATACTGGTGTTAATTTTTTGAAAATGTTAGAAATGCGCTTGGACAATACTATTTATCGTTTGGGCTGGGGAGCTTCTCGCACTCAGGCTAGACAACTCGTTAATCATGGTCATTTTACGGTTAATGGTCGCAAAGTTAATATTCCGTCTTATGCTGTTAAAATCGGCGATGTTATCAAAATTAGAAAAAGTAGTTCTAAGAACAAATTTTTCCGAGATTTAGCGGACAAAATGCAAAAAGCCAATTTGCCTTCCTGGTTGAATTTCAATAAAGAAGAAGTGTCCGCCAAAGTTTTGCACGAACCGCAAAAAGATGATTTGGTGCAAAACATTAATGTACAAATGATTATTGAATATTATTCAAAATAATCTACTAGTTCGGCTCAGAGTAGCCTAACTGGTCGGTCAATTAATATGGAAAAAATAGCTTTAGCTAAAAAAATCGAATTTCAAGCCGGAGTTGAAGCCGATAGCGGAAAAGTAGTGGTCGAACCATTATTTCCAGGCTATGGGATGACTTTGGGAAATTCTTTGCGTCGTGTTTTATTATCCTCACTGCCGGGAGCGGCTGTGGTTGGTGTTAAAATCAAAGGAGCTAGCCATGAGTTTATGGCCATCCCCAATGTTAAAGAGGATGTTTTGGAAATTATTTTGAATTTAAAACAGCTTCGACTCAAGATTTTTACTGAAGAAGAAGTCAAATTAGAATTGTCAGTTTCCGGTAAGAAAACCGTCAAAGCTAGTGATATATCCCTAAATAGTGAAGTGGAAATTGTTAACAAAGATTTAGTTTTGGCCAATATTACTGATCCAGCTGGTAATTTACAGATGGAAATTTTTGTCAAATCTGGTCGCGGTTATCAATTGTCTGAAGCCAACAAAAAAGAAGCTAAAGAAATTGGTTATATGGAAATCGATTCTATTTTTTCGCCAGTTTTGGGCGTGTCCCTTAATGTTGAAAATGTCCGTGTTGGTAAAATGACCAATTGGGATAGACTCGTTATTCAAATCAAGACTGATGGAACTATCGATTTTTCTGAAGCTTTTAATCAATCTGTTGATATTTTAATTGAACAATTCAATGCTTTACTTCCTGGAGCGATTGCTAAGCAAGCCGAAATGGAATCAGCTGATTTAGCTGTCGAAGTTGAGGCGGATGCTACCGAGGTGGAAGCTGAAGAAGTTCCTGAGAAAAAAACCAGAGCTAAAAAAATTAAGAAATAAAATATGCGTCATAATAATAAGACCAAAAAATTGGGTCGCTTAAAACAACCGCGGGAGTTAATGCTTCGTAATTTAGCTTCAAGTATTTTGATTTACGAAAAAGTTAAAACTACCGAGGCCAAAGCCAAAGCGGTCAAACCTCTCGTGGAGAGACTTATTACTATGGCCAAAAAGGGAACCCTGGCTTCTCGTCGCGTTTTGATCCAGAAACTTTTGCAAAAAAATGCTGTGAAGAAATCTATGGAAGTCTTGGGTGAACGCTATAAAGACAGAAATGGCGGTTATACTCGAATTATCAAATTAGGCTATCGCCAAGGTGATGGCGCCAAATTAGTTCAAATAGAATTAGTATAATATTATGGCTACTACCAAAATTGTTAGAAAAATTCATAAAGTCGATGCCGAAGGTGAAATCTTGGGTCGTTTAGCGACCAAAATTGCCACCTGGTTGCGGGGCAAGCACAAACCAGGATATTTACCTTATGTAGATGGTGGCGATATCGTGGAAGTCTTAAATGTGGCCAAAATGAAAGTGACTGGCAAAAAATTAGCGCAAAAAAGATATTATCATTATTCTGGTTGGCAGAGTGGACTCAAAGAACGCAAATTATCAGAGCTAATGGTCAAAAATCCGTCTTGGGTACTAAAACGAGCGGTTCGCGAAATGTTGCCAGACAATCGTTTGCGCAGTAATATGATAAAAAGATTAATTATTAAATAATATGGTTGATAAAAAAGTGGCCGCCAAAAAAGCTGCTCCTAAAATTAAAAAAGAAGTTGTGAAGGTGGCTAAAAAACCAAAACTTAAAGTAGCCAAAGAAGAAACGGTCAAAAAAGTAGAGAAAGTTGAGAAAGTTAAAAAGGAGGACAACTCTGGCAAATACGTTTCGGCTATTGGTCGTCGCAAAACTGCTACCGCTCAAGTGCGTTTATACGAAAATGGCAAAGGAGTTATTACTGTTAATGGTAAAAAATTAGCTGATTATTTTCCTGGCGATGCTGTTAATCTTATTACTCAACCTTTAAAATTACTTGGCAAGGCTCGCGATTTTAATATTACGGTTATTACTCATGGTGGCGGTCAAAATGGTCAAATGGAGGCAGTGCGCCATGGTATTTCTAGAGCTTTACTTAAAATGGACGAGGCTGTTCGCCCAACTCTGAGAACTGCTGGTTATCTGACTCGAGATCGTCGCAAAAAAGAAAGAAAGAAACCAGGTCTTAAGAAAGCGCGCAAAGCCCCACAATGGAGTAAACGTTAAGACTTTTAAGAAATATATATACCCACAAAAGCCCTTCTCTGAGGGCTTTTGTATTATGCGGGTTTTTGTTATAATAGGGCCGTATGGAAAATTTACTTAAAAAAATCGAAGAACTGCGGGAGCGGATTGGTCAGGCCAAAAAACTCTTAGATATTGATCGGCAGGCGGCTATTTTGGTGGAAAAGAAAAACTTAATGACGGCCTCTGATTTTTGGCAAAATCGAGAAGAGGCTGTTAAGATTGGTCAGGAAGTAGAAGCTCTGAGTAAAGAGGTGAGCGCTTGGGACAAAATATCTCAAGATATTTTGGAATTAACCGAATTAACCGCTTTGGCTGAACATGAAACTGATAATTCCATGCGGGATGATTTGGAAAAGAAATATTTGGAGATTGCCAAGAGCTTTAGTCAGATGGAATTTTTAATAATGTTTTCTGGCAAGTATGATTATAATAATGCGGTACTGTCGATTCATGCTGGCACTGGCGGAGTGGATGCTCAGGACTTTGCCAGTATTTTAGAGCGCATGTATTATCGTTTTAGTGAGCAAAAGAATTTTAAAGTGGAGATTTTGGAGCGAAGTGTCGCTAACGAAGCGGGAATCAAAAGTGTTTCTATTTTGGTTTCTGGCCCTTACGCTTACGGTTATTTGAAAAGTGAAAATGGCATGCATCGTTTGGTGCGGATTTCACCTTTTGACGCTGAGGCGATGCGCCATACTTCTTTTGCCTTGGTCGAAGTAGTGCCAGAGATTTCTGAGGCTAGTGATTTGGAGATAAGAGATGAGGATATCAAAATGGAATTTTTTCACTCTTCTGGTCCGGGTGGTCAAAACGTCAACAAGACTTCTTCGGCAGTCAGGATTATTCATTTGCCAACCAAAATTACAGTTAGTTGTCAGACTCAAAGATCTCAACATCAAAATAGGGAACAGGCTATGAAAATTTTAAAATCCAAGCTTCGGCTCCTGGAAGAAGAAAAACGCTTAGATGAAACCAAAAAGATTAAAGGCGCCACTCAGACAGCTGGCTGGGGAAAACAAATTAGATCTTATGTAATGCAACCCTATCAATTAGTCAAAGATCATCGGAGCAATTTCGAAACGGCCGATATTAATGGAGTTTTAGACGGCAATCTCACTCCGTTTATGGAAGCGTATTTGAGATATTTAAAGAAATAAAATAATTTTAATAAAAAGCCCCTCTTAACTCAGGGGTTTTTATGTCCAAAAATAGACGAGTCGTTTTAATTATTGCTGGGTCATTATTTTTGTTAGGGTGGTTTAGGATTTTGCTTTGGCCATCTCAGACCAAAATCATTTTTAATGATAAATCAACTACTACACTAAATGCTGTAGTTAGTGCTTTGCCTAGAATTAATAATAACAAGCAAACTTTGTTGCTCAAAAGTAATGATTATGAATTTTCTATTTTTATTCCCGCTTATGTTATTTATTGGCCTGGGGATGTTTTAAAAGTAAGTCCCGGATTTTATCCTCAAGTGGAAAAAATTACTGAAATTCATAATTGGAAATATGATATTTGGCGAGCGATTTTCAAATTTAAATTACGAGCTGATGAGCTGATTCATCAAGGTCTCAAGGAGCCAGAAGCCGGTCTAGCCGCGGCCCTACTACTTGGCGATCAAAGATCACTTAATTTAAATTATCAAGATAGATTCAAGCAACTCGGTCTCACCCATATTATTGCTGTCTCGGGGTCACATATTAGTCTTCTGGCCATGGTTTTGGCGGTTTTATTCGGTTATTTGGGTTTTCCGCGCAAAAGAGCTTTTTATTTTTTGGCTCTTTTTTTATTTTTCTATGTTACTTTGACCGGGCTCCAAGCTTCAGCGATTCGTTCGCTAATTATGGGTCTTTTAGCCCTCCTAGCGCCACTGTGTGGTCGAATTAACCAACCTCTCAATTCTCTGATCATCGCCGCCGGTCTAATGTTGTTTGGCGATCCGACTCTGCCGTGGTCTAGCCCTGGATTTAATCTGTCTTTTTCAGCCATGCTGGGGATCATTTTTATTTATCCGCGTCTTGATAGACTGGCCGAACCATATAAAAAAAATAAATTCGCCAGATTTATTTTAGAACTTTTGGCCATGACTCTTTCGGCTCAAATTGCCACGGCGCCACTCCTCTTATTTTATTTCCATAAAATCGCCTGGATTTCTCCTATTTCTAATCTATTAGTCTTAGTGGCCCTGGAAATTCTGATGATTTTATTATTAATTGCTACCTTCCTAAGCTTTTTATGTCCGCCCCTCGCTCCTTTTTTCTTTTACCCCAGTCATCTGCTTTTGACTTATATCCTCTGGATCACTCGTCTGCTAACTCCAAATTTTTAAGATCCCAAACAACGAGCTAGATAAATTGAAATATTAAAAAAATAATTAGCACTCCCATACTCCTAATATTGGGAGTATGGGAGTGCTCGGAAATTTATGGGAGGCCGAGTAAAGTTTAATCAATTAAGTGATTTAGAAAAGAAAAAGTATTTAGGCGATTTTTACGAAATTATTTCTAAATTAAGAGGTTACGAAGAGGTCAGGGAGTTTTTTAGGGACTTGCTTTCTTTGAGCGAAATTGTAATGCTCTCCAAGAGAGTGCAAATTGCTAAGATGATTTTGCGAGGATATGATTATGATTATATTAAAAATCAATTGAAAGTTGGGGAGAGTAATATCGCCAGAGTAGAGCGTTGGTTTAATTATGGTGGGGGCGGTTATAGAAAAAAATTATTAGCAATTAATCCTAAATCACATAAAAAATTTATTGAGAATTTATCGTATTATAATCCAAACAGATCATTCATGGGAAGAAAAAGTAATATATTAAAACTTCTGAAATAATTTTTTTATTGATATTGGCTTTTACTCTCTGCTCCCATACTCCCAATATTAGGAGTATGGGAGCGGGGGGGTATCAAAAACAACCAGCGGTGGGCTGGTTGTTTTTGGATTTTTTTAAAATTTAAAAAGTTGAGAGATTGAGTTTGCTGGATTGGATTTATTTGGTGGCTGGTTTGACCTTTTTGTCTTTATTCATAGTGCGTAGACATTTGGTGCACAGTTTAACTTTTAGGCCGCCGATTACTCTGGTTTGCAGGTTAATGTTTTGGCGCTTTAAAGTTCGGATTTTAGAATGAGATCGGAGAGCGCCACGCATGGAGCCTCGTCCGCATAAGTCACATTTTTTGGCCATATTTAAGGTAATTATCAATCATCAATTGGCAATTCACTACTAGTAATTGACTATTGATAATGACGGTTTATATTTATAATGATTAAATTTAACATGCTTTGAAAAAAAAATCAAGATTTGCTATATTGATAGGGTCCCTATCTCATTATGACTACTCAATTATTCGCCATTATTATTTTAATATTTTCGGCTATTATCCATGAATATATGCATGGCTATGTGGCGTATAGTTTGGGGGACTCCACGGCCAGAGATGCCGGGCGTCTGACTTTTAATCCTATTGCTCATATTGATTTGTGGGGCTCTATCCTTTTGCCGCTTTTCATGGTGGTTTTAAATACTGGTTTTATTTTTGGCTGGGCCAAACCAGTGCCTTTTAATCCCTATCGACTACGCAATCAGAAATATGGTCCGGCCATGGTGGCTATTGCTGGTCCAGCTGGCAATCTGATTTTGGCCATTATGTTTGGGCTGGTTCTGAGATTTTTGCCGTTTGGCAATGAGATGTTTTCGGCCTTGATTGCCTTAATCGTTTATATTAATTTGGTTTTAATGATTTTCAACCTTGTCCCGATTCCACCGCTTGATGGTTCCAAGGTTTTGGCTGCCTTTTTGCCAATTAGGGCGCAGGAGAAATTTTTTCAATTAGAGCGTTATGGCTTCTTTCTAGTTTTAATATTTGTCTTTTTTGGTTATAACTTGATTTTGCCAATTATCAATTTTTTATTTAAAATTATTACTGGCTTGAGTTTTTAATTATTTAAAAATATGTATTCTACTGCCCATCTAGCTGTCGGTCTAATTATCGGTAAAATTACCGGGAATTATCCTATGGCGATTGTTGGCTCGCTAGCTATCGATATTGATCACCTGATTCCGCATGCGCAAAAGGGACAATTGTTCAATATTCGGAAAATCTTTAATGAAGCTCATAGTAGCTCTAATGCTAACCGTAGTTATTTGCATAGCGTCTTTGCCTTGCTGCTAATTCCGCTTATTGTCGCTATTTTTAGCTGGCCGGCCGCCCTGGTCTTGTTTTTGGGCTATTTAGGGCATTTTGTCTTGGATTTGCTGGATACTTCTGGTTTTTGGCCGTTTTTTCCGTTTAAAAAGATCGAACTCCATGGTTTTTTGGGTTATTTATCTCTCTGGGAGCTAGTGATTACGGTCCTGCTGTTTGGTGTTTATTTTTGGCTTTAAAATTGCTGACTCACCTCTAACTCGGCTCTAATTGGTAAGGCATTGACGTCTTCAAATATATTTGCTAATTTATTAACAATATAGCTATCCTGATTTGTCAGGATTTTTAATGTTTTAAATAATTTTATGCCAACTATAAATCAGTTAATCAAAAAGGGTCGTCAGCCAAAAACTAGACGTAGTAAAAATCTAGCTTTGCATACTCGTTTCGATTCACTCCATCGTCGCAAAAAAGTTAGTGCTGTCGGAGCTCCTTTCAAGCAGGGGGTCTGTTTAAAGGTGACCACCATGACTCCAAAAAAACCGAACTCCGCTTTACGGAAGATCGCTAGGGTCAAATTGTCTAATGGTTTGGAAGTCACGGCTTATATTCCAGGCATGGGGCATAATTTGCAAGAGCATTCCATCGTTTTGGTTAAGGGTGGAAAAACCAAGGATTTACCGGGTGTTCGCTACAAGATTATCCGTGGTGTTTATGATACTCAAGGAGTCGACAAACGTCGCCAGGGTCGTAGTCGCTATGGCGCCAAAAGACCAAAATAATTTAATTTAATTATCTATTAACTACATAAAACTATGAGAGGCAAACCGGTTACCCCTAGAGTTGTTCCCGGGGACATCAAATATAATGACGAAACTATTGCCAAATTTATCAATTATTTAATGATTGATGGCAAAAAAAGCATAGCCAACAAAATTGTCTATGCCGCTTTTAATATTATCAAGGATCAAAGCAAGCAGGATCCGCGCCATGTTTTTAATAAGGCGATCAAAAAAGTTTCTCCGTTGGTGGAAGTGCGCAGTCGTCGAGTCGGTGGCGCCAATTACCAGGTGCCGGTTCAGGTTCGGGGTGAACGTCGTTATTATTTGGGTTGTCACTGGATTATCGATTCAGCTCATGCTCGTCGTGGTCGTTCTATGGAAGAAAAATTAGCCGCGGAAATTATTGACGCTAGCAATGGTGAGGGGGCGGCTATCAAAAAGCGCGAAACCGTTCATCGTATGGCTGAAGCCAACAAAGCTTTCGCCCATTTTTCAAGATAATTTTTAATTAATTTTAATTGGATTATTACAAAATTTTATGTCCCGAGATTATTCATTAGACAAAATTAGAAACATTGGCATCATGGCCCATATCGACGCTGGTAAAACCACTTTTACTGAGCGGGTTCTTTTCTATACTGGTAAGAAGCACAAAATTGGTGAAGTTCATGAAGGGGCGGCGGAAATGGATTGGATGGAACAAGAAAAAGAGCGGGGAATTACGATTACCTCGGCGGCGACTACTTGTTTTTGGCAGGACAATAAAATTAATATTATCGATACCCCTGGACACGTTGACTTTACGGTCGAAGTGGAAAGATCCCTCAGGGTTTTAGACGGCGCTATTGCTGTGTTTGATGGTTCCAATGGTGTGGAGCCCCAATCGGAAACTGTTTGGCGTCAGGCTGATAAATACAATGTTCCGCGTTTATGTTTTGTTAATAAAATGGACAAAATTGGCGCGGATTTTTATATGAGTTTAGAGTCCATTCAGACTCGTTTAAATCCTCGAGCGGTGGCGATTCAATTGCCGATTGGGGCGGAAAATACTTTTTCTGGAGTGATCGATTTACTAGCCAAAAAAGCTTTCAAATTTGAAGGTGGTTTTGGTGAAAAGATTTCTGAAATTCCAATTCCTGAAGATTTGGCTGGCGAAGTCGAAAAGTATCGAGCCTTGGCAGTGGAAAAAATTGCTGAATTTAGTGATGTTTTGACGGAAAAATATTTAAACGGAGAAGAAATCAGCATTGAAGAATTGATGGTGGCTTTACGTAAAGGGGTGATTGATAATAAAATTTATCCGGTTTTGTGTGGAACGGCTTTGCAAAATATTGGAGTGCAAATGGCGCTGGATGCTGTTTGCAATTTTTTACCATCACCTTTGGATGTGCCTGAACTTTTAGCTTCGGATATTAATGATGAAAATAAAAAAATAGTTATCAAAGCCGAAGACGATGCTCCTTTTGTGGGCCTAGCTTTTAAAATTGCTACTGATCCTTTTGTTGGTAAGTTGTGCTTTGTTCGGGTTTATCAAGGTATTTTGCAATCTGGTTCTTATATTGTAAATTCTTCCACTGGCAATAAGGAACGAGTCGGTCGCTTGGTCCGCATGCACGCTAATCATCGCGAAGAAATCAAAGAAGTTTACGCTGGTGATATCGCGGCTGTTATTGGTCTCAAAGATACTACTACTGGTAATACTTTGTGTGCTGAAAATTTCTCAGTCCTCATGGAATCTATCAAGTTTCCCGAACCGGTTATCAAGATTGCGGTCGAGCCCAAAACCAAGGCCGATCAAGAAAAAATGGGTGTGGCTCTTAATCGTTTGGCTGAAGAAGATCCAACCTTTAGAGTCGAAACTGATGAAGAAACTAATCAGACGCTTATTTCTGGAATGGGCGAATTACATTTGGATATTATTGTGGATAGAATGAAAAGGGAATTTGGAGTGGAGGCCAATGTTGGTCAACCGCAAGTTTCTTATCGGGAAACCATTCGAGAAAAGGCCGAAGCCGAAGGTCGTTATATCAAACAATCCGGTGGTCGGGGTCAATATGGTCATTGCTGGTTGAAAGTAGAACCAATTTTAAATATTGAAGAAGGTAGTTATAAATTTGTTGACGAAGTTAAGGGTGGAGTTATTCCGCGTGAATATATTCCGGCTATTGAAAAAGGCGTTAAAGAAGCGATGAATACTGGTATTATTGCTGGCTATCCAATGGTGGATATTCGCGTGGCTGTTTATGATGGTAGCTATCATGATGTTGACTCTTCCGAATTAGCTTTTAAGATGGCGGGTATTTTTGCTTTCAAAGACGCTTGTCAAAAGGCCAAACCGGTTTTGTTAGAACCAATTATGAAAGTGGAGGTAACCACGCCAGAAGAATACATGGGCAATATTATTGGTGATCTCAATGCTAAACGTGGTCAAATTGAAGAGATGACTGATCGGGCCAATATTAAATTGGTCAGAGCCAATGTGCCGCTAGCGGAGATGTTTGGTTATGCTACCAGCTTGCGATCGATGAGTCAGGGCAGAGCTAATTATTCTATGGAGTTTTTGAAATACAACGAAGTCCCGAGAAATATTTTGGAGCAGATTCAAGTCAAAAAAGCTGGCCCAGCTAGAAGTTAATTAGCTTTGGCCGGGCTGAGCGTTTTTAGAACTTTTATTTTAAACTAATATGGATGAACGCTATAGATTAAAAAAAGTGCTAAAATTAGCCAAAAAGACTGGTGACCGAATCGTGGTTTTTGATAATGATGAACCTGAAAGCTCCTATGTAGTTATGGATTTACAGGAATATGAAGGCCTTTGGGAGAAAAATAAAAAAACCCCAGTGAATGTGGAAAAAGTTCCCTTGACAGGTGAGAAGATAATTGATAATATTAAACACAGTGTAGACACCCCCAATCAAGTTCCTGAAAGTTTTCCCAAAGAGAACTTATATTCCAGTGGGCAGGTTTTGAAAAACCGTTTTAAAAATAATAATTGGCAGATCCCCGAAGACCGTCGCGGGAAAGGAATAGATGAAGTAATTGATACTGAATAAATTTTAAATTATAAATAAATAATTAATTTATAACGACTGGGTGCCTTTATAGGCAAAAAACTTCTTTAAGAAGGTCGCTATCTAAAACAAATGGCAGAAGTATTTCAAAGAATTAAGCCGCACGTTAATGTCGGCACTATTGGCCATGTGGACCACGGAAAAACTACTTTAACCGCGGCTATTTTGGCTGTCGCCACTGCCCAAGGTATGAAAGCCTCCAAAAAGGGTGTTGACGATATTGATAATGCCCCGGAAGAAAAAGCTCGTGGTATAACGATCGCTACTTCTCACCAGGAGTATGAAACCGAAGCTAGACATTATGCCCACGTTGATTGTCCAGGCCATGCTGATTATGTTAAAAACATGATTACTGGTGCTGCTCAAATGGACGGAGCTATTTT
>CAZMYU010000002.1:0-126541 GCA_964570655.1 uncultured Gammaproteobacteria bacterium | reverse complement strand
AATATCCCTAATATTTAAGCATTTAAAAGTTCGGAAATAATCCTTATGCGCGAGCTAAACTCAAAGACACGCTTTATAGCGTGTCTTTGAGTTTATTTTGGAAGTGGATTCGAACAGGGTTGAAGCGAGCTAGAAATTTGTCAGCAGACAAATTTCGCAGCGAGCGTCGGACGAATTGCCGGTGGCAATTCGGACGCAACCCGCGACAACGAGAAAGCGAGCGACGGCGAGCGAACGAGGCGGAAATCCATATCCCCGAGCATCAAATAAAAAGAACACCTTATTGGCGTTCTCTTTATTTGACCACACAACGCGGAAATATCCATGCTTTCCGAGGTGAGTATTGACAAAATAGCAATATAATGTATAATAGTCTTATTATGAAATATTTTCAATTAATCCAATTGGCTGTAAACAATAATAACCGCTCCACCGGAGTTGGGGATTTTTATTTATACCATATTAATTAAGATATTATAATTTATAATGTGATATATATAAAAATCCTCCAATTCGGGGGATTTTTTGTAACTAATCGGATCTTTAACAATTAAATTTATTTATTATGATCAACAAGTATGAAATTTACAACAATGGTTTAGAAAGGGAAATCACCAATTTAGATCACCTAGATGCTGCTTTAGAAATAATCCGCAGAGGCTTTATTTCTGGCTTACTAAAACCTAATGTTTTTGGAATCAATCTTCCGATATTTATTACCGAGGAAATTAACAAAATGTTAGATGAAAAAATCTTTAAATTCAGACAAGAATTTATTATAGACACCGATTATGATTGGGCTAATCAATGGTTTGTAAATGAATTAGAAAGATTTAAAGATTCGCCAGAAGTTAAAACGATTAAATCCGAAATTCAATCATGGGCCTTTAGCGGTCAAAAATCTTTAACGGCTAAAATTTTTGATGACGTTCCAGAGAGTGGTTTTCGAAAAGCAAATGCTTTAGAGATGGCTAATTTTAGCGGTGATTTTTCATATTTCGCCAACATGTATAATGTCCTAGGCGAAAAGATTGGCGATTTTTTCCCTTGCACTTACAGGACTTATATTGAAAGCCATGAACCCGACTTTCGATTAGCTAACGCATTCCTATCCTTTTCTAAGAACCCAAATTTTAGAACGCGATGGGATGGGCATCGTACTTATTGCCTAGGAATAAAATTAGAGTAAATAATACTTTAATGTTTTATGCTCATAAATAAAGGCTGGTTTTAAAAAAATCCAGCCTTTTTATTTGAATAAATTATGTGATATAACGAAGAGATAGAAAAAAGTGACTATAAAAGGTTGATCGCCATCTAGTTGTTTGACATAAGCCAAATAATATGCTTAAATGATTCATTAAGCAACGATCTTTAAAAAAAACTAAAATGAGAAATATTTCAGTCAAAACACAGATAGAGGCTACTAGCCAAATTTCTGAGCTAGAAGCTCATTGGTGGAAAAATCCACGAGAAAAATTAATAGAGGCCATGATTACCCGTAGCCCAGATTCGGTCACCCCTGATTATAAAAAAAGTGGCAAAATGGATATTCACACTCATCCTCGGTATATAAAACCGTCGCTACCCAGTTTTCAAGATTTATTTGCCTTTAATTACAAGGTCTCCCGCTTAATGATTATCGCCGCTATAAATAGCCGGGGAGAAGTCATGGGTTATACCTTTGTAAATAAGCATCCGCAAAAAAATCAGCAAAAACGATTAGTTAGTGATTGGGAATTCGAGGAAAAAAGAAGGTATTGTGAAAAAATCACCAATAGCCTGCGAGAAATAATTAAAAAAATTTCCGAATTACGCAGGCTGGCTCCAACAGATGAGACCGCCAAACAAATTTCTGATTTATTCAAGGAATGGGAGAGACTAGGAACAGAACTAACCAAGATAACTTATACCCAAATCGAAAAAACCGGCTGGCGAATGCGGCTAGTTCCGATGAAGGGATACAAGTTTCAATATGGTTACTTTGTACCCAAGCCACCGCCACCTGGATCAGGAGGTAGCCAAATAATCCAACCCACCCCTCAAACCGACCTCGACCGCCAAAGAGAGGAAAAGAAAAGGATGGAATTGGAGAGAATCAGAAGGCTCAACCAAAAACAACGGATAACAAACAAAGGAGGTTAAAAACTTCCTTTTTTTATTAACCCCTATGTATGCTATAATAATTCTACATATTATCACCAAAAACTTATGCCTCAAAAATCTGTCTGGGAAAAAGAATATCAAAAGCCGCAACTGGTTAGCAAAGACGACAGGCCCCAGAATTTTTTGGTGCAATTCGTTAAATATCTCAAAAAAGAATTGGGGCATTCTTTAATGAATTTACAAATCTTAGACTTAGGTTGTGGCACGGGGCGCAACAGTAATTATCTCGCCCAAATGGGCAACCAAGTCATTGGTATTGATATCGCCCCCAGCGCTCTCAAAATCGCTGAAGAGCGAGCCAAAAAATTGGGGCTCGCTCAGGACGTCAAATATCTAAAACAAAGTATTGGCCAAACCTGGCCTTTTCCTAATGACAATTTTGATTTAATTCTAGATATTACTTCTTCTAATTCACTAAACAATTCTGAACGAGAAATGTATTTACAAGAATGCTATCGGGTTCTAAAACCCGGTGGCTTTATAATTCTGAGGGCACTTTGCAAAGATGGCGATCAAAATGCCAAAAAACTTTTAGCTTCGAGTCCAGGTCGAGAAGCTGATACTTATATTATCAAAGAATTGGGACTCAGCGAACGAGTATTCAGCGAGATAGATTTGAAAAAACTTTATAGCCAATTTGTCTTTAAAAAATTAATCAAAGATGTCGGCTATCCCCAAATGAACGGCCGAACCTACAAACGCAAATATTGGCTAGCTATTTTAAACAAAAAACCAGATGCCCGTTGAAACTCATATTTACGATCAAAAATTTTTTAAAAACACCATCAAATTTGAGGCGGAGTCAGCCCAGCAATTTGTAGGGATTGTTTTAAAATACTACCAGCCCCACAGCGTGGTAGATATTGGCTGTGGAGCCGGAATTTATTTACAAGAATTTCAAAAGCAGGGAATTAAGGAATTATTAGGTCTAGATGGTTCACCATCCGCGCAAAGCGAATTTTTATTAAATAAAAATAAATTGATTATTTTTGATCTGGCCAAAAAATACAAGTTTACCAAAAAATACGATTTATGCTTATGCCTAGAGGTGGCCGAACACTTGCGCGAAAAAGACGCTGATACTTTGATTAATACTTTAACCAGCGCTTCCGACCAATTAATCTTCACAGCGGCCGTACCTGGACAAGGGCCTCGCAGTATTGGACATATCAATGAACAACCTCATGACTATTGGATCAAAAAACTAGCTGACAAAAACTTCATTTATCTAAAATCTCAAACAAGCAAAATGAGAAAAGAAATGAAAGCCCAAAATGTGGTTTGGTGGATAGTTAATAATTTGATGATATTTGAACGATTGACAAACAAACAATAAAGTGCTATATTCTTATCCTCAATAGTTCGTTAACCATTTAAATTTTAAGATAGTGAAAAAAATATTCAGAAAAAGGAACATCCGGATAGCCATGGCTATCATCTTTTTTGGCTTAGCTGCCAAAGGCATTCTGACCACCCGCGATTTTGCGATCCCCCAACAACCCCTTATTGATAAAGTGGGTTATCAGGTGGTCAAAATATTTGCCTACAGTGCTGCAGAATTCACAGTTACGGCTGCTAGTTTGGTTCCCAAGAGATGGATAGCCGAGACCGACAGTTTTGCTGAAATTGATTTGACGGGGAGTAATATGTCTCTAATGGACCTAGTTCAAAGTCAGCCACTACCCGAAACTACCGGCTACACAGCCCCAGGATTTACGAAGATGAATTATTACATCCACGCCAGAATTTTAGGCTTAATCAACAACCGTTGGAATGTGAACGCCAAAATCAATGGCCCTCTCAAATTCCCGGTCAAAGTTTAAGACCAAAAACAGCAAACAACCATCCAATCAAAGGATGGTTTTTTATTGGTCAAAAATTATTATCATTAATCTTGCTAAATTAATAAAAATAGTTTAATATCCTTCAATAATAGTTCATAACATCCACCCTTTAAAAAATAAGCAATGGCTCAGAAGATACGAGAAAAAAATCAACAGGCCTTTAATTTTGCCTGTCAAAGAGGAATAGACGTCGAAGAATTAATTCGGGTTTATGGAATAAGATTTACCCTAAGGCTAATTCAATACCTCACCAAAAAACCTAAACAGAGAACCAGGCTAACTGAATTAATTTATCCTCGGTTTAAATCCTGGCCAGCACTAAAAAATGAGGCTATCCAAAAATACCTAGATATTCTAGAAGATGCTGGATTCAAACTCAAAAGCTGGCGGGAACCCTTCATCGATGAGGATACCGGAGAAATAGTCTATGTGACCAGATGGAAAATTCATTATTTTAATAAACAGGCTTAAACAGGCAGAAAAAGAATTATATTAATAATTCTTTTTTAATATCCCAATACTTTGCTATAATAATCCCATGAGCCAAGAAATTGTCTTAAATGGACAAAAAATCAAATACAGTATCAAAAAATACAAAGGAGCCAAACATTTGCGCCTAAAAATTAGAAATGATGGACAGCTAATAGCGACCAAACCCTGGTATGCTAGTGATAAAGCGGTTATAAATTTCATGCAAAACAAAAGTGCCTGGATAATAGAAAAATTGAATTATTTGAAAGAGCTTAGCCAGAATCAACCGCTCCGCAATGACGAAGCCGACTATCTGCTTTATAAAAAACCAGCTCATAATTTAATCCTCAAAAAAATTGATTATTTCAACCAGGCCTATCAATTCAAAGTTGGCAAAATTAGTGTCCGTAAGCAAAAAACCAGATGGGGAAGTTGTTCGGCTCAAGGTAATTTAAACTTTAATTACAAAATCTTACTGCTACCAGCTGAGATGGCTGACTACATTATTGTCCACGAACTCTGCCACCTCCAAGAGCTCAATCATTCTCCTAGGTTTTGGCAATTAGTCGCTCAAGAAATTCCAAATTATAAGCAAATCAAAAAGGATTTACAAAAAAAAGGAATTGAATTAAGATGAAGAGATGAAAAATAATTATCGAGGCAAACTCAAAAGAACCATAACGTCCGTTCTGCCGGTCGACAAGACTCGACGAGGAAAATGTTTAAATTGCGGAAAGTGTTGTTATCTACCAAAAAAATGCATATTTCTGAAAATGGCTGGTAATAAAAGCTATTGCTCTATTTATAAGCTCCGCTCCTCTAATTGCCGAAAATATCCCCGCACCGCCAAAGAATGTCTCACTGCCGATACTTGCGGTTATAGTTTTGGCAATAAATAATTTCTATGCTTCTTAAAGAAAAAATCAAAACCCTGCTTCTTGGTAATCGTTTTTATGATTACAACGAATATCGTCTCAAAAAATTTGTGCAGCGAGTGGCCGATCTAGTTGAACCAGATAAAAAACTATTGGACGTCGGGGCCGGAGAACTCCAATACAAAAAATACTTTACTCATACTAATTACATCTCTCAAGATTCCAAAGTTGGAGATAGCAACTGGGATTATTCCAAATTAGATATCGTCTCCGAAATTTATAATATTCCCGTAGCCGATCAAAGTTTTGATTATATTTTGTGTACTCAAGTCTTGGAACATTTAAAATATCCAAACCAAGCCTTCAAAGAATTGTCTCGGATTCTCAAACAAAATGGCCGACTTTTTGTCACTTGCCCGCTAGCCTGGAAAGAACACCAAAAGCCGCACGATTTCTTCCGCTATACTCAATATTCTCTAAAAATGTTAGCCCAAGAAAACAATTTTAAAATTATAGAAATGAATAAGGTGGGTGGAAAATTCATCACCCTGAGCCGATTACTAATCGACGTCAATCTCCTCTTTAAAATAAAAAACAAATATCTGCGTTTAGCTTTAGTGGTTCTCCTATATCCGCTCGACTTCTTGGTTGGATTTATCGCCTACTTCTTGGATTATTTAGACCGCGACAAAGACCTCACCCTTCAATACGAATGTATTTTTGTCAAAATTTAATATGCAGATACTCATCATCGACAATGGCACCAAGCATCTGAATCGATTAAAAAAATTGGCTCTCAGTTTGGACAAAGGTATTAAAATCAAAATCATCAGACATTCTCGTCTAAACAAAATAGATACAAGTGTTTTTGACTTGGCCATATTATCCGGTGGGCATAATTTTTCGGTTCTTGATTATCCGGAAAAATACGCCGATATTTTTGCTTTTATTAAAAGCTTCAAAAAACCAATCATCGGCATTTGTCTGGGATTTGAGCAAATTGCCTTTTTATACGGATCAAAACTAAAAAAGATGGCCAAAAAAGAAAAGGACTAATTGATTTAAAAACTAAGACGACTGAAAAAATATTTAAAAATCTACCCAATCTAAAAGTTTATGAAAGTCATCGCTTTGTAGTTGAAAAACTTGGTCCCAACTTAATAGCTTTAGCCAAATCAAGCGACGGCATCGAAGCTATCAGCCACAAAAAACTGCCCATCTATGGTTTTCAATTCCACCCCGAAATGTTTCCGGACAAAACCTGTGGAGATGAAATATTTTTTAATACTTTCAAACTCTTAAAACAATTTTCTAAAAATTAATTTCGAGCCTGGATCCTGGCCTTCGCCAGGATGACAGATGCCTTAGATTACTTGTTCAATTGTCATCCTGGCGAAGGCCAGGATCCAGAAACCATAAATTAATAATAATTTAAAAAACATTTGACATTTTCATAGCCTCGTGCTATGATTTTTTATTACTTTAACAACTAAATTTTAAAAATCGGAGGATAAAATGGAGCAGAGAAAAATCAATTTTAATGATCCGGATTTCAAATTAAGGCTTGAAGAAGCGGCCTTCGCCGTGTACAACGAAATTATGGCTGTGCCACCCGAAATCAGACAGGATGAACCAGGCAAGGAAAGAACCGGAATCTGGGTATTAGCCCAAGAACCAGGAACCAGAAACGCCGTACACTTTAAAGTGTATTTGCCTTCCATGTTTGCCAGAATATGCTCTATCGAGAAGGCCGTCAGGTCCTATGTCCTCGGTGACTGTTCATCTCAAAATAGTGAAGACCCGGAAAAAATGCGCTTTCGTGGAAGTCTCACCGTAGCAAGTGCTTTAGTTGAACAATACATTCAAGTTTCAATTTCAGGACTTCAAAGCGACGAAGATGTCGCCATATCCATCAGACTGCAGTCTTTTGCCAACAATCTGTCTCCCAAAACCATTTGTGCCACCATTGAAGCTTTTAAGGGTCAACTACCCAATTTCATCAACGAACCCGATCATTATCTGTACAAGATAGTGTTCAAGTAAAACACCTGGAAAAAATATACCATCAACCGTTCTTAATAGAGCGGTTTTTTATTTGACGCCAAGAATTGACTAATCCAAAATAATATCTTAGAATAAAACAATTCTAATAGTTTTTTAAAAATTAATGCCATGAAAAAATACATATTAACTAGAGAGGTGGTAATTCCTGGTCGCGACCTCTTGGGTCGAAGATGCAAGATTATATTTAAACCTTTTTACAAGCCAGGCTGGTATCTGGCTGATGACCTTGGTCATCCTCATCCAATTGACCATAGAATTGCCAAGGCTCTCAAAGGACGAATCGCCCTAAAAGTTCCAGGCATCAAACTGCAAGTCTGGGAACATCTCGGAGCCTTAAGATTCCTGGGAATTGACCATGTTATCATTTTTATAAGTCCAAGTTATTCGCCAATTGGTGATTGGCCACCTTATAAAACCGCCTGGGAATATTACGAATTTTTAGCTCCACATCTCAGATCAGTTGATGAAGAGATGGAATGGATTGGCCCAAAAGAAGACTACATAGCCTCGATTGACCAAAACGGCCTAAATCGAAAATGTTGGATTCAAAAAAACGGCCGTCACGAACCATCTTTAAATGCTACTATTCGTACCCAATGGTTACCACTTCCGGAAATTTGCAAAACCATTTCAATTAACAACAATCTAAAAGCGGATGACTTGAAAGCTTTTTTGATGGCCAAGCCACAAGGAGTAAACCACTTCCAACAATATGCCTGTCGATTACTGGCCTGGTTCGGCTGGCCACATTTAAACGGAATTAATTGGCTACACGATTATTCTGATAATGCGGAAAAATTAAGAAAAGCTGAAGGCTTATTTGATCACCGAGCCCAAGATTTATTTGGAGCCCTCAGCCTAGCCAGTCATGAATATCTACCAAATTGCTTGGTTGAATCAAGATATGGCGGACATTTGATTGAGTTAGAAGCCGTCCAAAATGCTTTTTAATTTAAAAAAACAAGACTGCCAATAGTGCAGTCTTTTTCATTTGACTTATTCTATTTTATCTGATAAACTTAGGCAATAATTCATTGAGAATTACGGACCGACGTAATTCTTTTAATTTTACGGCTTAATTACCGTCTTAATATCATGGAAATCAGAAATATCGCCATCATTGCCCACGTGGATCATGGCAAAACAACCCTCACCGACGCGCTTATGCGTCAAACTGGCATGTCCGACACTAGCACTAGTATGGACAGCAATAGCCTGGAAAAAGAGCGGGGAATTACGATTTATTCCAAGAATACCTCGGTTTTTTATAAAGACACCAAGATTAATATCGTGGACACTCCTGGCCACGCTGATTTTAGTTCCGAAGTAGAACGAATCCTCAGATCGATTGATTGCGTCCTGCTCTTAGTTGATGCCCAAGAAGGACCAATGCCTCAAACCAAATTTGTTCTCAAAAAATCATTAGAACTTGGACTGCACCCGATTGTGGTTATTAATAAAATTGATAAACCAGCGGCTCGACCCGAAGAAGTCAAAGAAATGGTCTATGAATTATTTTTGGATCTCGGAGCCAGTGATGAGCAATTGGATTTTGTCACCATTTACGCCGCAGCTAAACAAGGATTTGCCAAACTCAATTTAGAGGATAATTCAGATAATTTAAATCCGCTCCTGGATATTATTTTGACCAAAGTCAAACCAGCTTCCAGCCCAGAGGCTTCTCAAAAATTATTGTCAGCTCAACCTTTTAATCTAGCCTATGATAATTTCTTGGGCCGTTGTGCCATTTGCCGAATCTACGAAGGTCAAATCAAAGCGGCTCAAACTGTTTTTGTTAGAGATCTCCAGGGTCAAGCTCGCCAACTCAAAACTACTAAAATTTTTACCTTTCAAGGCCTGGAAAGAAAAGAAGTTAGCGAAGCTCAAGCTGGTGATATCGTCATGGTCGCTGGACTTCCAGATATTTATATTGGCGAAACCATTACTGAAAATGCCGAGCAACCAGCCCTACCGGCTATCAAAATTGATGAGCCGACTATTTCTTTAAATTTTTTAATTAATAACTCACCGTTTGCTGGCCGAGAAGGGAAGTTTGTGACCAACCGCCAACTCAAAGAACGTTTAGAAAAAGAATTGGAGGTAAACGTTGGTCTCAAAATTGATTTTTCCGATAATAATTTTTATAAAGTTTATGGTCGCGGTGAATTGCATATCGCTATTTTGCTAGAAAACCTCCGCCGAGAAGATTATGAACTCCAGGTTTCTCAACCGGAAGTTATTATCAAAGAAGAAAATGGTATCAAACTAGAACCATTTGAAGAAGTCACTATTGATATTCCCGAGAAACTAACCGGAGTAGTGATTGAAAAACTATCCAATCGCAAAGGACAAATGTCTAATATCAAAACTCATAATGGCCAAACCCGAGTATTATTTGAAATGCCCACTCGCGGACTTTTGGGTTATCGACAAGAATTTATTATTGATACCCGAGGCGAGGGAATTCTGTGTACTCATTTTCTAGATTTTAAACCCCATGTCGGAAATATTGAAAAAAACAAATTGGGTTCAATGGTCTCGATGATTTCCGGCAAAGCCTTGGCTTATTCACTTTGGAATTTGCAAGAACGAGGAGTCCTCTATATTGAACCGAATGTTAATGTTTATGAAGGCATGGTTATCGGTAATGTGGCCAAAGGTATGGATATGACCGTTAATCCTATCAAAGGTAAACAACTCACCAATGTTCGGGCCTCCGGATCAGACGAGGCTATCAAGCTAACACCGCCCCTGACGCTCACCCTAGAAGTAGCCTTAAGTATTATGAATGATGATGAATATCTAGAAGTAACTCCACAAAGCATTCGACTGCGTAAACAAATCCTATCAGAGACCGACCGAGTTAGATCTAAAAGAAAAGGAGAATAACATTACAATTTTACCAATAAAAAAACTTGGCCACAGCGGTCAAGTTTTTTGTTGGTTTAAATGAAATATTAAGCGAGTAAAACTTCATCCAAATTAGCATCGTCAACTGACTGATAGGTTTTGGAATCATCAACAACTAATTCGCGAAAAGCATTTTTAGGGGCTCGACAATCTGGACAAAGCCAGTCGCTCGGCAAGGCCGAAAAAGGAGTCCCCGCTGGAATACCGGCACTAGGATCACCCAAGGCTGGGTCATAAATATAATCACAGACACTACAAATATATTTTTTATTGTCCATATTTTTGTTTATTAATAAGGCTATTATAACATTTAGATTTAAAATTTCCAAGGCCAAAGCCATCTATTGTCAAAACAATCTTTTTCTGATAACCTATTTTGATTAGCAAAATAGTTTTTTAAAATAACCGAATAAACATAGAATAAAATGAAAAAAAACATCCTACTAATTGGTGACCCTCATGTTGGTAAGTCCACCTTATTAAACAAATTGATAAAAGGGTATCCATACAAAACCGGAATGGTCACCAAAGAACTGAGAGACCAGGGTCGAAGAATTGGCTTCGTTATGGAAACAAGCCAGGGAATCAGAGCTAATTTGGCTGGAGTTAAACTTCGTACCCATTATAAATTGGGTAGCTACTATGTTAGACCCGACAATCTCCTGTCTCTTTTGGCTCCCTTAAAAAACTTTGGGCAAGATGATCTGTTGTATCTGGACGAAATTGGCCAGATGCAATTATTCTGTCCAGAATTTCCGGCTTTTGTGGAAAAATACTTGGATGCCCCAAACATTTGCCTGGCTACGCTCAAAGACTTTCCCAATGATTTTATGAAAAAAATCAGAAGCCGAGAAGATGTAATCATTGTAAAAATCACCGCCGACAACCGAGAGGCCCAATTTGAGTTTATCAAAAACCTAATCAAAAAAATTACCAAGGCTCAAAAATATCTTTTGACGCCTGACCGATTCTTTGTTGGTCAAGATAAACAAACACTAAAGTTGCAGGGTGATCACGATCTACACGAACTAAGCCAGGTAGGGAATACCTGGTCTTGCAATTGCGACTTCTTCGCTCTGCACCAAATCTGCAGTCATACCATAGCCACCGAAGAATTCATTACAACCATTAAGTGAAAAACAACCCCAGCCAAACCCTGGGGTTTTAAATTGAAAAAATTCTCCTTATCTGTCATAATAGGTATTATTAATCAAAAAATTATATGACTCATCAAAACAACCCTAAATACGCTTTTTATTACTTATTATCTCTAGCTGGCCTAATTTTTATGGCCATTTCGGTTGGAATTATCGCTTTTCAAATTATTGACAAGACCGTCTATGACGCGCTCAGTCCTAATAATAATTATAGCGACGGGCCTCTCAAATTTGCTATTTCGGCTCTACTAATTGCCACTCCCATTTTTTATCTAATCTCTGGACTAATCGCCAAAGGGCTACGTAAAGAAGAAATTAGTAAGGAATCATCACTGAGACGTTGGATGATTTACATTATTATTTTTGCTGCCTCACTAATTATCCTCGGAGTCTTTATTGGCACTATCAATAGCTTTTTGGCCGGAGAATTGACCTGGCATTTTATTCTCAAGGCTCTAACGATTCTAATTATTGCCACGGCCGTCTTCTCATTCTATTTTTATGATGTGAGACGTCAAGATTTGAAAAAGACCAAGGTGGTCAAAATATTTTTCTGGGCTTCGCTAGCCATAGTGGTCGCTGCTTTTGTGAGCTCCTGGTTTTTTGTCGAGTCTCCCCAAACCACTCGCGCCAAAAGACTAGATCAATTAGTTATTTCCAATATTTCCAATCTGCAAAGTGCCGTTAATATGTACTATGAACGTTATCAAAAACTACCAGCTGATCTAGCTGAATTAACCAGTGACAAAAATATTTATATCGATACCAAATCATTAATTGACAGCGAAAATAATCAACCGATTAATTATCGAAAGATTGATGACACCAATTTTGAAATCTGCGCGACTTTTAGACTAATCGGCGACAATAACGCCAGCTCTTATGTCTATGTCGCTCCGGTTACTAATTATCCTAATTTTAATAATCATCAAGCCGGTTATCAGTGCTTTAATAATCAGGCCACTAGCCTAATTAAACCAGTCAAATAATTTATGTTGCTACCCAAACTAGCCAAGGCCTTAGAAAACGAACCAAATTATCGTCTCCAGCAAGCCAATGATTGGCTGTTTAAAAAATTAATTAATTCCTGGGACCTAGCCAAAAATCTCTCTCCGGACTTGCAAAAAAAATTGAAGCAAAACCTAGACCTGGATATTCCAGCTAATTTATATTTGGCCAAAAACAAAAAATCAGCCAAAGCTCTAATCAAATTAAGCGATGGCCAAAAAACAGAAACCGTCCTCATCAAAAATCATGATGATCGCTACACCGTGTGTCTATCCTCCCAAGTCGGCTGTCCCTTGGGCTGTTCATTTTGCGCCACTGGCCAAATGGGTTTTAAGCGAAATCTGGAAGTGGAAGAAATTGTCTGGCAAGTTTTGTATTGGGCTCGGTATCTAAAAGCCAAAAACGATCGCATTGATAACCTGGTTTTTATGGGGCAGGGGGAACCACTTTTAAATTATGACAACGTCATGCAAGCTATTAAAATAATTAATGATCGCGAGGGACTAAACATTGGCGCTCGCAAAATTTCTATCTCCACCATTGGCATTCCGGAGGGCATAAATAAATTGGCCAAAGAAAAACTCCAAGTCAATCTAGCCTGGTCACTACATGCTCCCACCAATCGTTTACGTTCCAAAATAATGCGGATCAACAATACCTATGACATCGAAGAAGTTTTAAAATCTCTAGATGCTTATGTGAAGCAAAGTGGCCGAAAACTCATGATTGAATATCTACTCTTGGACCAAGTAAACGACGACAAAACCAGCGCCCAAGAGCTTTCAGCTCTTTTCAAAAATCGCCAACTTTATCTGATCAATCTAATCCCTTATAATCCCACCAGTGCCAAATATCGCGCCTCTTTACCGGCGAGTGTCAAAGAATTTACAGCCATTTTAGAAAAAAATAAAATTCATTTTAATGTGCGCCACAGTCTCGGCCAAGAATTGTTTGCCGCCTGTGGACAATTAGCCAATAGCAAAATATGAGTATCTGGCAAACTATTATCCTCGGAATCATTGAGGGAATTACTGAATTCTTACCAATTTCTTCAACGGCTCATCTCATCTTGGCCGGGGAACTTCTTAAAATTAATAACAACGATTTTCAAAAAACCTTTGAGATTGTGATTCAATTAGGAGCTATTTTGGCTGTAGTCATTTTATATTTTCACACTCTTTTTAAATGGCTAACAATCAAAAAGCTATTTGTCGCTTTTGTGCCCACAGCCATTATTGGCTTTGCGCTCTATCCGATTATTAAAAAAGTTTTCTTTGCCGAAAATCTAATCATTTTGTGGTCACTAATTATTGGCGGTATTATCCTGATTGTTTTCGAATTAATTTATAGACGTCGTGACAATAGTCAGGCCAGTGATAACCTGGATAATATTTCTTATGGGCAATGTTTGATTATCGGCCTTTTCCAAGCCCTAGCGGTCGTACCCGGAGTATCGAGAGCCGCGGCCACTATTATCGGCGGATTATCACTAGGCATATCCCGCCGAACTATCGTAGAATTCTCATTTCTGCTAGCGGTCCCGACTATGCTGGCCGCTTCATCACTCGATCTATACAAAAATTACTCATCATTTTCCCATGACCAACTCGGGCTCCTAGCGATTGGTTTTACAGTGGCCTTTTTTGTAGCTCTCGGAGTGATCAAATTACTCATCAGCTATATCCGCCGTTTTGACTTTATCCCCTTTGGTGTCTATCGCATCATTATTGGAGTTTTATTTTTATTATTTTTATTATGAAAATAGTTATCTGTGGCAGTATTGATTTTACGCCCAAAATCCAAGAAGTAGCTGAAGTCCTGATCGCCCAAGGGCACGAAGTCAGTATTCCTTTTTGTTCCCGCCAAATACTAAACAAAGAATATAGTCTAGAAGAATTTTTGGCTATTAAAAACCGGGAAGGGGATAATAAATTTCGCCAAAACAGCGGACAGGATTTAATTAAACTTTATTATGATTTAATAAAAAATTGCGACCTAATCCTAGTAATCAATATAGCCAAAAAGGGAATTGAAAATTATATCGGTGGCAATGTTTTTCTGGAAATCGGCTTTGCCCATGTCCTGAACAAAAAAATATACTTACTAAATGATATCCCTGATATCCCGTATTATCGAGATGAACTAAAAATTATTAACCCAATTATATTAAACGGCAACTTAAAAAAACTTCCTAGTTAGGAAGTTTTTTTAAATATCTAATAATAATTGAATTTAAATCGATACCTTAATTCCAGGTCCCATAGAAGAGGATAGACTGACATTTTTGATATAAATACCTTTGCTGGAACTAGGTTTGTTTTTTCTAATAGTTTCTAGGAAAACAGCAAAATTTTCTTTGAGTTTTTGATTATCAAAACTAATTTTGCCAATGACCGCATGAACATTAGAAGTATCGTCATTTTTGAAACTAATCTTGCCCATCTTCAGCTCTTTAACAGCTTTGACTGGATCAGTAGTCACGGTATCATTTTTGGGAGAAGGCATAAGGCCTCTGGTTCCTAAAATCTTGGCAATTTGGGCCAAATTTTTCATCATTTCTGGTTCAGCAATGGCCACTTGAAAATCAGTCTTTTCAGTTTTTTTGATCTCGGCCACTAGTTCATCACCGCCCACATAATCAGCCCCAGCTTCCTTAACGGCCTGTTCTTTGCCAGCGGAAACAAAAGCGGCCACCTTAACAGTCTTACCAGTGCCATTTGGCAAAGAAACCGCGCCTCTAACCTGTTGGTCACTCTTTTTGGGATCAAGTCCCAAACGGAAATGCACCTCCACTGAAGCGTCAAATTTGGCTCGACTGGATTTTTTGACCAATTCTAAAGCCTCGTCAATATTATAAGCTTTGTTTTTGTCAAACAAGGGCTTAACTTCTTTGGTTTTTACATTTTTTTTCATAATGTTTAGTCGCGGTGATAACGCTTTTGTAGCTCCCGCAATTAATTATTTAATTTCGACTCCCATCTGTCGAGCCGTACCGGCCAAAATTTTCATGGCCGCCTCAATATCATTAGCATTAAGATCAGGCATTTTAATCTGGGCAATTTCTTTTAATTGATCTTTGGTAATTGAAGCAACTTTTTCAGTGAGCGGTTTGCCAGAACCTTTTTTGATTTTGGCATACTTCTTGATAAGCTCTGAAGCTGGTGGAGTCTTCATGATAAAGGTATAAGTCCGATCTTCATAAACACTAATCTCCACTGGCACCACATCGCCCATTTTATCCTTGGTCAATTCATTGAATTTAGCGCAAAACTCAGCAATGTTGAGACCATGCTGACCCAAAGCCGGACCAACTGGTGGCGCTGGGTTGGCCTGACCGCCAACAATTTGCAATTTGATAATAGTTTTAATTTTTTTAGCCATATTTTTGAAGCGCCGTAGAAGCTCTGCCTTTTAAAACAGACGGCCCTATAATTTCTTAATTTGTAAAAAATCTAATTCCACCGGAGTTTCACGACCAAACATCGAAACATTAACCTTGATCTTACCTTTAGCTTCATCAATAACCGTAATTTTACCTTCCAAATTTTTGAAAGGTCCTTCAATAATTCGAACCAAGTCTCCCACCACCACATCAATTTTGAATTTTGGATCTTCTTCGCCCATTCTTTTCTTGAGACTCTTAATTTCCTCATCACCAACCGGAGTCGGAATCGAACCCACGCCGATAAAACCAGTGACATTGGGGGTATTACGCACGACATACCAAGATTCATCAGTTACTTCCATTTCGACCAATACGTAACCTGGAAAAATCTTTTCTTCCACGATTTTTCTTTTACCATTTTTGATCTTAGTCTTTTTTTCAATCGGCACCAAAACATTAAAAATTTTGTCGCCCATGTCTAGGGTCTCGACTCTCTGCTTGAGATTGCGAGCCACGTTTTCCTCGTAGCCAGAATAGGTATGCAGGACATACCAGCGCCGGCCTAAATTAAGATTTTGTTTGGACATATTATTTAGTTAAAAGCCAAGTTATTAGCTTACTAAAAAGAAAATCTAAGATTCCTAAGAAAATAGCCATACCCAAACTAACGGCAATAACTAACACCGTATAATTATAGGTTTCCTTCTTGGTGGGCCAAGTCACCTTTTTCATTTCGGCGATTGACTCCTTGATATACAGACTAAGTTTGTTCATATTTTTGGGTAATTTAAAATAGCCTCGGAGGGCTATTTGTATCTACTACTATAATACTGGATATCTTGGCGGGTGTCAAGGACTAGAATCCTCGAGCAACCGTTGCGTTTTACTTCTAAAAAAGGTAAAATAATAATAGCCTAAATCTAGAATTTTTATTAAAGGACCTGGATCCTGGCCTTCGCCAGGATGACAGATAATAACGTTTTCTATGGTTAGTCCAAATCTTATTAGAAAAACTAGCGATAGCTCTCTAACCTTATCGCCGGATACCAAAAAACTATTCCAACTAATTTATAGCCGGCAAAAGAAGACCGATGTTTTTGCTGATGATGATATCCCTAGAATCCACGTCTCCCATATAGTCTCACGTCTATCATTTTTTTATGAACAAGTTCGCCAAGCCGTGGATTACGATGAAGACCATTTGCTTAGAAAAAATGCCATCAAAAGAATCCTCAAGCGTCAACTCATTATTGAGGGCTCGGTTATTGATTACAAAAACGAAGAAATAGCCAAGCATCTCTTGATCGAATTAATTCAAGGTGGATATTTGCCTAATAATAAAATCCCCGAAAGCAAAATTCCAGAGGTCTCGGTTCTTTTAGAGAAATACATCAAGCTTCGGCATTATTTCCGCAGTTCTTATCAGGGCACTGCTAAAGAGAAGGGAAATGTAGAAAAAATCAATAAAGAGCGCAATCGTCTAACCAATTGGATTATTACCTTGGCCGCTACCGAAATCGAACAAAACCTCAATCAAGACGAAATCAAAAAAATGGCCATGGCCAATATGTTTGATATCTTAGCCAGGGTTATCAAACTACCAGCTGGCTCCAGTTATCAAAAAGATCTCAACCTCCAAATCTATCTAAGCTTGGCCCGCAATTATCTCAAACAAGACGCCGACATGCTCAGTTTCTTGGCTTTTAAATTTTATAATACCTGGGAAAACATCGGCGACGCTGAAATCAAAGAAATCGCCACCCATTTAGACAAGATTAATTTGGCCGTTACCAAACAACTAGACCACCCGCTCATCAAACAAATGGACAAAGTGGTCCGCCGTTATTCTTTGTATTTTTTGATGTTAATTGAAGTTATCCAGGAAAACCCCACCAAAACCTATGAACAAGCTGTCGGCAACCTGCGTAATTTTACGGCGACCTTGCGAGAAAAATGTGAAAAAAAATACATCAAAGTCAAATCCAAGCTGTGGCGGAGTGGTCTCAGAAGTATTATCTATATCTTCCTGACCAAATCAATCTTTGTTTTCATTTTAGAAATTCCGGCTATCAAATTTTTTGGCGAACCAGTCAATATCACCTCGCTAGCTATCAATATCACTTTTCCAGCCTTCTTGTTATTTGTCATGATTCTCTTTACCCGAGTTCCTAATAACAAAAACACCGACAAAATAATCGAAGGCATCAAGGAAATAAGTTTTGTCGAAAACAAAAAGACCCAACCCATCGTCCTAAAACCACCGTCTCGCCGAGGCTATATTATGGATGGCTTTTTTAATATTCTTTATTCTGGTGCTTTTTTGGTAGCAATTTATTTTTTAATAATTTTGTTAAACAGAATCCATTTTACTTGGGTGTCAATTACCATCTTCCTATTCTTCTTGAGCTTCGTTAGCTTCTTTTCGTTTAGAATCAAAAAAGAAGTTAAGCAATATATTATTACTGAAGAAAGAGAAACGCTCTTGGGCTTTTTATTTAATTTCTTCTACATGCCGATTGTCGCTATGGGTCGCTTCTTGTCCAATAATGTTTCCAAAATAAACATCTTCATCTTCATTTTTGACTTTATTATTGAAACTCCTTTCAAAATCATGGTAGCTATTATTGAAGATTGGACCAAATATTTGAAAGAACGCAAAGAAGATTTAGCATAAAAGCATTTAAAGATTGAAGATTGAAAATTGAAAGATTAATTAATTAGAAATTTTTCAATCATTCAATCTTTCAATTATTTCATTATGCCCCTATACATTGTCGCCACTCCGATTGGTAATTTGGAAGATCTTAGTCTCCGGGCCCTCAGAATCCTCAAAGAAATTGATTTAGTGGCGACCGAAGATACTAGGCAAGCACAGAAATTGCTTGGTCATTTTGGCCTCAAAAAGCCCCTTTTTTCGCTTAATCAACATGCTTCTGATAATAAGCTGGCCGAGATACTAGATCGCCTCAAAAATGGCCAAAATGTGGCTTATATTAGTGATGCCGGCACCCCCAATATATCTGATCCGGGAGGTCATTTGGTGGAATATATAAATAGGGAAGAATTAGATATCCCCATTATCCCTATTCCTGGAGCCTCAGCTCTGGCTACGGCTATATCGGTCGCCGGCATTCAGCTTGATAAATTTTTGTTTTTAGGATTCTTACCTCACAAAAAAGGGCGAGAAACTTTACTAAAAAAAATCAAGAGCAGTGAATATCCGGTAATCCTTTATGAATCTAAACATCGATTAATTAAACTACTAACCGAAATTGCCAAAAATTTGCCACCAAAAAAAATAATTATTTTCAAAGAATTAACCAAGATTCACGAACAGGTTTTGAGAGGATCAGCAACCGAATTAATCGCCAAATTTAAATCCAGCCCAGTCACCCTCAAAGGTGAATTCACAGTGATTATTTATGACTAACAAAAAATTAGCCTTCACCTTGGTCGAAATGATCGTCACCCTAAGTATTATTGGGGTGCTGATTTCTATTTCGGCTTATACTTTTTCGATATTTAGAAAAAATGCGCGCGATGCTCAAAGGGTTTCTGATGTCACTCAAATTCAAAATGCCCTAGCTACTTATTATCGTGACAATCATACCTATCCGGATACTCTAAGTTTTGGCTCAACCCTCAGAGGACCAACTTCTAGTGCTTACGAAAGGACTAGTTATATAGAAGTAGTCCCTAGAAATCCATTAATCTCCGGAAAATGTACAGACACTGAATACAAATATATTGTTAACGTTAATAATACCAGTACTTATTTATTAGAATTTTGCTTAAATAGCCAAATGGGCGATATTGGCCCAGGCTACAATTGTGTAACCGCCCAAGGCATAAGTTCGGGACATTGCTGCCCAGATTACGTCACTTATACTGGCGGCTCACATAACGGCAAATACCAAACAGTTTTTATTGATGAAAATGGCGGTCATAACAAGACTCTACCCGGACAATGTTGGTTTAAAGAGAGCTTAAATATTGGTACCCAGATTAATGCCGGAGCTCCCGTGGCCGATAATGGAATTGTAGAAAAATATTGCCCCAGTGACATTGCTGCTAATTGCCTAACTTACACCCCTTTGTATAACTACAATGAAGCCATGAATTATGTTGACGATTCTCAAGGAATTTGCCCTTTAGGCTGGCATATTCCTAGCAACGATGAATGGTTTTGGCTTCTTGACATCTTAACCACTCAATCCTGCGTATCTACTTGGGATATTGCTACCTGTTCTGGTTCTGGCCCCAAGATGAATATTGGCGGTTCTAGCGGTTTTAATATAATCTTTTCTGGTTATGGGAATAATTCAACTGCTAGTTCCTCATATCTCTATATTGGCGACCGGACAAATTTTTGGAGTTCCACTGGCTACGCCAATGTTACCACTTTTTATTCATCATCAAGCAGCCCTTTAGTTTACAGATTCAGTGGGGGAAACAGTGCTGGCATGCGTCAAGTCCGCTGTCTGAGGGATTAAAAAAATAATTTTCAATTTAAAACTATGATGCTATCTATTTTTGATTTGGTCCTGGCCGGAATTCTAATTGGTTTTGCCGTTACTGGTTTTAGCGCTGGACTCATTAAAAAACTCGGTCAAATAATTGGCTTAATCATCGGCACCTGGCTAGCCTCTCATTATTATCTAACCATTTATAGCTGGCTTAAATGGCTGTTTTTTGGCCAAGAAAACCTGGGAAAAATTATTTGTTTCATCTTGATTATAGTTTTGGCCAGTCGTTTAATCGGCCTCTTATTTTGGTTTTTGGATAAAGTTTTCAACTTTATCGCGATTATTCCATTTCTTAAAAGCATCAACAAAATTAGCGGAGCCATCTTGGGACTCATTGAAGGCTTGATGTTTTTAGGACTCATCTTCTACATTGTCTCGCGCTACACTCCGCTATCAACTTTTGCCTCCAAACTCATTACCGGCTCCCAAATCACCCCCTGGCTCTTTAAAGTCGCCGACCTTCTAGATCCACTCTTTCCGACGGCCTTAAAATTGCTAAAAAGCTGGTTTTAAATTTCGCTTGCTCCAAAACTATTTTTCAGTTAAAATATACAGAGCTCTTACAATTTAATTTTTAAAAAATATGAGACTACGAAAGAAATTATTAATCGGAGTGCTGGGTTTAATTATTTTGGGCTCTTTTTTTGCGTCCGGATTCTACACCGGCCAAGCCCAAAATCTAAAAAGATACCCGGCCCTGGCCTACACCTATTCCAGTGATCAGAAAGCCAAAAGCTTGGATTTCAATCTCTATTGGCAAGTTTGGAGTACCATCAAAGACAATTATGTCAATCAAGACAAGGTGACTGATGAACAATTATTTTATGGCTCACTCAAAGGCTTAGTCCAATCAGTGGATGACCCTTATACGGTCTTTATGGACCCCAAGCAGAGCAAAAGCTTTCAAGACGACCTGTCAGGCACCTTTGAGGGCATTGGCGCGGAAATCGGGCTACGGGACGAAATTATCACTATTATCTCGCCTCTCGATGGTATGCCGGCGGCCAAAATTGGCCTCAAAGCTGGAGACAAAATTACCGCTATTAATGGCACCACCACTGTTAATATGACCGTTGATCAAGCTGTGTCCCTAATTCGCGGACCCAAGGGAAGCAAGGTTAATTTAACCATTTTCAGAAAAGGCGAAAAAAATACTAGAGAATTTACTATTACTCGCGATACCATAGTCGTCAAAAGCGTCAAACTAGAAAATAAGGGTAATAATATTTATTCCATTAAAATCTCAGCCTTCAACGCTGATACTGCCGACTTATTCGACAAAGCTGTCAAAGAAGCGCTAGCCAAAAAACCCAGTGGCTTGATTTTAGACTTACGCAATAATCCTGGTGGTTATTTGGACACCTCCGTAACTGTGGCTGGCGAATGGATTGAAAAAAACAAAATAGTCATTGAAAGATTTTCGGGTGGTCAAGAAAATGTTTACAATAGCCAGGGAACTGCTCGCCTCAGAAATACTCCCACAGTAGTCCTAGTTAACGGCGGTAGCGCTTCAGCTTCAGAAATCGTGGCTGGTGCTCTTAAAGATTATAAAAAGGCCACCATTGTTGGTGAAAAAACTTTTGGCAAGGGATCGGTGCAAAGTTTGATTAGTCTAGAAGATGGCTCATCTATTAAAATTACCGTGGCCAAATGGCTCACTCCCAAAGGGACCTCGATCAATGAGCAGGGGATTAGCCCAGATATCGAGGTCAAACTAAGCCAGACGGATATTGATAAAAATCTCGACCCCCAAATGACCAAGGCTCTAGAAATTCTCAAAAAGAAAAAATAATTTCATATATTTATGACCAAAAAAATCCCCACCAAATTTATCTTTGTTGTCGGCGGCGTCATGAGCGGTGTCGGCAAGGGCATCACCACGGCTTCAATTGGCGAAATTCTCAAAGCCAAAGGCTTTAAAGTGAGCGCTATCAAAATGGACCCTTACATCAATATTGACGCGGGGACCATGAACCCAATTGAACACGGCGAAGTGTTTGTAACCGAAGATGGGGATGAGACCGATCAAGATATTGGTAATTACGAGCGTTTTCTTAACACCAATATTTACAAAGAAAATTACATGACCACTGGTCGAGTCTATCAAACAGTTATAAATAAAGAAAGAAATTTGCAGTATCACGGCAAATGCGTCCAAGTTGTCCCGCATATTCCTGAAGAAATTAGAAATAGAATCAACCAAGCTGTGGAAAAAACCAAAGCCGAGATTATGATTATTGAAATTGGTGGAACCGTTGGTGAATATGAAAATCTCCTCTTTTTAGAAGCCGCTCGTTTTATGAAGCTTTATAATCCTAATGATGTAGCTTTTGTGATTGTTTCCTATCTGCCTATTCCTAACAAAATTGGTGAGATGAAAACCAAACCCACTCAACATGCCGTGCGCAATTTAAATAGTGCTGGAATTCAACCAGACTTCTTGATTGCTCGAGCCGAATTACCGATTGATCAACATCGTCGCCAGAAGATTGCCATCCATTGCAATATTCCGCCAGCTAATGTTATTTCTGCCCCTGATGTGGAATCAATTTATGATATCCCGGTCAATTTTGAAAAAGATGGATTAGGTGAGGGAATCTTAAATAAGCTAGGATTAAAGGCTAGAATCAAGAGCCCTAATTATAATGAAGAATGGGAAAAAATGTTAAGGAAAATAAAAAATGCCAAGACTGAAGTCAAAATTGGCATTGTGGGAAAATATTTTAGCACTGGTGATTTTTCTCTAGGTGATTCCTATATCTCAGTGATTGAAGCCATTAAACACGCGGCTGGTTACAATAATGTTAAAGCCAAAATTGAATGGATCAATGCTGAACAAATTGGCGAAGAGGGAACCGCTAGTCTCAAAAAATTGGACGGGATTATTATTCCGCAAGGTTGGGGCAGTCGTGGATCAGAAGGCAAAATTAAAGCCATTGAATATTGTCGGAAAAACAAAGTGCCTTATTTTGGTTTGTGCTATGGGATGCAAATGGCGGTGATTGAATTCGCCCAAAATGTTTGCGGGCTCAAAGGAGCCACCTCCCAAGAAATCGATAAAGCGGCCAAGTATCAAGTTATCCACATTATGCCGGGCCAAGAAAAACTGATCAAAGAAAAAGGCTATGGTGGTACTATTCGCCTAGGTGGTTGGCCTTGTAAAATAAATCAGGGAACTCATCTAGCCAAAGCTTATGCCAAGTTTAGTGACCAGAAAACAATTTCCGAACGGCATCGCCATCGTTATGAATTCAATAATGACTACCGCGAAATCTTTGCCAAAAAAGGCCTGAGTATTGCTGGCACATCGCCAGATGGTAAAATTGTGGAAGCTATTGAAATTACTAATCATCCATTTTTTATTGGTACTCAATTTCACCCTGAATACATCTCTCGCCCCCTCAACCCCCATCCTTTGTTTGTAGAATTTATTAAAGTGTGTAAAGAATTAAAAAAATAAAAATTTAAAAGGCCTGATAGCTGGTTGCTAAAAGGCCTTTTTTGCTTGCCCCGCGTAGTCCCGAGCGAAAGTCGAGGGACGAAGTGGGGTTTTGTTTTGATCTCAGCCGTGGGATATTGTTCCGCGGTTAAATCTAATGAAATAAAAGTTGGTAACATAATCGTCGATCAGCTTCGTAGGGTCTTTTCTGTAGACACCACGGGCCACGAACCATACGGCCACTCCACTGCCTTGTTCGACAGTGACATTCCAGGATTCGGTATTATCACCGGCAACTTTGACTGTGACATATACCCAGTCGTTATTCCTGGTGAGAGAATAATCAGCATTCCCGGTAGTGTTTCCAAAGGTGGGAACACCTGAAACGGTACGAACGACATACAAATTATTGAAACACGGGATTTTTTGGCTGTTGCCAATGTGTACCCGGAATTCATATTTCCATACATCGTTTCCGAGGGCGGTGCTACCAATAAATTCCAGGTCCCTGGGGGCATACACCCAGTTGCAGGGATTGGTGTTATGGTTGGTGGTGTCAGGCGGGTTTACGATATTACCATTGTTTGGCATACTCCACCAGGTTTCATCTCTGTCTTCCTGACATGAGAACAGGGTGCCAATAGTTACTATAACTATGGCAAAAAACATCATTTTTGCTAACTTTTTCATTGCACACTTACTTTATCTTGTTATTACAAATTGTTTCGTTTCAAAGTACTTTAATCTAATTAATTATATAACATTATTAATTATTTGTCAATTCTTGGTATAATCCGACAATCCGATCCACAATGGTCGGCCAATTATAATCAGCCTGGACCTTGGCAAGCATAAGTTCCTGATTATCAACAATTTTATTATTATTCAATAATAAATCTTGTAATTTATTTTGTAAATCACTGATATCTTTGTTTTTAAAAGTTAGCCCCCTAGCTCCCACTACTTCAGAGTTGGCCGGAATGTCGCTAACTAGACAAGCTAGTTTGTAACTCATGGCTTCTAGAAGCGCCAAGGACAAACCTTCGGCTTCGGATGGCTGGATAAACAAATAAGCGTTAGAATACAACTCGGCTAAAACCTGACCACTTTGGTTACCCACAAAAATAATATTAGCATTATTTTTAGCCAATTCTTTTAATTCAGTTTCCATTGAGCCATCACCGACAATTACCAATTTTTTGTCGGTCGCCAAATTCTGATAGGCCGAAATTAAATACTCGACGCCTTTGTTACTAACCAAACGACCAACATTCAAAATATAATTGTTTTTGGTCAGACCCCAATTCTGAGTAATCTCCGACGCTTCTAAAATACTGGGCATATTAACACCATTAGGAATATATTCCGGTCGAGCTTGAGGATATTTATTTTTGACATAAACACTTAGAGCTTTGGAAACGGTAATTAATTTATCAGCCTTAGTAATCATCCACTCACCAAATTTCAAATAAGTCTTGGCCAAAAATCCCCATTTAGAATTAAAATAACATTGGCTATGAAAGGTAGCCACGATTGGAGTTTTCGGTTTAAAAAGCTTGATCAACCAAATTAGAGACGAAGGACCAATAGAATGAAAATGAATAACATCCACCTGTTTAACTTTTCTTTTAAAAATCAAATCGAGACACGCCAAAAAAGTATGAGAAATAGCATCCAGGTTCTTGCTAGACAAACTAGGCAAGGAAATCAAATGCACACCTTGATAATTTACCAGGTGCCGGTCAGTATAATTCCGACGAGTATAAACGTAAACCTCATGACCTAAATTAGCCAAGCTAATTGCTAGGTTTTCGACATGACGTTCGACGCCACCACCCCGATTAACCGGAATGCCTTTTTGTCCAATTAAAGCGATTTTCATAGTTATTAGTTAATAGAGTATTTTATCATAAATCCAAAATGTTGTCAATCCCATAAAACCACTACATGGCGCAGTCCCCATATAACGCAAAAACGGCCAAAATAGCCGTTTTTTAAGAGTTTATTGAAGAATTAATCTAAAGCCACTTGCGCCGTTCAAAATAGAGAAGCATGCCCAAACCACAAGCTATCATGCCAGAGATAATAATCCAAAAAGCATAAGGGTGCCCAATAATTGGCATATTATCCACCCGCATCGTAAAGATAGTGGCAAACAAAGTGAGCGGGAAAACAATCACCGAAATAATCGTCAGGGTCTTCATGACATTGGTCATCTGGCCATTGAGTAGTGATTCATTGGTGCTGTTTAAAACTTCGATCATTTCTTTTTGGTTGTCGAGCATTTTCCAAATTTTTTCTGAATGTTCCACTAGCGATTCATAATGTTTTTTGATTTCTTTCTGGGGAATCAAACTGCTTTTGACTTCGGTGATTTTTTTCAAAATATTTTCGTGATTTTGCAAAATTTTTCTGAGATTAATAATATTGCGTCGTAAATCCAAAATCATAGTGACCGCTTCTTTTTGTTGTTTCTGATCAAAGATTAATTCCTCGGCTTGAGAAATTCGCAAACTATTTTGATCAATGAGCATATAACAATTATTGATCAAACTATTCAACAATTCGTAAAGCAAAATAATCGAGGAGTCCAAAGCCTCAACCGAAAAATTAGGGGAATCAGTTTTGACCTTGGTAAAAAAATTATTAAGCGCCGGAATATTACCGTTATGAACGGTAACCAAATAACCATGGCCAATAAAAAATTCAATCTCGGCTGCGATAATTTGGCCGTGACGATAAATAGGGAAGTGCAGGATTATAAAGAGATAGCCATGTTCACTGGAGATCATCGGACGTTGAGAAAAGACATTGGCCACCGAAGCCTGTAAATGCTCTAAGTTGAAATGAAAATTTTGACTCAAATATCTAATTTCCGGTTTCTGAGCATTGATAACATTGATCCATTTGACCCGAGATTTGGTTTTGGGATTTTTGATTAGCAACTGAGAAATCTGCCCAGGAATAACTTGAGGGGTTTTCATAAATTAATATAAAATAATTTTATCTATAAAAAAATTATAACATATTTTGTAAATAGTGACAATTATTTCTGACTAGTATTATCGGAAATGTGCTTTGGAGCGCATACGATTTCGTAGAGGGAAATAAATTTGGAGCCAGGCTCCAATTGAGCCAGGAGCCTGGCTCCAAATTTATTTCCCCACAGAAATCGTCCTAAGCGAAAAAGTACATTTCCGATAATACTGATCGGTCCTGAAACGGTTGCCAAATCAATACCGAGCCTATATAATTAGAATAATATGACCAGCATCCTAGGCATCAATTTTAATAACGCTAGACTCCCAGAAATCCTGAAAACCATTGAGGATTTTTTAAATTCCAGTCGCCCCCATTATATTGTCACCGTCAACGCCGAAATCCTCCTCAACTCGCTCCAGGATCAAGCTTATGCTAAAATGATAAATCAGGCTGATCTAAGACTACTAGACGGCTCTGGGCCTCAAATAGCCGGCTTTTTAAAGGGCTTAAGAACAATTCGCTTAGCTGGTTCTGATTTGCTACCAAAACTGCTCAATCTAGCCAACGACCGCCGTTTAAAAGTTTTAATTATCAACCTGGCGGGCGGTCTTTCGTCTCAGGCTGATATTTATAAATTCTTGGACCAAAATTATCCAAGCTTAATAGCTGAAATAATCGACTTACCGATTAGCCAAACTAGTTTGGAAAATAGCCCCTCAGCTGATATAATGTTAGTAAATCTAGGGGCACCTTGGCAGGAAAAATTCATTGCCAGTAACTTAAATAAAGTTAATGGATTAAAGCTAGCTATTGGCCTGGGTGGCAGTTTTGACTTTTTGACCGGCCGAATAAAAAGAGCCCCCCAAATTTTAAGATCCCTAGGCCTAGAATGGCTCTGGCGCCTAATTCAACAACCCAAGAGAATCAAAAGAATTTTTAAAGCTGTGATTGTTTTTCCAATTAAATTCATTTTCAAAGACTTACTTAAGATTGAAAGATTAAAAAATTAAAAGATTAAAAGATTTTTTAATTAAGACAATCATTCAATTTTCAATCATTCAATCTTTTAATTAACATATGTCCAACATTCGTACCCGTTTTGCGCCATCACCAACTGGATTTTTACATATCGGTAATTTACGAGGAGCTCTTTTTGCTTATCTCTTGGCCAAAAGCCAGGGAGGGCAAGTAGTCTTGCGCATTGAAGATACCGACCAAAAAAGAGAAGTGCGCGGAGCGGTTGATAGCTTATTAAATATTTTAAACTGGATTGGGATTAGCTTTGATGAGGGTCCCAAAAATCCCGGAGCTTTTGGTCCCTATATCCAAACCGAACGTTTAGACATTTATCAAAAATACGCCCAAGAATTAATCGCCAAAGGTGAGGCTTATTATTGTTTTTGTTCGGCCGAGCATCTAGATCAGGTCCGCAAAGAACAACAAGAAGCCAAACTAGCCCCCCGCTACAATCGAGCCTGTCGAGATTTGAGTCCAGAAGAAATAGCCAAAAAAATAAAAGCCGGAAATAAATATGTTATTCGCCAAAAAATGCCAAAGAGCGGGGAAGTGTTGGTTTACGATGAGCTGCGCGGTGAAATCAATTTTAAAGCCGAAGATTTAGAGGATCAGGTGCTCATGAAATCTGATGGTATTCCAACTTATCAATTGGCCAGCGTGGTCGACGATCACCTGATGGAAATTAGCTATGTCACTCGAGGCGATGAATGGCTACCATCTTTTCCCAAAAATATTCTGCTGTACCAATCTTTTGGCTGGACTCCTCCCAAATTTATCCACCTCCCACTGATTCTAAACAAAACTGGAGGTAAACTCAGTAAACGTCAGGGAGCGGTTTTTGTAGAAGAATATAAGCAAGCTGGATATTTGCCAGAAGCTCTTATCAATTTCTGCGCTCTTTTGGGTTGGCACCCCAAAAATGACGAAGAATTATTATCGCTAGACAAACTAGAAACCGAATTTGATATCAGTGGACTAGGAAGTTCGCCAGCTGTTTTTGATTTAGAAAAACTGGATTACTTAAATGGTTATTATCTGCGCCAAAAATCTATCAAGGAATTGACCGAGCTCTGCCGACCCTATTTAACCAAAGCTTTCAATATTCAAGATATTGATGAACGAATAATCGCCTTATCGCAAGAACGACTCAAAAAATTATCAGATATTTCAGAATTGAGTAATTTTTTCTTTAAAAAGATAAAATATCCCCGCAACCTCTTAATTTGGAAAAACCTCAGCCAATCAGATGTCAAAAACAATCTAAAAGTTATAGTTAAAATTATAAATCAAATCCCAAAAGAGGAGTGGACCAAAACCAATTTAGAAAAAACCATTATTGATTATCTAAAAGCTAATAATCTAAAAAATGGTGATTATCTTTGGCCCCTGCGAGTCTCTTTGACTGGTGCCAAAAATAGTCCTGGTCCTTTTGAGGTCGCCGAAATCTTGGGCAAGGAAAAAAGTTTAGAAAGAATTAAAAAAGCCATCAAAAAACTTTCTTGGCTATTTACATTTTTCTAAAAACGTGGTAAAATTAACCAGATGAATAAAATAATTAAAATTAGTGTACTACTTATCGCGATCGGCTTCCTAGTGAGCCGACCACCCTTGGCGTTTTCGAGCTACGAAGATGATATTAATGCTGAAATCAAAAAATTAAACGACCAAATCTCCTCACAAAAAACCAAAATTCAAGATCTCGAAAAGAGACAGGCTCAATACCTTGAAACTATCAACCAGAAACAATCCGAAAAAACCTCACTAGCCACTCAGCTTAGTCTACTCGACGATCAATTATCTCAAACTCAATTAGAAATTGATGCCTTATTATTAAATATTGATCAAACCAATTTGGAAATCAAAAAAGCCACCCTAGATATTTCCTCCAAGGATGAGGCGATCAAAAGAGAAAAGGATCATATCGCCAATCTGCTCCGCTTGCTTTACAAACAAGACCAGGTTTCCACTTTGGAAATATTGCTTTTGAACAATTCTTTGTCCGACTTTTTGGATCAGGTAAAATATTTAGAAAACACCAATGAAGAACTTAACCGTAGTATTGATGACCTCAAGAGTGCCAAAGAAAAAATTGAAGAAAACAAATCTCTATTAGTAGAGAAGGGGAAAGAATTAGATACTCTCAAAGTTTCTCTAGAAGACAAAAAAAATAATCTAGCTGGTGAGCAAGAGACCAAAAATATCTTACTGGATGAAACCAGGAAATCAGAAAAACGTTATCAATACCTATTAGAACAGGCCAGAAGAGAACAACTCCAGGCGACGGCTGAAATAAATTCGCTAGAAAAAACCGTTCGAGCTAAACTGGAAAAACAGAAAGACAACCCCAATCTTAATTATAATGGTTTTATTTGGCCAGTAACTAAAAATAGAATCAATGCCACTTTTCATGATGCTGATTATCCTTTTAGACGGCTAATTGGCGAACATTCTGGCGTTGATATCAAGGCTGGGTTTGGAACTACGATTCGAGCCGCGGCTGATGGTTATGTGGCTCGCGTCAAATATGATGGCTCGTCTTCTTACGCCTATATCATGATTATCCACGGTGATGGCCTCTCGACTGTCTATGGCCATGTTTCGGCTGTCTATGTCGAAGCTGATGGCTACGTCACTCAAGGACAAGCGATTGGCAAATCCGGTGGACTACCTGGAGCTCCAGGCAGTGGACCATTTTCTACTGGCGCTCACTTGCATTTTGAAGTTCGCAAAAACGGCCTACCAGTAAATCCTTTGGATTATTTGCCCTAAGACGAAGTGAGACTTGTCCCGCGTAGTTCCGCGAAGCCGTAGGCGTAGTGGAACGAAGTGGGATTGACATTAGTTATTAATTGTGTTATATTTAAATATCTTTAAAAGTAACTTATAAAAAACGGGAGGATACAATGAATTATTCAGAAGCTACCCTGAGTGAGTTTAGAGCTGAAACCACTAGAAAAGGGGAAAAAGGACAGGAAATACTCAGAAAAATCACTGCCGAATTTAAAGAGCTGCAAGGTTTTGTGGTTCATCAATTGAATTCAACCCGAACTCGAATCAGACTGATGCCTCAAGAGGGAGCCAGAAAAACAGACATCTGGATTCAGGTCTACCAAACACTGATAGAAAGAGCAGACATCAAAAACATTCGTGTTTTTGAAAGAAGCCCCTGCGGTAAAAATAATGCCTGCCAGGAAATTACCAGGAGGGGGATGAAAAACGCCAAACCCAGCCGGATTCTCAAAATTGAGGCAGTAATTATTTAGCCTCCAACCCAAGGTCATAAACAAAAAAGGGCTGTAACTATTTACAGTCCTTTTTCATTGACATTTTTTATTTTAAAAATCATGACTAGCGTGAATTTTTTTAAATAAATAATTTATCAAAATACTCATTCGATATGGATAAAGTTTTATGGCTATAGATTTTATTAATTATAAATCTTGGAGTTTTATTTTTTAATTTAAAAAGATACGAATGCCTTAAATCCCTAATCGAATAATTATTGCCCAAAATTACCTTATACTTATTAAACAAATCCTGAACAGACTTTTCGGTTAATTTAGCATTAAAATTAATTCTTTGACTAGCATTTGAAAAAAATAAAAATTGATCTGGGCTCAATTTAATTTTATCTATATATTCATCAAGTTTATTACAAAAACCATTTGGCAAGCCAATAAACTTATCGTCCAAAAAAATACTGCCATCCCTTAGATTCCGCGGTCTTAAAGTTAAAATTATCCTAGTTTTAATCCCGGTATAATACAATAAGCTTAACAAGAGCTTGTCCCTATCTCTAATAACATCATTTTTAGCAACCTCGTCTATATGGGCCAATAATTTGTTAAAATTATTAACCGGCAAAAGATCTTTACGGCCTTTAGTTTTCAAGACATGCAAATCCAAAAGATCAACCTGATGACCGATGCTCTTTAAATAATCTGAATATTTTTTAACAGCAAAAATTTTTGAATTTATGGTCCCATTTTTATACCGGCTAATCAAAGATGATCTAAAAGATTGCAAATCGTCATTATTAAAATTATCAATGTTTTTACTATTTTCCAAAAGATAAGCCAAAAAATCTTTTAAGCAAAAAATGTAATTCGATAAAGTAGAATCACTATAACCGAGATTATGCAAATAAATCTTAAAACTATTTAATGTTTTTTCTATATTTTTTTCCATAAAATTCAATCAAAAAATTTTCTCCTGGAATTAATACAATCTTACTGTTGCCAATATTTAATAAATTTATATATAGCTTATAAACCCCAATCGTTCCAATTTCTAGAAATAAATTCAAACTTTTTACACCCAAATCAGCTCGGCCGAAAGCCATCACTGGCTCCATATCAACAACCAGACGCTTCAACTCAAAATATTTCTTAATATTTAAAATGGTTGAATTATGCCAATCCGTTCCGTGTTTTTTATGACCCAAATCTTCATCGCCACCCTGAAATGATTGCCAAGCCTGCTTTTTATCAAAATATATTTTTTTACATTTAATTTGCCCCGAAACAATAAGAATAGCGATGAGTCGCCACAAACAATCAAGACATTTTATAGGGTCATTCTGGCTAAAAGGGGAGGATTGGATATTGTTTTCTAAAAACAATTTTTCTTTATTGATAGCCAGTTCAACCGAATTCCAATCTAACATAGTTATTTTTTTAAGGGATGAAAATCGTGATGAGTTTGCTCAGCATAACGATCCGAGGCATGAACATAACGAGTAGTGGTATCTAAAGACTCATGACCCAACAAAATCTGAATAGCCGCTGGATTGGCCCCAGATTCCGCTAAATAAGTAGCAAATCCATGTCGCAAGGAATGAGCCGAGGTGGGCACATTAATTCCTAATAATTCTCGATATCTTTTTATTTTGGCCTGTAAATAATTGGTGGAAATTTTTTTATCTTTTATTCTTTGTTTTTGCGAATTTGAACCTCGATAGGGAATAAACATAAAAGGGGAATCACTGTTTCTAATTTTTTGATAATTTTTGAGATGTTCTTTGGCTCGGGGCGTTAAATACACAAATCTTTCTTTTTTTCCTTTGCCTAACACAAAAATTCTACCTCCTTGATCGATTTGACTAATTTTTAGATTAACTAATTCGGAGATTCTTAGGCCGGTTGAAAACAAGGTCTCCAGCATAGCCCGATTTCTTAGGGCTATTCTTTTATCAGTCTCAAATTTCATCGGAGATTCTAATAATTTTACCAATTCGCCAAGTTCAGCTACTTGAGACTTTTTTTTGATTACCTTGCTCATTTTAACCACATCGGGTGGCAGGGGAGAGGGGAAGTCCATATCTATCAAATACTTAAGATAAGCCCTAAGAGCCGACAACATTCGATTAGAAGAATAAGAACTCAGTTGCTGAATACTTTTTTTATTAGCCGGAGTCCGACGATCAATGGAGTTTAAAAAAGCTTTATAATTTAAAATATCTTTTTTTTCTAATTTAGAAAATTGTTTTTTCTCGGCTACCAAAAAATTAGCAAAAACCGAAACGTCCCGCTCATAATTATAAATAGTTTCGGGGGAATAGTTATTAACCCGAAGATTTAATAAGAAATCATCAAATAGCGGCAGCTGATTCATACTATTGATATAAACTGAGTGTAAGGAATATTATACTCAGTTATATAATAGCCCCAAAAATGGGGCTAGTCAAGACCTACTAAGCTTTTAAGGCCAAATTCAACGAAATGGCCTGTTTTCCCCTAATGCATAATAGTTAGCCCCAAGAAATGGATTTCTGGAGCAAATAATAGGATGATTTTGAGAATGATCATATAAATCCCGATGATCACTGCACAAAAAACTAAAATCGCAATCACAAAAAACCATTGAAAAAGTTTCTCGTAGTCCATATTTATTGATAGATGATTTGGTTATCGTAACGCAAATCAATCTTATATTTAATCTTTTTATAAAAATCTTGTTTCAGGTCTTTTTTGACAGCCAACAAATAATTGACCTGTTTTTCTATATCACCCCGGGTATTGAAATAGACCTGCGGTCCCCCGCTCAGTAGCATTTTTAAGGTACCCAGTTCATCATCTAACAAAAATACCTGAGCTTTGAGTTCGGAGTCATTATTGGCGACTAATTTTTTAAAAACTTTATCAACCAGCACCAATTCTTCGACCCAGCCAACTTTTTGTTCATTTATCAGTCTAGTAGTATTATTAACAATAATCGGATAATGATAATTGTTGTCTTTTTTGATTTGTTCTAAAGCTAGTGGCCAAGTGGAACTACTATTTGGACTGGAGCTAGAAATTTGAGGCTCGACAATTTCAGCACTAATAATAATGGGCAATTCTTTGATGACATAGCCAGCCTGATCAACATATTGATAAGTATTGTTTTCCAACCAAATATAGGCGATTTCTCTTTCGGTCACTGAAATATTTAAAGTTTTGAAAATCCGCCGACTTATCTTGATTTCCGAAAAATTATATTCCTGACTAAGACTTTTGATTAGATCATCCTTACGAAAGAGCCACAGATTACTTTGACGAAAAAATAGTAAGCGCCGCCGACTCTCTTGATCCCTAATAACTGATTCCACTGAATCCTGACTAACCCGCGAGAGTCCACTGATTTTGATATTTTTAATTCTAAAAAGCGGCGAAGCCCAAACAACCCATATTATCAATAATACCAGGATTAGGACTCCGACACAAGAAAATTTTAAAACTCGACCAAAATCTTTGGACAAACTTTTGTTTTTGATAAATGGATTATTAAGTTTTTTGGGCGCATAATCTCGACGCAGATGACGAGAATTATGAGATTGCCAAGTGGTCTTGATCATATATTTAGACGACTTCCCTTCTAATATTATTTTTAAGATTTGTGAGCAGTTCGTATGGTATTTTTTGGCTAATTTTAGCCAAATTATCTAAACTGTTAAAATCTGCTTTATTTGAGGAGATAATCTCCACTCTGTCGCCCACTTTACACTTCAGTTCCCTGGTATCTAGACAACACAAATTCATACAAATTGTTCCAGCTATTTCAACTAATTCGTTATTAATTTTAAATTTGGCTAATTTAGATAAATCTCTTGGTAAGCCCTCAAAATAACCAAAAGGCATCACGGCAATACTAGTGGCAGTGTCAGCTCGATAGCGATGATTATAAGACACCCCTTCCCCACTAGCAATTTGATGTTTAGCAATCACCGTTGATAAAACTCTCAGAGCTGGTTGTAATTTTTGGACTTTAGGAAAATTAATATTAGTGGAGTCAAGCAAACTATAACCATAAAAAGACAAACCAGTGCGCCAAACATTCAAACGCTGGTCACTAATTGTAAACAAGCCAGCCGAATTACCAATATGGATAAATTCGGGTTGATAACCATAACTTTTAATAATCTCCAAGGCTGACCAAAACTTGGCTAATTGCCTGGCATTTTCCGGGCCATCTTCTTCGGCTGAAGTCAAATGCGACATGAAACCAACTACTGCTAATTTCTGCAAATACTGCTGTGCCATTTTCATAAACTCGGCTGGATCATCAAAGCCCTCGCGATTTAGCCCGCTATTATAAAATAAATGAACTCGAGCCCCAGGAAAATTCTGAGCCAAATACTTGATAGTCTTCAAGTTATAAACCACTACCATGGTTTTGCGCCATTTCAAATATTTATAAACATCTAGCGACATTTCACCAGAAATCAAAACTTCACCCGAAAAATTATCATAAACTATTTGAGCTTCGGGAAAGGAATCAACAATCACCACTGGAGCCAGGCTCTTACTTAAAATTTGAGCTACCTCTTTTATCCCGTGACCATAGGCATTAGCCTTGAGTACCGGCCAAATAGCAGCTCCCGGCTGAAGACTAGCCAGGTATTCTAAATTGGCCAATAATTTGGCTCGGCTAATTTCTATTTTATTCAAAGTATCGTAATCCGACTTCAAGTAAGACTTAAGGCGATTAATCATAAATTTTTAATTTCCCCCAGCCACGACTGTTCCCCGTCCAGACGCCAAGACATCTTGGGCCAAATTGGTATCTAAATCAGGCAGAGTTCCGCTAATTGTTTTGTTAGCATAAGAATCATAGGCCGTATAATTAATATCCGATAACAATTTCAAAACTTGCCCAACATCAGAGGACTCTGGGGTCAAGCTCAAAACAAAGCCAACTCGATAATTATCAATACCGGCTGATTCGGGAATTTCATCAATATCCCAGGCTACTCGACTACCAATTTCACCAAAATGCAAATTGCCGGCGCCAATACTCTTGGTATTACCAAAATCAACGCCCGCTGGCAAAGCACCACTGATTTTAAAACTCTTGAGGGGATTGCCATAATTATCTATTTCCCAAAATACCCAATAATGAGTATTAATCCCCACTGTTGGCGGTAAGGGTCCAATTCCTAGTTGATCGCCCTGGGGACTATAATAATAAGCACCAGACTTTAATCGCAAATCAGAAATAAGCCGAGTTTTAACCGAATTCAAATTATATTTTAGTAAATCCTCATCCAATTTATATTGCAAAGTCATCCGCAAAAACATGTCTTGATTTTTGGCCAACTTCAAGCGACGATATTTAATCGCCACTCTAAAATTACCAGAAGCTCCAGAAGCAATATTGCCCAAACTAATAATTTGATTATTAATTTTGGCATTATCTGAATCTAAAATAGCGGTGGAGCTAATTTCTAGGTTGGGATTAGCCGAAGCTAAATCAATGGTTACGTTTTTTAGAGCTTGCGCTTCCCTGTTTTGATAATAAAATTTATAAACCAATTCATCGCTATAATTAGCCGAACTCTTATCAACTTCAGTCGAAATTATCAGTTGCGGATCATTAATAATGAGCTCCTGACTAATATCAGCTTGCTTGTATTCAATATGGCCACTGCCCAAATAGACCGAGGCCGATAGAGTGTCGCGTCGCTTATCCTCGTCATATAATAATTTTAAACTCAGAGTTTTGCTCTCTCCGGCCAAAATATTGCCAATTTCAACTGCATTATCTTGTTTATTAAAATTAGCATCCACCACTTGAAAATTTTTATCAATTTTAACTAGCACACCAGAAGCTGGGAAATTACTAGTATTTTTAATGTTCAAAGTGCCAATAAATTCTGCCTGACGATAAGCCTGATCTTTGAGTTGCCACTCGGCCTGCAAAATAGAAGAATTAATTTTGAATGAATCAGAATTAATAAAACCAGCTCCGCAACTAGCACAATTAAAAGTAGTGGCCAGCACCTCTTCTTTGCCCACTTCCCCGATTAATTGTCCGCTCACTTTCAAAACTCCATTAGAACCCTTGGCTAAATCAGGCAAATAAAAAGTATTAATTTCTTGATTCCAATAATTGGCCGGCTCCACTTGACCCACCACAAAATTTGGTGGAAATTTGAGAGCCAAGGTATTTTGCTTGAGCTCCTTGTCGGCCGAATAGTTAATAGTGAAATCAAGCGTTGAGCCACTAGAAATATTATCAGAGTGGCTAATTTTTAAATTGATGCCTGTCCGCGGTTCGTAATGCCGAATAATCAAGAAAATAGCTAGTAAAGCCAAAATTAAAACCACGAAAAAAAGATCGGCCCACATGTGCCATTTATGATCTTTGTAATACTTTTCGTGTCGCTTTTTTAAATATTTACGCATATGTTTAATGATTTAAGCGTAGTATATACCTAAGCTTAAATTTATTTATGTTACTCAAGTTAATTGTTATATTCATGAACTCAAAATGCAAAACTCAAAGCTCAAAACCATAACTCAAAACTAAAAACTTTTGACATTTGCATTGTGGCTTTGCGTTTTGACATTTGAATTTTGAGATTCTGGTGCCTGACACCATTAAAATCCCGAAATGCTTGTTAAAATTTCGGCTTCGCCATCGTCGTCAATGTCTTCACATAAAACTCGCACGCCCTTTTTATAGCTTTTATCAAAAGCCAAAAACTGACCCAGGAGTTTGCCAGAAGAATTATAGATCCGAATTTCCGGAGTCGCTCCAGCTAAATTACCAGTAATTATTTCTAATTTTCCATCACCATTCACATCCCCAGAGGTCACACTCCAACCGATCCTCGATTTTTTATCATTCACCCAAAAACTTTTAAGTAATTTTCCTTTGGTGGAAAAAATCTTTAGCTCTGGGGCGTTACCCGCTCCAGGCACTACCATAATCTCCGGCGTCTTATCACCATTTATATCCCGCATAGAAATATTAATCGGCCCTCTAAATTTGTCACCATAGGGCGAAAAAACTCCAAGTCGCTTGCCAGCCAAAGAATAGATAGCAATTTGGGCTGGCCCACTATCAGCCGGAGCCACCGCTATTTCGTACAAACCGTTGCCATCAATATCAGCGATGGAAACACTTAAAGCTCCTTTGAAATTATTAAAAGGCATAAACTCCTTGATCTTCTTGCCTTGTTTATACAAAGCAATCTTGCCTTGATAAGCATTGATTATTTCCTTGATACCGTCACCATCTAAATCAGAGCTAAAAACCGGAGTACCAGCCAAAAAATTGTCCAGATAAGAAAAAAAGCCGTTGCGTTTTTGGATCCCCCGATCATCAAAAACGCGCATAAAATAATTATTATAAAAAACATTATTAGTAATCTCAGTTTTTCTTTTGAGTAGGATTACTCCGTCTTCGGGTGGAACCTTGATCCAATTGATTCTCGTGCCATTATTGATACTGGGGTCCTGACTGCCATTAATCTTTTCAAATTCTTCTGAATTAAAAATATAAGTTTGCGCCTTGGCCGTGGAATTAACCAGGGCAATACCTTCAGCAAAATCTCGTCGCCACAAGCCAGCCTTGAGTGCATCACTAGCCCGATCCAAAACATTATAAGCCGGATACTGAGCCTCACCCAAGCTCACATCATATTCATCGTACCACCACAATTGGCTATGAGCACTATTATCATAATCATAACTGTAGTAACCATTATCTCGCATCAGCGTACTGGCGAGTCCATAGCGCATTTTCTGATAATTTTTGCGATTCTGATTATAGCTATTAATAATGGCTACCGCCGGAGCTTGATTCAAACCTTCCAAATTAAAATAACTTTTCATTGATCCAGCCCAAGTGCCCCCACCTTCCCAAGAGCTGGGAAAATTTTCCAGCATCATGCCATTGAGATACGACTGATAATCTTTGAAAATCCGACCATTGCCCACTATCAACGCTTCAGCACCCAAGAGAGCCCGAGTATTTTTGGTTAATTTTTTCACTCCAGCGAGCCAACTTTGATTAACCGTTTGATAAGACTCAAGCAAACCGTTATTATTAATATCGATTCGATCGCCATTGACCCAGGAAACATCCCCCCATAAATTATCTAGGAGCACTCCATCAAAAAATCCAGTATCATAAATTTCCTTTTTAACAAACTCTGGAAAAAAATCATTAAAGCGCTGACCATTTCTACCCACTGGACCGGCATCTGATAAATTCAACATATAGGTCCCCGGCCAAAAAGACACCCGCTGACCATTGCCGTCTCTAAGCCACCAATTATCATCTATTTGACTGCGCAATTTGGCCCGCAGACTTCCCTCTTGGCCATAAGACAAACTGCTAACATCATCAATTATCTCTTGCGAAGTCACGTAGCCCAAAATAATAATTTTGGGATTGAGTTTTCTAATCTGCAAAATTTTGTCCGGACTATTAACGGCGGTTTCCATATCCAAAATAAGTAAATCCCATTTGGCTAGCTCCGGCACTTCATAATCAGCCAAGCTCCAGCGCAAATAATAATTAGCCAGCTTAGGATAATTATTAACAGTTGCGGCCATAGTCAAATTAACCGGCGCAATTATTGATACCAGAACTAGGGTGACCAGCAATTTCACAAATCTTTTAGACATCTTTTAGAAATAAAAATTGATAACTTCTAATTCAGGGGGCATTAGTAATCTAAATGGCAACAGCACCATGCCAAGCCCAGAGGAAACAAACACCTCATAACCTTTCACATTATACCAACCCCGATCAAAACTATAATCAGTCGGAATAAATTTCTGATAAATACCAGGAATTCTAATCTGACCACCATGAGTATGGCCAGCCAAAATTAGTCCGATTAATTTATCAGTGGGAAAATGTTCTACTAAATCGGGGTTATGAGTGAGCACCAAATTCAAATCTCCAGCTCGAGCCTGATCTAAGAGTTGCAAATTGGCATCATTATTATAATAATCGCTAAGACCAATAATCTTGACCCGTTTACCATTAATCACCAAATCAGCGGTTTTGTTTTCTAAAAGATTAACTTTGTTTTCGGCCAAAGCCGGGATTAATTTGGCGGAAAAATCCGTACCGCGTGGTCGTCCATAATCATGGTTGCCCAAGACAGCATAAATTGGCACCGAAATTTTTTGTAAAGCCGAAAAATCCTGATACTGATTATCTTCAATCCTATAAACAAAATCTCCAGGAATCAAAACCAAATCCGGCTGAACAACATTTATCCGCTCAACAATATTTTCTAAGAAACGAGGATTGGTAAACAAACCGATATGCAAATCAGACAAAACAAGCACCCGCAGACTAGGAGTATTTTCCAAACTTTTATCATTAAAATTATAATTATAGTTACGAACTCTCAATATTCCGGGCTCGACAAAACGAGCCCAAATAAAAATCAAACAAACAATCATCAGTAATCCCCAGCGCCACTCCCGACTCTTAAAGAATCGCCACAGGCAATAAATAACCAAGGGGATAAACAACCAAGAGCCGTAAAAAATAATTATAGAAATCATATTAAATCAATTTGTCCTGGCAAATATTTACGTAGGGACTCAGGAATAACGATGCGACCATCAGCTCTCTGATTTTGCTCTAAAATAGCTGGCAATAATCGGCTGGTAGCCAAACCGGAAGCATTGAGAGTATGAACAAATTCATTTTGACCAGTGTCAGGATTTTTGTAACGAATTCCTCCTCGTCGAGCCTGATAATCCAAAGCATTAGAAATTGAACTAACTTCTTTATAAATACCCATACTCGGTAACCAAACCTCAATATCGTAAGTCTTGGCCATCGCCGAAGAACAATCACCAGCGGCTAATTTGACCGTTTGGAAATGCAATCCTAAACCCGCTACCAAATCTTCAGCCGCTTTAACTAAGACTTCAAACATAGCTCTGGACTCCTCAGGTCTGGTATAAGCAAACATTTCCACCTTGTTGAATTGATGGCCTCGGATCATACCCCGCTCTTCCTGTCGATAACTCCCGGCCTCACGCCGAAAAGATGGAGCATAAGCGATATACTTGAGAGGCAAAAGATCTTCTTTGATAATTTCTTGTCGATGCCAATTGCCGAGCATCATTTCCGCGGTAGCATTCAAACATAATTTATCCTCGGTCCAAAACAAATCATCACGAAATTTTGGCAAATGTCCTGAGGCATAAGCTGACTCTTCGTTTAACAAAAAGGGTGGCCAGATAAAAGTAAAACCATTTTTGATATGGAAATCAATAAAATAATTTAAGAGGGCCCATTCTAATTGGGCTCCTAACCCGGTGTAGGCCCAAAAACCAGAACCAGCCAATTTAACCGCTCGTTCATAATCGACCAAACCCAAAGAAGTGGCCAACTCAACATGATCCTTAAATTTGAAATCCAAATTTGGTTTGACGCCATAAGTTTTAGTCACCTCATTGTTTTCTTTGCCGCCAGAAACTACATCTGGTAGAGGCAAATTTGGTAAGGCCGAGAGAGCTTCCTGCAAAGCCCCAGAAATTTTGGCTAATTTTTTTTCTAAACCAGCAATATCTTCGCCCACTTTTTTCATGAGCTTGATAGTTTTGGCATCCGGTTTGGTCTTGGAATATTTATTACGCTCAGCTCTAAGTTCTTCCACTTGCACTAGCACTTCCCTTTCCTGGGCATCTAAATCTAAGATCTGAGCCAAATCAAAATCTCCCTTGGCCATTCTTTTCAGCAAGCCCTCTTCCACCTCTTTGGTATGTTCTCTAATATATTTAATATCTAACATATATTTTAATTTAGTATTTGATGATAGCTAATATTGTTTATTTCGAAGCCGAGGACTGTTTGAGCGAAGCGAGTTCCGCAGGCGCAGAAATAAATAATATTAGCTATCATCAAAAATAATTTTTTAGTTAATTAATTCCCCTCCAAATGTTTTTAAAATGTTGTTAACAACATTATTTGTTTTATTATCCGGCTCCCCGCCGGAGGAATTAACAGCTTCCCCATTATCAAGCACCGTTTCATCTAGTTGCGAATCAATAGTTAGAGCCTGACCATAAACATCCAGCAATACCTTTTCAATTAGGCCTAAAGTGGCTGGATCAATCACTCGATCCCGATGAAATTTATACTTGAAACCTAATTGAATTTGGTTGCCCACAATGCCCTTGAACTGAGCGGCTTGGAAAACAAAACCCAAAGAATGATTGATAGCTTTGATTTGAATCAAAAACTCTGACCATTTTTTATTTAAATCATCATTATTAATATTTAAATTAGTAGCTTTAGGCGTAGTAGTAGCGCCACTCCCCTGCCCAGATTTTGGCAAATTAGCAATTGGCGTAGAATTAATATTGACCGAGGCTACAGTTAAATCCAAAATCGCCAACTCCACTGGTAATTGACTAATCACCGCATCCTTCAGTTCTAAATAAGCCAATTGAAAACGATTAATAATTTCGACAATCCGCTCAACGCTTAATTTTTCACTGAGCTCACTAATTTGCAATTCCAAACTCTGACCATAATCCAGGCCCAGCGACTCAGGCAAATTTTGGCTCACTTTTAAAAGCAGTAATTTTCGTAAAATCTCAATTGACTCACTAATAAAATTACGCAAATTGACCCCGCTATCTACCAATTGATTAACAGTCAAAATAGCTCTGGTTGTATCTTTTTTAGAAATTTGACTGAGCCAATCAATAATTTCGACAAAATGATTACGCGGAATAACTAGATCAGCTTCTTCCTGGGTAATTTCCGAGCCGGCAATAGAGATTATTTGGCCGAGCAAACTTTCGGCATCACGCAAATAACCATCGGCCTGACGAGAAATAGCTTCCAAAACTTCTCGACTCACTTTGATGTCTTCTTTTTTGGCAATAAAATCTAATTTCTGCACCATGTCTTTCAAACTAATCCGTTTAAAATCAAAACGCTGAGAGCGAGAAATAATGGTTTTAGGAACTTTATGAATTTCCGTAGTACATAAAATAAACACCACTTGAGCCGGTGGCTCTTCTAGTAATTTGAGCAGGGCATTAAAAGCCGAGATAGAGAGCATATGCACTTCATCAATAATAAAAACTTTAAATTTTCCATTAGGCGCGACGCGAGCCGAATTGATCACATTTTCTCGAACATTATCCACCCCAGTATTAGAAGCTGCATCGATTTCAATGACATCCAAATTCTGTCCGCCCTTGATTGCCAAGCAACTAGAGCAAGTATCGCAAGGTTCAAAACTATCCTCCTGCCGATTTTGACAATTGAGCGCCTTGGCCAAAACCCTAGCCATGGTAGTTTTGCCCACGGCTCGCGGACCACAAAAAATATAGGCCTGAGCTATTTTGTTACTCAGGACTTCGTTTTGTAAAATAATCTTAATGTGATTTTGACCGAGAATCTCCGCAAAAATTTGCGGGCGATAACGGCGATACAGGACTGCCATATATTAGTAATTAGTAATTTGTAGTTTGTAATTGGCGCTAGGAATAATTTATATATTTCCTCTTTCTCTAATCTCTTGTTCAATCAGATTACGATCTTGACCATATTTGTAACGACTGAGTTCTCTGATTTTTCCAGCTAGGCCCGGATGAAAATCACCCATCAGTGGCCAAACGGTTTGAAAAGAAAATGGTCGGACATTAGCGCCATCCACTAGTAATTTCAAAAATCCTCCGCGACCCACATTAACCAAATCGTATTCATTAAAAACCGGACCAAAACTTTTTGTTAAATATTCCGCATCGTCAGAACCAACTCGGAAACTGACCATCGTACCCACGTTACCAAAAATGGCGTCCTTGATTTGAGTATCCTGTCCCTTGGTCAGCTGACCAATATACTGATGAGCAATAATCAGGTTCAGGGCATATTTTCTGGCTTCTGATAAAATCTGACAAATAGACGCTGTGGTAAAGTTCTGAAACTCATCAATATACAAATAAAAATCTTTTCGATCGTTTTTGTCCATATCAGTTCGAGACAAAGCGGCCATTAAAATTTTGCCGACAATAATCATACCCAAAAGATAAGCATTCATTTCCCCGATTAGACCCTTGGGTAAATCAACCATCAAAATTTTGCTATTGTCCATTAGATCCCGCAAATTGAAAGAGCTTTTTTGCTGAGCGATGATTGGTCGCATCATATCATTGGAAATAAACTGGGTCAATTTGGAAGTAACATAAGGCACAATATTGGCCAGCGACGCTTCCCCGCCAGCTTTTTCAGCTTCTTTGCGCCAAAAATCTACCACGGTTTGATTATGACAACGAGTGAGTTTCATTTTTCTAAATTCTTCATCAGCTAAAACCTTGGGGACCTCCATGAGAGTCGAGCCAGTCGAAGGATCGTCCATGATCAAAAGCAAAGCGTTTCGAATATATTGTTCAAACATCGGACCACCAGTTGATTTCAAATCGTATAACTTATCCAAAATACTAATCAACTCGTTGATCACAAAACTTTTCTGTTCCGGATAACGCTCGTCGTATTCTAATAAATTTAAAGCCAGTGGTCGCTTGGTATCAGAAGGTGAAAAAACAATCACGTCCTCAGCGCGTTCCGGTGGAATTCGATTCAAAATATCTTCGATTAGATCGCCATTGGGATCCATCACACAAACTCCAGCTCCATTTTGAATATCCTGAATGGCCAAATTATTAATGAGCACCGATTTACCAGTACCAGATTTACCAACAATATAAGTATGGCGCCGGCGATCCTCAGACTTGATACACACATTGCGCTTGATTCCCCGATAGACATTAAAGCCCAAGGCAATTCCCTCACTAGGCACCTCAGTCGGCGCGGGAGCAGTCTTCGATAGCAACCAATCAATATTGGGGGTCTCATTATTGGCCAAAGGAAAATGATATAAAGTGGCTAGCTCTTCGGTATTGAGCAAAAAAGAATCCCGTTCGATAAAACGTCGAAAAATAAAATGACTAGCTTCGTCCATCTTTTTGTTGGAGCTAATTTTTTTGAAAGAATTACCGTATTCTGGATAATTAAAATTGCTATAAGAATTAATAATATTATCCAAGTACAAATCGACTCGAAGCATATCTGGAGCCGAGACCACAATCCGCAAATTGACCTCTAGTCCAGCCTTGGAATTTTTCTCTTCCATTTTTTTGAGCACTTCCCTTTCTTTTTCGGACAACTCTCGACGATTAGCACCCTCCTCTGGTTTTTTGCCGGAATTAAACAAACCATTAATAATAAAATCAACGGCCTTGGTTAAATAATTACCAGATCCACTGCCTTTGGACAAACTGCCTTCTTTGAGTGATTTGTCCACAACATCTTTGATTTTTTTGTGCCAAGCAAAAGGAGCACTGCGCACTACATACTGGATACTAATACTCTCGTCGTTATTTAACTTAGACATCACATTGATAACTGAGTTCAAAACATCGGTATCCAAATCATTATAAGTTTTAAAAGGATAAATAAAGCTTCGTTTGGCTTTGAGACCCACCGCCTTGACCTGACCCTGAGGAGTAAAAGCATTATAATCAGGAACCTCCTCCATAACAGCATCTGGGAAATGAGCAGTAATTTGTTGCTCCAAATACAAAGCACTTTTGCGCGGAGCCACTACATAAAAAGAAATCTTTTGCTCATGCACGACTATTTCAAAAGAAAAACTATCATCACGACCAAAGAGCCAAACACTGCGACCATCTTCGGGTTTGAGACCACCAATAGCAGCAAACATAATCTCGGCTCGAGCTAAAGACTCGCGAAGCCCTTGCAAATTATTAGTAGAAGCCCCCTCGTCTTTGGGTTTATCCTTGGGCACCCGAACTACAAAAATAGCCTGATCAACATGTTTGTTATAAACAGCTTGGTGATAAATAACTTTTTTAGTAATCACTAAGGCAATTAGAGCCACGATCACTATCGCCATAACTGGCAAAAAAGTAATAAACGATTCGTAGAGACCTTGGGGGATCATAAAATTATTTTTTTAATTGGCGAATTTGATCAGCCTTGATTTTGGCTTCTTGCTCTAAAAATAAAAAATTAACTCCAGGAATAATCGACAGCCATCTTTTGATCAAATCCACTATTTTTTTTATTTGAATTTTGGTTCCGTTTAAAATCTCATTAATTTTTTTGACTGTCGCCTCACCCGCGGTTCTGAATTCTTTTTTCTTGTCATCGGGCAAAGCCAAATACATATCATCTAATCCTTTAGATAAAATTTTGTCGATTTGTTCTTCTCGTATTTGTAAAACAGTTTTTGGCTCTGGGATGGAAACCGTGGTGGGAACTTGAGGAACTGGACTTGACTGAGAAGTCGTTGCCAGTTCAGCTACTTTTTCAGTCTTATTTTCCAAAGCCGTTTCAGGAGATTTCAAATCCTCAAAAAGCTGATTATCATCAACTTTTTTTTCAGGAACCTGCTCAATTTTTTTAATAATATTGTCTTCGGCCATGTTATTTAATGGATATCGCTGCAGCTGGACAGCTAGCTACTGCCTGCTGAGCACAATCCGTATTACCCTGCTTAAAAACCTCAGATTTTCCGCCGCTATTTAAGCGGAAAGTGTCTGGGCATAAAGAGACGCATAGACCGCAGCCCACGCATTTATCTTGGTCAACCTTGATGGCCATAAATTTGAATGATTATTATTTATTACTATCTAAATTATAGCATAAAATACTAATAATAAAAGGGCTGTTGACAAGTTGGCATGACTTTGTTATTATTTTATTACTTTTTAAAAACTAACGGAAAAATCCAATTATATGGCCCATAAGAAAGCTGGCGGTTCAACAACCCTAGGACGTGATTCAAAACCAAAAAGACTCGGTGTTAAGCTCAGTGATGGCCAATTTGCCAAAACTGGTATGATTATTATTCGCCAAAGAGGCAGCAAGTATCGCCCTGGTCTTAATGTCAAAAAAGGCAATGACGATACGCTCTTTGCCACCAAAACCGGACAGGTCAAATTCACCACCAAAAAATTAATGAAATTCAATAATAAAGCCGCCCTCTGCAAAGTAGTCAATGTCAATCCAATCAAATAAACTCACAATTTGAAACTTAAAAAAACAGACCTCACTGGTCTGTTTTTTGTATACAAATAAAAAAACTCCTAAAAACCTCTTTTCGCTTGATGCCCCAAATTGGTGGGAGTCAAAAAGCTAAAGAAAATTTATAGGAGTTGGATATGACTTTTGTCATGGCTGCCCGATTGTTAGTCCTGGCAATGGGACAATCGACAAGCGAATCTTGGGAACAAGAAGCGGACCGCTTCAAATGGATCGCCGGATATCCCAGCGCCAATTGAAGTAAATTCAGCGTGATCCATATAGACAAAATATACCGACAAGAGTCTGGCAGCTTTGTTATAATAATCAACATTGAATCCAGCCCGGAATTCGCCGACTGGTTCATTCAAATGATTGACCTTAGAATACGTAACCCCAAGAAACGGAGTTACTCCATAAAGTTCGTTTCTGATTGGAGCCGAGTAAAGGCTCAGATCATAACTGGCAGTATAGGTAAACCCTGGATTATCACCAGAAGTTATTGGTCTTTCACTTATTAACTGGTCATTTAATCTTACCTGAAAATTTTTCTGAATTGGAACAATTCCGCTGAACTTCAGCTCATGTCCCGTTAAAAATCTTCGTTTAGGTTGATCTATGAACCAATTGAACCTAGCCTTAATTATCGCTCCGTCCATCGTTAAACTTTTTTCCCAATACTGAATTGGGGTTGAGGGACCATAATAATAATGAACCCCGGTTAAAGATAGCGAGTGATAGTAACCGGCACCGAACTCAACATCAGATGACCAACCTCTTCCGTATAGACCCTCAAAGCCTATGACTGGTTGAATAAACCTGAATGTTAAACCGGCATAGTAACTCTGAAAATAACTAGCCCGGGGCCAGAGATGCGGGAAATCCACGCGGATCCCACCCATTACTCCGACACAGCTACGGCCGTGCAGACTGACATCCCAGGTTGTTTTATCCCAATCCCCTGTCGGGCGACTGGTATCATTTTTCAACTGAGTGTAAGTCAACTGGTAAGTCCCGGTGGCATTGACGTGTTTGAACACATCCTGAGCAAAGCTGACCGAGATAACACTCGTCAGTATGAATACAACTGTTAAAATCTTTTTCATTGCAACTTTATTTAATTGTGAACAATAATTATGATTTCAAGGGCCAAAAATATTAGCCATTAAAATCATAATTATCGTCACTCTTAAATCATTGTCAAAAAACTTTAATATCCTATTATATCAGAAATCTATATATATGTCAATTAGGACAGAATATTATTGATATTGCCTTTATTTTCAGGATTATAGGTGTTTTCCGCCTCTGGATCCTCAGGAGGATAATAAGCAGATTTGAAATTGGTCGGCGCAAAATTTTGACTAACACTTGGGCCCTTGACCACAACTTTTCTTTTCTTTTTCAAATAAATATTATGTTTTTCATCGGGTAGCAAATAAGCATACAAAAATCCCAAGGCCAAACCAAAAATTAATGACAATCCTAGATTGAGCGGAATATTTGGATAAATCGGATAACGAGATACCACTGGTTCATCGGTCACAATTACGCGCACCGAACTACCCAAGCCCTGATAATTACTGTTTTGAGTCATCAAAACTTGATTAACAGCCAAAGCGATTTGCTTGGCTTGATAAGGGCTAGAATGATAGACAGTAATATTAATCATGCCAGAATTTTCCAGACTCTTGGCGCTCACAGTTTTTTGCCAGGTCTTCATTTGTTTGATGGAGTCTCCTTGAAAATAATCTTTTTCAATATCAAAACCACTATTCATGGTCATGTTAAAAAATGAATTAGAATAAACCACCTTGGAAAGCAAGCTACTTAAATATTCAACCGAACGAGAGACCGCAAAAGGATCAACTCCACTAGCTCCGTCTTGGATAACTAAAACCTGGGAGCGAGCTCCGTATTTGAAAGGCTTAGTGAAAGTATAGACCGAACCCAAGACTAAGACGATAATAGTAATTACCGCAATAGTCTGTTTTTTCATTTGCCAAAAATTTTTGAATTCCATATAAGATTATTTTTATTATCTCTTGTTAATTATTTGAGTATCTAAAATGTCAAAAGCAATATTGTAATGGGTATTGGAGCTAGCTCCAGTAACTTTAATATCCTGACGATCGGTCACAGTAATTGAAGTAGTGGTACTGCGAATATTTTGCGCCGTCATCGAAGCTCGATAACTAGCTTCTTTGGAAACTCCCGGTACAGCGATCTCTTTGGAAAAACGTCCAAAAGCATCAGCTTGAGCACTCACTTTTTGACCGGCAAAATCAATGGTCAAATTTTCATTCGGCAAATAGCCACCACCACTAAGTAGTACAATGTCGCTAGGATGACCAGAAATAGTATTTAGTTTTAGATACATGGGCTCTTTAGCCACAGTCTTGGCCTCTTGGCCAGAACGGACCGCCGCTAATTTATTGAGCGAGCTATTTAAAACCACAATACTAGAATTATTAAACAAGACTACTTTGTCACCACTAGAATTGGCCACAACTTTTAGACCCATGGCCCAACCCTCGCTACCATTAATACCACCAGTCCGACGAGAAGACACTAAGTCCATATTGCCTTTGGCCAACTTAACAACACCTAGGCCATTGGAAAAATAAATGTAATCACTGCCAGAGGAAGAAATATCATAGCCAGGATAATCCAAGTGTTCAAAATAATTTTTTAGTTCACCGTTTAAGGTAAATTGTTTAGCGCTATAATCATCCACAACATAAATCAAATTAGTAGCCGAATCAAAATACATTTGACGATTGCCGACCGCATGGTCGTGCAAAGAAATTCGACTGATTATTTTCCGTTCCTTACGATCAAAAACTTCTAAAGTATCTTTCTGGGTGTTAAAAATATAACGACCAGTATCATTAGCGCGGATATTGTAAGGAGATTCATTGGTAATCGGATAGCTATCTACGACCTGCAAATTATTATTAAAAATCTTAACACCTTTAGAAGAGATGGTCACAATGCTATCACCAAATTTATCAACGCGGTTATACCATTCCCAATAAGTATTAGTATCTTTGGCCACTAGAGTAGCTGATTCCAAATTACTAATATTATATTTATACAAAGTAAAACCATCGACACCATAAACATACAAAGATCCGCCTTCTTGGTTGAGTTTGGCATCATTAAAAGCCGCACCCTCTTTGTTGCTCATTGAACGAAGCTCGGCGAATTTAACTAGCTCACTACCGTCTAGTCTAAATAATTCCAAGGCTCCGCTATTGGTTGAGGCCACCACAACTTTGTCGTTATAAGTGATAGCATCACCAGCATAATAAGCTCTAATCTGACTTCTGGTCGGCATAGCCAAAACTAAACCAGCCACAGCAAAAATTAAAGTAGTTAAAATGATTTTATGGTTTTTAGTCATATGTTTAGCTCCTAAAAACGCTAAAAATAGGCGTTTTTATTGAGTTTTTTAATAATATAGATATTTAATTAATAATGCTTTAAAGATACTCATTATATTAGCATATTATCAAAAACTTGTCAATATTCTGAGAAATTCAAAAGGATCCAGTTATTATGGATCCTTTATAAGAATTAAACTCACGCGCTCACTTGCTGCCAAAACTTTCAACCGTTTCTTTGAGCCTCTTTTTCAGAGGGTCAAAGATCCAAATGGCCAAGGCCATAATTTTGTCACCGTTGGCCCCCGGTGTCCTTTCCTTATGTTTGCCGACTGATTTTAGGCTGGCCATTTTGCCAACAGAAGCACGAAACTTCTTAGGCTCGGCATACAGAAATAAGCCAACGTGCCACATACTAATCAGCGCCTGGGAATCTTTGAAATTCTTGGCAAAAAATGCCAAGAGAGAATCTTCAAATTTTCCTCTATTCCGCGGATGAATAGCCGACAAAAATTCGCTGTATGGATCAGCAATCGCCCGTTCCACCACATATTGCCTCCACTGTTTCTTGTTAAATCTAACAGTTTTGTTCGCAACATATAGTTGAGGCAATTTCTTACAACAGTCCAACATCTCCTGTTCGAAGGTGATGCGTTTGTAATTTCCGGTTGGTTCTACTTTGAAACCGCTATCACCTGAAGAAGGCGAACTTTTAACATCAATTTTTTCATCAGGTACCAGCTCAAGCTTGGCCCAATCGATAACCTTCAGGCTATTCCCGATCTTGCAATACACAGAACAAGCCAGTTTATCAATGGTAATTTGCGGCAAAGTAGGGTCTTCAAAATCAATAACTATAATTGAGGCTCCCCTGCTTTCACTTTTTTCAATAAATAAATTAGTGGAAATCTTTACTTTCATCAGGTTAATATTAAATTGTTAACAAAAAAACTATTGACTCTTTATATCATATAGATATGACAATGTCAATAGTTTCAAAAAGGCAAAAATGTGTTGTTGATTTATGGCGCGCAAGCACTATTCATTACTCCATTAGGAGTTAAGCATTTTACTCCTTCCAAATAGGAGCCGACGACATTGCCAAGGCAAAATGACAAAGCGTAGGACGAGCCATCAGCATTGCCAGTATAAGAATAAAGATTTTGAGCAATCGTACAATTACCATCCTTGGGAGTGGGCACCTCTGGAATACGCATATAAGTTGTAGTCACAATACTACCGCTTAGAGTGCTGGTCGACATAATATTTGTCCAACTAGCCCATTCGCTAGTATAGGGATAGCGACCCATGTCACCAAAATACATTTCCAAGGCCACGCCAATATTGCGCACATCGGCCACCCGCTTAGCATCCCGAGTTCTCATGCGGGCGCTATTTAAAGACACAATACTAATAGACGCCAAAGTACCAATAATGGCGATCACTACCAGAAGTTCAATCAGGGTAAAGGCTGATTGTTTTCTATTTAGATACATATTTTTTTCAGAAAATAATCGTAAACTCAAAACTCAAAAGTCAAAACTCAAATCCACAACTTAAAACTCAAAAGTTTTGACATTTGCACTGTGGTTTTGCCATTTGAATTTTGCATTTTGAGTTTATCATAAAACCCTCCTATAAATACTCTCCAAGCTCTCCAAATGTTTATCGATTCCCAAATCCCTGACCCGCTCGCGGGCTGTTTCTCCCATCACAGCCAAATTAAATTTGGGTAAATTACTTATCACTGCGCTGAGTTCTTCCACACTACCAGCTGTAAACAAAAATCCACTGCGCCCTTCATCGATCATCTCTGGCAAGCCCCCAACTCGGGAAGCAATAATTGGTTTGGCCATAGACATCGCTTCCAGTAGAGAAAAAGGCATATTCTCGAGCCATACCGAAGGGACTGCTATAATTTTAGCATTTTTTATAATATTATGTAATTCCTGTCCAGACTTTTGCCCGCAAAATTCCACCCGATTATTTATATGCAAATCAATAACTAATTTTTCTAATTTACTTAGCTCCGGGCCACTGCCAACTATTTTTAAAATCTCTCCGGGACATTTGGCTAGTGCCCTGAGTAAAACATCGATTCCCTTTTCTGCTGACAAACGACCAAAATACAAAATATAATTACCAAGGGTCGCCGGAGTTTTATCAATTTTATCTATAAAATTATACAACTGAAATATTTTGTTCCGGGGATAACCGAAGTGCTTGGCCGTTTCAGCCATAAATTGACTGGGAGCTATAAAAGCCGAAACACTATTTTCATAAATTTTCCACAGCTTATGATGAACATTCATTTCTAGGGCCACCAAGGAACTGAGCATCACTGAATCTCGAAAACACTTATGCGTAATAGCTTGACTGTATTTTTTGTTTTGGCAACGATAACAAATTTTATTTTGCGTATACAATTTATAATTAGGGCAAAACAATTTGTAATCATGCAAATGCATGACTACCGGAATTTTTCTAGCCCTGGCTTCAAACAAAATAGACGGCGAAATCTGATGATAAATATTATGAATATGAATAATATCCGGCTGAAAATCGTCTAGTAATCTCTTAAATTTTTGCCGAGCTTCGCGACTATAAATAATTCGCCCCGGAGCTTTCAACTTGTCTTTAAATTCACCCTCATTAAAACTCAGGCGCGAAACAAAATAACCTGAGCAAGGGCTAGGCAAATTTTTGGGGTGTTCCATAGAAAAAACCGCTAATTCATGACCAGCTTTTTCTAGAGCACTGGTTATTTCCAAAAAATATTTCTCCGCTCCCCCCCGGAGATAATTGAATTTGTTAACTTGTAAGATTTTCATAAATTGCCTGATACTGAGCGCTTATTTTTTTGATATCAAAGTCACTCACAATTTTTTGCCGTAAATTACCCGCTACTTGGCGAACCTGAGGAGTGGCTAAATTAGTCATCAGCCACTGCAACTTACTAGCCAAATCCTGTGCACTGCCCGACTCAAAACTCCAACCAGTGACGCCATCTGTGATGATTTCTTTTAAGCCATCGACGCTAGAAGCAATCACTGGCAAACCTTTGAGCCCGGCTTCCAGTACCGCGATTCCTAATCCTTCCCACAGAGATGGCAGAACAAAAATATCTAATTTATTCAAAAATTCTTCACTTTCCTGCAAACCAACTAGCTTAATTTTCTCTTTCAGCCCCAGCTCACTAATTAATTTTTCCAAATTGGCTTTTTCTTCTCCAGCTCCGGCAATCAAAACTTGGAATTTATTATTTTTTAATAGAGCGACAGCTTTTATCAAAACCGAAAAATTCTTTTGCGCAGTTAGCCGGCCCAAAGAACCAATCACTATTTCTTCCCGCCACATCAGCGGATCGGTTTCCCTGAGGAAACGTTTAATATTTAGACCATTATAAATTACCGCCACTTGTTCGGGTTTCAGTTGGTAACGAGAAATGGCGTCATCCTTAACCGCCAAAGAAATAGCCACCACTTTTTTGGCGAGTTTCAGAGTTCTAGTTTTAAAAAAATTAAAAATCCGCCCCTCATTATAATTAACGTTTTGCTCAGTAGAAATAGCCGGAACTTTTAAAAATTTAGCGGCCAATTGTCCATAAATATCCCCACCGAGCTGAGTATGAATAATATCGGGTTTGAATTTTCGAAGAGCCTGCAATAATTCCCTAAAATTTTTGAAATCAATCTTCCATTTTTTACGTAAAACTACCACCGCCAGCCCCAAGGCCTTGGCTTCGCTTAGAAAAAATCCGCCATGATCATAAAGGAATAGACAGGGCTCAAAACGACTACGATCCAAATTTTTTATCAAATCCAAAACAAAACGCTCAGCTCCGCCAGCATTAAGCGAGGGTACTACATAAGCAATTCTGATTTTATTATTTCTGGAGCCGGGCATATTTTTTACTAAGCAAATTAATAGCTGATAAGACTAAAGCTACCGGTAACCACAATTTGCCCTTATAATAAGAGGTGTTGAAAAATTGATAAGCAAAACCACCAAGTACAGCGATTTCCAAAAAGATTAGCCACTGAGCTTCGGGTGGATATTTTTTGAGAGCCAAAAAGAAAATCCGACCAATATAAAACAGCAAATATGCCAAACTCAAAACCCCCAGCAGCCCCATTTCGGCCATTACTTTTTGAAGCACTCCATGAGAATCTAAGGGGTCACCATAATTGGCTCGAAAACGAATATTATTATCAACCAGATTTACAAACATTCCTGGACCATAACCAATTATCGGATGAGCGAGCATCGACCGCCAAGCTATTTGGGTCAACAATACTCGATTGGCAGTCGAGCTGGTATTGTCAGCTTGTAAAGTAGCCATGCGGTAAGCAAAAGGAGCCAAAATAATAATTAGAAAACAAAGACCAGCCACCAAACTAATCAACTTCAATTTCTGTTTTTTGATAAAAATATTATTGATGATCAAATAAACCGAAATTTCCAAGGCCAAAACTATCCAGCCAGTCCGAGAAAAAGTCCCGACCGTAACTACCATTAGAAAAACCGCCAAGACATCAATTAGTCTTTGAGAAAAAATACTTTTAAACCAATGCTTGAGAGCCAGCGATGACCAAGCCACTATAACCAAAAATTCCGCGATTAGATTATGATTGGTCCCTAGCGGATAAATACCAAAAACTTTAATCGGCTGGACTCTGAAAAAACTATTACCCCAATCTTGATAATACAGCGATATCAGACCCATAATCGCCACTAAAATTCCGGAAATAAACAAAGTAATTAGAGAGCGTTTCAAAATATCACCGTTTTTAATAATATTATAAGGCACTACCACATAAGCCAGGTAAAAAAACAAAACCCAGCGCACCAAGTACCAACCAGAAAACAACATATACTGAGAAAATAAAACCGAAATTGCACCAATAACCACAAATATAGATATTGGTAGAAGAAGTGGCCATTTAATATCTTTCAATTTAGAACGACCCTGCAAAATTTGAACAAATCTATCAATGAAAAATAGCGCCGCCAAAACTCCGGCCAAAATTTCGACAATGGAAACCTGAAAAGAACCAAAATTAAACAACCAGTTGATCGCTGGTAACATTAGAATAGTTAAATATAAAATAAATTCTAGAATCATATTAAAAACTCAAATTAATTTTCTTATCAACTTCTAGCGCTCCACCAGTAGTCTCTTTGGAAAAACTCCAAGAGGCTTGAGCTTGGCTAATATTGGCTCCCGGTTGTTTTTGCCAATACAAATTGTATTTTCCCTGAGCAAACATATCGTAAATTCCGCCCGGCAAAGAATAATTCAATTCCCAAGTCGCTTTTTTACCTGGTTCAATTTGCAAGTAGCCGCCAAAAACCTGATAACGAATCGTGCCATCTTGAAAATTTTCTTCCCAAGAACTGACATCCTCTAAACCACTTGATTTAGTTAGTTTGGAACCAATTGGCGCATAGACCCGAATATAATCGCGATACCGAGTAGTCTTCCAATCAAAAGAACCATTATGAGTATAAGTGGCTGTTAATTTGGAAAACAAAGCGCCGGGTTTGGCAGTCACTTGATAATTGAATTTTTTATCCATAACTCGATCGCTTTTGAAAGCCGCTAAATTAGCGTCGACCACCATTAGATAATCACCTCGAGGTCTAATCATTTCCCCACTCCAGCCCAAACTCTGAGAAATCTTTTGTAATTCATTATCAGAAAAATAAACCAAAATATTTTTTCGGTCAATATTTTTTTCTAAAGTATCAAACAATTCCGGCCAGCGATCGCTGGGCCAAGACAAAAGTTTCTTTTCCATCTCGGCCATAATTCCGACAATCACCTGTTTGCGATCCCACTCCGAGACTCCTTTGTCTTTGTAATTCATTTCCACTTCTGCCTCCAAGAGAGCTACAAAATTGTCCTTGCTATAAGTCTGTCCATCCACGGTCACTGGGCCAGTTAGATAAAGCAAATCAGTCACCACCCGCGGAGTAATAGCAATCACTCCAGAAAATTGCGGTGGTGGATTAAGATCCTGGTCAGTACTATATTTGGCCTCCAAATCATAAAACCACAAAATTTTACGGGCACTAGTGGGCCAATCGGGCGACCAATTGGCATCGCGCAAATACCAGCGATCGACTCCTAAATATTTCTTAATTGGGCCTGGGGGATCCACTTTAAATTCCGGATGCAAACTAGCCGGCATATCCAAATGATAAACATCATTAGTTTTAATGGTCAAAGCTCCATTTACGGCCTGAAGTCGACCCACGGTGCCAATAAAACCACCAGTTGGTCGAAGTTCGTCGCTATTTTCTAAAACCACCAAATAATTTGCTGGATCTGGATAACCACTAAAAGCTGGCAACATTTTGGCTAGTAGCTTGGTGGAGCTAGCCGCCGGTTCCAAGCTCAACGACAGACTATCCAATTTGTTGGTCAGTCCAGGAATTTTTTGGAACCAATAATTTTGACGTAAATAATTTAAACTAATTATTGTTTTTTCTAAAGCTATATCCGCCTGGGCACTAGCTTGAGTCGCTCCCGCCAAATCCTTGTCCTTGATACTAGATAAAGTGAGGGTCAAATTATTTTTGGCCACAGCGCCATTCTTTAACAAAGACCCGAAGCTAATAATAGCTCGGGCATTAATAATTAACAAAACCACAAAAAGCGCCAACACTAGATACAAAAAATACTTGATAGCTCTGAGCATAGATAAATAATTAAAGGATTGGTCGATTAGCGACTTCCGGGAAAACTATTCCTAAATCATTAATTAAAACAATTTTATTATTGATAAGTAGTTGATTGATAAACAAATCGCTAATTTGGCGACGATAAAACCATTCTTTTTCGTCTAGCAAGGTATAATTGACTTCTCGCCCTAGATCTTGTTCCATTTTTTTGATCGCCGACACAAAACTACTCTTTTTGATTCGACCCACTACCAACAAATCCGTAGGCAAATGAAAACAGCCCGTAAAATGACCAGATAATATGAGAAGTTTAATATGACCATCTTTGAGCAAGTTAACTGCCAATTTTTGGGCAGCTAAAATTTGCGATTTCAAAATTAGAGCTCTAATTTCTGAGTATAATAAAAAATCGGTATTCAAACTATAAAGACGTTTATCGCCTTTGTCGCTAGAAACCTTAAGTAGACCAGAGGCTTCTAGTTTTTTCAATTCTAAACGCACCGAATTTATCGGCCACCCCAAATCTTTGGTGAGTTGCCGGAGATAATAAGGATTGTCTGGGTTCAAATAAAATAATTGCAATATTTTGACTCGAATCTTAGAGCCAAAAAAAATATCTAGCATAGATTTAATTGCTGGTGTCAGGCACCTTTATTACTTGGTGCCTGACACCTGAAAAAAATTTGCGCCTTCTTACCATTTATAGTATAATATTCTATAATAATAGTCAAAAAAATCCGTTTATCTTATGCCGATAAAAACGGCCGCTATAAGTATTGCCAGCCGAAAAAAAAGCTCGGAAATGGTTCGAGTTTTTATTGCTGAACCCGACAAAGATTTAGAAAATCTAGCTGGGACTATTTTTATAATTGCCGAAGTCTCAGCCAAGCCGACCCAAGCCCAAAAAGTCTTGGATTTTTTAATAGACAATTTCAATGCCCAATACTATCAAAATGAAAAACTTTTCTTACGTCAGAAAATAGAAGCCATTAAAATTGACGGCTTGTTTGAAACCGCTCTAATTAATACCAACAAAGACCTAATCGACTTCCTAGAAAAAGAAAAAATCACTCTTAGCCCCACCGATATTAGCGCCACTATCGGCGTATTGTACGAAAATCAATTATATTTCTCCAGTATTGGCGGTCATCAAGCCCTCCTGCTTTATGAAGATGAAAACAACGGCAATTACCAACTTATTAATATCGAAAAAAGTTCTCAGCTCGGCGATTCCAGCCCCAGCTCTTCCCCGCTCCGTTTTCAAAAATTATTTACCTCGATCATTTCCGGCACTATGCCAGCCCGGGCTTATTTCCTGTTTGCCAATGAGGCTTTGGCCGAATATTTATTCAATCGAGAAATAATTGAGATAATCACCAAACTCGCCCCCTTGGGCGCTGCCCAGCAAATCAAAAACAATCTAGCCAAAATTAATCCCTACTTGAGTTTCCAAGGAATCATTATCAAAAATAATTCTTATGGCGACGATGATCTAGAAGAAAAATCTCTAGACAACCTAATCAACCTAGAAGACGAACCCTCTATTGAGCAAGCCGAAGCCCAAACTGAAAAAATTCTAGCTCCGGGCAACAATTTTATTTTGGACAAAAGTAGTAATGCTTTGGTTAGAATTTTAAACAACCTCAATCCCCTACCCAGAATTGGCAAAAAAATAAAATCTCTATTTAAATCCAAGAGCTCCAAAGCTCCTTGGCAACCGGAAACCAGCATTGACCAAAATATCTTGTTAGCTGAGCTGCCCAAAAAACATAAAACTAGAAAGATTCTCCTAATTGTTATTGGGATTTGCTTCCTGGTTTTGCTCGGTAGTTTCGGTATTGAAAAATTTCAAACTAAACGACAAATTTTTAATGACGGACTAAATGCTAAGAAAAACGATATTGATAAATTTCTCAGTGGAGCTGATAGCGATCTCATCTACAATAATCGGGTAGCTGCTCAAGAAAAACTGAGTTCAGCCGAAAATATTCTTAAAACTCTCAACGATAAAGAAAAAAAATATCTCGGCGATGAATATCAAAAACTAGAAGACAGCTATCAAAAAATTAGCGACAAATTATCCCTAATTACTGTGGTTAAAAATAATGGAGCTTGGCTGGATTTAAAAACTGCCAAAAGCGATGCTGATCCCCAAAATCTAGTTTTTGCCAATAATCAATTGTATCTGGGTAATAATTCCAGTCTAATTTATACCGTTAATACTGGCAACAAAAATGTGGCTGAAATTGGCCAAAATAATTTTCCTGGCAATCCCCGCTTCCCTATTTTTGAAAAAGGCCTAGCCTATTTTTGGAGTGATTCCAATATTATCGCTATCAATAATCAAAATTCAATTAGTATTTCTATTATCGAACCAAATACTATTAAAGAGGTCGGCGCCATCGGTGTCTATAATGGCCGAGTCTATATTTTGGACAAAAACGCCGGTCAAGTTTATAAATTTTCCATCAAGGATAATATTTTTAAAACTCCCGAGCCTCGTCTAAAAAATCCAGTAGGCGATATCATTGATTTTGCCATTGAAACCAAAGGAGCTAAGAGCTATATATACTTGCTGATCAAAAATGGAAGCCTAGAAAGATTTTATGACGGGACCAAGGATTCTTTAGCGCTCAAAACTGTTGAACCAGCGCTTACTCAGGCTGATCGCCTCATCTCTTTAAATAATTTTTATATTCTCGACAAAAATAATAAACGCCTAGTGGTCTTTGATAAGAGCGGCAACTTTGTCAAACAATTTAAATTGGAAACTGACGGAACTATCAAAGACGTGGCTATTGATGAAGTTGGCAAAAAAGCTTACATCCTCAGTGATGCCAAAATTTATCAATTAGGATTATAACTTTCTCTATAAAAAAACACCGCCAGAAATGGCGGTGTTTTTTATAGAAAATTAGGTTATTTTAAGGTCACCCTTCGACTTCCTGCCCGCAATGCTACGCATAGCGTTGCAGGCGGGCGCTCAGGGTAACCCTAAAATAACCAATGGTTATTTTAGGGTTACCTTTCCACCAGCTTCTTCTAAGGTTTTCTTCATGGCTTCGGCATCTTCTTTTTTGACACCTTCTTTCACCATTTTTGGAGCGGCATCCACCAAATCCTTGGCTTCTTTGAGACCCAAGTCAGTCAAAGCGCGAACGGCCTTGATAACATTGATCTTATTGGCGCCAGCATCAGTCAATTCCACATCAAAAGAAGTCTTTTCTTCAGTTGGGGCAGCGGCGGCCGCTGGACCCGCCATCATCATGGCTGGAGCTGAAGCGGAAACACCAAATTTTTCTTCCAAGATTTTGACTAATTCAGCCAAATCTAGAACACTCATTTTTTCGATTTCCTCAACCAAAGATTTGAATTTGGCTGGAACTTCGATAGTTTTCTTGTCGTCTTCCATAGTTTTAAAATTATTAATAATTATTATTTAAATTTTATTAAGCTTTAGCATCAGCAATCGCTTTTAGAGCTGTAACCAATCCTCTCAAATTACCTCCCAAGACATTAACAAAACCAGAAACTGGAGCATTAAGTGATCCAAGCATTTTGGCATACAATTCTTGTCGGCCCGGAAGTTGAGACAAAGCTTCAACTTCGCTTTTGGTAATAAAGCGACCATCCAAAAAGCCACCAACAAATTGAATCTTCTCCGCCTTGTCCTTGTCTTTTTTAAAGTTAAACAAAACCTTGGCCGGAGCGACCTGGTCACCATAAGCAAAAATCGTGGCTACTTTACCATCAAACTCTCTAGCATTAGCACCTTCTAGTCCTTGATCTTTGAAGGCTAAATTCATTAAAGTTTTTTTGGCCACAAAATATTCAGCATTTTCTTTGCGTAATTCCTGACGCAAGGCTTCATTATCCTTAACCGTCAAAGCATTATAAGACGCAAAAACAATCGAATTGGCCTTTTTCATCTTCTCCACCAAATCTCGAAAAGTTTCTTGTTTTTGTAATTTTGTTTTAGGCATATGATTGAATAAGTAATTAGTAGTTAGTAATTAGTAGTTAGGGCATAGAGACTTTTTATAAAATAAAAATGGCCGAGATCGGCCACAAAAAAAGCAAAAAATGCTGAGTTTTGGCCTGGGCAAGTCTAATTGTCATTGCTTGCTGTCTTTGGCTGTGTTTATTTATAAAAATATAATAGCTAACATTTGCCAACCTGTCAAGGGCTCTTAATTCCTGTTTATTTTTCGGTTTTTTTAAGAATCCGCTGGTCAATCATAGTCTGTAAATTGTTTTGTTTTTGCTTCAAACTTAAACGATTAATCCCCTTGGTAACACCCAAATATCTTTCCACTACCTTGGGCCAATCAGCTAACTTCTCAATAATTAATAAAGCGTGAGCCTGCTCATCAGTTAGACCATAAACCAGTAAACGCCCATAAGCTACAATACCTTTTTCAACTACCTTTAGAAATTCTTTGGGTATTTTGTCTTGAGGTAAGTCAAGCGTAGAATTATAAGTTTTAAAAAATTGATAGATAGTATCTTCTTTTAACAAAGTCCGACTTATAAATTTGGTATCTCTAGTTTCATTATAATAAGCGCTAATTTCATCCTTGGCCCTTTCCAAAACAAAACAATTATTAAGATAAACTTCCTTGCTCAAACCGGATAAAGCAACCTGGCCTTTAGCGTAAAGACTATATTCGGGAATCTGATACTGCAAAATAATATTATTGATAACATGACGATATTCATGATCAATAACCTGCTGATCTAAGTGTGGATTTTCACAAATAACTGGTCCAGCCACAATCACCGAACCTTTTAATTCTAAAATTTCATTATCAAATAGTACAGCCGCCTGACCATCCCTAGCCTGCTTGATTTCCTCTTGGTTGGGTGGTCGACCCTCAATCCGAGCATTAGTAACGGTTCGAGCGTAATCGTTTAAATTTTTAATATGAAAATAAATAGCCGCTGGTAGAATCTCCACCCTAATATCATCGCTTGGCTCAAAATTAAAAATCTTTTTAAACAACTCCCGACTATTGATCTCTCCGTTTTCATCTAAAAAATCTTTAGTAAATTTTTCTATAAAATCTCGTTTGTGAATAAATTCATCAACAGAATCCCGAAAGGTAATAATTTGCTCAGCACTTAAGTGATTTTCACTATAAGCATTTTCAAGAAATTCCGAAATATCCTGAGCATCAATTTTATTATTATCTAAAAACTTTTTGGATAAATCAACAATCATCTCATTTATACCTATTTTTTGCATCAACAATTTTTGTCGATATATTGGCAAAGCCAATTCCTTATCAGCAGTCGACATTTTTTTTATTTTGTCCAATTCAAAATCGGGATCAAATTTCTCTCCATCCGAAAACAATGGCGGAGCGACCGAAATCTTCGGTTCTAAAACATCTATTTGTTCAAAATGATTAGCATTCATATAAAATAGGCTGGTTTAAAAATTATATTATCAATGCTAAAAAAAGACAATACCTCCCTTCCCCTGTCATCCTGGCGAAGGCCAGGATCCAGGTCCTATTTAAAAAATTTTCAATCTTTCAATCCTTCAATCTTTCAATCCACTCCTGATAAAACTCCAAATTATTCAAACTGGCTAGTTCGGGACCCAAGGGGTCGCCTAGTTTAAAAAGATGATGCAGATAGGCTCGACTATTGTTTTTTAGGTCTGAAATCCCGCTTTTTGGGTTAATAGCCCGAAAATCATGACTATATTTGGAATTAGTTATATTAATGGTTTCATAGCCCTTAAAACCCAATTTTAAGCCAAATAAACGGCCATGACGCCCCTCTCGGCTCGGGATCACGCAGTCAAAAATCTGCCAACCCATTTTGGCTAATTTCTTAATATCCTCAGGTGTCCCCATGCCCAAGGCAAACTTATAAGCATCTTTAGGAATTAGCCCAGCCGTATATTTCAAGACCTTATCCATAAACTTCCCTTCACTATCAATATGCCGAGCGCCAAAACCATAACCATCAAAACCAATTTTAATTAATTCCTCGGCACATTTCTTCCTTAAATCAAGTTCGGCTCCACCCTGAATTACCGCCAAAAGTAGGGGTCGATCTTGATTATTAATTTTTCTTTTTTTCAATTGTTTGGCGTATTCAATTTTTGATCTCCTGGCCCAATCAATAGTTCTAGCTACTGCCCTTTCCAATTCTTTCCGAGATGATTCATTGGCTGGACAATCATCTAAACAAATCATTAGATCACTGCCCAACTCAAATTGAATTTGGATAACCTTCTCTGGAGTAAATTCATGAACCTCACCATTTATCGGAGATTTAAAAGTGATCCGATCGTCATGAACCTTGCCCATTTTCGGATTTTTGCGAATCAGAGAAAAGACCTGAAAACCCCCGCTGTCGGTGGCAATTGGCCCAGACCAATTTATAAACCTATGTAAGCCCCCGGCTTTCTTAATAATTTTTAACCCCGGTTGCAAATACAAATAAAAAGTATTCATCATCAGCGCCTTAACCCCCGCCTCCCTAAGCCGATCGTTACTCAGAAATTTAACAAAGCCCCGTGTGGCATCGGGGAGAAAAATTGGAAATTTTGTTTTTTTAAAATTTGACATGAAATTAATCTTTTAAGCATCTTATATGTTGGTTTAAAACTTTGTTTGACCAACCACCAGAACCACTACCAGAAGCAAAGCCTCCAACCAAGTTAGATGAATATAAACTACCTCTAATACCACTGCTTTGCCAAAATAAATCCATACCCCAGGTGCCAGCATGTTTCCAGTCAAATCCCGATGTACCACAGGGAGTGCGACCACCGCATCCACCAGGGATAGCCAAAGCATCTCCCACGCCAATTACATGAGTACCATCAGCCATGCAGCGATCAGTACTGCCACCACTACTACCAGTAGTACAGTAATTAGCAGTATCACCATAAACAAATACTTCCAGTACATTCCACTCGGCATCGCTGGCCATATGCCAACCAGGCGGACAAATACCTCGTCGGTTGCCAGATGGGAAAGTATAAGTATTGGTAGCATAATAAGCAGACAAACCGTAAGCTTCATGCCACTCATAAAAACCGCCATATAAATCGCATTGGGCTTCGCTATTGCTCTTGCAGGCTTTTTCAATTTTAGTATCATCGAGCTGACAAATATCCCAAGGAGCTGCATACCCCCACCCCATATCAATGCAGGGGCCATTATCCTGCTCAACGGTTAGTGCTCCCACATTCAAATTATCCCTCGTCCAACATTGAGTACCAATTTGGACAGTGCGATAGGTTTTGCCCTCATAATTAATAACATATTGACCACAAGGTTGAGTTTGAGCGGGATCAGATATATAAATAGCTGGACCAGTACTACTGGATTGAGTTTGCGGAGGAGAGGAAACACAAGTTGAAAGAACATAAGACTGCAGGTCGGAAGAAGTAGAATAGGTAAAAGTATTATTAGTCGTATTGCAATTAGCTCCATCAGCTGGAGTAGGAGCGCTCGGAATAGAGGAAATATAAGTAGAGGTAACGACATTACCAGCACCATCTAGAGAAGTTGAAAATAAAGGTTGACCGGCAGTCAGTGTTATTGGATATTGTCCCTTGTCATTATAATAAAGAGCCAGAGCGGTTTGAATATTTTTGACATCAGCGACTCGCTTGGCATCACGACTCTTAGCTCGAGCATTATTGAGAGCAACCACGCTAACCGTGGCCAAGATGCCAATAATGGCGATGACCACTAATAATTCGATGAGGGTAAATCCTAATTGTTTTTTGGTTGAATGCATAGTTAATTCGGGAAAATGATCGCGAACTCAAATGTCAAAACTCAAAACGCAAAAATACAACGCAAAGATCAAAACTTTTTAAAAATTAGTTTTTAATTTTTAGTTGTGGCTTTGAGTTTTGAGTTTTTAGTTTTGAACTTCTATCTCACCACCCCATCATTACTCAGGGCGGCGATATCATCATCTTCTAGACGAGTAGTTTGCGGGGTAGTACTTTTTTCTAAGCTAGCCTGAGTCTCAATATCAGTAGCCGTGGCCCTCACTCCATTGCTGAGCATCATGATTCGATTACGATCAGCACTTTGCGGAGTAATAGAAATATTAAATTCGGCACTGGCCTGATAAGTGCTTAGCGGCAATGATCCAATCTCCCAAGTGATTCGTCGCAAAGTACTATCATAGCTAATTGATCCTACCGAAACATTATCCTGCCCGCCATAATTCACTCCCTCAGGTAAATCATAAACAACCTGAGTATTACTTAATTCATGCAAATTATTATTAATACTCCAATAAACCCGCAAACTAGTAGTTTGCCCAAACTTCGGTGGCAGCGGCCCAGACCCAACCGGAATATTATCCTCGTTAAAATAAAGAATTCTATCTTTAAAATTAAAATCACTATTTATTTTATTTATAATTACATTGCTTTTATTATCCAGGGCTTGACTATCTGGTGTCTCCACCCCCACTCCAAATTGTCCATAACTTTGAACCTGCAAATTTTTGCCCAAAACATTCTGTTGATACGTCACAGCATTGACCGAAAAATAAATCCGCCCAGTTGATCCGGGGGCCAATTCAGCCAGCTCCGGCACCTCATTTTTGCTCCAAGAAATAGAATTGCCACTACGCCGTTCCCCCTTGAACTTATCTTTGAGTGTCTCCCAATTAATCGCTTCCCCATCCAAAACAGCGGTAATGACCACATCTTTCAAAGCGACATTGTCATTATTAGTGTAACTAATATTATAACTAAGAGTTTCACCAAAATTAATTGCCGAGTCACCTTTTTGTCCATTAACATCCAAGCTCAAATTCAAATTACTCTTCACTACGTTCAAGCTTAATTCTTCCCGCCACAAAGTATGTGGCAAATTGTCAGAACCCAACACTTCTAATTTTAAAACTATTTTTTCTTGGGGCTCCAACTTGTCTTTGAGTCGATAAACAATTCTCAAGACCTGACTAGCCGTATCTTTAGTAAAGCCAGTAATCTGCCAAGAGTGATCGGCGATTTTAGCAAAGCTTAAACTAGAGGTCGCAGTGTTTGAGTTTTTGACCGGGACCGGACTAAAATCGCTAACATTGTCAGACAACTCAGCACTCAAAATTAGACTACTGGGTACAAACAATTCCTCAAAATCTTTGAAGCTCAAATTGATCTCATTATCCTGACCAATCAGGGCGGTATTAGAATAATCAGAATTAATCACAAACCCCAAGCCATCTATCAAAGTGACCGCGCTAAATTCATGCCGAAATTCAGTGCTAAATTTGTCCAAATAATAATTAGCTTTAACTGTCAGAATATTATCCTGGCCACTCTCTCCGATTATCTGACCCTTGATTTTTATTTCTCCGGTCGCTCCAGCTGGCAAATCCACGACTGCCCAAGAATTCTTGTTTTGACTAGGCAGTGGCAAACTGTCCATATACACAAAATTGTCTGGATAAATTAGCTCAACTTTAATATTTTTTAGTGACAAACTAGCGTTATTTTTATATTTAACCGTATAGAAAAACTCTTCCCCGCTCTTGATTTTGGCCGGAGCATCAATGCTAATTTCTAAAAGCTTTGATTTGCCTGAATAAAATTTCAAATAATAAAAATACGCTCCATAAGCCAAGCCAGCCAGGACCAGGATCCAAACTAATATTTTTAGTAAACGAGCCAGCCGACTAGGACGTCGTCGAATACTAATTTTCTTAACATCAACCACTCGGCCTTGATCGTCTTCATAAATCTCCAAAAGCTCATCACCGTTTTGACGACGAGCCGAGCGACCAAAATGATTAATAGCTGCTTCAAATTTTTTGATATCCTCCTCCGGCAGCAGCGGCCTTTCAATAAAATCTTTTTTGGAACTGGGTTTATGAGTAGTCATATTTTATTTAATTAAAACAAAATAATATTTATCGCCATTTAAACTATCAACTAAGCTACTAGTGCTTGATGAAGCACTCAAAGCAAAAGGATAGGCCCAAACAAACTTTTTGTTCGCCAAATTAATAGTTTGGGTAAAATCTGATGGGAAAATGCCGGGCTGTTTATCCAAAATTAGTGAATACACATACAAAGGATCTCGGCTAATGAGCCAATTCCAAAAATCAGACCAAAAATATTTGGTAGTTTGATAAGTTTTTAATTTGCTAGGCAATTGATACTCCAAAGAAATACTAATCTCCTGACCTGGATCAACCATGGTCCACCCAGCTAAGACGGTATAATTGCCTTCTTGATAAATCCGCACCCCACTAGCCTGGTCAATAGTCGCTGTCATTTCAGTCTCTTGAATATAGGGATGAATTTCAGCGGACTCCACCGGAGCATCAAAATATTTAGGATCCGGAGCACTAAAACCAGAAGCCGAGATTAGCTGTGAACCTTTGGGCACATAAACTCTAAGCCAATTAACATTCCGCACTCCCGAGAGTGCTTCTCTTTTTATTCCCTCATGAGTGCGAGTAATAATTAATTTATCAGTAATCACTCCCTGGCTATCAATGTTTACTTCTTGATTAATCTTTTGTTTAATTTTGTAATCACTTTTGCCCCCAGCAATATTAGTATCTACCACCATCAAATAATCATTATCATAATTACGTTGTCGACCATCCAAAAAGTTTTTAGACAGCTTGGCCTCCAAAACTGGATCACTAAAATAAACCAAAATCTGTTTTTCTCGTAGCGCCTCGTCAAAAATATTTAAAATTTTCAAAAGATTATCTTTGTCTAATTTCTTTGGAAGTTCTTCTAAAATCTTGGTGGTCAAATCACCAATAATAGCTTTGGGTTCGGTAGAGCTAGCACTGGCAATGAGCGCCAAAGTACTGCTAGAGAGCATGGGCCAAGAACTAGTGGCTCGCCTCTCACCCTGACCAGTGGCCTCCACAATACTTTGAGTCATTAACCAAAAATTATTTTGATCAATAATTACGCCATACTTGGCTTGCAAATCAATTGGACCAGTCACAGCCAAAAGTTTTTCCAAAACCGTCGGAGTCACCGCAATCACCCCGTCGGTTGACGGTCCATCACTTTTCTCCAAAAACCATTGCAGATTTTTGGCACTGCGACGCCAATCTGGCCACCAATTAGCATCCCAAAAATACCATAAAGGGCTCACTAGTCGTAAAGGCTCAGGCGCTGCCAGTAGCATTCGCGAACCAGCTTTGAGATCATAAGATCCGCCTTTGGGAATTTCCAATTTTTCTAAAGTGCCATTTTTAATATCCGCCAAAGCATAGCTACCAATAAAACCACCCGAAGGGCGCAATTCACTATTATTTTGAAAAATCAGTAGATATCGTTTATCGGTCTGTACCCCCAAAAAATCATTAAGACTGGCAGCCAAATTAACAAAACGCTTCAAAGTCTTTTCCAGGAGAGCCGATTTTTCTTGGAGCTCCTTAAAAGTTCCCTGATACTCAACCGGCAAACGTTTGACTTTGATAGTGGCTAGCTCTTTATTGAGCTCATGGACATTATCAATAGCCACATAAGAATTATTCAAAAAACTATCCAAACGTTCTTTAAGATCCGGACAATTGACGCCCAGACAAGCGGTCAAAGAATTAAAAGCCGCCGTTAGATTGGCTCCAGCCGAAGAAGCTAGAGCGCCAGCTTCCATTATTTTTTGCGACTCCGAAGCCAATTTCAATTCTGGCCGATCAGAAATAGCCGATAACACTCCGACCAATTCATCAATATCATTTAATTTTTGTCCAGCATCTACAAAATCAGAGGCAGCGCTAGAAAAATCATTATTAGCCGATGACAAATCCATAGACGACAAATTACGCATCGCTCCCTTTAGATAAGCCAAGGCTTGATTAGAAGAACCATAAATAGCCGATTGATTAGCACGACTCAGCAGATGGTAATAAGTCCAACCCTTAAATAAAATAGCCAAAACCAGTAGCGCTCCAACAAAAATTAGCATTCCTGATAATTTGGGCTTAAAATTAATTTTATAATTTTTATCTTCTTTGACTGGGCGAGGAGTAGGGGCAGCCACTTCTTTAAACTTGGAAAAATCCGGAGCTATCAAGACATGTTTGGCCCTATGACGATGATTATCATTTTTTTTGGTAGTGAGTTCGTCATCAACAAATTTTTTCTTGAAATCAACCACAAAACGGGAAGGCTCATGTCCAGCCAAAACCTTTGGAGAAACTTCTACTTTGATTGTCTTCCTTTTAGAGACCATAAATAATTTTTTTATAAACATTATAAGTACTGCTAGCCGCTTCCCACCAATTATATCTTCTAAATTGTTCTTGCCCCAAACGAATTAGCTTGTCGCGAGCTAGATCATTAGTCATCAACACCTCAATTTTATTAAGTAAGTCAGCAGCACTTTCTGGATCAAAATAAAGCGCGGCCTCTCCCAATACTTCTGGCAAACTAGCTCGATCCGAGCTAAGTACTGGGCAATTTTGGGACATCGCCTCCAGTGGCGGAAGGCCAAAGCCCTCATAAAGTGACGGAAAAATATAAAGCCGGGCTCGGGCATACAAAGCTTCCAAGTCTTGATCCGGCACATAACCCGGAAAAATAACCGGGCTGTTTAAATCGTTATCAATGAATAAGCCCAAGTGACGAGCTTCATTCTTCAGGCGTTCATAAAAATAATCACTTTTGCCCACTAGAACTAGATGCCAATCTTCATGTTTTTTATGACTAAATTTGAAAACTTTCAAAAGAAAATCTAAATTTTTATGCGGATAAGCATTGCCCACATACAACAAAAAATTATTGGGCAGTCCATATTTGTGGAGAGTAATTTCCTGGTCTTGTTTTTTGACAAACAAAGAATCTTGATCAGTTTGTAAATTGGCCACCCCTTCATAAATCACCTCAATTTTACTATCAATTACTTTAAACTGACTAATAATATCTTGTTTGGTAAATTGCGAAACAGCGATAATCTTTTTGGCCCGCCGCAAAGCTGATTTAATAACTAGACGATAAGCCAAATTCTTAAAATGATAAAAAAACGGTTTAAGAGTTGAGGCCCGAGTGGTCGGAAACTTGGTCAAAATCAAATCATGAATAGTCACAATAAACGGACTAGGACAAACCAGGGGCACATTAAAATGCGGGAAATGCATGAGGTTGATACCGGTGCGCCAAATTTTAAACGGCATGATCAGTTGCTCTCTTATTCCATACCAGCGAGCCCGCACCTTGATTTTTTGGACTCGACCTATTAATTCATCGGGAACCACAAACTCATCAAAATTGTCAGCATGCAAAAAAATAGCATATTCATGCCCTTCATCAATTTTTAGAATATTATCGACAATTTGTTTGGTATATCGCCCCAAGCCCTTACCTCCAGGTCCATAAAACCGAGCATCGATACCAATCCGAATATTTTTTTTGTTCATATAAAAAATTATCAACCAAATGGCAAATTACTCGGTGGTGCACTTTTGGCCGTCGGATTGCTAGCCAGAGGTGCCTCCTCGTCCAAGACGGTATTTTTTTTATCAGCTTCTTTCTGATTGCCTTCGTCAGCCATAGAAAAAGCCAGATCACTTTCCAAATCATTATGGTAAATAATACTTTCTTCAGTCGGTAAACTAATCGGCGGTTTAGCTTTTTTGGCTGGGGTCTTTTGCAGAAGCGGAGCCTTCACATTAGCCTCAATTGGGAAATGCCAAATAGTCGCCAACTCTTCAATATTAAAAATCCCTGGACTCCGACCAGCCCAAGCACTCCGATTAATATAATTAGTGAGAACCTTGCCTTTGCGATAATTAAGTCGCTTAACTTTGGCAAAATAAGCTGTGGAAGTAACCGTCACACTCATATCCGGTTTCAAGCTGTTCATATCCAAAGCCATAAATTGTTTGGCAAAACCAACAAAACCACTAAAAGCTTTTTTGGGATTGAAAACTTCTTTCCTGGCTATATACACCACTCTAATCTTAGCTAAAAATCCTAGCTTGGAAATTTTATAATGCAGACCCTCAACTCTTTTTTTCTGAAGTGGAGTTAAGTCCAACATTTTCAGAGGAGGTTTTTCAGTGTCCTTATCTTCAATTCCCTCCCATAAACGATAAATGGCCTCACTAATCACACCGATAATCTTCACAATACTATCAATAAAGGCATTAATGCCAGTCACTTTGGCTTTTTTTCCTAGAATCTTATTCACCTCATCATCAGCTTCACCCATCCAATCAAAACCAGTGGGCACTACCAAGAGTTGAAACCAAAACTGCTCACCCTTGATCATGCTACTACATAAATCCATGAGCGAAGCCATAGGGTCTTTGAAAACATTTTCCTTAGGACCAATTTGGTGTTCAAATTCTTTATACAACTTGATCGGATACATGTGGTTGATCTGTTGCATAAACTCACCGCCCATCAAATCGTATTCGGGATCTGGAAAACTTCTAGGGACCCCTTCGGTATAATCATCAATTTCGGTAATTTCCGCATCAGGATATTGGGAATAAATTGCTGATTCTACTATATTACGAGAATCAACTGGAGTGCGAATTATAAATTGAGTATAACCATCAATACTAACAATTTCAAAACTAAAAGCCGGCTGAAATTTGCCATCAATCCATTTATCATACCAATTGATAGTGCTATGAGCACCACCCAAATAAGTAAATAGATTTTCTACGGCCGCTGGTGATTGCTCATTATTTTTAGGAATATCGATAGCTAACAAAGTATATTTGAGATTGGCCGCATATTTTTCTTGGGCATTCAAAAGCCACAGCTCCACAAAGTTGGCCAAAAATATTATCCCAATAATAACCCACCCATAGTACTGCATAAAACGCCAGAGCAGTACGTCGGGTGGTAAATTTAAAAATTCCTGAGCCGGGGTCAGATACAAAACAATATTCATAAAATTTGGTCTAAAACCATGCTTTTATTTTAACATAAAAGCCAAGGCTCGGCAATATTTTAGTAACCAAAAACCAGTCGCTACGAAGCGACTGGTTTGGTATTGAAATTTTTAAATTAATTATTTTTTGTTCCACTCTTTAAGGCCATAAAGTCCTCGGCCGACAAGCTCGAAACGATCATCCAGAATGAGTTCATTATGAGCCGTACCCGCATTAGCCTTCTTATGATCAAAGTCAATTTCATTAATTTTATCAGCAATATCCTTGAAATGCATTGGCTCACCCTGATGTTTGAGAACCAAATAGATCTTATCGCTAATCTTTTTGGGTTTGACCTCCGGAGAATCGCTTAGACCCCAATCACCAAATTTATTACGATTAATATGTTTGACTCCGGTAATTAGTGAATAGAGATGTTTATTATTATTGATTAGCTCAGCTGATTCATTAAATAATTCATGTTTAAAGACATCAAGCAAATCACTGGATTTGTCAGTTCCTAATTTTTCTCGATGTTTGGCATAGGAACCCAAATTTTTAATGAGTTCTAACAAGTCTTCGAAAGACATAAGACCATCAGCCTTGGCGACATTTTTGAGCAAATCATCAGCCACTTCGTTGATCGGTTTCAAATTATGATCTTTGAATTTATACAAAGAATTGAAATTGTCAGACTGACCATTTAGTTCAAAATCGTCAGTTAATAGCTTGGAGATGACAAAATCAAAATGTTTTTTACAAATTTCTCGATCAGTCTCAGAGGCCTTGGGCTCTAAACAGATAATAGACAAAATATCCAACATTAGATTTTGATCCATCACCCCGCCATGCTCTTCTAGCAATTGACTAACCGCTTTTTTGATAGTAGAAAGCGACTCATCCAAATAATCTAGTTTCTTGATTTTCTTCAAGCTGCTAGATTCAATTTGTCGGACTCGTTCTCTGGTCAATTTATGAAGTTTACCGATTTGCTCCAAGGTTTCCCCTTCGGCTCCGCTTAAACCAAAACGACGGGTCAAAATATCCCGTTCTCTTTCTAAGAGTTCGTTCAAAAGTCCACTGGCAATTTTGACAGCGTTCAATTTATTCAACTCTTCGACTTTGCGATCTTTAATAATTTTTTCCAAAATATTCTCCATATAAAAAAGGCGTTAAATTGATAACTGCCTATATATTGGCATAAATCAAATTAGAAGTCAATACCCCTAAAATGACCGTGCTAAAGAGTTGATGGCCAGCTCACATTTAAGCTATTTTACTAATAAATAAGCCTTTTTTCTAAATCTTGGGGAGCGACTCTAATAACTAGAGCCCGACGCTTGGCTTGTCTTATTTTTTTAGCTCGCCAGAATTTGACTATTTGAGGAATTAAGTATGATTCAAAAACCAAAACATAAATCAGGCTCTGCCAATGATAAACAGTGGTTTGCCAGCGCGCCTGAGCTGAATACCTTAGACGCCGGTACCGATTATAAACCACTAGTTGATTCATAAAAGACCACTCCTTAACGTGGCGACTCTTCAGACGGCGATTGGCTATAATTTGCCAAGATGATTCCCCCAAGGGATTGGCTGTGCGGTCATGATACACCAAGGCCTGCGGGCAAAAAATTATTTTCCAAGCAGCGAGTTGCAAGCGATACGACAAATCAGCATCCTCTTTGTACATAAACATCAGCTCATCCAAAAATTCAAAATTATTATTAAATTTCCAAGCCACATCTTCTAAGGCCTTGATCCTAAGTAGAACCGCGGCCCCAGTAAACCCAAAAACGGCCTCTACTTTTTGGTCCACTTCATTTAATTTTAAACCCTGATGACGATCACAAAAACGATGAGCCTTGGTCATATACAAACCATCGCTATCAATAATATCGCTTAGTTTTTTTTCTGAGAAATTCCATTTCAAAATTCGCGGAGCAATCCCAGCAATTTTCTCATCCTTGATAATCTCCGAAAACATCTGCCAAATCGAATCAAGTGCCAAAGTGATATCCGGATTCACCATAAAAAAATAATCAGCCCCTTTCAGAACGGCCGCTCTAATCATGCTATTATAAGCCCGCGCAAAACCAATATTAGCATTATTTTCGACAATCCGAATATCTGGAAAATTCTTTTTAATATAGTCGCGATTTTCTAAGTGACCCGGAGTACTATTGTCAAAATTAATAATCTCATACTCATCACCACTATTAGCTCGCCACAAATCCAAAGCCGCTTTAAGACTCGGCAAAAAATCAGCCAAATATTTGACTGTCGACTCATTATAAGTAATAAAACCAGTGACCAACATAATATTTATTTTACCCAAGATTCATCTTGGCGGGCTAAAACATTTTTGGGATCTAAACTGGGATCCAATAAGGCAGCACTAATTTTTTCCATCCGGGCACCCTGGGAACCCTTGATCAAAACCAAAGAACCAGCTGGAATTAAATCTTGAATATTTTGCGCAGCTAGCAAACTATTAGCAAAGTGAATAACATTATTAGAATTGAAACCAAGTTCAATGGCTTTTTGATGAGTCGCGGTTGATAAGCTCCCAACCGTAATTAACTTATTCAAAGAACCGCTAGCTACCATTTTTCCCACCAAAAAATGTCCTTCTTGACTATAAGCCCCCAACTCCAACATATCTCCTAAGATAGCAATCTTGGCTCCTGGCCAATTAAACTCTTGCATGACCTTGAGCGCCCCTAACACTGCTTCGGGTGAAGCATTATAAGTATCATCAATAATCACACAATTATTAAGACCTTTGATCGTCTGAAAGCGCCCAGTCGGCAAACGAAAATCTTTGAGCGCATTAGTAATCTCCACCAAATTCAAACCATAAGACAGACCCACGGCCACAGCTGACAAGGCGGCCGACAGAGCCCCGGGACCAATAACTTGTGGTAAAAATAAAGGCACCTCCGAACCATTATAAGAGACCTTGCAACTAATACCAGAATTATCTTCACCAAAATTATAAACGATTTCTTTGGCCTGAACCTTAGCCTGCTCATGAAGACCATAACTAATAACTACAGCCTTGGATTCCAAACTAGCCAGCCGACACAATTCATCGTCGAAATTGACAACCGCACAACCCTCCTTGGGCAAAGCGGCTAATAATTTTTGTTTTTCTTCTTTAATTTTTTCGATTTGACCAAAAAATTCTAAATGAGCCGAACCAATTGCCGTCAACACCCCAATGCGCGGATGCACCACACTTAATAATTTATCCATATCCCCAGGATGATCAACGCCCATTTCCAAAATTAAGAGGGGCGGATAATTCAAATCTCTTTGAACCCATAATTGAAAAAATTTTTTGCCAATTTGCCACCATTTGCCCAAACTCTTGCCTGGAGCCGAAGATAATAAAATACTTAGAGGCAGTCCCAATTCATTATTATAATTTTTACGACTAGCTGAAGCATTTAATTTATTTTTTAAAACTGTAAAAATTGCTTCTTTCGCACTAGTCTTGCCAAAGCTACCAGTGATACCAATAATCTCCGGCTGATATTTGCGGAGAATAATTTTGGCCATTGTTTTTAAAATAAAAAAAGCAATATTTTTCATAATGATTATCGATTAGTGGGAATTTTATAATACTTGAGCAAAAAATCAGCAATCTCCCCAAAAAGTGGAGCAGCCGAGCTCTCGGCAAAGCGAACCTGAGGTCTATCTAGTTTTACTAGCATGACAAAAGCCGGATTGTCAATTGGCGCCATGCCCACAAAAGTATGAATATAAGTGTCACCTTCAATATAACCACCGCCTGGTGCCGGAATCTGGGCTGTTCCGGTTTTACCCCCCACATAATATCCTTTGACTGCAGCTTGTTTAGAATGTCCTTTTTCGACCACCTCGGTAAGCATGGCCAAAATAGTGGTGGCTGTTTTTTCTGAAACTACCTGACGCACCATTTTTGGTTTGAATTCTTCCGAAGTCCCATCTTCGGAAATAATTTGTTTAACAATATAAGGCCGCATCAAATTTCCTCGATTAGCCAAGGCCGCATAAGACATCAGCATTTGCAGCGGAGTCACTGCGATTCCCTGACCAAAAGAAGCGGTGGCCCCAGAAATTGGCTTGATTTTTTTTTGCAAAAGCGAATTAATATCTCCACTCACTTCTCCGGGCAATTCAATACCGGCCGTTTTGCCAAAACCAAATTTTTTCACATAATCAGCAAAAATTACCGGACCAATTTGTTCCATGGCAAAAATTGCTCCAGTGTTTAAAGATTTTTCCAAAACTGTAGTCATGGTAGTTACCCCATGTCCGCCAAAAGTCTCAAAATCAGAATTACTCAGTGGCTTCGGCCAACCCTCGATCATTCTCTGCCCCTTATCAACATAAGTGGTTTCGGGACTCACCTTGCCCTGATCTAAAGCGGCCGCCATGGTAATGGTTTTAAATACTGAACCCGGCTCATACTGATCATTGACCGCTGGATTACTAAAAATTTTGGGATTATCAATTTTGGCATATTGATTAGGATCAAAATCCGGCCAAGAACACATCGCAATAATCGCCCCAGTCTTAGGATCGACAATAATAACAGTGCCGCTACTAAATTTAAATTTGGCTTGATAGTCTTTCAGTTTAGAACAAGCGAAAAATTCCACATTCCGATCAATGGTTAATATGAAGTCCTGACCATTTTTGGGCTCATCATAATCACTGTTAGAACTAATGAGCATATTAGCAATTCCACTGCGCTCACTTTTTATCTGCCCATCCTGACCGGCCAATTTTTTATTATAAAATTCTTCCAAACCATAATTCCCTTTTCTTTCCATATTTACAAAACCCAAAAATTGAGACCCTAAGTTTTTTTCTGGATAATACCGATAAGGTTCCATTTCATAACCCAGTCCTGGATAGGTCACTACTACCCTGGGAGTAACGGTCAGAGATTTATTAAAAATCAAACTATTTTTTATTTCCAAATCACTAGCGCTCAGAGGAGTTGAGGTGCTGCTCAAAATAGAAGCATAAAAACCCAAAAGTTCTTCTTCGGATAATTTTCTACGCAAAACTTCATAGGGATCGTCCTGCTTCGTGAGTTTTTCTAAATAAGTATTAATAATAATTTGTTTATCGATAGTGGAACTAGCCAGGTTCTGTTTGGTCAAAGCTGAAGGAGAGTCAAACATATTATAAAGTTTCTCGGCCAAAAATTTGGCCTGCTCTTCGTTTAAATCCTTGGGAATAGCATATAGGGTCGCAAAATTTTTATCAGTGGCCAAGATAGTCGGGCTAGAAGAACTAAGCCCCATTGAATAATCACTAAGCATAATCCGGCCTCGTCTGGCTGGTAAAATTCCAGAAAACTCTTGTTGTTTTTTGGCTTTGCTCAAATAAAAATTATGTTGAATAATTTGCAAAAAAACTAAACGCCCGATTAATACCAAGGCTAATAAAAAAACAACCGCTAAGATTATATTCTGGCGGTTAAATTTGAAAGACGAGCCATGATTTTTTTTCGCACTAGATTTGGAAGTCATAATTATCTTTTGGCGACCACATCGCTAGGTATCACTAGATAATTCACAGATCCGACTGAAGTCATTTTTAATTTTGATAATTGCCCAGAAATATCATTATAAGATTCTAGAGAAACTTTTTGTGAGTTCAAATCTTGACTAATAGCTGATAATTCTTGGACTCTCTGCTCTAGTTTTTGTAATTTAAAGTTTTTGACCACCAAATTATTGATACTCACCAAATAATAGGCTCCGCTCAAAATCAAAACGCTAATCAACAAAAAATTGATTTTGGGAAAAATTGATTTAGTTCGACGAGATTTTAGGCAGTTCATAATTTTATGGCGGCTCGCAATTTGGCCGAACGCGCCCGGGGATTTTTTTTGATTTCTAAATCTCCTGGAATTAAGGCTTTTTTGGTGATTATTTTAAATTCCGGAATATGACCACAACAACAAACTGGAAAACTTTTGGGACACTGGCAGCCTCCGGCCGTTTTTTTAAAAAATTGTTTAACTAAGCGATCCTCTAAACTATGAAAGGAAACTATTACCAAGCGCCCACCAGGACGCAAAACTTTCAAACTATCAGCCAGGGCTTTTTCCAAATTGGCCAATTCCTGATTAACATAAATCCGAATCGCCTGAAAAGTCTTGGTGGCGGGATGAATTTTGGCACCCCAAGCTGGTATCACCTTCTTAATAATTTCAGCTAATTCCTGCGAGCTAGTAATTTTCTTGGTCTTCCGATAAGTATCAATCGCTCTCGCTATTCGATTGGCCTGGGGCTCTTCTCCGTAGTCCCTAATAATCTGGATAAGATTCTTAAGGTGATAATTATTTATTATTTTTTCGGCGGAGTAAAAGGCCCCAGGACCCATGCCCATATCTAGCGACTTGGAACTGCGAAACGAAAATCCGCGAGTCTCATCAATTAATTGATAAGACGATAATCCCAAGTCTAGTACGAGACCATCGACAAGCTGAGGGGATTTTATTAAATTTTCTTGAACTATTTTAGAAAGATTACCGAAATTATCATTAATCAGAGTAACGTTCTTTAAAATATTATTTTTTAATTTATCTTTAGCATTTTTAATAGCCTCAGGATCCAGATCAATAGCTATCACTCGACCACTGGCACCAACAGCCTTAGCTATCTCCAAGGTATATCCGGCTCCACCCAAGGTTCCATCAACTATCACTTCCCCGACTTGTGGATTTAAATATTCCATTACTTCCGGAAGCATGACTGGAATGTGAGAATATTCCATTTAATTATATTCCTAACTCGCCCAACTCTTCGGCAATAGCATTACTATTCTTTTCAGTCGAAGATTTATACTTGGTCCACTTATCCTCATCCCAAATTTCCAAATGATTATAGAGGCCAGTAATAACTACCTTTCTTTTTAGAACTGAAAATTTTCGTAAGTATTCTGGAATAGTGATGCGACCTTGATTATCAAATTCTAGATCCATCGCTCCGGCGAGCATATGTCGAGCAAAAGCTCGACTCTTAGCCTGACTAATTGGTAAATTGGCAAATTTTTTGGCAATTTCAGACCACTGTTCTTTGGTATATAAAAACAAGCAATCATCCAAGCCTTTGGTAACGACTGCTCCTTTTTTTAAGATGCCTCGAAACTTGGCTGGAATAGCCAAGCGTCCTTTGTCATCCAAGCTGTGATTGTATTCGCCAATAAACATAAAAATAAAAATTTAGAAGCCCTGGTGCCTGGCACCAGACTTCTGGTGCCAGGCACCAACTCACCTCGATTCCCCACTAATCACCTTAATACTATGATTATACACCACCAGTCCACTCCGGTCAACCTAGCTCAATTTATCAATACCAACAAAAAAAGGCCAAAAATCGGCCTATTTATTAACAAAAAGTCCGAGTCCCCTAAGGGGCCCGGACTCAGCAGAAGTTATTCACAGCTATTTTAAAAGATTATTCCACCAAACTAATAAATAAGTCTTCGTTGGGCTCATGCGGTAAATGAGAAATATTATTGATATAACTAATTTTGACATAACCATCCCGATCAATTACTAATTTAGAAACCGCAGATTGATAAATTTCCAAAGACAAAAATCCAATTATATCAGCGTCTAAAATACTAGTAATAATAGACTTGATCAGGTTGCCATGGGAAAATAAGGCAATAGTCTTGCCATGATGTTTGCGATAAACATCATGAATCAAACGACGAGCAATAGTTTGCATTTTGTCTAATTGACGATTCAAGTGAACATAAGATTTGAATCGCTTGGTTCGAGTCTTTTCTGACATGTTGAAATATTTAATCCGATACCAGTCTTTCCAATCAATTTCATTGAGTCTCATCTCGGTTTTTATTTTTTTCCTTAAATGCTTGGCTAACAACTCGGCGCTTTCTTCGGCGCGACGCATTCCGCTAGCATAAATTTGATCAATTTTTATTTTTTTGAGCTGAGCGGTTAAATATTTTCTCTGTTCCAATCCAATCTTGGACAAAGGCATATTAAAATCGCCAATAATTTTTTCAGTCGCGTAATCTGGATTACAATGTCTAATTAAATAAATAACCGTATAAGGACTGCGAATGTGTGGTTTGATTTTGACATAAGGACTTTGATATTTTGGCATATTATTCTAAATTGCTTAGGGCAAATTCCCAATTTAATAAATCATTAATTACGGCGAGCACATAATCAGCTCGCAAGTTTTGATAATCCAAATAATAAGCATGTTCCCAAACATCAATAGTTAAAATTGGTTTTTGCCCATGCAAAACCGGATTATCAGCATTGCTGGTTTTAATTATTTTAAGAGTATTATTTTCTTCAATTAGCCAGGCCCAACCGCTACCAAATTGAGAGGTAGCTACAGTTTTAAATTCTTCGACAAATTTCTCATAAGAACCAAAATCTCTAACAATCATTTCCTTAATTTTACCAGTAGCTTCCCCACTCCCCGGTTTGAGACTGCGAAAATAAAAGTCGTGATTAAAAACCTGGGCCGCATTATTAAAAATAGCCAAGCGATCACTCAAACCATAAGTGGCCAACATAATTTCCTCGACAGTCTTATTTTCTAATTCAGTGCCGGTAATTAAGCCATTTAAATTATTAACATAGGTCTGATGATGACGACCATGATGAAATTCGATAGTTTTAGCCGAGATGAAAGGCTCCAGAGCGTTCCCGGCGAAAGACAAAGGCGAAAGATTAATCATATTTTTTTAAAATTAACATTATAAGTAAACCAATAATAATCCCGATGAGTTGCCGAAGGGTATCGGCCAATTTTGAATCTTTTTTGAGTTCCGGAATCAAATCAGAAGTAGCAATATAAATAAAACCACCGGCCGTCAGTGGGATTATAAAATCAACAAACTTTTGATTCTGTAAACCGATAAACAAAGCCGCAATAGCCCCAATTACTGATAGGAGTCCTGAAAGCAAATTGAGCCAAATAGCCCGCCATTTATTATAACCAGCATACAGAAGGGTGCCAAAATCTCCCAATTCTTGCGGAATTTCATGAACAATGACCGCCAGAGTCGTGGTAATACCCAAAGGAATACTGACCAAAAATGAAGCCCCAATCAAAAAGCCATCCAACAAATTATGAAAACCATCTCCCACTAGGTTCATCAGACCAACTGGATGAGGATGACTCACATCAGGACTAACATGGCAATGACGCCAATGAATAATTTTCTCCAAAATAAAGAAAAGTAAAATTCCCACAATCACCATTAACCATACCAACGAAGAATCTAGTCGTCCCAGCAAAGCTCCAGGAAGCAAATGAATAAAAGCATCACCCAAGAGTGTTCCGGCCGATAAACTGACCAAAAACATAATCGCCCAGCGCAAACTCTTTTGCGAAATAACCAAAACCAAAACTCCCACCAATGAAATCAGCGAAGTCAAAAGTGAGGCGCCAATAATATAAAAGTAAAGAGACATAATTTATTTGTTTATCTTGCTTTTCTTAGTTTTAGTCTTGGTTTTTGTTTTAATCTTTGTTTTGGGGGCCTTGGTCTTTTTCTCATACTCACTGATTACTTTTTTGAGGCCCTCCACCGCCAAAATAGAACAATGGACTTTTTGTTGAGGTAGTCCCCCTAATTCCCTAACGATTTTGTTCCAATCAAATTTTTTGGCTTGAGCCAAAGTCAGGCCCCGCACTTTTTGAGTCAAAATTGAAGCAGTGGCAATATTAGAAGCACAACCAAAAGACAAAAATTTTAGATCCTGAATTTTGCCATCTTTAACTTTGATGGAAAAAGATAATTGATCGCCACAGACCATATTACCGACTGTCGCTTTGGCATCAGCCTTTTTAATCTCACCAATATTTTGCGGATGCAGAAAATTGTTGATAGTTTTTTTAGTATAGTTTAAAGACATATATTTGAGTAGTTAGTAATTAGTAGTTAGTAATTAGTAGTTAGTAATTTGTAGTTTGTAATTTTAATTATTTAATGGGGCTAAAGCTTCGAAGTCGTTTGATAGTGCCTTGTAGACATTTGAGAGTGTAATCTATTTCTTTTTTGGTATTATACTTACCCAGAGAAAAGCGAATATTACTATTGAGGTCCTCATCTTTTAGACCAATAGCTGACAAAACTGACGAGGATTTCAAATTTTGAGCCGAGCAGGCCGAACCAGTGGAAACCGCAATCCCTTTGAATGATAGGTCCATTAAAATTGCCTCGCCTTCTACCTGACCAAAACGAATATTCAAATTATTAGGGGTCCTTCTTGACCAAGAGCCATTGAGCGAAACCCCCGGGATATTTTTCTTTATTTTCAACCACAAATAATCGCGTAAGGCTTTGACTCGTTTAAGATAAAGCGCCCGTTCTTGATAGGCCAAAATCAAAGCCGTAGTTAGCCCCACAATGCCTGGCAAATTATAAGTACCACCCCGCAAATTATCTTCTTGGCCACCACCACTAATCAGCGCTTTAATTTTTATTTGGGGATTAATTAGAGCTAGGCCGACGCCCTGAGGTCCATAAAATTTATGAGCCGAGATAGTCAAGAAATCAATATTCATTTCCCGAACATCTATCTTTAAATAGGGTATAGCCTGAACAGCGTCAGTATGGAAATAAGCACCTGATTTTTTGACCACTGCCCCAATTTTTTGCAAATTCTGAATAGTACCGATTTCATTATTAACCGCTATGATTGAAACCAGAACCGTGGAAGGTCTAATCATTTTTTTTAATTGTTCTAAATCAATAAGTCCCTCTTTATCAACCGGAATAACTTCTATCTCATAACCTTGCTCTTTTAAGTCTTGGGCCGAATTTTTTACCGCCGGATGTTCAATAGCGGAAATAAGCATATGCTTACCCTTAGAAGAATTAGCCCGCATGACCCCTTTGATAACAAAATTATTGGCCTCCGTAGCTGAACCCGTAAAAACAACTTGGTGATTAGGAGCTTTAAAAATCTTCTTGATCTTATCTTTGCAATCTTTAATCTGCAAATCATTTTTTTGCCCCATAAAATGGATAGAGGAAGCATTGCCATAATCATTATTAAAATAGGGCAACATTTTTTTCAGAACCCGAGGATCAATTCTAGTTGTGGCAGAATTATCTAAATAAACTTTCATCATAAATTACTTAATTAGCTGAATACTTTTGATAATCACTTCGCTGTTTGGCAAATTATTAGCATTACCGGGCAAAGCTTCGATTTTGTCCACCACGGCCATTCCAGAGGTCACCTGACCAAAATTGGTATGATGGCCATCCAGCCAAGGAGTGGACTCGGCGGTTACAATAAAAAACTGAGAGCCATTAGTATCAGGGCCAGAATTGGCCATGGCCAAAGAACCACGAACGAGTTTGTGATTATTAAATTCATCAGCAAACTTATATTCTGGACCGCCCATTCCATAAGTAGCGGTATCTTTAGTCTTGGTATTGGGATCACCGCCTTGGATCATAAAATCCTTAATAACTCGATGAAATTTGGTGTTATTATAAAAACCTTTTTGGGCCAAATTCATAAAATTGTTAACAGTTTTTGGTGACTCCTGGCGATAAAACTTGACCGTAATCGCTCCGTAATTAGTATTTATGATAGCCGACTGATAAGTCTTGGCCAAATCTAATTGACCCGGCAAAGTCGCATAAGCTGTCTGGCTAGCAGTATCGGCATTTGGCTCACTAGAAGTGGCTGCCGAATTTTGATTATTGTCCATATCAGTAGTGGGGGTTGTTAAATCCACTGGTAACTCCGTATTCAAATCAATGCTTTGATTTTTGGGAGTGCAACCCAGAAGCGGTAAAAACCCGATTAAAATAAAAATTAATAAATATTTACGCATAGTTTTTAGATTGAAAGATTAAAAGATTGAATGATTGAATGATTACTTAATTAAAAATCTTTCAATTTTCAATTTTTCAATCTTTGAATTTTTAAAGTATATTCCTATTATACCCCAAATTTTCTTTTTATTGAACGGTCTTCGGCAATTCGTTCTTCTTGAATCTTCCATTTAGCCTTGTCTCGAAGTTGAACCAAATCCAAATCATTTAAAATTTTGGCTCTTTCCAGTAGCTGCTCACGAGTATTAATCTCCGGGTTATCTAAAACCTCAGCCAACAAAACATCCAGCAAGGCTCCGATCTTGGGACTCGGCTTGATTTTTAATTCTGTCATTAGATCATCGCCATTGACACTGAGCATCTTAACCGACACCGGATCATTCTGAACTTTGTCCATCATATACTGCAAATGTTTCAACTTGTAAGGCAAGCCATTGGTCAGCCCCGAGCCTAAACGATCGGCGATACGAATATCAATTAAATCGCTTAAATTTTCCCGCCCAGTTTTGGCAATTAGGCGCCGAACCGAAGCAGCACTCACTTCTCCAACATTATAATAAAACATGTGATTGCGAACTAAATTGACGACTCGAAAAGTATCTTCCACGCTAAAACGCAAACGCTCCATAATTCGCCGAGTCATCTTGGCACCAATGTATTCATGATTATAAAAAGACGCATGATCATCAATATATTTAAGCGCCCGCGGTTTACCCACATCATGCAAAAGCGACGCCAAACGCACCTGCCACTGAGAACTGGGGCAATATTTCAAAGACAAAACATTATGTTTAAAAACTGGATAGATGTGATGATAATGTTGCTTGACGGTCACGCCATCTTCTAATTCGGGAATAATATAATTTAATAATTTTAAATTATGGAGTTTCATAAAACCATCAGCTGGTTGATCGGATTTTAAAATCTTAATAAGTTCATCCCGAATTCTTTCTTTGGCCACAAATTTTAGAGCGCCAGCCATTTTAGAAATACCCCGTTCAGTTTTTGGCTCAATATCAAATCCAAGTTGAGCGTAGAAACGAACCGCTCGCATCATCCGCAAAGCATCTTCTTTAAAACGATCAATTGGCTCACCCACAGCTCTAATTATTTTTTTCTGAATATCTTTGACCCCGCCAAATAAATCAACCGGCACCGCTTTCTTATCCAAGGGGTCAAGGGCCAAGGCGTTGATAGTAAAATCTCGACGCTCCAAATCTTTATCAATGCTGTCTTCAAATTGGACTTCATCTGGATGACGCGCATCACTATATTTGCCCTCGGAACGATAGGTGGTAATTTCTAAAACATCCAAAAGCTCCTGCGCCTCGTCTCTAATTGGCACTAGAACTGTGCCAAAACGATTTTCATATTTGGCATCGTCGCCAAATATTTTTAAAACGTCCTCTGGTCGAGCGCTGGTAGTAATATCCCAATCGACTGGCACTTTGTCCATCAAAATATCCCGCACGCAACCGCCCACGATAAAAGCCTCAAAACCAGCAGTTTTGAGTTTTTCCAAGGCCTCAATTACAAATTTTGGGATATTTTTAAACATAAAAATCAGCTATTTTCTTAGCTTTTTCCAAAAAATCTATTTTTCTATTAATACTATACTATAATCTAACGAATTTACCAAGACTATTGACAAAACAAGAATAGATTGATATTTTAAATCATTAAATCACTTTGAACTTTAACAATTTAAATTCATCAATAAATAAAATTCAACATGAAAAAAATTTTAGCAATTCTTGTAATGTTTTTAAGCATGAGCTTAATATCCAGGGCTCAGTTTGGCACACTCCAGACTAGCCCTAATTGTCCAAACCCAGTTATATCTTCAGACACCACCAATCTTTTTTCAGCTGCTTTCAAAGTAGTGGCTGGTTCTCAAAGCCTGAATTTAACCTGGATCAAAATCCAACTAAGTGGTGACTCCCAGTTATACCAATCCCTGACCAACATAATAGTCAAAATTGATGGTTGTCAAATTGGGTCAACTATTCCATTATTCAGTGGCGGTCAAATTTCTATCTCCGGAGTACTCTTTGTGATAAGTGCCAATACCGTCAGAGAATTTGAAATCATATTAGATTGTCAAATACCAGGCTCAACGCCCGACGGTAAAAAAATTATTTTAAACGTGTCAGCTGGCGGACAAACCAGGGAGTCAAATGATTCCTTTAATTTAGGCCCAATCAAGACCGGAACAATTTACTGGAAACAAGCCTTAAGTATTAAATCCTGGGAAAAATCTGAAATAAATATTTTTCCTAATCCCTGCCAAAGTTTCGTAAAAATTTCCGGAATCAACCAATCAACATCAGTAATTGTCAGTAACACTAACGGTCAAATTGTTTATAATCAAACGATAAGCAATGATGCTGAAATACCGGCGATAAACTGGAAACAAGGAATTTATTGGGTAAAAATTAATAAAGAAGTTCGGTTAATAATTAAAAAATAGCCACTTCCAAACTACACAAAAAACCGCTCAGTAATATACTCAGCGGTTTTTAAATTGGTTTGAAAATTATTCCGTAATAATAGAATTCTTGACCTTCATGCCCTTGAGTTTAGAAATCTTCTTGGTGAGCTCATGAATCTGATCACTAGTTCCCTCCACTACCAAAATAATTAAGCCCATGCAATGCTCTAAGCAAGTCTTGTTGATATTAACTCCCAAACGCGACAAAATGGTATGACCGTGATCGGTTAATAATTTATTTAATTTGGCCACATTAGCCTGACGATCTTCTACCAAGATAGTCAGTGATGATAAATGTTTTTTCATAATATTGGGAATTCAAAACTCAAAACGCAAAAATCAAAACCACAACACAAAACCAAAAACTAATAGCTTTGAGGTTTAAGTTGCAGTTTTGAGATTTGAAATTTGAACTTTGAACTTACTTTCTTTTAGTATATTTAGTATGTAAAACTTTATGACTTAATTTATTTACTTCCAGCCAATTTAGCGCCTCAATCACATCAAGGTTGTCATGGGCCTTGCGAATTTCTTTGAACTTATCAATTTTATACAAACCCATAATTCGTTCTTTTCTAATGGCTGCAGTCGTGGGAATCGGCTGACCACCACCACCAATACAACCTCCCGGACAAGCCATGACCTCGATATAATGATATTTGTTTAGCTTCGGCAATATTTTGTCAATTGAGCCAATGCCATTGACTACAGCGACTTTAAGTTTCTTACCAGCCACATCAATGACCGCTTCGCGCAAATCACCCAAGCCTCGGACCTCCTTGAAATCAATCCGATTATAACAAATCCTAGCTTTAGCTCCACGACAAGCCAGAGAATAAGCAGTGCGTAGGGCCGACTCCATAACTCCACCGGAAGATCCATAAATAACCGCGGCGCCACTACCTTCATTAAAAATTTTGTCACTAGATGTTGGTTTTAATTTTTTGAAATCAATATTTCTTTTCTTAAGCAAATAAGCAAATTCTCGCGTGGTAATTACATAATCAACCGGATAAATACCGCCAATTGCGAGCTCTTTTCTTTTGGCTTCAAATTTTTTGGCTGTACAGGGCATCACTGAAACCACCACAATCTTTTTGGGGTTAATTTTTTTCTGATTAGCCCAATAAGTTTTGATGGCTCCGCCAAAATGAATCTGTGGTGACCGCGAAGTGGTTAGATTAGGAATTAGTTCGGGATGAAAAAACTCCACATATTTGACCCAAGCCGGACAACAAGAAGTAATCATAGGCAAGACTGCTTTTTTGTCTTCCAAACGCTCCAGCAATTCCTGTGCTTCCACCATAGTAGTAATATCGGCCCCAAAATTAACATCAAAAACATATTGAAATCCCAATTGCTTTAGAGCCGTCACTGTCTTGCCGGTGGACTCAGCGCCATAGGGAATACCAAACTCCTCACCAATAGTCACCCGCACTGATGGCGCAAATTGAGCCACCACAATCTTGTTTTTATCCAACAAAACTTTTTCTACCTGCGCCCATTCATCCTGTTCTTGGGCTGAAGCGACCGGACAATGCAAAGCACATTGACCGCAATAAATGCAATCGATATCCGGATTAGTAGTCGGACAAATCTCTTGATTTGTTCCCCGCCCTTTTATCTCCAAGTAATCAATGCTCTGAACATTTTTACAAACATCCACACAATTGCGACAATCAATGCATTGACTCCCATCAATTTCCACCGAATTAGCAAATTTATGAGTCACCCTTTGACCTTTGCGATCCTTAAAACGAGACACCTTGATCCGATAACGTTTGGCCAAGTCTAAGAGAGCGCACTGATAACGCAAAGTACAGGTCGCACATTTTTCTTCGTGCTCGGCAAACAATAATTCCAAATTCAAATCTCGAGCGCTTTGCACTTTGGGCGAATTAGTCAAAATTTCCATGCCCGCTTGGACCTTGGTCGAACAAGCCGTCATCAGTCTCTTTTGACCAAGGACTTCTACCACGCAAACTCGACAATTAGCTTTGACCTCCAAATCGGGATGAAAACATAGTTCGGGAATAAAAATTTTATTGGCCTTGGCCACGTCCAAAATAGTTTGGCCTTCTAAAACCAAAAATTTGCGTCCATCAATTTTAATAGCTAATTTTTTGGGCATTTATTTGATAGTTACCGGAGTATCTTTAATAGTTTTTAGATCTTTATAAATCAAAAACATATAGACCATAATTGCCGGCGTAATCATCATAATCACCAAATTTACCAATATCGCATAAGCCGAACCCAGCCAAACAGCTACCATATTAAGCAAGGCTGTGGGAATAGACAAAATCATCATAACTATAAAGAGAATCAAAAATAATAGCAGTAAACGAGCAAAAACCGCCCACCAAAATCCCTTGATCAGCTGGCGACTTCTTTTGATGGCCTTTCGACCACCCAAATCTTCATTAATCAAGATATAAGAAGCCAGGCAATAAAAAATGGCAAAAATTAATCCTGGAATTATAAACAACAAACTCCATAGAAAAATAAACAGAAAGGTCAAAAGAGTCAAACCTACTATTCGCCAAAAATATTTTCGACCGGCAATAAAGGCCAGCTTCCAAGTTAATTTTTCGTCTTTAATAATAAACAAAATAGCCGCTTGGATCCTAACGGAAAAATAAAAAGTCACCAAAAACAAGACAAAAATTAACAAAAACCAAAGAGCCGAAATATCTTTGCCTTCAACGCCCACAATCATAGTGAGCACCAAATAAGGAACTGAGGAAAGAAAACCCAAGAGCATAAGGGTTACAAATTTTTTCCAATTATTTTTGTATGTTTTGATAGCATCTCTCATTAGGTCTCCAATTCCTCGGAGATTCAAGTTGTAGTCCTTTATGGTTGGTATTGGAGCCACCGAGGACGGGTTAGTGTTTTCCATAAAATTTTTATTATTTTCTTAAATGCATAATATTTTTTAAATAGCTTTTGATAGGAATCGGGGCTTCGGCACACAAAGCGCAGAAAGCCGAAGTCTCGAGGTCATCCAAAATATCTTGAAAAGCATAAATATCCGGAATTTTATTTTTAAACATTTCCTCCAAACGATAGGTCCCTTCTCGTCCTGGCACACACTGGCCACAAGCGCTGTCTTTGAAAAACTTGAGCCAATATTTAAACATTTTCAGATGATCATGTTTGTCTAAATGATGAATAGTAATGGAAGCTGCTCCGCTAGCCGGAGCATCGAGTTGATGTCGATTCAAGACTATTCCAGCGGCATCACCCCCAACTTGCACAAAAAAAGGCCAGGTCGGATAATTTTTCGTAATCTTTAAAACCTGATCCATATTCAAATTAGCACTCAAACAATAAACTCCCGGATTATCCGCCAAGCCTCCAATAGTATAAAAACGATCATTTTTGTATTGACCGCCTGCCACTAAAGCCACATTATAAAAAGTTTCGATATTATTAATCAAAGTCGGACAGCCAAATAGACCACTGACAGTTGGAAAAGGCGGGCGCTTACGTGGCTCGACTCTTTGTCCTTCGATAATATTTAGAAGAGCACTCTCTTCCCCACCAATATAACCAACGTCATGGGGCTTCGGGAAAATTATTAACTTTTCTATCAGCCCCAAACTTTTAGCCGTCTTGATTATTTTGTTTTTATTTTTCTGATAATATTCATCTTTGAGATACAAATAAATTTTGTCAGCTCGTAAATACTCCAAAGCTAATTTAGCACCAGTGAGTACCAGATCCGGATAATGTTCAATAATATAACCATCTTTTAAAACTCCAGGCTCCCCCTCAGCTCCATTGATAACGACAAATTTTTTGACTCCAGTCGCGTCTTTAACGGCCTGCCATTTAATAGCGGTTGGAAAGGCCGCTCCACCGCGACCAACTAGGCCAGCTTTTTTAATTTTAGAAATGATATCAATCATAAAAACTAATCATGAATCTGCCAGCCTTTTTTGTGCTTAGTCTGACGTTTATATTTTTTTTTGTTAGTATGAGCAACTTCTTTGGATTTGAAACCCACCGCATTCTCCAGCTCGATTTCTCGGTGCGCTCGATTAATGGCCTTTTTCCTTTTGGCTAATGGGATTTTAATTATTTCCATAAAGCTTTTACATTTTAGCAAAATGTTCAGCTAGCTCTACTAGTCGATTAGAATAACCCCATTCATTATCATACCAGGCGACAATTTTGAGCAAATCACCATCAACTACCTTGGTCATCGATAGATCAACGATCGAACTATGGGCATCACCAATAATATCAGTAGAAACTAGAGGTAAATCACTGGCCAAAATTAATTTTTGATAATAGGCAGTTTTGGCGGCTTTTTTAAATACAGCGCTAACTTTCTCAGGGGTCACTTTTTTGCTAGTCAAAAAGACGATGTCGCATAAAGATCCAACTGGAGTGGGCACCCGAACCGACAAACCATCAAATTTATTTTTTAAACTCGGAATAGTTTCAGTCGTAGCTATCGCCGCCCCAGTGGTCGTCGGAATAATATTAATAGCGGCGCCTCTAGCTCGACGCAAATCTTTGTGTGGTCCATCCACGAGATTTTGATCAGCAGTATAGGAATGAACAGTGGTCATAATGGCTTTTTTGATCCCAAAATTTTTCCGAACAATCTCGGCGACCGGCGCCAAACAATTGGTAGTACAAGAAGCACAAGACAACATTTTGTCAGTTTTTTTAATACTCTTTTCATTAACTCCCAAAACTACTGTCTTCACGTGATCTTCCTTTCCCTTGGCTGGAGCCGATAAAATTACTTTGCGAGCTCCGGCTTTGATATGATTCATTAAACCCTCCTTATTGGTAAAGCGACCGGTACATTCCAAAACCACGTCAATCTTCAAATCTTTCCAAGGCAAAAGGCTGGGATCTTTTTCAGCGAGTACCAAAATCTTTTTGCTTCCAATAATGACATGATTTTTGTCTGATTTGATCTCTTTTTTATACTGACCATAACAGGAATCGTATTTGAGTAAATGAGCCAAAGTAGCAGTATCGGTGAGATCGTTAACGGCTACCAAATTTATATTTTTATGCTCATCCAAAATTATCTTACAAGCGGCTCGGCCGATACGACCAAAACCATTAATGGCTAGATTAATCATAAAGTTATTTTAATTGTCATCCTGGCGAAGGCCAGGATCCAGGTTTATAATAATTTAATAATACAATAAAATTATATCATAAATTTAAGCAAAAGGAAAAATACTGGCGGGCATTTCCTTAAAAAACCCGTCAGGGGCGTATTTTTCCGCTTAGACGATTTCTGTGGGGAAATAAATTTGGAGCCAGGCTCCTGGCTCAATTGGAGCCTGGCTCCAAATTTATTTCCCTCTACAAAACCGTATGCGCTCCAAAACACCCCCTGACGGGTTTATCCCTTCTGGCAACAACAAAAAATCGCCTTACTGGGCGATTTTTTTATCTTTTTTATTATGTCGATTTAAGTCTACTTCGGCAACTACGTAATCTCCATCCTTGTCCCCTTTAAATTTCACATCTACTGACTGCTTGAGCACGTGATGACCGATAACTTCTCCGCGCCGACCATCCACATTCACTTTAGCTCCTAGAGGCGGAAGTTTTTTGGCCATTTCCTGATATCCATCATATTCATAAGCCAGGCAACACATCAGCCGACCGCACATCCCCGAAATCCGATCACTACCGCGATGCACTACTTGCTGACCTTCAGCCATCTCGGAACTAATAGAAGAGAATTCCTTGATAAATCCCCGGCAACACAAATTTTGTCCGCAATGTCCACAATCGCCATTGACTCGGGCCTCATCTCGAGCCCCAATTTGAGTAAGCCGAATAGCCGTATTAAAATGAGTGGTTAAATCTTTGACTAGTTGCCGGAAATCAACCCGACCTTCAGCGGCAAAAGCAAAATTGAGCCGAGAACCACTGAGCGACAAACGAACGTCCACCAGCTTCATAGGTAAATCGTATTTTTTGATGAGATCCAAACAAAAATTAAGAGCTTCTTTTTTTAATTTTTTATTATTAACCTTAGACAAATCCGAGGCAGTCGCCAAACGAACTACCGGTTTTATTTCTGGGGCTTCATCTGGACCTTCAGAAATTCCTGACACCTGGCCCAATTCCAAACCCAACTCAGTGTCTACCACGACCTGGTCGCCTTCTTTTAATTCTAAATCTTCGAAATAAAAAGAATACTTTTTATCCCAGGCCGAAAATTGGACTTGAGCTAAATGCATAATAATGAATTATAAATAATTATAGAGAGTAGCGAACAAACTTTTGAATCTTGATGCCTTTCAAAATCTGTTCAACAGTCTGCTTGTCATCCTTGATGTATTCCTGTTTGACCAAACAAACTTCGGAGTAATATTTTCCCAGCTTACCTTCAGCAATTTTATCAAGCATCGCCTCGGGTTTGCCTTCTTTTAGTAATTGTTCACGATAAATGTCTTTTTCTTTATTGACCTCTTCTGCTGGAACATCTTCAACATTTAAATATTTAGGATTAGCGGCTGCTACTTGCATAGCCATGTCTACAGCCAAATTAGCTTGTCCAGCCTGATCTAGAGCTACAACCGCGCCAATCTTACCACCCAAATGAGAATAAACAGCTACGCTAGGGCCGCTGACTATAGCAAAATCTTTTAATTCCATTTTTTCACCAATAGTTCCGCTGAGATTCGCCAAACTATCAGCCACGCTAAGACCATCAATAGTTTCGGCCAACAATGCTTCTAAGCTCGCTGGTTTCTTGGTTTTGATCAATTCAAAAATCTGTTGAGCCAAACCTAAAAACTTTTCGTTTTTGGCAACGAAATCAGTTTCGGCGTTTATCTCCATGATATAGCCTTCGGTTCCCTCGCTATTTACCGCCACCATCACCACGCCTTCCCGCGCTTCGCGATCGCTTCGTTTGGAGGCTTTAGCGATTCCTTTTTTTCGTAAAATTTCTACGGCTTTATCTAAATCACCGCCAGATTCATCTAGAGCTTTTTTGCAGTCCACCATCCCGGCTCCAGTTTTTTCACGTAATAATTTTATTTGTTCCATATTATTTTTATTCTTTTTTAGTTGCTTTCGCGGCCAAAACCGCTTCTTTGACCGCTCCCAAAATTAATTTCACAGTTTTGGAAGAATCATCATTGGCCGGAATTGGATACTTTACTAAATCCGGATTAACATTGGTATCGCAAACAGCAATAATGGGAATATTCTTTTTATTAGCCTCTACGATGGCCGTGGACTCTTCCTTGATATCCCAGACAAACATAGCGTCTGGCAATTTATTCAAGTTGACTAGTCCGCCCAAGCGAGCTTCTAGTCTTTTGATCTCGCGATCAATATTTAAACGTTCTTTCTTTTTGTATTTGTCCATCTTACCACTTTCTCTCATCATCACTAGGTCCTGATATTTTTTGATAGATTTTTTAATCACCGCAAAGTTGGTCAAATAACCGCCCAACCATTTTCCAGAAACATACGGCATATTAATATCTTTGGCCGTGTCTTCTAAGGTTTTTTTCACTTGATTCTTGGTACCCACGAACAAAATAGTCTTTTCTTCTTGAACTAGCCTAGTCATATATTCCAAAGCTGAGTCCAGCATCTCTTGGGTCTTGTTCAAATTAATAACATAGACCCCCTTTTTTGAGCTAAAAATAAAAGGCTTCATCTTAGGATGCCAGCGGTTAGTCCGGTGCCCAAAATGCGCCCCAGCTTTAAAAAGCTCTTCAATACCTAATTTAGACATAATTTTCTTTTTAACGCCCATTTCCGGCCCCTTTCAGGGAAGAAAAATCGGAAATGTGATGTTTTATTAATTAATAAAAGAGGCCAAAACCTCTGGGTTTATAATAAATTATTAGAGCCAAAATGTCAAGATGGGGTCTGACCCCATCTGGGGTCAGACCCCAGATTTTATTGTTGATAAAGGTTTTTCAGTTTAGCGTTATAATAATCGATTTTTTGTGAGTATAAGCTATATTGAGAATTATAATCAGCAATCAAATTCGAACTGCCACTATTAATCTGAGTTTTCAGAGTTTCTAATTCAGTATTTAGACTATCAATTCCCTGGCGGAGTATTTTCAATTCATTAATAGTATCAGTAGTGGAGGCAATACCATTATAGACCAGCCCAGTGGTGGTTTGATAAGACTCATAAGCACCCAAGCTAGTATCGCTAAAAACATCGCTCAAATCATCAGGAGTTTCGGCCTGACCAGAGGCCAAAGCCTCTGGAACCAAACCAATCGGAAAATAATTAGTAGTTTCAATATAACAATAACCAGAGCCATGCGTAGAGAGCTCCAGTGGACACTGGACAGCCACTGCTGCATGATTACTACTAGGATAATCAAAAACAACAGCGCCATAACCCATTTGACGTAGCAAAGCTAAACCCAAAAAAGTTTTGTCTGAGCAAACCCCTTTGTTTAGATACAAAGTTTCGTAAGGAAAATTTAATTGATTTTTGGCAATCTCTTTACTAGTATCATAAGGCATAAATTGCACCATAGCCATGACAAATTCAACAGTTTCATCAGCACTAAAACCTTGACTGGCCGCAATCGCCTTTAATCTGCTAGCCACTGTGGCCAGAGTGCTATCACCAGTTTTTTCTTGCAAGAAAATATCGTAAAAACTATTACGAATATTTTCCGGAGGCTGATTTTCTGGATAAGACAAGAATTTGTCCGCATTTTTATATTGATTATAAAGACTAGTGCTCAATACCAAGTTTAAATAAAAAGGACGATTTTTATACTTCCAAGTGAAATGTAATAATTTTTGATCAGCTGTTAAATTACTAGAGCTAGCCGCTGTAGTTGAACTAGTGTTCGCTTTCGTATAAAAATCAGCGGGCAAATTAAGTTTGTTGATGGTGGCTTTAGCCAAATCATTATTAGTTGCTCCCACCCCATAACGCTTAATCAATTTGTCGGCTTCTTCGGCATTTTTGATTTGATAAAAATTATAAGTCTTGGGCTCAATATAATACAATTGCCCACGATCCTGAACTTTAAGAAGAATCTGTCCGGCCAGCCGAGCTGGTTTATAAATAGCGGCTCGATAAAAATCACGATTAGTAATTCCCAAACTCAATTTTTTGAAAACATTAAAAGCCGAAGTAGAAGTCCCCAGATAATATCTTTGATTATTTAATGGACTTACATACCAGGCTTGCCCGCGATCCTCGGTTTGTAGCAGTATTTTACCAGACAAACTAGCAGCTTCTACTGGCAAAAAAATCCCCAGAGCGAAAACAATCAAAATTATAATGATAATTTTTTTCATATCTTCTTTTGGCCAATCTCCGGTTCACGGCTATAAATCGGAATGGCCAAATTTATTTTATTTTTAGATTTTAAACCTTTTTTATTGGTGGGCAAAACTGGTAAGCCCCAAGCATAAGCCAAGGTATTGGCAGTAATCACCCCTATTCTGAGAGCCGTAAAACTATCACCCTCATTAACAACTTCAATGGCTCTTATTTTGCTGGGGGCTATTTTTTTTAATGCCAAAATTTTATCAATATTTTTTATTAGTTTCTCAGATTGCTGACGATGCGCCGAAATCTTTTTTTTAAGCACAAAATTAACTCCAGACTTCAAGCCCAAAATTATAAAGTCATTACTGGCAGTGTCTATATATAAAGTCATAATAAAAAATGAAAACTCAAAATTCAAAATGCAAAAGTCAAAACCACATCTTAAAACTAAAAACTAATTGAATTATTAACTTTGACATTTGCGTTGTAGTTTTGAATCTTGAGTTTTGAGTTTTGAATTAACCAATTAATTCCCGTATCAAATTTTCAATACCCTCTTTATATCCTCCAAACTCCTGGCCTCCATTAGCTCACCTCTTAGTATTTTAGCATTTTTTAGGCCGTTAACATAGTTGCTAAGATGAGAACGCATTTCCACAAGACCTGTCTCGGATTTCAATTTAAAAGCTAGCTGGCTATGCTCAAAAGCAATTTTAAAAATTTGCTGCGGCGTTAATATTATCGTTTTTTTGTTTTTTATTTCCTGGAACAACCAAGGACGCCCCCAAACTCCCCGACCCAGCCCAACCCCATCAGCTCCACTAGCTTTTAGAGCCTCCAAGTAATCGGCCACAGAATTGATACCACCATTAATTAATATTTTACCAGAAAAATATGGTCTAATTTTTTTGACAATCGACCAATCAGCTGGACCAGTAAATCCTTGAGCCAGAGTTCGACCATGGATCATGAGGGCTGAAATATTTAAATCGGAAATATTTTTTATAAAATCAATTAATTTGGTTTTGCCCACGGCTGTGCGAGTTTTAATTGACACTGGCAAATTGGTATTGGCCAAAACAGCCTCAAGCACCGCTCGTGATTTTTTTAGATCAGTCATGAGCGCCGAACCAGCTCCTTGGCGATAAATCTTTTTGACCGGACAACCAAAATTGATATCAATCCCATCAGGTTTTATTTTTTTGGTAATAATTTCAGTAGCCTTGGCAAAATGCTGTGGCTCACTGCCAAAAAGCTGCACCACATAGGGTCTTTCTATTTTAGAAAAGCGCATCAGCTTCAAGGTTTCTGGAGAACCATAATACAAAGCCGCGGCGCTAATCATTTCGCTGTATACCACATCCGCCCCAAATTTTTTGCAAACAATTCTAAATGGCTGGTCAGAAATACCAGCCATTGGCGCTAAAGCAATTATCGGTGTTTTTATTTTTTGCCAAAAATTTTTCATTGATTCAATTTAAAAGAATAAACCCCAGACCTTATCAAAATCTTTAATCGTCGCTAATTTATCGGCCTCGCTTAAATCTGATTTTAAAAGTGGTGACAGGAGGGCCAAAGAGCTACTGACATTAAAATCTTGACCAATCGCCCTCTTAAATCTATTTTGCCAATCAATATTAATTTTGCCAGTTTTAGAACCCAAGCTAACAATTTTATTTTTTAATTTTTTGAAACCATTTTCCGCTGCGCCAAGTGCTTCCCAGGTAAAATTTTGCTTAGACCGATAATGAGCCATTAGAAAAAAATACCTCAGAGCTAGGGGATCAAAGCCCCGATCTTTTATTTCGGCCAAACTATAAGAAGTACCTTCAGACTTGGACATCTTTTGATTATCTACCAGCAAATGTTCATTATGCAACCAATAATTAGCCAATTTGGCCCCGTCATTAGCGCCCCAACTCTGAGCAATTTCATTTTCATGATGGACCGGAATATGCTCGATCCCGCCCATATGAATATCAATGGTCTCACCCAAATATTTTTTGGCCATGGCGCTACATTCAATATGCCAACCTGGAAAACCAAGCCCCGAATTAGTCAGAGGGGAAACAAAAGGTGAATCCCAGGTTTGCAAAGCCCGCAAATGTTCTCCGGCCTTGAAAAACCAAACCGCAAAATCACCATTATTTTTCTTTTGGTCATCCTGAGCTATCCCCCGCCCAGCTCCGCCTAATTTATCACTAGCCTTTTGGCCCGACAAACGACCGTAATCAGGATATTTAGAAATATCAAAATAAACCGCCAGATCACTCAAATAAACAAAATCTTTTTTAAAAAGCTTAGAAATCATCTTGATAATCTCTTGGATATGCTTGGTGGCTCGGGGTTTATAAGTCGGCTCCAAAATATTTAAATCCTGGGTATCCGCTTCATAAATTTTTATATACTTGTCAGCAATTTCATCCGGACTAAGGCCCTCCCTTTTAGCGCCTTTGGCAATTTTATCTTCACCATCGTCGCCATCAGAAACCAAATGACCAACATCAGTATAATTTCGAACCATTTTCACACGGTAATCAAAATAAGCCAAGGTTCTATGGACCACATCGGCGCAAACCGAACCTCGCAAATTACCAATATGTTGAGTCCAATAAACAGTCGGACCGCAATAATAAAAAGTCGCTCGCTTTTTTTGTTGCGATTTGAACTCTTCCAAGCGACGTCCAAGAGTATTGTAAACTTGAAAATTTGCCATTTTAATTATTTTTTAAATTTTTAGAAATTTCCTCTAAAACCACCAAAGAATCCTGAAACCTTCGCAAATTCTGACGTAAATTATTCAATTTAAAATCTTCGTCTTTAACATCTATTTTATCCATCTGCTCTTTATAAACCGTTTTCAATTGATCCTTGATAGAGTTTACAAAACGTCGAAAAATATCCGCTTCCTCAGTGCTAATCTCTGGATTATCCAAATTCTGTGCTAAAGATTCCAAGTCTTCATTGCTGGCGGCCAAGAAAAATCCTGGCACATTATAGATTGGCCGTTTGACCAGACTACCGTTTTCCATGGTCGCTCCGTATTTTATCTTGGCTCCACCATAAGGCAAGCCGTCAAAAATTTTAGAGCCTTTATTTTCTAAACCAAATTTTTCAGAATTAAAATTATCTCCAGCCTGAACATCATCAAAACCACAAATCACTGCCCCGGTCTCTCTGTCAATCATTAAATTATCAACTTTATGACGATAATCATCATAAGTCGAAGCCCGAGCAATAATAAATCGCTCTTTTAAAATCTTATGCAAAACCAGAGTAATTAATTTTTCAGCGACTACCCCTGGTTGTTTTTCTCGCTCAGCTCGCCACTCTTCGATTTCCAAATCTTTTTTTCTAGAAAATTTAAACTCTAAGCCAGCAATATATTCCTGGTCTTTTTCGACTTCCCAGTTGAAACGACCCAAATCTCGCCCTCGATAAGCCTCCATATCAACCGCTGCACTCTCATCTAAAAAATTGCCATGTTCGCTATTGATTTCAGCCGCCATTTCCCCCAACTTGACATTTATCTTTTCAGAGTAAAGCTCCCAAGAAGATTCAGGGGCCTCTGGAGTTTTGGGATGACCATTTTTGTGATGATTATCAGGGATTTTGGACAAATCAATTTTTCCTAGTATTTTCAATTCATGGACTTCGCTAGAATTATTCATATTTTTTCAAATATTTAGCTCGCTCACTAGCTGACATTTTTTCAATCGCATAACGGAGCATCGTGCGCGGCATTTTTTTATAATGTTTATCTAAAAACTTTATTAAAACTTGCTGGTCTCGTTTCCCTATTTCCCGAATCATCCAACCAGAAGCCTTATGAATCAAATCGTGAGAATCATTTAAAAGTTTTTTGGAAATAGCCAGAGCATCAGAAAAATCATGACGTCTAATAAAATAAAAAGTGCTAATAATACTAATCCGTTTCTCCCATAATTTTTGGGAATTAGCTAGCTTATGCAAAATCTGACGATTTTTATCCTGGAGATAAGCCCCGACAATATGGTGAGCACTCAAATCTACCAAATCCCAATTATTGATTCGATCGGTATTTTTCAAATAGAAATCGAAAATCCTCTTTTGCTCAACCTGATTTCCGCTAGTAAAGCGAGCCACTAAAATCAGCAAAGCGATTAAGCGTTCTTCGTGAATTTTAGATTTTAATAATTTTTGCAAATCACCAAAATCTAGGCTTTGATATTTTTTGGCCACTTCTCTTTGTCTGGGCACAATTATCCCCAAAAAAACATCGCCAGCGCCATATTGACCAGGAGCCGTTTTAAAAAAACCAGATAGAATTTTGGCTTTTTTAGGATCGGCTAGTTTCTGGAGTTCCCTTCTCAAATCAGTCAAAGTCATATCAAAAGACTAAAATAATTTGTTTTGTTTTTTGCTTAGCGTCCCCAAAGCCTTTACGTAGTTGCAATAATCACAATCTGGACTTTGATTGGGAATTTCTGATGACATTAAACACTGATGAGCTGAAATAATAGCCGACTCCACCCAAGCGTCACTACCAGTATACGGAATTATTTTAACATCAAATTCCAATTTGCCATCAAAAGCTTTCTTGTCGGTTCGCCCATTACAATAGACAAAATAACCAGTGCTAGAAACTTCAAATTTATTTTGCCGAAGTAGCCACTGATAAATCTCCATTTGCCGCTTATAAGATATCTGCCAATCACTATCAATGTTTACTTCACTATCTTTACTAGTGGCCTTATAATCCACAACATAAAAAACTCCATGACTATCAGTCCATAAATCATCAACCGCTCCAGTAACCAACAAATTCGTAGCCGGATGCAAAAACTGAACGCCTTTGAAGTTTTCCCGCCACTCATTTAGAGAATCATGGGCTAACGGAATGAGGTCTAGTCCATAGGCTTTCATTAGGGGGTGAATAGTCTTCTTGGCTCGATGCAGATCGAATTCTTTTTTGAGGAGCGCGTCTACGGCGCTATTTAGATTAAAAGGAAAGCCTGGCGGTCGATCAATGCCCAAACGTCTATCTAGATAAAAACAACGTGGACAATTCGAAAATAATTCAATCTTGGAGCGACTCAACTTGAAAGGAGTTTTGGCTGACGGAGCAAAAATATTTTTGCTCCGCGGAACATTATAATATACAGACATGGCGATCTATTTATTACAAAGACTGCTCTTTTTCTGAGCCACTGAGCATATCTTTGATTTTATAAACTCGACGATTTTTTTCTTCAGTTCCCAAAATTACCACCTTGGCGATCTTCTTTTTATTAGCATATTCCAAAGCCTTGCCAAGCTTCACTACTTCAAAGCCCAATTCAACGGCCACGTTTTTGCTGCGCAATTTTTTGGCTAGTCGCCGAGTGTCGTGGATTAATTCTGGCGCCAAGAGCGGCAAATAATATTTTTCGATTTCACTAGATTTAATATTATCTAAAAGACCCCAGCTCTCCAAAAACAATTTGATAGTTTCATCGCCTGGAGCAATCCCCACAGCCGGAAAACTAGCCTTGCCAAAAATCTGAGCCAATCCATTATAACGACCGCCACCAAACATCGCTCGATTATTATCAGGATGTTTATCAAAAAATTCAAAAATCAATCCATCATAATAATCAAAGCCTCGAATAATCGCCGGATCAAACTCGGCAAAACGGCCATAACCCAAAGCATCTAGCTCGCTAATAATTTTTTCAATATCCTTGAGACCAGCATTATCCGCTAATTCGGGTAAACGCTGTTTGACCTCGCCAATATTAGCGCTGGTCATAAATTTTATCAGATAATCAACACTAGAATTTTTAAGACCCAAATCCGCCAAAGCTTTCATAAAATCCGAAGCTGATAATTTGCGAAATTTATCCAAGATTCTTACGGTTTGAACTTTCAAATTAGTTTTCACTTTGGCCGACTCCAGGAGTCCATTTAAAAGTTGGCGATGGTTCAACAAGAGCTTAAAAGACCCGGCTGGTGGATTAAAAGCCAGGAGAATATCTAAGGATAACTGTAAAATTTCTAAATCTGCTCCCAAATCAGTGGAACCAAAAATATCCGCATTGAGTTGCCAAAATTCGCGATTACGACCACGTTGGGGTTTTTCATTGCGTACAAAATTGGCTAGAGAAAAGTATTTGATCGGTTTCGGAGCACTATCATAAACCCGTGAAACTAAACGGGTCACCGAAGGAGTCATCTCCGGACGAATAGCCAATTCCCGGCCACCCGCATCCACAAAAATCATGAGCTCTTTCTGGCCAATATCTTCACCGGATTTAGCCCGATAAATATCGGCATTTTCTAGAATCGGAGTTAGATATTCTTCAAAACCATAACTCAAACAAATTTTTCGCCAAGTATCAAAAATATACTTACGAATTCTATATTCCTCGGGTAGCCAATCGGCCATTCCCTTAAGAGGACTATTGGATATTTTAGACATAAAATTAAATAATCAATTTAGTTTGTAATTTTTCTTTGGCCAAGATTTGCGCTTCCAGCAAGCTGTCAAAGGTACCGGCATCAATCCAGGCTCCTTTCACCATGCCGACATTTAATTGCTGATGCTCTAAATACCAATTATTAACATCGGTGATTTCTAGCTCGCCCCGGGCGCTAGGTTTTAACCCTTTGGCCACCTCGACAACCTGGGAATCGTAAACATATAAACCGGTCACGCAATAATTAGACTTGGGATGCGGTGGTTTTTCTTCAATGGATAAAGCTTTAAAGTTTTCATCAAATTCAACTACTCCAAAACGTTCTGGATCTGGAACCTCTTTGGCAAAAATCTTGGCTCCGGACTGAAAATTTTTGATTTCCTCGGCCAAATCATCTTCAAAAATATTATCACCCAAAATCATCGTCACATTATCTTTATCAATAAACTTTTCGCCAATTAAAAAGGCCTGCGGTAGGCCTTCAGGATGATCTTGAATTTCATAAGTAAACTTGACTCCAAACTCTTTGCCACTGCCCAACAAATTCAAATAATCTCCCGCTCGTTCAGGGGCAATAATAATTAAAATATCTTTGATTCCCGCCTTGATTAAAGTATTGAGCGGATAATAAATCATTGGCCGGTTATAGACCGGAAGTAATTGTTTGGAGGTTATTTTGGTGCAAGGCCGTAGTCGCGTGGCGCTCCCACCAGATAATATAATGCCTTTCATAAATTTGTTTTAAATTAATTGTAAAAATTCTTTGAGAGCTTCCTGATAAGAACGCAGTGGTGGTAATTTGGTATTAAGCAAAACAGAATTGGCTGGTCGAGCCGCTGGTCGCGCATAATCCAAGCGACTAATCGGCAGTAGTTCAGCCTTGACCCCCTTGAGAGTAAATAATTCCAAGGCCGCTTCATACCAAGTGGCCGGACCAGAATTGGTGATATGATAAATACCATAAGAATGATCATCACTGACTAGCTTCAAAGTCTCTTTGGCCAAATCTTCAGTATAAGTAAAACAACTCTTCTCATCATTAACTATTTGAATCGGTCGACCCTTAGCGGCTAACTCCAACATCAAATCAAAAAAACCAGGCTTGGCCGTATCATCCAATCCTTTGGGGCCAAACATCTTAGAAGTTCTAATTAGATAATAATTAAGACCACGATTAGCTGCCTCCAAAATAGCTTGTTCCCCTAGTAGTTTAGAACGGCCATAATTATTAATCGGATCAGGAGTATCAGTTTCTAAATAACCCTCTGCCTTGGTGCCGGCAAAAACATAATCAGTGGAAAAATGAACCAAAGTGGCGCCAAATTTGAGAGCGGCTTCAGCCAGATAAGACAAAGCTTCGCCATTAATTTTTTGAGCCACAGCATATTCAGCTGGATTTGTTTCGCAACCATCCACCGAATTGTAACCAGTGGCATTAATAATAATTCCGGGCTGATATTGTTCGATCTTTCCCAAAAGCAAATTATTATTAGTAATATCTAAGTCTTCTTTGTTTAAAGCCAAGACTTCAAAATTACTATCAGTTTTGAAAATTTTAACGAGTTGAGTGCCTAAATTTCCCAATGATCCCAAGATGAGTATTTTCATAAGCAAGGTATGTAAATTTATTTATAATTTAGCGGATTTGACTGGACGCCACCAAGCCTCATTGTTTTTATACCAATCAATGGTGGATTTGAGCCCAGTAGTAAAATCTATTTCGGGTTGAAACCCTAATTCGGTTTGAGCTTTACTAAAATCAATAGCATAACGGAAATCATGACCCAAACGATCGGCCACATAATTTATCATTTCTTCGCCATAACCCATATCAGCCAAAACCAGATGAGTAATTTCTTTGTTGGTTTTTTCATTGGCACCACCCAAACAATAAGTTTCGCCAATTTTGCCTTTCTTGATAATTAATTCGACTCCGCGATTATGATCGCTAACATGAATCCAATCTCGCACATTAGAACCATCGCCATAAAGCGGTACTTTTTGACCATCGATTAAGTTGGTAATAAAAAATGGAATTAATTTTTCCGGATGCTGATAAGGTCCGTAATTATTAGAACAATTAGAAATGGTGATCGGCAAATTATGAGTATGAAAATACGCGCGGACCAGATGATCAGAGGCAGCCTTGGAAGCCGAATAGGGAGAACGTGGATCGTAAAGTGAATTTTCGGTAAAAGCTGGATCGTTCTTGCCCAAAGATCCAAAGACTTCGTCGGTAGAAATATGATGAAAACGGATTCCGCCATTTTTTTTGGCGGCTTCCAGCAAAGTCATCGTGCCCACTACATTGGTTTTGATAAAATCGACGCTACTGGTAATGGAACGGTCCACATGAGTCTCGGCGGCAAAATGGACAATCAAATCCAAACCCCGACATAACTCGTTAACCAAATTAGCATCAGCGATGTCTCCTTGGACAAATTTATAATTGGGATTGGCCTCGAGATCACGCAAATTTTCCAAGTTGCCGGCATAGGTAAGCTTGTCCAAATTGATAATTTTGTCAGCTGGATTATTTTGGAGCCAATAACGGATAAAATTGGAGCCGATAAACCCGGCCCCGCCAGTAATTAAAATATTCATATATCAGCAGTATAGCAATAAAAAATGGTGAATTCAACCCCACTTCGCCTTCGGCTCCGCGCTGTGTCCTGCGTAGCTTTAGCGAAGCAGGAGGGCAAACCCCGGTAAAGTGGGACGAAACATGATTGACAAGTTTTGAATAATATGATATAATACTATCTATAATTATTGAACATTAACATTTTAAAATAAGCGTAATGAAAAAAATTATTTTCTTGTTTTTTTTCGGTATTGCTCTTTCTTTTTCCTTTAGAAGCTTAGCTTATGACGGAGATTTGAAAGGAACAAAAATCTATACCTTCATAAAAGCCCCGGATCGAAATTCCTGCGTGTCCGAATGGGAATCAACTCCATATGGGTTTATGCCTAGGGGGATTCACAATCTGCATGATTCATACTGGGTCGGTCCCTCAGAGCTAGACCCCTATGACAAGGAAGGCTGGTCCTGCAAGGACCTGCTTGAGATTTATAACTCAGGCAAAGACAGCTTCGTGTACTCGGAAGAGTTGGCCCGGGTTCAAAGAGAGAGCCGGCATTTGTTAAAGGAGAAAAACGGGCAACTAGAATCGGCCCAAAAAAAATTAAAAAGATTAACGATAATAATGTTAATCACCGATGTCATCGCATTAATAAGCATTATTTGGCTTAAATACAGAAAAAAAGACGATGACTAATTCGAACAACCAAAAAAGGCTTGTCAATACGACAAGCCTTTTTAAATTTTCTATAAAAGATTATATACTCATATCCCGCAATTTTTTGATCCTATCCTGAATTGGCGGATGAGTCATAAAGAGTTTGGCAAAATTTGATGGCTTGGTCCGACTATCGTCTTTAAACGGCGAGGCAATATATAAATGAGCCGTGGCTCGATTAGCCGCTTCTAGTGGCTCAGTGTCGCTAGAAATTTTTTCTAGAGCTCGAGCTAAACCTTCGGGATAACGAGTGAGCAGCGCCCCACTACTATCAGCTAGATATTCTCGTTTGCGCGAAATAGCAAATTGCATTAGATAGGCAAAGAGCGGAGCTAGGATAGAAAAAACAATAGCCACAATGGTAATAATCAAAGCGATCTGATTATTATCATTATCACTTCCCCGTCGACGACCACCAAACAGCGACCAGTGACGAAACCAATCAGCCAAGAGGACCACAACGCCAACTAACACCGTAACCATGGTCGCTAGCAAAATATCCCGATTACCAATATGCGATAATTCGTGTGCCACGACTCCTTCTAACTCGGGCTTTTCTAGTTTTTCTAAAATCCCAGTAGTAAAAACAATGACCGCATGATCTTTGTCACGACCAGTGGCAAAAGCATTAGGAGCGCTATCTTGAATAATATAAATTTTGGGATTTGGTAGTCCGGCCGTAATACATAAATTTTCGACAACATGATACAAGTCACGAGCATTTTCATGAGTCACTTCTTTGGCACCACTGAGTGACAAAACAATTTTGTCGCTGAACCAATAACTAACAAAAGAAGAGATGATGGCAAAAGCCACCACAACATACAGAATCTCCGGAGCACCCATGGCCGAAGAAAAAACCCAGCCAACCAAAACTACCACCACAAAAAATACCGACATCAGTAGCCAGGTCCGACGACTATTTTTGGCAACATTATTATAGAGATTCATAATTTAGAATTGCACTTTGACGGGTTCTTTGGCCGCTTCTTCGGTGATTTCAAAATAGAGTTGAGCTTTGAAACCTAAGAAACCGGCAATAATATTGGATGGGAAAACTTGTAGCTTAATATTAAATTCGCGCACATTACTATTGTAGAAACGACGAGAAGCCATAATCTTGTCCTCAGTATCAGTTAATTCTTTTTGCAAATCCAAAAAATTGGTATTGGCCTTGAGATCTGGATAACTTTCACTAAGAGCAAACAAAGATTTAAGGGTTCCGGACAAAAAGTTTTCCGCCTGAGCCTCGGCTTTCAAATCACCACTTTTATTGGCGGCCATCGCTTGGTTACGAGCCTCCACTACTTTTTCTAAAGTTTGACTTTCATGGGCGGCATAACCTTTGACTGTCTCCACCAAATTAGGAATCAGGTCGTAACGTCTTTTCATTTGCACATCCATATCACTCCTAGCTTCATCAACCCGATTTTTGAGACGAATAAGCCCATTATACAAACCGATAATTATTAGAGCTAACGCGATAATAATCGCGAGTACAATCCAAAATATGGTCATATTTTTATTTATTAAGCGCGATTGTCAATTGATAATCGTCTAACTTAATATCTTTTTTAATTAAATTATTAGAAATCGCCTCCACTTTCAAATCTCGAGAAAAAGTTTCTTTTTTAATCGCCTCAGCCATAGTTTTTAAAACCTCTCCCAAATCACCACTAGCCTCGCTAAAAATAACATCAGCCAAGTCACCAACTGTCAGCCCCGCCTCTTTGCGCAATTGATTGATAGATCTGACCACTTCTCTCTTGAGACCTTCCAATTTTAATTCTGGCGTCAAGACGGTGTCTAAATCAACCTGCAACTGATCGCCTTTTTTGCTCACCATCATTTCTTTCACATTTAATTCATCAGTGATTAAATCCTGATAAGCCTGGTCCAACTCTTCTTTTAGACCACTCACTGTAATCTTGGCCAAAACCTGTCGAACTTTGATGCCTGATTTATCCCGAGCCGAAAGACCCATCTCCACAATTTCTCGCGCCTTATCCATCTTGCTTAAAATTTCTAAATCATCTTTTAGTTTCTGAGCCTTAGGCCAAATACTCAAATGGACACTCAAATTGTCATCTTGATAATTTGCCCCAGTTATTTTTTGATAGAGTTGCTCGGAAATGAAAGGCATGAATGGAGCCATCAGCTTGGCTAAGCTAAGCAAAACAAAAGACATAGTGCCGAGAACTTGTTGCTTGTCGGTCTCATCTTCAGATTTGAATCTATCTCGAGAACGGCGCAAATACCAAGTAGAAAGCTCATTAATAAAAATTGGAATCTCTCGAGCCGATTCATAAATATGGTATTTATCTAAATCAGCAGTCAATTTAATAATCAATTTATTCAATTTCAAAAGTATCCACTGATCCAAAATGTTATCCGATTTTGGTTCTAATTGATTATCAGGACTACCTTTGGGATCGGCATACAATTCATAAAACTTATAAATATTTAAAATCAACATGATATTTTGGCGAAAAACCTCTTTGACATCCTCTAGATCATAACGCTTACCTTCGCCTGGTTGATTAATAGTATACATATGAAGTCTTACAGCATCGGCGCCATAAGCATCCATTACCTCCCAGGGGTCAACGATATTGCCCTTGCTCTTGGACATTTTTTTGCCATATTTATCATTAATATGCCCCAAACAAATTACATTTTTATAAGGACTGCCTTTGCCCAAAATAGTCCCCAGAGCCAAGAGAGTATAAAACCAACCACGAGTTTGATCAATAGCTTCACAAATAAACTCGGCCGGATATTGCTCACCACTATCAATTAACGCTTTGTTCTCAAAAGGATAATGATGTTGAGCCAGGGGCATAGCACCACTATCAAACCAGCAATCAAAAACTTCCTTGACCCTGGTCATTGGCTTGGCACAACTGGGACAAGGAATATTAATATTATCAATAGCTGGACGATGCAAATCGGATTCCAAACTTATAGCCTGACCACTCTTTTTACTGAGAGACTCCACGCTGCTAATCACTTCTCGACCACCACAAGCACATTCCCAAATTGGTAATGGTGTTCCCCAATATCTTTCACGAGAAATTGCCCAATCCTTAACATTGGTCAACCACTCACCAAAACGACCTTCTTTGATATGACTAGGTATCCAATTAATTGTAGAATTATTTTTGATGAGCTCCTCGCGCAAACTGCTCATCTGCAAAAACCAAGAATCTTTGGCATAATACAAAAGCGGAGTATCGCAACGCCAACAATAAGGGTAGTCATGTTCATAGACTTCTTCTTTAAAGATCCGACCATCTTTTTGTAAAACATCAATAATTATTTTTTCAGTCGCCTCATCTTTGACAAACTTAGCACCCAAGCCATAAGCTTTTAATTCTTCAGAAAAATTACCGTTCTCATCAACGGTATGAATTTTTGGCAAATCTAGCTTATGACCAAAATCATAATCATCTTCTCCGTACATCACCGCCGTATGCACAACACCACTGCCATCTTCGGTAGTCACAAAATTGGCCAAAGAAACATAATAAGCCTTTTTGCCGCTAGCCAAAATAGAATCAATTTTAAATAAAGGTTCGTACTCGACTCCAACCAAATCTTCACCATCAAAAGTTTCTAAAATTTCATAACCCTGAGTTTTAAAAACATCAGCCAGTCTTTTTTTGGCCAAAATATAATTATCACCACCACTTTTGACTTTGACGTATTCCAAGCCTTCACCCACAGCCAAAGCGACATTGCCTGGCAAGGTCCACGGCGTAGTCGTCCAAGCCAATATAAAATCGCCGGGGCTCACCAAATTGTTGCCCTTAGTAATTTTAAAATTAATATACAAAGAATTATCTTTGACCAATTTATACCCTTGGGCTACTTCGTGAGTCGACAGAGCCGTGCCGCAACGCGGACAATGCGGAACAACTTTGTGGCCTCGATAGAGCAAATTTTTGGCATTAGCCTGAGAAATTATCCACCACAAAGATTCGATATAAGAATTATCATAAGTAATATAGGGGTGCTCCAGATCCAGCCAAAAAGCAATTCGCCGAGTCATTTTTTCCCATTCGTCTTTGAATTTCCAAACACTCTCTCGACATTTTTGATTGAATTCAAAAATACCATACTTCTCAATATCGGGCTTACCAGAAATCTTGAGTTCTTTTTCAACTTGTAATTCTACTGGTAATCCATGAGTATCCCAACCGGCCTTTCTAAGAACCTTGAAGCCATTCATACTTTTGTAACGAGGAATCACATCTTTAAATGAGCGAGCTAGGACATGATGAATACCAGGACGACCATTAGCCGTGGGCGGACCTTCGTAAAAAACAAAATTACCGGACTCCGCCGGTCTATCAATAGTTTTTTGAAATATTTTGGCTTTATCCCAAAAATTCAAGATGTCTTCTTCGGCCACAGCCCAAAAGTTTTTATTATCAGCCATATATTAATTGAAAATTATTTTATTAACGATAACGATTAAAACGTCCCCAATTTTCCCAACCAGGTTTTTCAGTTTCATCACCACCAAAACTCTCTGGCTCTTTAGGTTCTTCTTTTAATTCCCGATGAAGATCGATCGCTGGTTTTTCTTTGTTTATTTCTTGATTATCTTCTCTAGATTTAATTGGTTCGTTTTCAATTTGTTCCAAACTTAATTCGGGATGAAAAGAAATTTCCAAATTTTTAGCTTTTCTAACAATCTCGGCCTGCCTACCAGTAAAAACAGTGCCATGCCATTTAACCGAATTCTTGGCTTCTTGGCTAGCTTTTTCTTGAGCAATCTCCTCTTGGTATTTGGGATCTAAAAAATTGAGCTGTTCTTCTTGAGGCTCATCATTTAACTTGTTAAATTTTGATTTTTTCTTGGATTTAGCTGGGGTCATATAATTAATATTGCCTCTATTTTAACAGATTGACCCAAAAAAATCAATCTTTCTAAATAAAATAAAAAGCCCCGAATTTTTTCGGGGTTTTTAAGGGTTTTCAATCAAAACTAGGCCAGATTAATTACCAGAGTAACAAATGAGCCAGGAGCGCCGAACTAACTACGGCAAAATGTTTTTCCAAAATCGGGAATATTTCCTGAGGAGAGGATACAATAAAATCCTTTGGAACGCCGGCTTTGGCAAAATCTTCCCGAGAATGCAAAATCCCAGTCATAGCAATAAAATCTATGCCCTGACTTTTGAAAAGCTCGTAATCGTTTTTGATAGAATCGCCAATGCCTACAATTTGGCTAGGCTGAGCTCCAGTTTTGGTCATAAAGGAAGTCAAGACTCGAGAATTAGGCTTGACCAATTCACCTTCTTCCGGACAAAAATCATGCCCACGCAAATGATCAAATAAATCGCTGGAAAGTTCAGAATTATTAAATATATCAATTAGATCTATCTGCGTCCGGTTGCTAATGATGACATTATGCAAACCCAACTGTTTGCAGGCCAACAAAACTTCTTTGACATTGGCAAAAGGCTTATTGATTTTATCTGCCTCTTTAGGGAAAAAATTGTTCCAACGATCTAGGAATTTTTTAATCTGATTGTTATTCCAATTATATTTCTCCGCCACCAAAGGAACTATTTTGGTAGTGAACCTTTGCCCCCAAATTTTTACCAAGAAGTCAGTGCTCGGCACTGGTAAAGAAGACAGCATGGCCATCTTCCTAAAAAATTGAATGGCTGGCCCAATGGAATTCAATAAGGTTCCATCCAAATCCCAAATTAACCATTTTTTTAAATTATTTGTTTTCAAAATTCCTCCTTATATTTAGAATATTATTTTTTTTCAAAAAACTATTTAATAATTAAACAAGATAACATTATTATATTTTGAAGTCAACCCTAACATCAATACAAAAAAAAGAGAGTCAAAGGAGACTCTCATGCCAGCGGATCGAGCTACTAAAACTTCGCCTCACCTTGTTTGGACTTTTCCGTTTTTTAGTTCCATTACTGTGGTTCGTCAATTCCCAGATAATGCAAATATCCTAGGGACTCTAATTCGTTTATCAACAGCTGATAACTTTTGGCTTTTTCTCGCATAATTATCACCTTGGCAAATAATTTTTTCTCCATCTCTATTCCTAATTCTGACAACTTTGTTTCGCCATCAAAACAAGAAACAGACAATGAAAAATCATATTCGCGGTCGATAATCCTCTCCCAGATACATAGATCACTAGTTTCAATATCCCAGGGCTCATTAGAAATAGAGAGCCGATATTCGAAATCGTGTTCCAATAGATCTGGTCGAATATGGGTATAAAAAGCTTTGGTCATCTCCTGATGATTATCAGAATAGATACGACAAGTAACGGACACTAAAAAACTAATTTTTTTCATGGTAATAGATTTTTTTGTTTGACAAAAAAACTACCACAATGAATCAAACTCTTTTTTCATTTTTAAGGACTTTTTAATTAATGCCCAATAATAGCATAGAAAATAAAATATGTCAAGTTTACACCAACTTTTTGACTTATAATTAAAGTTGTGATAGCATTAATCATTATTATTAATAAGCTAAAAATATGAAGAAAGATACTCATCCTAAGTATTATACTAATGCCAAAGTTATTTGCGCTTGTGGCCATACTTTTGAAACTGGCTCCACTGAACCAGAGATTAAGGTTGACCTCTGCTCAGTCTGCCATCCTTTCTATACCGGTAAACAGAAATTGGTGGATACTGCTCGCCGAGCCGAAAAATTCCATGCCAAAGTGGCCAAGCAAAAAGAAGCTTCTGAAACCAGAAAAGGCAAAAAGGTCAAAAGAGCTGCCAAAACCGCTAAAAAAACTACCGGAAAATCAAAAAAATAACTACTTTCAAATTAGCCCTCCTAAGCCTAGTTTATTTATGATAAACTATCTAGGGGGGTTAATTGTATATTAAGAGTTTTAACACTATTTATGTTTGAAGACATCAAAACACAATTTGCCGAGTTGACTGCCAAAATATCCGACCCGGATCTAATCAAAAATCAATCCGAGTACGCTAAAGTTGGCAAGGAACAAGCCCGTTTAAAAATCATTAACGAGCTGGTTTTGGAATTAGAAAAAATCCAAAAGCAGATTGCCGACAATCAAGAAATTATTGCCAGCGATAACGATCTGGAATTTAAAAAAATAGCCGAAGAAGAATTGGCTCCTCTCATAGAAGCTCAAGAGAAATTAATCGAAGATATCGAAGACAAAATTCATCCCGATAGTCCCAATGATGCCCGAGATGCCATTATCGAGATCCGAGCTGGAGCCGGAGGCGATGAATCGGCGCTATTTACCGCTGATCTATTTAGAATGTACAATCGTTTTGCCGAACGTCAAGGTTGGAAAACCGAAATTTTAGATTCTAATCGCATTGGCATCGGTGGTTTTAAAGAAATTATTTTTGCCATTCATGGCAAAGGAGTTTACGGACTACTCAAATACGAAGCCGGCACTCATCGCGTCCAAAGAGTTCCCGAAACCGAAAAGCAGGGCCGGGTCCACACCTCCACCTCAACAGTGGTGGTTTTACCAGAAGCCGAAGAAGTTGATATTGTTATTAACCCACAAGATATTCGCATTGATACTTTTTGTTCTTCTGGACCAGGTGGTCAAAGTGTCAACACTACCTATTCAGCTATTCGCGTCACCCATCTGCCCACTGGCCTCACGGTTAGTTGCCAAGACCAAAAATCCCAACACCAAAACAAAGAAAGAGCTCTGCAAATTCTCAGATCACGGCTCCTAGCCAAAATCGAAGACGAACGTCTCGCCCAAGATTCCAAGGAACGCAAAGAACAAGTCGGCTCGGGTGACAGAAGTGACAAGATAAAAACTTATAATTTCCCCCAAGACCGGCTAACCGATCATCGCATCAATCATAATTGGCATAATCTCACCGATGTCTTAGACGGCAACTTGCTAGAAATTATTACTACTTACAAAAAAGCTAAACGACAAAGCAAAAATGCAAGTTAAAGAGATATTGGCTCTGGCCACCAAAAAATTAATAGCCCAGCACATCGATTTCGCTTCTCTAGAGGCGGAATTTTTGTTGTCAGAAATTTTCCAAAAAGACCGAGCCTATTTGCTAGCCCACTCGGAGATAATTATTCCCAAAACTATTTTAAAAAAATTTGATCTAGCCCTAAACAAACGACTCCAAAATATTCCCCTGGCTTATATTGTCGGTCACCAAGAATTTTATGGCCTAGATTTCAAGGTTAATAAACACACCCTAATTCCCCGCCCCGAAACAGAAACCTTGATTGATTTGGCTCTCAACTACGCACCAAAATTTAAACCCCAAACAATTATTGATTTAGGAACTGGTCCTGGAACTATTGCCATCACTTTGGCCACCAAAATTTCGGGAAATTTTATAGCTACTGATATTTCTAAGCCGGCGCTAAAAATTGCCAAGCTCAACGCCAAACATCATCGAGTTAAAATAAAATTTTTCCAAGGCAACCTACTAGCTCCAATTAAAAAAATTACTGAACCGGTCTTACTCCTAGCCAATCTTCCCTATCTAACTAAAGACCAAATCAAAAAATCACCGAGCATAAAATACGAACCGAAATTAGCCCTAGACGGCGGACCAAACGGCCTCAAATACTACCGAGAACTCGCCGGACAAATAAAAAAAATGAATCTCCAAAAACTCATCCTCATCGGCGAAATCGATCCCAAGCAAGGCCAGCAAATCAAAAAACTTTTTGGTCCCCAGACCCTAATCAAAAAAGATCTCTGTGGCCGCAATAGATTTTTTATATTTAATAAACAAAAATAACCCCTGCTCCCATACTCCTAATATTAGGAGTATGGGAGCAGATGATAAAATTTATGGAATCAATCAATGTCACTACCGCCTTTGAATTGCCAAATAAAAAAATTGTCAAAAATTTGGGATTAGTCAAAGGCATCACCGTCAGATCTAGATCCATCATTGGCTCAATTGGCGGATCACTGCAAACCATCTTGGGCGGAAACATTTCGCTTTTTACTGAGCTCTGCGAAAAAGCTCGCAATGAGGCCTATGAACTCATGACTAAGCATGCTCAAGAACTCGGAGCTAATGCCATTATCGGTGTGCGTTATGACGCTAATGATGTTATGAACGGCGTTACCGAAGTTCTCTGCTATGGCACAGCCGTGGTGATTGAATAAAAAAACAAGACGTGAAAGACAGGAAAGACAAGAAAGACGTGTAGGATTTTTCATTAATATCCTGCACGTCTTTCATGTCCTGCAAGTCCTTCAAGTCCTATTTTATCAATTTAATCCTTGCTGATAATTTTGGAGTACTTCTTCGGCGCTGAGTGCTCCCTGCCAAATTTTTAATTCATCAATTCCAGAACTAAAAGCCTGATTATTAATTTCAATTCGATCATAAAATTCCTCTGGCAACCAAGTTTCAGTCGCCGCCCAGCGCGGAACTCCATCAACATATAGACTAAGCTTCATTAGAGTCGAATCATAAACCAGGACCACATGATGCCAATTGGCATCAGCCGGAATAAGATCTCCCACTCCCTGACTGAGCATATAATAATTATTATTAAAATAAGCACCGACTCTAAAATAATCAGGAATGAGCCCTAAGAAAGTATTGCCCTGACTCATTAACTTTACTTCTAATCGACCGCCATCAGAATAGGCAATATTTTGCCACCAAAACTCCAGCGAGACATCCTGACTTTTAAAAGGTTTAATATCTGCGCCCATTCTTTTGTTACTCAGATAATCTTGCCAAATAGCACCATTAACCTGACCATTTTTTAACCAATAACTCTCTGGAAAATTCAAAACTGATTGACCTATAGAATCCACAGCTTGAGTGCCAGTGCGCTCATCAAAACTCCAATAATTCCTAAGCTCCAAGGGCTTAGAGACGACAGCGCTAGAGACAGGCTCTAATTGTTTGTCGCTGGTCACCATTTCTAAAATCTCTTCGGCGCTCAAAGCTTTGTTCCACAAAGCTACTTCATCAATATAACTATAATTATTTTCTTGAGCGATTTGCAGAACATCAAAATTCTTCTTAAAAATAGCTTGAAATTCTCCACGATAAATTCGCGAACCATCCAAATACAATTCCCAATAATCATTGGAGCTATTTATTACCCAAGTAACTAGGTGCCAAGAGTCATCGGCCGGCCAGCGCAAATTGTAATCCCGCATTTCTCCAGGCAGACCAAAACTCCAAGTATAGCCAGTATCTATAGCCACTCCTGCGCTACTATCATCACTGGAATTAATTAATTTGAAAGCTATCCGACCATTATCAGCTTGAACATTTTTGTAATAGAAACTAAAAGTCAAATTACCAACAGCCAAAGGTTCGGGAAAATTTACTTTAAACGGCACATACTGATAAAACTCCTCCAAGGCACAACCAAATTTGCCGCTACGCCAATGGCTAGCCAAATTCAAATCTAAACTCCCCTTGGAATCCTCTAGAGCTGACCCACGGCATTCATCGAAGTGCCACAAATGAGTTAAACCACTAGACAAAAATCCGGAGCTCGCTGAACTAGTGTCCTCGCTTTCAAATCCATAGTCCAGAAGAACAAAATCATTTTGATTATTGTCGCTATCATAAGCTCGACCCAAATCAGCTTCCGATCCTCCTGGCGATAAAGTTTGTTTATCAGAATTTTGGCTGACCTTTCTAACCAATAAATGATTGTCTAAAATTTCCGGAGCCGGAGCCGAACCTTCAAAATACAAAGCATCGGGACCAAAACCAACTTTATCAACTATATCAGAGTCGCTAGCTGAGGTGACTGGCCCAGTGGCTAAAAAAATCGTGTAACCTGACCCAGCAAAAGTAAAATTAGTTCCAGTGGCAATAGCCTGAGCCATTGATTTGATTTCAGTATTAGCTTCATTACGAGCCACCAAATAATAATCATGGGGATTAATAATATTTCCTCCGGGATACTGACCATCATCAGCATTACCAAAACGAATTAAAATTGATGGGTCGCTCGCGGTTTTTACCTTTTCCAAACGATAATTTCCCAAAGACAAATCAATAGCTGATTCATTGGGATTGTAGATTTCAATAAAATCATTTTCTTTGGTAGTGTACAAAGCGCTAATTACTAAATTTTGCAAACTAGAAGTAGCTACCGTCTCATTAGAATTAGAATTATTATTCTGATTCTGATTATCATTATTGGTCGCATTATTTTCAACAGATTTAATCGGTACCAAGCTAGGATCACTAATCAACAAAAAATCCTGCCCATTATTTTGGCTATTATAGCGTGTGTTTAAATTATATTCCGACCCACCGGCAGACATAGATTGGAAACTAGAATTAGCCGTAATTTTCCGAGCCAAAATTTGATCATCAGGAATTTCCATGGCCGGCGAAGCCCCGCTAAAATAGGCCGACTCCACGCCAAAGCCAACAGCATCAAAAATATCCGGATCATCATAAGAGCTAATGGCGTTATTACCCAAAAAAACAGTATAGTTGGCCGAACCTAAACTAAAAGCCGAATTCTTAGCGATAGCCTGAGCGCGAGCCGTAATTTCAACCGAAGCTCCGGCTTTGGCAATTAGATAGGTTCCTAGAGCCGGAATCTCCGTGCCCTCTGGATAATCGCCATCTTCCAAATTACCCAAACGAATCATAATCGATGGGTCACTAGCGGTTTTAGTTTTTTCTAAACGAATATTGGCAGTGGCCAAATCAATAGCTTCATTATTGGGATTATACAAAACGATAAAATCATTATCTCCACCAGTATAAATTTTATCAATCCAAATTTTTTTTAAACTAGCTGTCTCTGTTTGATTATTAACCACGGTCGTATAATTATTGGTTACCGGCGTTACTGGTGTTATTACCGGAGTAGTTGTGAGGGCCTTGGCCACAGTGGAGGATACTGCCCTGGTAGCTGCCGTTACTAATTTACTAGCCACAGTAGCCGGTTTTAAATTAGAAACAGTTTTGACAATTTCACTAGATAATAAATTTTTAGCAGTAACCAAAGTATTTTTCACCGGAGCGACGCTAGCGGTTTTGGTGGTCGAACTTTTTTTGGGAGGGCTAGTTTTGACAGCCGAGGTTTTGGCGCTAACTGTGTTGGCGGTAGCTACTGCATCAATAGTAATAGCTTGATTATCATTACCAGTTAATAAAACATTGGGATTATCAGATACCCCGATAGCCTGGGCCACTTTACTGGCCAATTCTTGCAAAGCTGACAAAGGATTATTAACCAAACTCCATTTCAAAAGTAATGAAATTTGGGGAACCTTGCCGCGCAAATTTTCATCAATAAAATTACTGCTCAGCTCAGCGTTGGTTTTGACATTTTTTAGAGTCGCTTGAAGATATTGAGTATAGGGAATAAAAAAATAACGACTACCTTTATAAATAAGGCCAGCGTCATAACCGACGATTTCTGGAGCTGGCAACCACACATTAGTTTTGCGACTAATCTTGGAAAACTCATAAGTCTTAGAAAAATAATCATTAGTTTTTTTATTATACAAACTAGAACTATCATAACCATCAGGCGTAATATCAATAGCGTATTCATCGGAATTATAAACCAGCCCTTTGAGATTTCGCGGATTTATCAGATCAGCACTTTCATAAATTTTTTCTAGTAGCCCGACGCAAGTCCACTGGCCACTGCCCGGTCCTTTTTGGGTGGCAAAATCAAAATCATAAGCCAAATTACTGTTAGCCAAAACTCTAGCTAGTTCCATGACCCTCAAGACTCGCTGGCTATTTAAACTCTTAGGAATTTTGGTACCAATCAATTTTTCTCCAGCACTACTATTTACAAAATATTTAAGAGGAGTTTTGACTACTCCACTAGGTAGAGCTTCAAGGACATAATCGACTCCATCGGTTTGACCGATATACAAACCAGCGTGACCAGTATACAGATTAGATAGTTTTTTATTATCAACCGCAATTAAATCTTGCGTATTATAACCGTAAGCCAAATTATTGGCCACTGTCCGATACAAAAGAGTGCCAGCTGGCATCTGAGCGTCACTGGCCACATTAAAATTAATCTGTTGGCTCAAATAAGTATCCCACTCAGCCTGAGAAATTTGCGGGAGTGAATAATTGCTAGCCGATAATTTGTTTAAAATTTCGGCACTAAAATACTTCACGAATTTATCATTACTAGGATCACTATAAACACTAAGCAAAATATTATTAAATTCTAAGCCAAAATTAGCCCGCAAATCAGCCAACAATAAAACCAAAGATCTTTTCAGGCGATTATCAAGATCCTTATCAAGTAATAATTTTTTCAATTGGGCCAACTGGGTTTTGCCAAAATATTCGGCATTATTAATATTGCTTAGGGCCGTAATAGCTTCATCTCTAATTTTTAGACTCGGATCTTTACTCAGAGTTTCCAAGTAGAAATCAACCAAAGAATCATAATGAGTCCGCTCTAATAAAACCAAGGCCTCCTGACGCTCTGGCTCACTAAGAGTATAATTATTAACCTTGGCCATTAAATCTTTGACTAGTGGTGGATAATTTAGATTGAATTTTTCCAAAATCGCTTGCTTGATTCTGAGATTGCCATCCGGATCCTTTAGATAATTATTAATAAACTCCGTAGCGATATTATCGCCATTATCGTTTTTAAAAACATCCAAAAGCTCCAGACGAAAATTATCATTATTGTTTTCATCCAAAATAGCCTCTTCAACTTTGGCGGCTATTTTCTCATTAGGAATAGCTGTTCTAATTATTTTCTTATAAAATTCTCGTTTCAAAAAACAATCCTCATGACAAATTGGCTCATTATAAGCCGACTCGCCTAGCTTATCAAAAGCCAAGACTGCCTGGATAGAGGCTGGATAAATTTTCCACATCACTGGGCTCAGCAATAATAAAAATAATAGGCCCAACGAAATAGCCGACAGGCCGGTGATAAAATAGGGGCGCAGTCGACGGTCTTTAAAAAAAGACAAAATCCTCCGCATGTTTTTGCTAGACCAATCCAATTCGGAGGGAGTAAATTAGGATTGGAATAAATTTTATAAAAACAAAACCCTCAAAGCGATAAATACTTGGAGGGACCAGGGCGATTTAAATTGTTTGTTTAATTAATTATAGGGATTAATATTCAAATGCCTACCAATTTTCGTGATTCCATAATCAAAGCGATTATGAGCTCCTTGATTAAAAGAAAAAGCCTCTTTTACATCTCTAACCTCTTTGGCTAAATTATCCACCACGGTTAACAGACGAGATAATTTTTCATCTATAGAATCAATTCTAGCCTCAACCCTGATAATATCTGTTTTGAGGGCGATCATCTTAAATTGGGCTGGCGAAATAGTCATATGATTAATATTAATTATAGCACTTTAGTAGTGGTCGTCCAGGGCCCAAAAATACAATAAAAAGCCCGTCGATATGAGAGGGGCTTTTTGTTGATTGAATATTATCGCAAAATATTTTAAAAGTCAAATTATAATTATTAATCACCAAATTTGTCTAGTAAACCCTGAATCAAAAACAAAATTCCAATGACTATTAAAGGGGCGCTAAGCAGGGCTGAGCGCTGAATAAAAACTAGGGCTACTCCAATAATCAAAAACAAAGCCCCGCCATAAATTGGTTTATACCAGGCCAAGATCATTAAGCCCAAGGCTATCACACTAGGAATAAGATGCATAAACAAAGCTATCCAAGAAAAGTCACCAAACACATCAGCCACAAAGATAGTAATAAAGGCCACAAAAACTCCGGCCAAAATTCTAGCTACTGTTGATAAAATCCTAGTCATATTTTTAAAATTATTTAAATAGCAAGAATATTTAGATTATTAACCAAAATAATAACCCTCCCAATCATTTATTTCATCCTGACAATTATTTTCCAGGGCTAACTTGCGAATTATTTGCAAAAGTTCTTTCTGAGTATTGAAGTCAGCATTTTTGGAAATCGCTTCAATTTTAGCAATAAAATCAGAACTGCTAATTGGCAATTTTTTGAGAGGGTAATTTTCTAATTCCCAAACCAAAAATTTATTATATGGGCAAACCCGACCTTCGATCGCAAACAAAAACTGGAGCATTGACGAAATTGTTTCTGAGGCATCTAAGCGACCAGCTAGCTCATTACCATCTCGCAGATTTTTGAGAGAACGATACAAAGAATTCAAATACCCACCGAGATTATCATTGGCAATCTTATGAGCCTCGGCTGGAGTTAGACCACCCTTCTCTTCTACAAGTTTTTGAATCTCGCCAGTTTTATCAATCAAAGCTAAATTATGAGTAAAGGTATATTTATCCCAAGCCGTAGACGAACCTATTTTGGCTCGCTCCCGAAATTCAGAAATAGCGTGTGGCAGTGAATCAATATATTCTGTTTTGGGATAATCTTGCTTGACCCCGGCTAGACCCTCATCGGTAGTTACCAAAATAACATCATAGTCAGAATGGGCCGAAGACAGCCCCTTGCCTCGACCACCACCCAAAATAACCCCAATTATCCGCTGATCGGTTTTGGTCTTATAGAGATAAGATTCATAAGCTTCGCGAGCTTTTTCTTGATCAATCATATCTATTATAATACCCCAAAATAGAGAAAAAATCAAAAAAGAGCCCAATCGTAGCTTTTGGCGAAAGTGGGGCTCCTTTTTATATTTTAGAACTAGTTTTTCTCGTATTTCTCGCGAAAATCTTGCTCATCATTGAATTTGGCAAAATCCTGAGTGACCTGGTCTTCTTGGGTTTTGAAACCCGGTTTGTTTTCATGCATAATTCCACACCAATACTTTTCGGTCCGACCAGCAATTTCTTTTAGATACCGCAGAACCCCATTAGCATAACCACAATACATGCAGCCTAACTTTTCCAACCAATTCAAATAAGCCAATTTGTTCCGATCAAAAATCAGAATATATTCAGCCCTCTTGACTTTCTCGATTCTATAGATTGGGAAACAAATCACTTGATACAAAGCACAAACTAAATCAAGAATAATTATAAATGGTAGCGGCAACCAAATAAATAAGGCTGACACTAAATGTAACCAGTATCTCTTTTCTCGATATTTAAGATAATTCATATATTGCCAATATAGCAAAGAGCCAAATAAATAGCAAAGATTATATTAACAATTTGACAAAAATCAAAATCCATTATAACATAAAGCATCTTTCTAAATAGATCATTCACAATAAAAAAATAACAAATGAAAATATTAATTACCGGAATTGGAATTGTAGGTAAAAGCACGCTGCGCCGACAATTAACCAAAATGCTCCGAAAAAGAAATATGAAAGTTCGGCACTATGATGCTGATAAATTTGAAGAAATTCGACACAATCTGGATATTAGTTGTCTAAAAAAATTGCCAAGCGAGTTTGATCCTAATACGACTTATATTATTGAGGACGTCCACGCCACCATGGCCCAGGCAGTTTTACCATTAGAACAATACGATCTGATCATCTATCTAAAGGTCGGCTGGTTATCGCAAATTCTTTTTTGGCTACCACGTATGAAGCGTTGGTTCGCCTCGGGACATTATTCTTGGGAAGCTGAAATCGGCTGGCATGGCAATGGCCGACCAAAGAGTCTTGGAAATTTACCGGGAATAATCAAAGATCTGATTCATGATGTTAGGCATCGTCGAAAATGGATCAAAGAAGATTTAAACAAATTAAAAATCCTGAACAATGTTTACATTGGCCAGTCTGTTTGGAAAAAATCCGGACCACAATTTGTCTTCAAAATAAAACCGCCCCTATAATCAGGCGGTTTTTAAATTTCAGGTGTCAGACACCTTGGTGTCTGACACCAGCAATCAACTTATTTAGAGATAGCCAGGCATAATCCCGGTCCTCAGGATCATGAGTAACCCGTTGATAACGAATATAAAAAGACAAAGCCCGTTCCAAAATAGCGAAGCGAATGCTGTCACCTAAATACTTTTTTTCTAAATCAGCTAATTTTCTTTGTTTTTGATAGGCACTTAATAAGGCCTGAAAATTAGCTTGACTCCATTTTTGCCAATTATTAGTAAAACACCAACCGCGGATTGCCTGACCCAAATCAAAGATGAGTGGCCCAAAATAAAAACGATCAAAATCTAAGATAGCCACAATCTTACCTTTCTGCCAGAGCACATGCCGACGACCCAAATCTTCGTGGATTGAACCACTGGGCAAGACTTTGGGAAATTTCAATTTTTTAAACTCCAGCCAAAATTGATCAGCAAATTCCCGGTCCAAATCTTTTTTAATTTCCAAAAAATATTTTTTTGTCGCCAGCGGAGTCCACAAGTGTTCTCGCTGATTTTTGGTTTTATAGTTTTCTATTAATTTATGAAAACGACCTAGAACTTCCCCGAATTTTCGCACTTCGGTTATTGCCGGTTTTAATTTTTCTCGTCCGCTAGAAAATTTACGCAAATAGCCATAATGTTTCTGCCAAACAATTAATGTCTCCCCTGATTTATTTTTAACAGGTCGAATAACTGGAAATTTATTATCGGCCAAATAATTTAATAATTCTATCTCGGCTAAAATTTCCTCTCTCGACCGCCATCGCGGTCCCAGAGGTGCCAAGCGTAACAAATATTTATGGCCACCAGCCCAAATAATATAAGTAATATTACCGCTAGTAGCCAGTGGCTCAATCTTAATGATTTTGCCCAAAACAAAACTCGACAATATTTTCCGTAAAGCCAGGCTGGGAATTTTTTGTCGAGTGAGCATAACTTTAAATATTGATAATCAAAACAAAGTGCCATTATTACTGGCTACTTGAAAACTTAAAACTTCTAACCAAGGCCTCTAGAATATTTTGCACTTGAGTCTTGTCAAATTCACTAATTCCCTGATCAGGTGAATAGTTTTGAATATTAGTAGAGTGAATGGTGTACTGGACCGAATAACAATTATTATTATAAAGAGTTCGATAGCTAAGAGTTTCATAAAAATTGCCAGCCCCAGCATCTTTGGATGACAATTTGGTAAAGCTTTGACCATTAATAATTTCGCTCTGGCCAAAAACAGTTTCACCATTTACCGGCAATAAACAATTTCTGACAGCCTTGGAATCAGCGCTAGTGCCCACCACAAATTTGGCATCGCCAAAATTAGTATTAGGCAAAAAGGATTTAGGAATAGTAACCGTGGCCAAAATAAGTCCTAGGCCAGAATTATTATTGCTCCAATTTTGAGAATAACCGATCTCGGCGCCAGACAAAACAAATTTTTGCGGATAAGCAAAGGAAAAAATCTTGGCCGAATCAGTATAAGTTTTGAGATCTTTATTGGCCTCTGCTTCACCATTAACCGGAGAAGTGTTAATCAAACCGGTTTTATCTTCTGGAAAATAAGTTTTGAATTGATATCGAGGTTGAAGAAAATACCAAGTAACTGCCAAAACCAACAATAAACTCACAACAATCAATGGGATTAATAATTTGTTTTTCATAAAGTTAAAATTAAGCGCCCAGCATTAAACTAGGCAGATAACTTCATTCTAGGCCATTACCCCAACTAAGGCAAATAGGCTTGACATAAACATTTTTATATGTCATACTCCTCTATTATTTAATTGTTAGTAAATTTCCTAAAAATTCATAAACATGAGCGGAAAAGTAATTTTAAAAAAGGGCGACAAAGTCAAATTGTTGCCAGCAGACCAGCTTTTAGCGGTCTTTAGATCTCGCAACTTCTTTACCAGCGACGAAGCCAGACAAAGGGTGGCCAAAGAAATTGGCGGGAGAGAAGGAGAAGTAGATAGCATTGAAATAAAATATCAGTTTGATTATTTTTTCTTCAAAGCTGGACAACTAAACTATTCAATTCCCTACGAATCCGTTAAATTCTGAATCAAAACAATATCAAAAAGGCTATTATAAAAATCCGTTATTAACACGGATTTTTTTATTTTTTAGATTTTAGTACTGGGTATCATTAATTAAAGGGATCAAAACCATAAAGCCAAGTATTAATCAAACCATCAGAACTAGCAATATTAAATATGTCCATAATTTTTTCTAAATAAACGGCGATTCTTTCTTGGTCTTCTGAGTCCAGCGCATCACACTCATTCATGATAATTTGAAATTCGTCTAAAACCAATTGCTTGCTGGGTTCGCTATCTTTTTTGGATATTAATCTTTCAATCAAATAATTAATCGCCTCCACAACTTCAACCCGCTCTTGGCTGGAACCAATTTCAATCTTAAGGGCTTTTAATTCATTAATTATATTATCACTAAATTTTTGAGGCATAAAAATAATAAAATAAAAATTAAACGTTCTGGACCCCTCCTCCCTACTTCGCTAAAGCTACGCGGGACACGCAAGTCGGCGATGACAGACTAGCAATTATTAGTTTTACTCTATCATAAAGCCATGGTCATCATAAGATAAATTGTAACCCAAAGCCTTGACCACATCTTTGATAGCATAAAATTGAGCTTCGGACATTTTCAAAGACGTACCTTGATCGGGTCTGGGCGTAGTATATTCCTTGATTGCCTCGGACAAGGCCAGATCTTTTGCTTTGAGCTCAACAATTAGTGATTCAATATGCTTGGTTTCAATCGAACCAATTTCGGACATAAAAAAACCATCACCAATTTTCTTACCCAGCAAATTATCACCACGCACATAAGGCTTGATAATAGTTGACAATTCCTGCAGAGCCGACTGAGAAGGTTCTTCCAAAAAATAAATACTAATAGAATCATGACGCTCCGACGGAGAAGCTTTGGTGCCTGGTTCACCAAATTTATAATTAGCCTTGATCTTGCCATCTAAAATCATTTGATCCAAAGAATCAATTAATGCCGGAGTAACTTGAACGTTGAAAGAACCACGAGTAAGCGTGGCAATATCGCTATCCGGGAAAACACCTCGATACATCCATTCTTTCTTTTTATTATTTACAGGAACTCGATAATTATTTAAATAATCTTGCCATGTTTTTTCTTCATCAGCTGGGGTTGGATATTCAGCTATCCGATACCTATTATAAACATCACCAAACAATCCGGTTAACAAAGCCGCCCTTGACTTTGGATTATCAAAATCTTTCAACCAATTATTATACAAATCTACTACCTCGCGTCTTCGTCCTTGCGTAATATTTTTCACCAAGGCATTAATAGCCTCATTACCGCTCGCGACTTCATTATTTTTTTCCGTCTGACTAGCGGGCATATCCTGTCGAATTTCTTCAAGCTTGGCTTCATCATGCAAGGCTGTTTTTTGCTTGGCAATATCCGCATCTTCTCGACTCTCTTGCTTTTTTAAAAAATCTATAGCCTCTTGTTTGCGTTTTTTTTCTTGTTCAGTCTTGGTTTGGTCAACATATTCCGGAATAGTCCAAATAAAATCCAAGACCTCGGAATTCAAACCTCTATATTGAGGCGGAATATTAATTTCAGTTTGGCTGGGTGAAGCCGAGTCTAATTCAGATTTTGGCAATCCTTCTGGAGTATATTCATTTTTTTGGTCCCTCACATCTAGATTATTTTGCATATTTTATTTAGTTAAAATCAAAAGTTTATATTCTTAAAATACCACCAAATCAGGCAAAAATCAAGGTAAAAATAAAAAGGAAGCCGCTATTGGACTTCCGTTTTTTTTCGACAGAATTACTTGTTTATTAATTCTTTTTGACAATTCTTAATTTTGCTTTTTCACCGATTTTAAATGGCCTCGAACTTTGAAAGGCCACTATTCCCTTAATGGGAACATTTGGTGTGCCCCAAAATTCACCAATGGCGGTAAACTCCAAATAGACACTGCCTTTCGCTCCAGCTCTTTTGACAGAGAGAATCTTGATCTTACAGGTATGTTTTTCGTCGGCATAAAAATCAGTTTCTTTTTCCAACGAATCAAAAAAGGCTTTCTTGGCTTCATCATCACTGGCATAAGCCTGGGTATAGCCGGTACAGCTACCCAAAATTGAGAATTCTTTGTCCGAAGACTGGCATTGTACGTACATCTTCTTGTTTTTTAGTATGTTTTTAAATATTAATCCTTTTTCAATGATCTATGACATAATAAAAAGCATACCACGTCGGTATACTTTTGTCAATACTGAAAGGTAATGTGTACACACATATGGCGGTTTTTCAACCAGTATGCCAAAATACGGCCA
>CAZMYU010000001.1:0-131622 GCA_964570655.1 uncultured Gammaproteobacteria bacterium | reverse complement strand
ACCGACGACCTCTAGGTTATGGGCCTAGCGAGCTGCCAACTGCTCTACCCCGCTTTCCTTTGATTGTCTTATAAACAATTAACCCTTAATTGTTTATAAGACAATCAAAGAATTAATAATTAAAAATGAAAAATTAAGAATTGTTTCGTATATTTTTAATTCTTAATTATTAATTTTTACTTCTCCCGCCGCAGGCGGGAGGACGTGGGCAATGGAGGATTCGAACCTCCGACCTCAACATTATCAGTGTTGCGCTCTAACCAACTGAGCTAATTGCCCGAACATGAATTATAAAAAGAAAGAAGCTGTTTTAGCTCTAAAATTCATATTAATATAATAATCACAAAAAGGCAAGGGCTGTTTTGGGAATTGTTTTGGGAATTTTAATTTTAATATTTTAACATTTTAACTTGGTTTTTACAAAAATATTATTTTAAAACATCGGCCCTATTTGTCGGGGGGGGGGGTAATATGTTATAATATTAGAAATTAGAATTATTTCTGGTGTCAGGCACCTGAGTGCTAGCACCAACTTGGAATAGGTTTCTGGTGCCTGACACCAGAAATTTAAAAAGCTGGATCCCCCGTCCCCACTTCGCTAAAGCTACGCGGGGCACGCAATTAAAACAAACAACCACCGCACCTGTCATCCTGGCGCCCGCTTCGCCAAAGCTCCAGCGAGGCGAGAAGGCCAGGATCCAGGACCCACAGTTTGAGTATGAATTCACACGAGCGAAAATTATCTGGTTTCACATTAATTGAATTACTCGTGGTCATCGCCATCATTGGCATCTTGGCCACTGTTTCTATTATTGCTCTAAACAATGCCCGAGCTAAGTCTCGAGATGCTAAGAGGGTAGCTGATATTAGAAATATCCAAACGGCTCTAGCTCTCTATTATAATGACAAAAAAGAATACCCTATTACTCTGACTGTTGGTCAGCCTCTTTACTCCACTAGCCTAGATGGCTCTGGTAATGTAGTTACCTCTACCTATATCTCTAATATTCCTAGTGCCCCCACTCCGGCTGATGGAGCTAATTGTAATACTACTAATAATACCCTCACTTACTCTACTTCTTCTGACCTCCAATCCTATACCCTATCCACCTGTGTCTCTAACTCTCCCCAAAATAGCTCTAATGCCATTTATATCTCTGACCCAGTTCAATCTCAACCTTGCGGTAATTATGTCATTGATTATGTTGGACAGAAATACTCCACTGTTCAGATAGGGACACAATGTTGGATGAAGAGTAACCTCAATGTCGGGACAATGGTTACTAGCCAGGCCTCAGCTCCCTGTCTCCAATATTATTCCACCTGGTGGTCTTGCCAAATAGACCCAAATACTATTGAAAAATATTGTTATTCTAATACTGCTTCTTATTGTGTTTCTGGGGGTGGCCTATATGAATGGCCTGAGGCAATGGGTTTCCCCTATCAATGTGTCAACGCTGACTTCTCCTCGGGCTCATCTAATTGTGGCACCGCTACTACTTATACAATTACCACCAAACACCGCGGTATCTGTCCCTCTGGCTGGCATATCCCGACAGACTCTGAACAAAATACCCTAGATCAATACTTAACTGATGCTGGAGGCACTTGTAATGCTAGCAGAAGTAATGCCTGGGATTGTGCTACGGCTGGAACTAAATTAAAAGTTAACGGCAGCTCTGGATTTAATGGTATCCTTGCCGGCTACCGCTATTTTGATGGGTCGTTCTACTTTCGGACTTCGCTCGCCGCCTTTTGGTCGTCTTCGGTTAGCTCGGCCAATACTGCTTGGAATCGTACCCTGCACACGTCTTACGCTACGGTTTTTCGCTACCCCGATGGCCGGGCCGGCGGCTTTTCCCTGCGGTGCCTAAAGGACTAATTTGATTAGACTATTTTGACTATTTTGACTATTTTTAAAATAAAATTTTTATGGCCACTTATGATAATTTACCGGTGTATAAAGTTAGTTACGATTTGCTCTTGGAAATATTTAATTTCAGCAAAAATATGGATAGAGAGTATAAATATACGCTTGGAGAGAATTTAAAAAAAGAAACCACAGATTTAATTACCAATATTTATCGAGCCAATTGTAGCGAAATAAAAAAAGATTTAATCCAAACAGCCAGGGAAAACACCGAAGTCATTAGGCTCCATTTACGTTTGATTAAAGATTTAAAACAAATAACTTTGCCAAAATTTATTAAAGTCAATGAAATTATTGAATCAATTTCTCGACAATTAAGTTTTTGGCAAAGACCTGCAAATAATAATGGGCCAGAATCGTTTTAGCCAAGGTTAAAACGAGCGTGCCTCACTAGTCCAATAATCCACTAAATTTAAAAATTTAGTAATGAGCGGGCCAAACCGCTATTTGGTTAATTTTTTATTAAAATATCAAATTAATTAAAGAGTTTAGCGATTATTAAAAAATTGCCGGCAACCGCAATATTAATGGGTCGTTCAACAATCGGACTACGAACGCCAACTTTTGGTCGTCTTCGGTTAGCTCGGCCAATACTGCTTGGAATCGTAACCTGAACACGTCTAACGCTACGGTTAATCGCAACCCCAATAACCGGGCCAACGGCTTTTCCCTGCGGTGCCCAAAGGACTAGTCAAAAGAAGTCATTTATTTGGCTTCTTTTATTTTAATAATTTTTTATGAGCGACCAACTTTTAATTGATCTTTTTCGGGCTTATTACGATGCTCGAGCCAATAAGCGAAATAGTGTTAATGCTCTAGAGTTTGAAATCAATTATGAGCAAAACTTATTTGAGCTTTATTATGATTTAAAAAACGGCACTTATCAAATCGGCCGAAGCGTAGCCTTTGTCGTGTTTGATCCAGTTCAACGAGAAATTATCGCTTCGCCTTTTAGGGATAGGATAGTCCATCATTTGGTTTTTAACTACATTAATCCTATATTTGAGGCTCATTTTATTAATGATAGTTATAGTTGTCGGGTGGGGAGAGGAACAACCTACGGAATTAAAAGAATTTCTCATTTTATCCGTTCTGGTTCCAATAATTATCAACAAAATTGTTTTATTCTAAAATTAGATTTGGCTGGTTATTTTATGAGCATTAATCACCAAAAACTTTATGACAAAATTAGAAGCCGTTTATTGAAGGAGAAAAACCATTGTTCATTTAATTTAGATTTAGCTTTGGGATTGCTCCAACAAATTATTTTTCATAATTATACGAGCAATTGTGTTATTAGAGGTAGTCGAAATGATTGGCAAAAATTGCCGGCCAATAAGAGTTTGTTTCAGGCTCCTGTCGGGTTTGTCTTGCCGATTGGCAATTTGACTTCGCAATTATTTAGCAATATTTATCTTAATGATTTTGACCATTTTATAACCAGAACTCTGAAGTTTGGATATTATGGCCGTTACGTTGATGATTTTATTATTATTCATAAAGATAAAGAATGTTTAAAAACGGTTATTTTTGAAATTAGAGACTATTTGTACAATTTAGGTTTGAAGCTTCATCCTAAAAAAATTTATTTACAACCCAGCCAAAAAGGAGTTGATTTTTTAGGAGCAATTATTAAAACTCGTCGGGCGTATATTAGAAATCGCACTAAAAACAATTTTTATCGGGCCATAATTAAGATTAATAATATTTTTAAAAGCGGGAACATTAATAAAAAAATATTGGCAAAAATTTTAGTCAGTATTAATTCTTATTTGGGGGCAATGAGCCAATATAAAACTTATAATTTAAGGCAGAAAATATTATCCAAGCGGTTGACGTCTGTTTTTTGGGATTATTTTGAATTAGGACTTGGCCGAGATAAATATAAAAAAGTTATTTTAAAAAGATTTGCCAAAAAACCTTAGTTTAAATTTCAGCCAAAATGATGTTTAGGGAGAGACGCAGATCTTTGGCTCCAGTTTTGAAATTATAGTCAGCCAGCATCAATTGATTGTAGAGTTTTTTGAGATCGCTAGCTTCAAAATAACGAGCACTATTTAGACCCTTTTGAACTACATAAGGATGAAGTTTGAGCTTGGTAGCTATCTCAGAAGCGCTAATGCTACCTAAAGATTTTATTTGAATCAAATTTTTGATTTGTTTAATGAGCATGGTGAGCAGATATTCCTCTGGCGCTCCACCAGCTAATTGTTGTTCTAAAAGATTTATAGCTAGGGCGCGATTTTTTTGACCCCAGGCATCGGTGAGGGCAAAAATATTGTCATTAAATAATTGATCGGAAATTTTTTTGATATCAGCTTCCTCAATTGTTTCCTTATCTTTGAAATGTTTGAGCTTGTCTAGTTCACCACTAATCATCCATAAATCTTGGCCACAGAAATTGGCGAGAGTTTGAATAGCTCCGGGGCTAATCTTTAATTTTTTAGCGCTAGCTTCTTGTTTGATAAAATTAACAATTTCCGATTCTTTAGGCAGAGGCAATTCTTGCGCATATTTTTGGGAATTTAGCAGGGTAAATAATTTTTTTTCCAAGGCATTTAGAGGCGCTTCTTGTCCAGCGCTTTTTATTTTGACTATCGATTTTTTTTGGCTTTTGATTTGGGGTTCATAAACAATCAAAACATCCGGCGAATCAACCAAGTTTTTGTCTTTGATTAGAGTCAAAAGTTTTTCGATCAGACTAGGGGTTTTATTACTAAAAATATTTTTGATAATAATCAAGCGTTTAGGAGAAAACAGCGAACTGGTGGAGCTCAGTTTGTCTAGGTCTCCAAGATCAGCACTTTGGCCATCGAGACTCACAAAACTACTAGCCCCGTCCGGGACATCTTTAAAGAACTTGGCTTTGAGTTGAGCCAATTTTTGTTGAGCTTGAAAAGTATTTTCTCCGTAAAAAAAGATAATCATAAAGAAATTTTTTGTAGAGATTTCATCGGTCGTTTTAGAAATTTTTCACCGATTATTTTAAATTTTTGGGGATTATCGGTAGTATAAAATTCTAGGTTTGGTTTTTTGACTTCATTTAATTTTAATTCCGGATGACGCTTTAAGTAATCTTTTAGGCTTTTGGCCACAATTAATCCAGTATTCGGGACTGAGCAATTTGGTCCCATGATCTTTTTAATATCTTGATGTAAAAAAGGATAATGAGTGCAGCCCATTATTAAGGCTTCAATTTTTTGTTTTTTTAAGTTTTTTAAGTATTTACTTAAAATACTTTTGGTTTCGGTTTGCTGTAACCAGTTTTCTTCAACTAAGGGTACTAGGAGGGGGGTATTTTGGCTAAATATTTTTTTATTTTTATTTAACTTATTGATTTCTTTGGGATAAGCCTGGGAATTGATAGTGGCGGTCGTTCCGATGACGCCCACTTTTTTTATTTTTTGATCTTTAGAAAAATATTCGGCTAAGGGGCGGATGACTCCTAAGACTTTTTGTTGGGGATATTTTTGGGGCAAATATTCTTTTTGGATTTTTCTCAGAGCTTCGGCACTTGAAGTATTACAGGCAATAATAATTAATCCAGCGCCCTTGGAAAACAAAAAATCAATAGCCTCTTTGGTATATTGGTAGATTATTTCTTTGGACCGATTACCATAAGGAACCCGGGCCGTATCTCCCAAATAAACATAATTATATTTTGGCAGGATTTTTAGGATATCTTTAAGAACGGTTAATCCCCCTAGTCCGGAATCAAAAACTCCGATAAAATTTTTATTGAGCTTGGGCATATTTTTTAAACAAATTTCCTCGTTCTTTATAGTTTTTAAACATTCCAAAACTAGCACAACCCGTGGATAGCAAGATTATATCACCTGGAGCCGAATTTTTTTTGGCAGTTTTGACCGCCAGCTCCATACTAGCAACTTCTGCTAGTTTGTTTTTGGGAAAATTTATTTTGAGCAGGTCTTTTTTGAGTCGGATGGTCCCGCTACCTTTTAATAAGATTAAAAACTTTACTTTATTTTTGATGGCCTTGGCTAGATTTTTAAAATCAGCACCTTTATCGGCTCCACCGGCTAGGAGAATAATTGGGCTTTTAAAAGATTCGAGATCTAAGATAGTGCTTTCGGGAGTAGTGGCAAAACTATTATCATAAAAAGTTCGATCTTGTTTAGTAATGACTTTTTCGAGGCGATGTTCTAAGCCTTTAAAATTTTTGATAGCTTTTTTGGTGAGTTTAGAATTGATTTTCAAAATTTTGGCGACCATTTCGGCAGCGGCGACATTTTCTTGGTTGTAATTGCCCGCCAAATTGCTGGGGCTAGTGGATTTAGTAAAAATTAGTCGGCGTCCTTGGCCAGCTTTCAATTTTAATTTTTTATTAATCACCAAATAATCGTTGGCTGTTTGGTGGCTGGCAATATTTTTTTTGGCCTTAATGTATAATTTCAAATTAGCATGAAAATTAGGGTTTAAAGGATCAGCTGGTTTCAAATGTTCGGGATAAATATTGGTGATCACGGCAATATGAGGAGAAAATTGTAGGTCTTCTAATTGAAAACTAGATAATTCCAAAACTACCCAGGACTTGGCTGATAATTTTTCTAAAAAACTAAAAGGAGCGGTGCCAATATTGCCACCCAAGAAGACCGCCCGCTTAGCGTCGTGTAAAATTTGGTAGATCAAACTACTAGTGGTGCCTTTGCCCTTGGTGCCGGTGACGCCAATAATATTTTTGGTCGGGGCGAGCATAAAAAACAAATTCATCGGGCTAGAAAGAATAGTTCCGGCCCTGAGAGCCTCTTGAATTCCAGGGCAAAAAATTGGCCAGCCCGGGGAGCGTAGTAAAATATCAAATTTATCCAAATTTTTATTGAAACTTTTGCCGAGCTGCCACTTGATCTGTGAATTTTTTTGCAGTTCACTAATTCGACTCCCCAGTTCTTCGCTTGAGCGAGCATCACAGATAGTAATTACGGCGGAAATTTTGTTTTTGGTGAGATATGACAATAAGGCCAGGTTTTCGAGGCCTAGTCCCAGAAGGGCTATTTTTTTGTTCTGTAAAAAGTTTAAATTAATTGACATAAAATAGGGGAAATGATTTAATATAGAATCAACAAAGTCCTTTTATATATGAGTATGCTAATGCTTTTGACTCTAGCGGCTTTGTCGCTGGTTTCATTTCTCATTAGAGTAAAAATTATTCGGGTTAGTTTAAAAAGAGAGAACTGGATTAAAGCGTTGATCGGCAAAATTAAAACCGTTAGTAGTTGGCGTCATTTTTTTGTGGCCTTAATTTTTTCAGTGGTGGTTTTTGCTCATTGGCTGGGGGTTTATCTGAAAAATGGAGAGGTCCCTAGCTATATGCCGACAGATTTAACTGGTGGTCCGAACTTGGTCGATTTGTTGGTTATTGAATTAAATTATAAATTTTCTCATTGGCTAGATATTATTTTTATTTTTTTAGCCGTTACTTGGTTTTTTTATCTTTATAATTTGATTCAAAGAGCTTTGGACGATCACTCTGACTGGCGTTTGCCTGGCGTGGGAGGTTTGGTTTTTGTGTTTTTCTTTTTGCTAAGCAGCGAACAATTTAATGGAATGTTTTACGGGCTAACCTTAACTTCTGTTTTGGCTATTGTTTGCATTCTTATGGCCCGAATTTTTTTCTATTCAATGAGAATTATTGAACGCCTTTTAAGACGATGCGAATAATAATAATTATTATTCTAGTCGTCTTTTTTTTATAATTCTCCCCAGTTTTGGCCGATAGCTCCGTCAACTATAATCGGTACTTTTAATTTTAAAACGCCGGACATTATTTGGGCAATTTCTTTTTCATATTTAGTAGCGCTTTCTTTTTTGACTTCAAAAATGAGTTCATCATGAACTTGTAGTAGCATCTTAATGTCCTTTTGGTTTTTTATCAAGGCATAGACTTCGACCATGGCTTTTTTAATCATATCCGCGGCCGTACCTTGAAAAGGCAAGTTGATAGCCATGCGCTCGGCGGATTTTTGCAGCATAGTAAGATGAGAATTTATGTCTGGCAAATAACGTTTGCGCCCGAGCATGGTCTCTACATAACTCGTCCGTTTGGCTTCTGTCAATATTTCACTCAGCAGTTTCTTGATATTTTTATAAACCGTAAAATAGCGGTCAATAAATTCTTTGGCCTGCCAATAAGGAATGCCCGCTGATTGTGACAAGCCGTGCGGTCCTTGTCCGTAAATAATACCAAAATTGATAGCCTTGGCCTCTCGGCGCATAGTGGGGGTGACATCAGCTAGTTTGACTTGGTTGATTTCAGCGGCGGTCATTTTGTGAATATCCAAATTATTTTGGAAAGCTTCAATCATTTTAGGATCGCGAGACAAATGAGCTAGAATGCGCAATTCAATTTGGGAATAATCCAGACTGAGCAGTTGCCAGCCGGTTTGAGCCACAAAAGCTCTTCGGATTTTTTGGCCCAACTCGGTTTTGGTGGGAATATTTTGGAGATTGGGTTCGGTCGATGACAAGCGGCCGGTCGTAGTAATAGCCTGGTTATAAGAAGTATGCACTCGGCCGGTTTGAGGATTTATCAAATTTGGTAGGGCGCGAATATAAGTTGATAATAATTTGGCTAGCTCTCGATAATCTTGAATGAGTGGGATGATGGGGTGAAGAGACTTCATTTTTTCTAGTTCATCAGCGGCAGTTGATAATCCGGTTTTGGTTTTTTTGATACCTTGCGGGCTAATGGCTAGTTTATCAAATAAAATCTCTTTGAGTTGTTTGGGTGAATTAATATTGAATTTAACATCAGCTAATTTATGAATTTGTTTTTCTAGTTCAATGAGTTGTTTCCCTAGGTCGTTATCCATGTCTTTGAGGACTTTTCTATCAATAGTAATGCCGTTATCTTCCATATCGCCCAAAATAGTAATGAGGGGCATCTCAATTTCGTTAAATAATTTTTCTAAATTGGCTTCCTGAATTTCTGGTTCTAATTTTCTATATAGTCGCCAGGCAAAATCGGCATCCTCGCAGGCATATTGGGCTAGTTTCTGTGGTTCTACTTCGCTCAGCTTAATTTGATTTTTGCCAGAGCCGACCAAATCTTTGAAAGCAATTTTGGTATGATTAAATTTGCTAAAAGCTAGGGAGTCCAAAGAGTGTTGGCGGTTTTCGGAATGGAGTAAATAAGAGGCGATGAGACTATCAAATTCTATCCCGGCCATAATAATGCCTTGTTTTTTGAGAACCCGATAATCAAATTTGAGATTATGTCCGCATTTTTTGATTTGGGGATTTTCTAAAATAGTTTTTAGTTCTAGTAGCCAGGGATTATGGCTGGTGGCTGCTGGGCTGGCAAAAAGTCCTTGGCCTATTTGTTTTTGGTCGGTTTCGATTCTCACAAAATAAGCTTCACCGGATTTATAACTAAAACTTAGGCCGATAAGTTCGGAGTGGAGAGGATCGAGATCGGTGGTTTCAGTATCAACGGCCAAAATCTTTTGGACTTTTAAATTTTTGATTAATTTTTGGAAATCAATTTCGCTTTGAACCCAAATATATTTTTTATTGTCGTTAATTTTTTTAACTGCAGTCGATTTTTTGGTACCCAGCTCTGAGGGCAGGCGACTAATTAGTGATTTGAATTCTAAGCGACTAAAAAGTTCGGCAATTTTGTCTTGGTTTAGCGGTCCATATTTGTTGTCTTCTAGATTGAACTTGATTGGTGCGTCTTTTTTGATAGTGGCTAGTTCATAACTCATTCTGGCCTGGTCTTCTTGGGCAATTAATAATTCTAAAGTTTTGGGTCGGATTTTGTCGCCAGTTTTTTTGTTTTTGATTTGTTTATAAAGATTGTCTAGCGACTTAAAATCTTTGATAAGCTCGCCAGCTGTTTTTTCACCAATCCCTTTGACTCCAGGAATATTGTCGCTGACATCACCTCGCAGGGCTTTGTAGTCGATCATCTGAATTGGTTCAAAACCAAAACGATTTCGAGTGGCCTGTTCATCGTAAATCACGCTATCGGAGATTCCTCGGCTCATCGTATAGACCTTGGTGTTTTTGTTAATCAATTGAATAGTATCTAGATCACCGGTAATAATAATTTTTTCTAAATCATTTTTGGTTTGCTGACAAATTGTGCCAATAATATCATCAGCCTCAAAACCGCTTTGCGAATAAATCGGAATATCAAAAGCGGTGGCCACTTCTTCGACCAGGGGAATCTGTTCATAGAGTTCATCAGGGGCTTTGACTCGCGTGGCCTTGTAGTCAGTAAAGGCTTCATGACGAAAAGTCGGTCCTTTTTTGTCCATGGTCAGAGCAATATAATCAGGTTTCAGGTCATAAATAGCTTTGAGCAAAAACAAAACAAAGCCATAAACCGCATTGGTCGGCTGGCCGTCTCTAGTTTTCATCGTCGGAGGGAGAGCATGGAAACTACGGTGAATAATCGCATGTCCGTCAAGGATAATTAATCGTTTCATATCGTTTATTTTAGCATTTTTCTTTATTTTTTTAAATATGTTATAATGGCTGAAGACTTAGAATAAATATTATAAAATATGCGAAAAATTATAACTCTCCTGGGCGTTTTTTCAGCCATTTTAATAATTAGTGGTTGCGCTAGTACTAACTCTGACAATTTTAGTGGTCGGAAGATTTTCTATTATGGCATAACTTGTCCGCATTGCCAAAAGGTGGAAAAATTTATGAGTGAGCAGAGGGTCACCGAAAAATTCCAATTTGAGCAAAAAGAAGTTTATAATAATAAGGATAATGCCAGTGAGATGGCCAGAGTTGCCAAGGTTTGTGGACTAGACCAGCAGAATTTGGGCGTACCTTTGTTTTGGACTGGGCAAGAATGTTTAATTGGTGATGCGCCAATTATTGAATATTTAAAAAATCAGATCAAATAATATTATGCGAAAAATATTTTTATTAATTCTGGGAACTTTTTTGTTGCTAGCCAAACCAGCTCTAGCTTTTTGCCCGGTTTGTACTATTGCGGTGGGCGCTGGATTGGGCCTGTCTAGATACTTTGGGGTAGACGATACGGTTTCGGGGGTGTGGGTTGGAGCTTTACTTTTGTCGCTTAGCTTTTGGACTGTTAGTTGGTTCAAAAAGAAAAATTGGAATTTTCGCGGGAGCCTAGTTGCCAATATTGTTTTTTATTATGGCATTACTATTATTCCTTTGTATTTTACTGGAGTAATGGGCCATCCTTTTAATCGCTTGCTGGGAATTGATAAATTGCTTTTGGGTATTGTGGTGGGCAGTATTGTTTTTTATCTGGCTGGTCAATTGTATGGATATTTGAAAAAGAAAAATAATGGCCAGGCTCATTTTCCCATGGAAAAGGTAGCCATGCCTCTGGTTGCCCTAGCTATTATTAGCGTTGTTTTTTATTTTATAACTAAGTATTAATTATATGGACCTAAATAATATTCAAAAATTTATTGATCGTTTGGATAATTTGAAAAAAGATAATAAATTGGATTTGTCTTCTGATGAAGATTTGAGCATTGCGGTTATGAATCTGGTGAGTATTGAAGAACATTTTTTCTTTACGGCCGAGAAAACCGAAAAACCAGAGTATTACGATTTTTTGCATCAGGCTAGAGAAATGCGCAAAGAACTAATGCAAAAACTCGTGAAAGATCCCGAAGGTGAGGTGTGGTGTTTGTCCAAGCATTTATTGGCGGCCTCGATGCGTCTATTTGAAGTGGGCACCAAGGCTTTGGGCCGGGAGCAAAAGGCTGACGCTGAGGATATGTTCAAAAAAGCTTATGAGCTCTATTCACTCTTTTGGGCTTTGAATATGAAACTAATTGATAAGGATGGACTTAAAAAAATTGATGATCTAGCTATTAACAAACATGATAAAGCGCGCACTGGATTTTTTGGTAAAATCGGCGAAGTCGTCAAAAAAGCAGTAAATTGTTGTTGGGAATAAACCGATATTATCTGTCATCCCCAACTTGATTGGAGATCCAGGATTATTAAAAAACCGGCTTTGGCCGGTTTTTTGTTAAGAAAAAGGCTCGCTTCTTTTAACTTGATTTTCATCAAATTAATTGAAACGAGCCTGAGGTTAGGCGGTGATTTGAAGTTTATTAAAAGAGGTATTCTTCGTTTTCGGAAAGTTCTCCTCTTAAAAATTCAAATAGCTTGCCGTTTTCGTAAGCAAGAAGCAATTTTTCGGCGTATCTTGGTAGGGCACTCTGTTCCAGCAAGTTTTTTTGTTGATATTCAGGCCTGGAACCATGGTACCAATAGGCATTCGCTGGGAAGTTACTTAACGATTCCTGGTTAATTCGCAGGTGGTTCATTGTATCGGCTATGCAATCGAGCATAAGTGGGAACACGCCAGTTCCGCTCCATCTTCCTAACACGAATATGCAAGGCAATCCTTTTAAAAATCCAACCATTAAGGGGTCAAGGTTTCTGAGCCAATTTGGGTCGGACCATTCTCTTGATGCCAGGTCGTGGTAGGGCGTCATGATTGCTATCACATCGAATATTTTTTCGGCTTCGGCCATAATTTTAACAATCTGTGGCGGAATAATATCACGGCCTGAAAATTTATTGATTGGCCTGGTTCTGCGGTTGTATATTTCATAAAACCAAGCAAACTCTCTTGAGCCCACTGCATCAGCGAAAAACCTGACAACTGAATCTGGACGGGGGTCTTCTTCTCTCTCAGTGTCCTGTATTTCATCTTTGGTTTTGACAAAAAGGACTGGGAAAGCCACGGTTAATTCCGGGAGATGCTTGAGCGGTATGATAGTGTCCGGTCTTAACAGCCCAAAGCTGAGCATGATTGTAAAGGCATTGCGTGTCTTTAAGAACTGGGAATATTCTTTTTCCAGCGACTCGGCCTGGCCGTCTAATCCATTTGCCCTGTACAGTTTAATGGCCTCCTGAATTTTTTTTAATTCTCCAGCAGTGTCAACATTACCTTGGATTGAATAGTCAACTTCCAACGGTATCAGGGAGGCAAAATTTTCCTGGACAAATTCTTCGGTTCTTTTTTGCAGATCGGCGACGGTTGCCTTTTTTTCGGTGTTAAGAAATTCCTGGATTCCAACAATAAATTCTGCCAGAGGTTTGTTGTCGGCGGCTTTTTCAATATCTCCCTCTTCAATAATTTTTTTCAGTTTGTGATAAGGGGATATTTGTTTGGATAAATTCACGATGGAGATTGCCTTGGTTTGGGAAGCACTTAATTCAGTGCTCTCATCAAGAATAATAATGTTTTCCGTCCTGAATTTATTGGGTCTTTTTGGGTCTGGGTCTAATTTTGAGAATTGAACTTTTTGTCCAATCTCATATGTGGCCCCTTCCGGTATTGGAGCAAAAACATCGCCATTGGTTGCAATTCTGGCATAGTTGAGCATTACGTGCCCAATAAACACAAAACCATCCTTGGACGTGTCGGACACTATTTCGCCGGTGTAAATATCTGGTTCAATAATTTCAGCATTGACGATTTCAATTTCTGTTTCTTCGGTTGTTCCTTCTTTTTTAATTTCTTCAACCGGTTTTTGATCATTTTTTTCCATTTTTCAGTTTTTTTTGCAGTTCAGTTAAAAAAAATTATTCAGTTCAGTTTTGTTTTGTTTCGGGTGTAGCGGTTTAGGCTACTTTTTATCCGAGCAAAACGTTTATAAATTGTTAATTTACATAATGAGTATTATAGCATATCTTTAATAATTTGTCAATATCACTCTGGCACTTTGGTGCCAGGCACCAGAGTGCCAGAGTGGCTCTATAAAAGCTCTTTAATAGATCCGGTTTTATTGGGGTTTTTGCAGGCTGAATACTGGGAATCGTTGACAATTAGAAGTAAGGATGATTTAATGTTTTATTAACAAAAATTGTTAATTTTGTTCATTAAAATTTTAAATTCAATTAATAAATAGGAGGTGCGTATGAAAAATTTCTTTTTTCTGTTATTGATATTTGCAGTTTTGGTTTTTAAAGCTGAAAGTAAAATCATTTTTGTTCCTTACGAAAATCAATGGGTGGTCACCTATGATAGTGTCAAAGCCCTGTCGAGTGATGGCCGGCATTTAATTTATGATGTTAAGACTATTTTGACAATTGACGAAAGAATTCCCAGAATTCAGTGGTTGGAAATTTATAATAAACCAGGTCAGGAGATTTTCGTAGATCGGAATAAAAACATAAGACACGCTTCAAAAAATTTGTGGTTAACTAAGGTCATGAATTATTCTCAGGATTTTGGTGTTTACGATGTTAAAGCTAAAACGCTAAAAATTGTTACCAAAATTCCGCCACTAGTTGATAAAATTAATTTTTATTATATTTTTTATCTACTACTGATGATTTTTTTGGGGTGGTGCTTGGCTAAGTTATTAAAAAACAGATGTTTAACGAGGATGGGGTTGGGCTACACTTTTTTATTTATCTCAATTGTGTTCTTTCGGTTTTGCCATTTTCAGGGTTTTTGATTTTTGAAAACATTATATCTGATCGAGAGGGTCAAATAGCGCTAGGGGTGATTTTTGGGTTCTTTGGATATTTTCTTATTTATTTTTTAAGTTGGATACCCTCTGAGATTTTTGACAAGCATAAACATAATAAGCTTATTCGTTTGTTTAAATTTGGTCCTTGGGGCGCTAAGGCATTTGGTCGAATCCTGGGGTTTGCTTTAATTAATTTTGGTTTGTGCGCCATAGCGGCTTGGTCTCTGCTGGCCATTATTCCAGCTCTACTATTATTTGGAGTCACTTTCGCTATAACTTATTGGCTCTTTAAATAATTTTGTTTGTTCTTAACACAAAACCCACTTTAAACAGGTGGGTTTTTGATTGGACATGAAGATTTAAATAAGCAACAAAAAAAGAGACCCGGGTCTCAATTAATATATTTATTTTATTTAATTCATTTTTATAAGTCTTTCCTTTTTATCCCGTCGCCACTTTTTAATTTGAGCTTCTCTTCTTCTAGCCTCAACCAAGGTATTAAAAACCTCAAAATAAATAATTTTTACTGGTAATCTATATTTGGTGAATTTTGCTCCATCGCCCTGGTTATGTCTTTTTTCTCTGGCTTTGATGTTTTCACATGATCCGGTGTAAAGGGAGCCGTCACCACAACGAGCTAAATAGAAAAAATATTTCATTAAAGAATATTTAATATCTAAACCCATTCGACTCCGTTCGGTCTTACGACCTCACTTCGCTCAGGGCCTTCGCCTCGCTATCTTGGGGGTGGGACACCCTGAGCGAGCGAAGCGAGTCGAAGGGTGGAGATAGTCGGGTTCGAACCGACGGCCTCCGGCTTGCAAAGCCGGCGCTCTAACCAACTGAGCTATATCCCCGTCTCCCAAACCCAAGGTGGTTTGGGAAATTAAAAATTAATAATTAGAAATTAAAAATAATTGAGATTACTTTACTTTAACTCTGGTATTTAGTCAAAGGGGAGAGGGCCCAGGCCATAAAGCCACCGATGAGATTGGTAGCAATAAGTAGCCCCACAAAAATTAGAACTAATCCGATCAACTTGTAACCCAAACGTGATCCACCTTCGGTGCCAAATTTGTTTTCAAACCAATTCATGCGGCCAAAGTTTTCCAAAAACCATTCGGTCTTGATAACAAAGATGGTCCCGATCCCGGTCATAACTAGTCCGCCAATTATTTTTAGCATAGCATTGTTTATTAATTTTATTATCTTATGTAATTTAAAGGATTAACGTGTTGGCCATTAATGATTACCTCAAAATGGAGATGCGGTCCAGTAGAGCGACCAGTAGAGCCCATGAGACCAATCACTTGGCCTTTGACGACTTCTTCGCCAGCCACGACATACAATTTTGAAGCATGACCATAACGAATCTTTTTGCCTGAGCCGACATTAATCAAAATCATATTACCATAACCACTACTGTTCCAGCCAGATTTTTCTACTACTCCACTTTCAGCCGCATAGAGTGGCGTACCAACTTTATTAGCAATATCTAAGCCAGTATGTCTCCAAGAGAAATATTGAGAAATTCGATAACCTCCAGTTGGCCATTGCCAGCGACCAGTAACTGGGGTGACATTTCCAGGCTTAACAATATTTTTGATAGCCGCTGCTCCACTTTCTCTAGAATTTTGAGTGCTTCTAATAGCAGTGACCGGGCTAATGATTTTGGTAGCACCGGGAATGAATAATTCTTCGCCAATTTTGAGAGTTCGTTCGCCTAGATTATTGGCCAAAGAAATTTTGTCGCTAGTAACGCCATGTTTATTAGCAATGGAAGACAGGGTGTCGCCGGATTTTACTTTGTACAAGACTCCACTTTGCGGTAAGATGCGTAATTTTTGTCCAGCTCGTAAAATACTATAAGCGCTTAGATTGTTGGCCAGAAGAACGGTGTTGGAATTAATTCCAAAACTTTTGGCCACCGAAGAAACAGTATCGCCGGTTTTGACCGTATATTCAACCACGCTAGTTCTTTCAGCGGTGGAAGGAGCATTATTAATTATTACATTTTTGATTAGAGCCGGAACATTTCCAGCCAAACAGCTCTGGGTGTCAGGTTCGATATTTGGGGGACTAACTGTCCAGGCTTTTAGAGGTGTTTCTAAGACTAGCGAAGAGTTCCAGTATTTTTCTGGGGCTGTTAGACAATTAGGATTAGCTGTTTCGGTAATCAATTCTTCAGCGGCCGCCAGATCAAACTCGTTTTTGATAAGTGTGGCCGCAATAACCTTGGTCATGCGATTATCAAAATTGTCTTGATGACTTTGGCTAATCGCGTCGTTAGCAATTACTATAATCGCCAGCAAGCTCAAAATAATCGGAGTGGCAAATTTTTTCCAAATAAATATTTGGGGGCTTTGCCACTTTTTGATTTCTCGCACTTTGCGGTGGCTGAGAATATAGATGCCATAGATTTTAACTAGTGGTCTGTAAAAGAAGATCTTTAAAACAAAAATGACTGGCTTGATAATTAGCCAAAATAAAAAACGACCCAAGAATCTTCTTAGGAACAACAGGAATTTGAGAAGGGGGATTAATACCGGTAGGAGCGCCGGTAATTTTGGTGTTTTAGATTTGGTCATGATGTCCTTGGTCGATTATGTTTTGAATTTTAGCGGCGACTTTTTTGGGATCGCCGAGGAAATAATGGCGAGTCGGTTTAAAATTTTTGTCTAGCTCATAAACCAGTGGGATACCAGTGGGCAAATTCAAGTCCGCAATTTTTTTGTCGGAAATTTTGTCCAAATATTTGATCAGGGCGCGCATCGAATTGCCGTGGCCGACTATTAAAATATTTTTGCCGGCTTTGATTTCGGGAATGATTTCTTTTTGCCACATTGGGACTACTCGTTTGTAAACATCGGCCAAACATTCACTGTGGGGAACCCGGAGATCTTTGAATTTGGTGTTAAACTGACTTTGGTAATAAGGGTTGGTTGAAGTTATCTTGGGCGGGCGAGTATTATAAGAACGTCGCCAGAGCCAAAACTTTTTTTCGCCAAATTTTTTTAGAATTTCATCTTTGTGGCGTCCTTGCAAATCACCATAATGTCGTTCATTGAGACGCCAATCGCGAATGATGGGGATTTTTTTAATCTTTAATTCCTTGAGTATTAAGTTTAGGGTTTGCCAGCTTCTATTTAATATCGAAGTAATCACCAAATCAAACTGGTATTTTTTGGCTTTGAGAATTTGGCCAGCCTCTTTGGCTTCCTGACGGCCTTGGGGCGTGAGGCCAGTATCAACCCAGCCACAAAACAAATTGTGTTTGTTGAAAATACTTTGACCATGACGCACCATGACTATTTTATACATATAAATTAAATTTTTGTTTTTTGGCATAAGCCTTTGGCCCATAGTCTTCGCAGAAGCCCTGGATATCTTTTTGAAAATAAGGCGGTTTTATTTTTTGAATCTGACCAACTAGATAATAGCTAATAGCAAATATTCCAGCAAAAGAAATATTTTTTGGTAATTTAATGTTCCAGGTGCTATTTTTGTAGCCAAAGTATTTATTGGTTTCACCCAGTGAGATAATTAGTTCTTTAGGATCACGGTGCACAAATTTGGCATGACGAGCCCCTCCAAAACTAAAAGCGCGTAGAGAGAGATGGGGTCCAAAGAGTTCGTGTCTTTTGATATCGAGCATTGGGGCAATAGCCGAAAATTTGTCTGGCAACAAAAATGAATAAGAGGTATAAGGTCGGAGATTTTTGATTTTTAATTTTTTTATAAACTTTAAAATTTCTTGGGGGTTTTCTTGGGTAGCTCCCAAAATCATACCCAGATAAGTCGAGGTGTTATAGGTATAAGGCTCCAAAGCTTTTTTGAAAATTTTGGTGTGGCTAGCAATTTTGGTAGCCGAAGAATTAGGAGTGCAGGTCCACAGCTCGGTACTGAGATGATTTTTTTGGCAAGCCGTGGTCATCCAGACGGCATCTTTTTCACCCGAGGCAGAAATGATAATAGCTCGCTTAATAAGTCCGGTTTTGATAAGTGGTTGAAATTTTTTGAGAATTGTTATTAAATTACTTTCATCAGCATAAATAGCCGGGCTTTCGCCAAAAATTATTTGGGCGGTATTATAAGCATTACCACTGCCAGCGGCCAGAATAATATCAGTTTTAGAAAATTTGCTGGGTTTAACCGGATTTTGGCTAAAAAGATTCAGGGCCTGGATAACGGCCTGATCAAGCGTAATAATATTCATATAATTTAAAGATTCTTTAGATATTTATTATCTATTTTATTATAATTTAGATTGATTTTTTTGGCAATTAAGAATATAATAAAGCCAGGTGTCAGGCACCTTTACTGCTTGGTGCCTGACACCAATTCATTTTTTATGTCTGGACATTCTAAGTGGGCGACAACTCATCGGCAGAAAGCTATCGTGGATGCTAAGCGCGGAGCAGTTTTTACTAAGCTAGCTAATGTCATTACGATTGCGGCTCGCAAGGGTGGTGATCCCAGTACTAATGCTAATTTACGGACGGCTATTGATAAAGCCCGGGGCGCTAATATGCCCAAGGACAATATTGAGCGAGCAATCAAAAAAGGCACCGGAGAATTGGGTGGAGCGCAAATGGAAGAATTGTTTTATGAAGCCATTGGTCCAGCTAATTCCCAGTTTGTCATTAAATGTATTACTGATAATAAAAATCGCAGTGCGGCTACGGTGCGCCATACTTTTACTAAATATGGCGGAGCTCTAGCCAGTGTGCTTTGGAATTTTGAATATCAGGGGGTGATTATTTTGCCGGCAGTCAAAAATAGTGATGACTTAGAATTGGCTTTAATCGACCTGGGCATTAATAATTTTATAGTTAGTGATGATGGAATAGAAATTCAAACTAAGGTAGAGGATTTAAACAAAATTAAAGATTACTTAGAATCTCAAGGGCTCAAAATTGATAGCGCCGAAATTGAGTATGTAGCCAAAGACAAGATGAATTTTCCAGATTCTGATTCTGGAACTTTGGAAAAAATTATGGAAGAGCTGGAAGACAATGAAGATGTGAGTGATTATTATACTAATATTGCCTAAATAAACATTATGATTATCATGGGCATTGATCCCGGAATTGCTGATACTGGTTTTGGGCTGGTTCAAAAAGATACTTGTGGTCATTTGGAATGTCTAGCTTATGGATCAATCAAAACCCCCAAGACTGATAATTTGTCTGCCCGTTTACTGTCTTTAGAACAACAATTAATTAAAATTCTCAAAAAATATTGTCCTGACCTGGTGGTGATTGAAGAATTATTTTTTAACAAAAATGTTAAAACCGCTCTCATAGTTGGTCAGGCGCGCGGAGTAGTCCTCTTGACTCTGAAAAAAGCTGGTCGGAAGATTGTCGAAATGAAACCAGCCGAAATCAAAAAAGCCGTAGCCGGTTATGGTGCGGCTGATAAGGCGCAGATTCAAAAAATGGTCAAATTAACTCTTAAATTAAAAGAAATCCCCAGACCCGATGATGCGGCCGATGCTTTGGCTATGGCTATTTCCGGTTCTGGTTCAATGTTATGCCGAAGAAATTAAAAATTGCTCATATTTCCGCGGAGGTGGCTCCTTTTTCTAAAACTGGAGGTCTGGGCGATGTGGCGCGAAGTTTGCCCAAGGCCCAAAAACGTTTGGGGCATGACATTATTGTGATTACGCCTCTTTATGATCGAGTGATTGATAAGAAAAAAAATAATTTGAAAATGATTTTGAGCAAAGTCAAGATTTTTTTAAACTCCGTGGATCAGATTGAGGTGAATTACTACAAGGGTTATTTGATGGATGATTTGCCAGTCTATTTTATTGAAAACATCAAATATTTTTCTAAGCACAAAAAGATTTACGGTTCAAGTAAAGAGAATGCTCGGTTTTTGATTTTTGATGTGGCTGCTCTCAAACTTTTGTCACTCTTAAAATTTAACGCCGATATTATTCATTGTCATGATTGGCATACCGGCCTTATTCCTTATTATTTGAAAAGAGATTTCCGTTATTCCAAAACTCTTAAAAAATCCAAGACTATTTTTACAATTCATAATTTGGCTTTTCAGCTCGGGCATAATTGGTGGAGCATTCCAGTGGAGGATCGTGATTTTGGTAAAAATCGAATACCCCATTTAGATGATCCGCGACTGGAAACTATTAATTTTGCTAAGCGAGCGATTTTTTCAGCCGATATTATTAATACGGTGAGCGAGCAGTATCGAGAAGAAATTATGACACCTAATTTTGGTCAGGATTTACATCGGATTTTGAAAAATCGTCAAGATAAATTATTCGGCATTATTAATGGTATTGATTATAATGCTTATAATCCCCTCAAAGATAAGACTATTTTGAAAAATTATAATTATAAAAAGATTAGTGCCAAAATTAGCAACAAAAAATATTTGCAAAAGAAATTCGGCTTGGTAGTTGATCCGCAAGTTCCGCTAATTTGTTCAACTTCTCGGGTGACCTATCAGAAAGGCTTTGAACTCATCGTTAAGTTTATGGACAAGATTATGGAGCTGGGACTGCAGTTTATTATTATTGGCACTGGTGACAAAACCTATATCAACCCGCTACTTAAATTGGCCAAAAAATATCCCAAACAATTAATAGTGATCCCGTCGCATGAAAAGAATCAAAAATATGAAACTTTGATGTATGCTGGGAGTGATTTTTTTGTCCTGCCTTCGCATTACGAACCTTGCGGGATCAACCAATTGATTGCTATGCGTTATGGTTGTATTCCGATTGTCCGGGAGATCGGAGGCCTTTATGATACGGTTAGCAATTTTAATCCGACCACTCATCATGGGACTGGTTTTACTTTTAAGTCTGGCGATGAGATTACTTTTTATGGAGCAGTGGTTAGAGCTCTGGAAACTTATAAGCATCAGGATGTTTGGAAAAAATTAGTAATGAAGGCGATGCAGGTTTCGCATAGTTGGGAAATACCGGCGAAAAAATATATTAAATTATATCGGAAAGCTCTTAATAATTAAAAAAACAACATGTTGTGGTTAAATTTTCTTCATTTTTATCAGCCAGCTAATGCTGATGATTATACGATTAAAGAAGCAGTTGATAAAAGTTATCGACGCTTGCTGCTAGTTTTGAAAAAATATAAAAATATTAAATGGACTATTAATTTGTCTGGATGTTTGCTGGAACGTTTGGCCGACTTGGGTTATTCTGACATCTTGGCCGACTTAGTCGCTTTGTATAAACGGGGGCAAATTGAAATTGTCGGGACGGCTTATTATCATCCTCTCTTGCCACTAACCCCACGTCAGATTGTTAAGGCTCAAATTTTGGAGCAGGAGAAAATACTCAAAAAATTTTTTGGAGCCAAATGGTCGCGGACTGGTTTTTTCTTGCCGGAGATGGCTTATAGCTCTGATACGGCTGAACTCATAAAATCTTTGGGTTATAAATGGTTGATTTTGGATGAGATTAGTTATAAGGGTCGTTTGGGGCAGGTTGATTTTGAACAAGTTTATAGAGATAAAGATAGTGGGCTCAAAATAATTTTTCGAGCTCGCGATTTTTCTAATTGTTATTTGCCGGATGTTTACCGCCAATTTAATCAGGAATTGATAATCAGTGCGACTGATGCGGAACTCTATGGGCTTCGACACGAAGATCAAACTAGAGCCTTAGAAAAAATGCTTAGCGATAAAAAGATTAAGACTCTGACAATTTCTAAATATTTACTGGGTAAAAAAGTTTTAGACATTCGTCCACTTAGTTCTAATTGGGAGAGTAGCGAAAGAGATCTGCGGGCTGGGCACCCTTATAAATTGTGGCAAGATATTGATAATCGAGTCCATCGGCTGTTGTGGGAATTGTCGTATTTGGCTAGCACTACTTTGGAAAAATTTGCTAAAGATGAAAATATTACTTGGGCCAAATGGCATTTGAATCGGGGGCTAGCTAGTTGTACTTTTTGGTGGGCTAGTGGGCACGATTTTTCTTATAATTTTGGTCCTTATTCTTGGAATCCGGATACAATTGAAAGAGGTTTGGGTGATTTGATCAGAGCTTTGCGGTCACTGCAAAATCCTCAAAGTAAGAAATATAAAATTAAAGGAGAGAAAATTTATGCTCGCTGCCAGGAAGCTATTTGGAGCCATCATTGGAGCATAGAGTCTAAAAATTGAAATATTTAATATGAATCGGATTTATAAATTGTTTGATGAAAAATATGCCTTGGCCTTGCTAAAAAAGCGAGTCCTGCCACTTTATCCTAATTTTAAAAGTGTTCGGCGGGTAGAAATTATTCCTCATAAAAAACTAATTTGGGAAACCACTTATCATGTGGTGGTGGAGCTGCGAACTTATTTTGTGACTGATAAAAATCGGGTTTATCGGATGCCGATTTTTTGTTCGGCTCATAGCAGTGAACCTAGAGAGCAGGCCTATCAAGTGCTCAGTTATCTGTGGCAACATAGTTTCAATCAAGGCGATCTAACCATTCCTCGACCTCTATTTTTTGATGAGTATCTGAATGGGTTTTTTTATCGGGGAGCAGAGGGCGAAAATCTGCGTTTTTATATGATGAATAAAGACCACGAAGAAATTAGTCGCATTGTGCCTCTGTCGGCTCAGTGGTTTAATAAGCTCCATTCTTTAAAAAATATAGGCAGCTTCAATTTTAATATTTTAAATAGTCGAATTGCTACGGCAGTGCCTGGCCGAGAGGAAATTTTGGATAGTATCAAAATTCATTATCCGCATTACGCTGGTTTTTATCAGCAGGCTTATGATTTTTTTGTCTCGCAAGAAGAAGCATTTTTTAAAAGCACTAATCAGAGATGGCTTATTCACGGGGATGCTCATCCGGAAAATATTATTCATGTCGGCCATCAAAAACTAGCGCTCATAGATTTTACTGATTTATCATTGGCTGACTTTGCTCGGGACCTAGGGTGTTTTCTAAAACAATTTGAATACATGTCTTCTAAGGCTAGGCTCGACAAAGATTTTGTAGAGCAGATGAAGAAATCTTTTTTGGATAATTATTTTAAAAATTCTAGTGAAATATTAGATGATGCCCTTAGAGTGCGGATTAATAATTATTTTAATTGGACTGAACTTCGGACTATTACTTATCTACTGATGAGTGGGGCCGTTCATCGTGATGCTCAGCGATTATCTAGAATTGATGACATGGTGATTCGGCTCAAGAATGATTTGAATTTTTAATAAAACCTGATTTTAAAACGAAAAACCGGCTGTCTTATTAACAGCCGGCTTTTTATAAGGAACGTTAGTTTTTGGCTTCTTCGGTCTTTTGTTTATTGCGGTGTTTTAGCCTTTTAACGATGTCAATCAGGGTGATAAGAGCAATTAGTACCGCGATAGTCGTCATACCGTTTATCGGCTTTCTGTCCAGCCAGGAGTCTTCCCGGTATATCCAGGAATACAGGTTGTTCCAGGAGAAGATACAAAGCCAAGTACTATTAATAAGGGATGTTAGCAGTAAAACAAGCGCATGCCAAGCATTTTTATCCCGGTTGATGAGGTGGATTATGATCGGTATAACGAGGATCATTCCGGCGTAGGCGTAGAAATTGGCCAGACCGATAAATTGGGTAATTGCAAGGTGTAAAATAACTGTGATAGTTATAATAACTGCCATTTTTAACACTGTGTGGATTGCATTTAATGTCTTCATTCGTTCTAAATTTAAGGTTGTCTAAAATATTAATTATCCGCCTGAAGTTCAAATTTCCTTTAAACTCCTAGCGGATAATTAAATTTTCCCCTTAAATTAACTATGTCAAAGATCAATTCTGATACTCATAAGTATAGCATATATCTTGAAATATGTCAAGACAAATCGGGGTCTGACCCCATTTTTTGGTGGTCATATAAAAACGCCTTATTTTTTAATAAAAATTGTCTGGGGTCTGACCCCAAAAAGCACCCTTGAACTATTCCAAGAATTGTATTATATTAGAGATAGGCTAATTGTTGATAATAACAATTAGCCCTTTTAAATAATTAATTTAGAGTGAGGGTGTGTGTGAGTAATTTGTACTTAGGGTTTTGGGTTATAGTCCAAATAGACTCCATGCGCTAATTACTAACTACTAACTACTAAATTTATGTCCGAAATATCAAGTGCGATCAAACAAATCTGTGAGGAAAAGAAACTCGATTACGACGCTGTGCTAGCCACTATTGAATTGGCTCTAGCTGCGGCTTATCGTAAGGATTTTGGTCAAAAAAATCAAAATATCAAAGTAAAGTTTAATCCGGAAACGGGTCATTCTAAGATTTTTGATGTCAAAACCGTGGTCGAGGATTTGCCGGAAGATATGTTAATAGAAGAAGAGCCGGAGATAAATCATAAAGAACAGCCTTTTAGAGAAAATTATTATCATCAGGAAAATTTAGAAACAGAAGAAGGAGGCGAAGAGAGAAAGAGATTCAATCCCAAAACAGAGCTACAAATAAAAGATGCTGTCCTGATAAAACCTGATGCTAAAATCGGTGACGAAATTATTATGGAATTAGATGAGCCTGGAGATTACGGTCGCATGGCCGCTCAAACTGCCAAACAGGTAATTATTCAGAAATTACGAGAAGTAGAGCGAGACATGGTCTTTAATGAATTCAAAGATAAAGAGCATGAAGTTATTTCCGGAATTGTTCAGCGTCAGGAAGGTCGTTTAGTTTTTGTGGACCTGGGTAAAGCGATTGGAATTTTGCCTTTTGAAGAACAGATTCCGGGAGAAAATTATCCCATATCTGGTCGAGTCAAAGTGTATGTCAAAGAAGTGCGCTCTGGCCAAAAAGGAGCCGAGATTATTTTGTCTCGCCGCAGTGAAGAAATTTTGAAAAAAGTTTTCTATTTAGAAATTCCAGAAATTGCTAATGGTCTAGTCAAGATTGAGAGTGTAGCTCGTGAAGCTGGTTCTCGGTCCAAGGTGGCTATATCGACTGATTCGGAAAATATTGATCCAGTGGGTTCCTGCGTCGGCCAAAGAGGCAGTCGAATTCAAACTATTATTAGTGAATTGGGCGGTGAAAAAGTGGATATTATTCAATATGATGAAGATCCGCAAAAATATATTTCCAATGCTTTGTCACCCGCCAAGGTGATTAATATGGTTTTAAATGATGTTGATCATCGGGCGATTGTGAAGGTCGCGGCTGATAAATTATCATTAGCTATTGGTAAGGCTGGACAAAATGTTCGGCTAGCCGCCAAATTAACTGGTTGGAAAATTGATATTATTTCCGGTGATGATGTGGCCATGCCAGAAATAGCTGAAGAAGAGGCTGGGGAATCAGAAGCTCCAGCAGAATCTCCAGTTGAAGCTCCGAAAGGCAAAGAGAAAAAAACCAAAACTAAAAAATCTTCTACCAAGAAGAGTTCTAAATAATTTATTAATCTAATTTTTATTAAGTATGACTATCAATCTCATTATCATTCTCAGCGCGGTAGCGGCGCTGGTCTATGGAGCTATTGTGATTCGGGCTATTTTGAAAATGCCAGCCGGAAATGAAAAAATGCAAGACATTGCCAAAGCAATTCAAGCTGGTGCCAAAGCTTTTTTGAATCGTCAATATCGAACCGTGGCTTATGTAGCCGTGGCCCTAGCGGTAATTATTTCTTTGACTTTGGGTTGGCTAACGGCTGTGGCTTTTATTATTGGCGCGGTCTTGTCGGCGCTAGCTGGCTATATTGGTATGAATATTTCGGTGCGCGCTAATGTTCGCACCACTGAAGCGGCCAAAACCAGTTTGGCCAAGGCTTTAAATGTAGCCGTGAAAGGTGGCAGTATTACTGGAATGCTCGTGGTTGGTTTGGCCTTACTAGGCACGGCAGTTTTTTATTTGCTAACTCATGATTTGCAAGCCTTGATTGGTTTTGCTTTTGGTGGTTCGCTGATTTCTATTTTTGCTAGACTCGGTGGTGGCATCTATACTAAAGCGGCTGATGTCGGAGCCGATCTCGTCGGCAAGGTGGAATCAGATATCCCCGAAGATGATCCTCGTAATCCCGCGGTGATTGCTGATAATGTTGGTGACAATGTGGGTGATTGCGCTGGAATGGCAGCTGACTTGTTTGAAACTTATGCGGTGACTCTAGTGGCGGCGATGGTTTTGGGATCACTGCTGTTTGATTCTATGGACAAGGCTATTATTTTCCCCTTGGTCTTAGGAGCGGTTTCTATTATCGCTTCAATTATCGGTATCTTCTTTATTAAACTTGGAAAAAAACAAAACATCATGCAGGCTCTCTATAAAGGACTTATCGCGGCTGGAGTTTTGTCGGCGATTGCTTTTTGGTTTGTGACTGATTGGCTGATGAAAGACAATGGACAATATGGTACTCTGAATATTTTCCTAGCCGCTTTAATTGGTTTGGGTGTTACTGGACTCTTGGTGTTTATTACTGAATATTTTACTTCGACAAAATTCAAACCAGTTCAAAGTATTGCCGAAGCTTCAACTACTGGTCATGGTACTAATATTATTGCTGGACTAGCGGTCTCAATGAAGTCAACGGCTTGGCCGGTGATTGTGATTGCTCTAGCTATTTTAGGATCCTATGGTCTAGCCGGACTTTATGGTGTGGCTGTGGCAGCGATGGCCATGTTATCGATGGCTGGGATTATTGTCACCATTGATGCCTATGGTCCAATTACTGATAATGCTGGAGGCATTGCGGAAATGGCGGAACTCGGAGAAGATGTGCGCAATATTACTGATCCTTTGGATGCGGTTGGTAATACGACTAAGGCGGTGACCAAGGGTTATGCTATTGGTAGCGCGGCTTTGGCGGCTCTAGTTTTGTTTGCTGATTATACTCATCAGCTGGGAGCTTTGTCTGGTCAAACTTATTATTTTTTGATTAATGATCCATATGTTTTGGTAGGATTATTTTTGGGTGGTCTTTTGCCGTTTTATTTTGGAGCTTTGGCTATGCAAGCGGTGGGTAAGACCGCCGGTAAGGTGGTAGAAGATGTGCGCGCTCAATTTAAAGAGAAACCAGGCATCATGAATAATACTGAAAAACCAGATTATGGCCGCACTGTTGATATCGTGACTAAGGCGGCTATCAAAGAAATGATTTTGCCCGCTCTTATTCCGGTAGTAGCGCCAATTTTGGTGGGGGTGATTTTGGGAGTGGCAGCTTTGGGTGGACTCCTGGTCGGCTCAATCATTACTGGAATTTTTGTGGCTGTTTCGATGACTTCTGGTGGTGGAGCTTGGGACAATGCTAAAAAATATATTGAATCAGGACATTTTGGTGGTAAAGGTAGTGATGCTCATAAAGCGGCGGTGACTGGTGATACTGTTGGTGATCCTTATAAAGATACTGCTGGCCCAGCCATTAATCCAATGATTAAAATTCTAAACATCGTAGCCTTGCTTATTGTAGCGTTTTTAATGTAAGAATTTAAGAATTAGACGCCTTAGGAATATTGCCCCAAAAACACGTGGCCCTTCGTCCAGCGACTTCGGGCCACTCAAAGCTCCTTCGCCCGCCCCCTCTGGGGGACCGTGCCGGGCTCATCCGCTATGGTTTTTGGTCCAACATTCCTAAGGCGTCAATAATTAATATTTTAATATTTTTATGAAAGTTGAAATAAAAGAATTAGCTAAATCAGAAGTGGAATTAAAGGTAGAGCTCTCGGTAGAAGAGATGCTTCCTTTTGTTGACCAGGCTGTCAAAAAAATTTCTGAGACTATCAAGATTGAAGGTTTTAGACCTGGCAAAGTTCCTTATGATATCCTCAAACAGAAAATTGGAGAAATGAGTATTTTGGAAGAAGCCGCCAATATTGCGATTTATAAAACTATTGATAAAGCTGTTAATGAAAATTTGAAAGACAAAGATGTAGTGGGTCGACCAAAAATTGATGTATTGAAAATGGCTCCAGGCAACCCTCTAGAGTATCGAGCGATCATTGCTCTTCTGCCCGAGGTCACTTTGGGGACTTACAAAGATTTGGGCATCAAACAAGAAGAAGTCAAAATTGATGAAAAAGATTTTGCTAGAACCAAAACCGAATTGACGACTAGTCGAGCCAAGGAGACTTTGTCTAGTGAGCCAGTCAAAGATGGCGACAAGGTAATTGTGAGCATCGAAATGTTTCAAGACAAGGTTCCCCTAGAAAACGGTCAGGCCCAAGAAGTCACTATTATTATGGGCAAGGATTATTTGGTCCCGGGTTTTGATACCAAGCTTTTAAATGCCAAAAAAGATCAGGAACTGGAATTTGAATTGGTCTATCCTAGCGATCATCATCAGGCTAATTTGGCTGGTAAGCTGGTAGCTTTTAAGGTGAAAATCAAAGATATTTTTAATCGAGAGATTCCGGCTTGGGATGACAATCTTAGTCATCAATTTGGTTTTAAAAAAATTGAAGATTTGGAGGGATTTTTACGGCAGAATATGGAGGCTCGTCTCAAGCAACAATCCGAAGAAAAAAGTGAGATTATTATGCTGGATAAATTGATCGAGAATACTAAGTTTGGTGATATTCCGGAAACCTTGATTCATAATGAATCAGAAACCATGATGCATGAACTCGAGCATAATATCTCTGAACAGGGTGGTCGCTTTGAAGATTATTTGGCTAGTATCAAAAAAACCAAAAATGAATTGGCTTTAGAGTTTTTACCGCAAGCGGTCAAGCGAGTGAAGAGTGCCTTGCTGCTTAGAGAAGTGGCCAAGGTTCATGATATTAAAATTACTCCTGAAGAGATCGATGAGCAGGTCCAAAAACTAAGAGCTCAGTACAAAGACAATGAAGAGGTCATTAAAACTACTAGCAGTCCGCATTATCTCAATTATCTAGGTAATATGTTGGCCAATCAAAAGGTGATTAAACAATTAAGAGAATGGAACATTCAGTCATAGCCGACAATCGAAAAGCTTTTTTTAATTATGAAATCTTAGCAACCTATGAAGCCGGCCTGGTTTTAAAAGGGCATGAGGCCAAATCAATTCGAGGTGGGCATATTAGTTTGAAAGAAGCGCATATTAGTTTTTATAATGAAAAGGGTGGAGTGGTTCCATATTTGATAAAAGCCTATATTAGTCCTTATAAGTCAGCGGGACATTTAGTAGATTATATTCCAGATCATCCACGGCGACTCTTGTTGAACAAAAAAGAAATCAATTATTTAGTAGGCAAAACGCAGGAATCTGGCTTGACAGTGGTTCCGTTGAAAATATATACTAAAAACAGTTTTTTGAAGCTAGAAATTGGTTTGGCCAAGGGTCGGAAAAGGGCTGATAAACGGGAAGCAATTAAGACTCGAGAAGTAAATAGAGAGATCCAAAGAAGAATTAAAAGTGGTCGTTAGTTTTTAATTAGTAGTTTGTAGTTTGTATTTAGGGAAAAATTTTTGTTTAGCAAAAATTTTTGGGGATGACAGGTTTCGATAATGAGTTCATCAAAAAAATACGCAAAACGCGCTGGATTATCCGCGTAAAACTGATCCACATTGAAAAATGTCAAAAACTTTGCGTCTAAGTTGGCCTTCTCATGGAAGGTTCCAGCCATGGCGACCGTAGCCGCTTAAATAGCCGCTACCATCACTTGGCCTGAGGCTCCATAGAGCTAAAGTGGTGTCATTTTATGGAGATCGATTTCAAGGGCGCTGACTCTTTGAAATCTAAACAAAGTCGGCTAGCGATTTTCGCTTTTGTTCGGTTTCTAGAAAATCGTTAAATATCAAATCGAACTATTTTTTGTAGAACTATTTTTTTGATCTTATTAGACATGGGTTCAAATCCCATCATCTCCACCACTTCGCTCCTCGCAGTAGCTCGGAGCTTCGCGGTGCGAGCACATTATTAAAATAATGAGAGTCTGAATCACAAAGGCGAAGTGGTGGACACATTATTAAAATAACAAGATAATTTAATTATTTTTTATTAGCCCCTCTTCTAATAATATGTATTATGTTTACATATTGGAGAGTCGGAGGGATGGCAGTCGATATATAGGTGTCACCAATCATTTGATCAGAAGGATTCAGGAGCATAATGCTGGTTTGTCGAAATATTGTAATAGTCGGAGACCCTATAAATTAAAGTGGTATTGTGTTTTTTATAATATAAGCCTGGCTTACAAATTTGAATCTTATTTAAAATCAAGTTCTGGCTACGCTTTTACTAAAAAACATTTGTTAAATATTTAATGGATATGCTTTGGCCCGCGAAGCCGGAGGCGAAGTGAAGAAAGGCCCCGGCCCGCGAAGCCGGAGGCGAAGTGGGCCGCGGTGGCGGAACTGGTAGACGCGCTGGACTTAAAATCCTGTGATAGCGATATCGTGAGGGTTCGATTCCCTCCCGCGGCACTTTTCCTAATCGGCTTTTGATAAAAAGCCGATTAGGAAATTAACAATTAACAATGAAAAATTAGAAATTTTTAATTATTAATTATTAATTTTTAATTCGTCCCGTGTAACGGGATGAAAGCGGGTATCGTATAGTGGTTTATTATGCTAGCCTTCCAAGCTGGAGAGAGGGGTTCGATTCCCCTTACCCGCTCATAACCAAAAATTTTATGCGTAGAAATTATCAAAAAGCCAAACCAAAAGCAATCATTAAACTTTTTAAATCCAATGAGCAAATTCTTTCGCCTCAGGTCTTTTTAATTAATGAGGAGGGCGAACATTTGGGTATTACCGAAACTCGCGAAGCTATTCGTCTGGCTCGTGAGGCTAGCTTGGATTTAGTGGAGGTGAATCCCAAGGCCAATCCACCGGTTGCCAAAATTGTTAATTTGGGTCAGCTCAAATACGAACGAGAAAAGAAATTGCACAAGCAAAAGGTTATGCAGAAAAAGATTGATATCAAGGGAATTAGACTGTCTTTCCGAATTTCTCCCCATGATTTAAGCGTTCGTTTAGAGCAGGCGGCCAAATTTTTGGCTGGGGATAATAAATTAAAGGTAGAATTAATGCTGCGAGGTCGAGAAAAACAGCATTTTGACAAGGCCCGTGAGCTAATCCAGGGATTTGCCACTGATCTTAAAAACAAGCCAGATTTGAAGATCGAGGAGGAGCAGCCCTTGACAAGACAGCCTTCGGGGTTTAGTATGATATTAGTTAACAAAAAGTAATAATCCTTCTTTTTCAGGGTTTAGCCTGTTTTTTTATTAAAAATATGCCAAAAATTAAAACACATCAGGCCACGGTCAAGCGCTTTACTTTTAGTGCTAAAGGCAAGGTCAAACAACGCAAAGGTGGTCAAGACCATTTTAATTCTAAAGAAACTGGTAAAACCGGTCGAATTAAACGTCTCGATATTAATACTACCAAGACTTTGAATAAAACTATCAAAGTTTTAACTCAGAATAATTAAGTAATAATCAACTATGCCTAGAGTCAAACGAGGTACAACTCATGTCAAAAAAAGACGAACTTTACATAAGGCTGTCAAAGGCTTTAAATGGGGTCGCAAAAATTTGGTCAAAGTGGCCAAAACTGCTCGCACCAAGGCCGGTGCGCACTCTTATGTTGGTCGACGTCTCAAGAAAAGAACTAATCGGGCCTTATGGCAAATCAAGATTAGTGCCTTTGTGAAAGATCAGGGTCTGTCTTACTCTAAGTTTATTGGTTTACTCAAGACCAACAATATTATTATTGATCGAAAGGTTTTGGCTGATTTAGCCGTTAACAATCCGAGTGTCTTACAAAAAATAATCGACAAGATAAAAAAATAATTCTATGGCTTGGTTACAGGTTGTTCAAATCATTTTGGCCATTATGCTCATTGTGTCTGTTTTGATGCAAAATCGCGGAGCTGGACTCGGCGAAGTATTTGGTGGTTCGGGTGGAGTTTATTTGACCAAAAGAGGATTGGAGAAAAAACTTTTTATTGCTACTATAATTATAGCAACTCTTTTTTTACTAAGTTCTCTAGCTGTGGTACTCTTTAAGTAAGTGTTTATATATTTGTGAAACCTAACTTCTCTTATTTTCAGATTTTTTTCAAAAAAGCTGGACACCGGCTTCGTGGTGTTTGGGCTATTTTGGCTTTTAGAAAAAAAGGTCATTATAGCGATCCGAGCAATTTAGATGAGCGCTTGGTTTATTCTATGGCTCCCCAAAAAATTCCTAACCCTCGGCAATTGAAGTATTTACCAAAATTTTTAAACTCGCGGGAGAATATTTGGGTCAAAATCCTACTTTTGATTATTTTGATTAATGTTATTTTTTTAGTTGGCCGTTTTTACAAAAAACATTTAGTCTTGTCACCACTTTTTGGTGGTCGTTATAGCGAGGCCCTAGTCGGCGCGCCTAAATATATAAATCCTTTGTATAATTTCAATCGGGACGCTGATAGCGATTTGAGTCGCCTGGTTTATTCTTCTCTTTATAAACGAGGCCAGGATGGCAAGCTAGAGCCCGACCTAGTGGCTAGTTCAGAGATTTCGGATGATTATAAAACCTACACTTTTCATTTAAAAAAAGACATCAAATTTACTAGTGGCGATGACCTCACAGCTGATGATGTGGTTTTTACTTTTGAAGCTATTAAAAACGCTGATTATAATTCTCCCTTGAGAAATATTTATCAGGGCATTGGTATTCAAGCCCTAGATGATTATACTGTGCAATTTACTTTGGGCGAAGCTTATGCTGGCTTTTTAGAACTTTTGACGATTGGTATTTTGCCGCAAAATTTGTGGGCTAGTATTAATCCTTCTAGTGCTAGTTTGGCTGATTTGAATCTGAAGCCAGTTGGTTCAGGTCCCTACAAGTTTAATTCTTTGGTCAAAAACAAAAATGGCGATATTAAAGAATATATTTTGGATGCCAATGAAGATTATTTTGGCGATGGTCCCTATATTGCTCAGTTGGTTTTCAAATTTTATCCTAGTGCCACCGAAGCTCTCGGAGCCCTGAATTCTAAGGAAGTCGACGGCCTGAATTATTTGCCCCTAGATTTGAGTGAAAAAGTTTTGGCCAAAAATTCTTTGGCTTGGCACAAATTGTCTTGGCCTCAAATCAATGCTTTGTTTTTTGGCCAAAAAAACAATGTTTTACTGGGTGATCCAGCGATTCGTAAAGCTCTGGCTCTAGCTGTCAATAAAGATTCTTTGGTCAAAAATGCTTTACGAGAAAATGCTCAAATTAGTAATGCCCCCATTCCTTTGAACACTTTTGTCGGTAATATCGATAATCGGTATTATTTTGATCCATCGGCGGCTATGAAATTATTAGAAGAAGATGGCTACGTTTTGTCTAGTTCGACTAAGTATCGAGTGAAGCTGGCCAAAAAGAAAAATCAGGCCGATACTCCACTAAAAATTTCTTTGACGGTTTTAGATACTGCTGATAATTTAGCGGTGGCTTCTGAACTCAAAAAATATTGGGAAGATATCGGAGTTGAAATAGAGGTCAAAACTGTCTCGGCTGATTCGGTGGTCGAAGACGTGATCAGATCTCGTAATTTTGAAATTTTATTGTTTAGTTATTTGACTGGTGGCGATCCAGATGTCTATGCTTTTTGGCATTCCTCTCAGGCCACGGCCAATGGACTCAATATTTCTGATTACAAAAATAGTAGTGTCGATACTTGGCTAGAGGAAGGACGCCTAAGTAGTGACCAAAATAGAAGAATTGAAAAATATAAAAATTTTATAAATCAAATTAATAGTGATTTGCCAGCTATCTTTTTGTATTCTCCTAATTATCTTTATTTACAAAGTAAAAGCCTGCGCGGCTTTGACTCTTCCACTATTGTCGATCCTAGTGATCGCTTTAGTCTAATTAATAATTGGTTTATAAAAACCAAAAAGAAACTCAAGTTTTAATTATCTCTAACATTATGATTACTAAGTATCGGCCTCGCGGGGCCAGTTCTAGCGATTCGGGTTCGGCCCCTCGCAGTTTTTCCGTGAAACCTATTAAGTCTAATACTGAACATCGTCAACGTCCTGCTCGGGATGCTCGACCAAATTACGGCCCCAGACGTTCGGCAAATTTAGCTGGTCGTCAGGGCAAAGAAGTTTTTAGTTATAGCGACAAAAAAGACAAATTACGAATTATCGTTTTGGGCGGTCTAGAAGAGATTGGTCGCAACATGACTCTCATTGAGTACAATAAAGAAATCATTATTATCGACATGGGCCTCCAATTTCCGGAAGAAGACATGCTCGGTATTGATTATATTATTCCCAATATCAGTTATCTAGAAGACAAAACCGATTGGATCAAAGGTGTGGTTATTACTCATGGTCACTATGATCATATTGGCGGTATTCCGCACATCATGGGCAAGATTGGTAACCCACCGATGTATATGGGCAAGATGACGGCCGGGCTCGTGCGTAAAAGACAAGTCGAATTTAGAAGTGCTCCACCGCTCAAGATCCAAGAGATTGATGAGACGACTGTTTTGAAATTAGGTTCTAATTTTATTGTCGGGTTTATGCGGGTCAATCACTCAGTGCCGGATTGTTTTGCTATTATTGTCGATACCCCGGTGGGCAAGGTGATTCATACTGGTGATTTCAAGATCGATTTTTCACCGGTTAATGATCGTCCGGCGGATTTAAATCGAGTAGCCCAAATTGGTGCTCAAGATGTCTTGTTGTTAATGTCGGACTCCACCGATGCTACTCATCCTGGCTATCAATTATCAGAATCAGCCATTGGTGAAGAAATTGATGAAATTTTTGAAAAAATTACTGGCCGAATTATTATTGGAACCTTTGCTTCTCAGCTCAGTCGTATTCAAAAAATATTTGATTTAGCCGCCAAGTACGGTCGGCGGGTATCATTGCAGGGTCGCGGCATTAATGAAAATGTCGAAGTGGCTCATCAAATCGGTTATTTGAAGTTTAATCCAAAATTATTAATCGAAGATCGCGATTTGGCCAAATTTCCTCAAGATAAATTGATTATTATTGGGACCGGAGCTCAAGGAGAAACCAACGGCGCCTTTTTGAATCGCGTGGTCGATGGTGAACATCGCTTCATTAGTTTTGGCCATGGCGATACCGTGTTATTTTCATCTTCGGTCATTCCGGGCAACGAACGAACTATTCAAAGTCTAATGGACAAAATTGTTCGCCAAGGGGCCAAAGTTATTAACTACAAAATGTTGGATATTCATGCCGGTGGTCATGCCAAGCAAGAAGATTTGAAATTAATGATGCGACTCATCAAACCTGAATTTTTTATGCCTATTGAAGCTAATCATTATATGCTCAGAGCTCATGCCGAATTAGCCGAACAAGTCGGAATTCCCAAAAGCAATATTTTTGTAGCCGACAATGGTCAGGTTTTGGAATTTAAAAAGATTAATAATAAAGTTGTTGGCGTGCTTACCAAAGAAAAAGTCATGACCGATCATGTGATGGTTGATGGACTCGGCGTGGGTGATGTTTCTAATATTGTTTTACGCGACAGACAGATGATGGCCGAAGACGGCATGATTGTGGTCATTGCCACTATTGATACCAAGACTAGTGATATTATTGGTAATCCCGATCTCATTTCTCGCGGTTTTGTATATATGAAAGAAAACAAAGACCTTATTGAAAAGACTCGGCAGATTGCCAAAAAGATTGTTAAAGATCAGGCTAGTCATTTGCCGATTGATGATGATTTTATAAAAAATAAAATTCGGATGGAAGTTGGGCAATTTCTTTTTTCCCAAACCAAACGGCGCCCCATGGTCCTACCGGTGGTGATAAAAGTTTAATCAAAGTTAACAGCAAATTAAAAAGGCAGTCGGATGACTGCCTTTTTTTGGTATGAACTTTTTAATTGTTTACCAAGCCCAGATTTTTTGGACCGAATCGCTAAAGCCCTTCCATCTAAAGACGGGAAAGAACTTTACCTCCCTTTGCGGTAGTGGAGCGGTGGCCAGGACAAAGCTTAAGCCAGATCCAAATCCCCAAAACCAGGAAGCCTGCCAGGTGCCGATGAGCCCGCCGATAATAATTCCAAGTATAATTAACCAGTTGTTCCGGCCTTTGTTTATTCCGTGGAGTAGGAAAAATAAGAAGACAAAAGGGAAGGCCAGAATTTCGGCAATGGCAAATAGTATGGCCATAACAATAATTAATATTTGTCTGAAACAAGCGCATAAAATATATCCTCATTTTTGTTTTAGCTGATGTCAAAAATGATTGCCAGATTGCCTGTCTGAATTCTTCTTCGGTTTTTGGATAAAATTCAAATCTATTAGAGATGATCTTTTGTCCCCAGATTTGAATTTGTCTTTCTTCGCTTATTGTTTTTGCCCAGTTAGACAATCCAGTGCAGTCCGTTAAAACTCCTAGAGGAAAAATAATTAATAATACGAAGCCGATCATAAAAACTATGATTACCCATGGTTTGTCTTCGTTGTAGTGGATATGGGCTAGATAAAGTATTACTGCAAACATCAAAATCATAGAGAAAATACAAAAAAATTGTAGTGTGCTTGCGATTTTATTATTAAATCTTTCGGCTGTGTATTGTTCAGTCTCTATTTTTTTAGCTCCTACTTTTTGGAGTTTCAAAATTATTGGCCAAAAATAATTGGCTGTAAAACTGAGTGATTTGGCAATCGCCGTTAAGAATCCTCTTCCATTGGTTATGGGGTGGGCTATCAGTAATCCGATCAGTGTTCCGGCGATAATAGCTATGGCCATTTGCCACCAGGCGTTTCCCCATAAGTTGAGGGTGAGGAGTAGCGTCACGGCAATGCCGGCGCTGACTCCTAATAATTTTTTCATCAAATCTTTCATTATCCAATAATGTTTAAAGGTTATTTAATATTGTTAAAGTTCTATTAATAATAGAAGAATTTATCATTTATTTGTATAGTTGTCAACATCTTGCCATTTTTAAAGTTTTCCGCTATTATTTAGTCATTAATTAAATTAACGCCCATTATTTACAATCTAGGCTGGGGCGGGCCTGGGACTTGCTTGGTTTTTAAGCCAAGAGGTTAATTTAGTCTTTTTTTATTATGTCTACTAAAATTACGGCTTCTCCTAATGACGATTTTCAAAAGTTGTTAGACAAAGAAGATATCAAGGTCCCGCAAGTCGGCGACATTGTGAAGGGTCTAGTTTTGTCCGCCTCCAAAGCCGAGGTGCGTTTAGATGTGGATGGAGTGCTCACTGGTATTATTAGAGGACCAGAACTTTATGATGAAGCCAAAGAATATGCCGATCTAAAACCTGGCGATGAAATTGAAGCCAAGGTGGTAGAAGCTGAAAACGAAAATGGTGAGTTGGAATTGTCATTTAGACAAGTCGGTCAAGAAAAAGCTTGGGAGATTTTGCGCTTGGCCTACAAAGACAAAGAAACTGTCACGGTCAAAGTAATTGATGCCAACAAAGGCGGACTACTTTGTAATTTTCGTCAGATCAGCGGTTTTTTGCCAGTCTCACAATTAGCTCCAGAAAATTATCCGCGAATTTCCGGTGGTGACAAGAGCAAGATTTTGGAAAAATTGAAATCTTTTGCCGGCCAAGAATTAGAAGTGAATGTGATTACTTTGAACCCCGATGATAATAAAATTATTTTCAGTGAAAAAGATGTTTGGAACAAAAAACAAAAACCCTTATTAGATAAATACAAAGTTGGCCAAGTGGTGGAAGGCAAGATTATGGCGGTTACCAATTTTGGTGTCTTTGTGGCTTTTGATGATAATATTGAGGGATTAATTCATATCTCTGAATTAGCTTGGCAGAGAATTGATTCTCCGAGTGCTTTATACAAAGTTGGCGATACTATCAAAGCCGAGATTATTAATTTGGATGGCAACAAAATTTTCTTGAGTGCCAAAAAAATCATGAAAGATCCTTGGCAGGAAGCGGCTAAACGTTATAGTGTTGGTCAGCCAGTCAAGGGAGTCATCCTCAAGATTAATCCTTTTGGTTTGTTTGTGAAGCTCGACGATGATATTCATGGTTTGGCGCATATTACTCAACTTGATTTAGGTAAAAATGATAAAATAATTGAACTCTTTAAAGTCGGTGAAGAACGGGAATTTGAGATTCTTTCTATTTCTCCCGAGGATCATCGCTTGGCTCTAAAACTTGTGGCCGGCGGTTCTCGCAAGGCGCTTAGCGCCAAGAAAAACGTTGAGACTGATGAGGAAAATAATAAAACCGAAGGTCTTGAATAGGCAACTGCTGGTTGCTATACTAATGTTATGAAAAACTTGATGAAAAACTTTTTGATTTATTTTTTCGTCTTCTTGATTTTGGCGGCAATTTTTAGTTCGTTTTCTTCAGTAGGCAAAAAAACCGAGATTGTGGGCTGGGAATTTATGACCGACAAAATAAATACTTCTCAAGTCACTAACATTTTGGTCTCTGGTAATGATATCGAATTGACTCTAAAAGATGGGCAGAAAAAAATTGTCAAAAAAGATCCTGGTGAATCGTTTTCGGGCATGCTCAAAAATCTAAATGTTGATCCCAGTAAATTGAACGGGGTGAGCGTTAATGTCAAAGACGACAGTCGACTAAATTTTTGGTTACTCAGTGTTTTACCGATACTCTTGCCCTTGCTATTAATCGGCGCCTTTATTTATTTCACCATGCGGGGAGTTTCGGGGTCTAATAATCGGGCTATGAGTTTTGGTCAATCATCTCCTAATGATGCTAATAAAGATACCAAACAAAAGGTCACTTTTAATGATATCGCCGGAGCCAAAGAAGCCAAGGAGGAATTGCAAGAGGTAGTGGAGTTTTTGAAATTTCCCAAAAAATTTCGAGATTTAGGCGCTCGCATTCCTAAGGGTGTTTTGCTTTTAGGTGCCCCGGGTACTGGTAAAACTTTAATGGCCAAGGGGGTGGCCGGTGAAGCCAATGTGCCGTTTTATCATATGTCTGGTTCGGAATTTGTGGAGATGTTTGTGGGCGTCGGAGCTTCGCGAGTTAGATCATTATTCCAAAAAGCCAAAAAGAGCGCGCCTTGTTTAATCTTTATTGATGAAATTGATGCGGTTGGTCGCAAACGCGGGTCAGGAATGGGCGGTTCTCATGACGAAAGAGAACAAACTCTCAATCAAATCTTGGTGGAAATGGATGGCTTTGAATCTCATCTTAATGTGATTGTCATTGCGGCCACTAATCGACCAGATGTTTTAGATCCAGCCTTGCTTCGTCCTGGTCGCTTTGATCGGCAAGTGGTCATTGATTTGCCAGATATCAAAGATCGTCAAGCGATTTTGGATGTGCATGCTCGCAAAAAACCCTTAGCCAAAGATGTTGACTTGAATTTAATTGCTTCTCGCACTCCGGGTTATAGTGGGGCTGATTTGGAAAATGTTTTAAATGAAGCGGCCATTCTGAGCGCTCGCTTAGGTAAAAAAGAGATTGGTATGTCCGAGCTGTATGAATCTATCGAAAAAGTCATGATGGGTCCAGAGCGTCGTAGTCGAGTAATTACTGATCAAGAAAAAAAGATTACTGCTTATCATGAAGCGGGTCATGCTCTTGTGGCTCATTATTTGCCTAACGTTGATCCAGTTCATAAGATTTCGATTATTGCTCGCGGTCAGGCCGGTGGCTATACTTTGAAGTTGCCAGAAACTGATCGGCATTTACATAGACGCGAAGAATTTTTGGAAGAATTGTCAGTGCTTTTGGCTGGTCAAATTGCTGAAAAAGAAATTTTTGGCGATGTAACTACCGGCGCTACGTCAGATTTGCGTCAAGCCACGGCTCTGGCTCGAAGACTGGTGACCGATTATGGCATGAGCGAATCCCTGGGGCTGAGGACTTATGGCGAAAAAGAAGAAATGATTTTCTTGGGTCGAGAGATTCACGAGCAGCGTGATTATAGCGAAAAAATTGCTGAACAAATTGACAACGAGATCGCTAATTTTATTAGCCGAGCCGGTCTCCGAGCTAAAGAAATCATTACTAGCCACCAAGATGATTTAGAAAAAATCGTTCAGGTGTTACTAGTGGAAGAAACCATTGAAAAAGAGGCTTGGGACAAGCTGATGGGTGCTAAACCTGGCGTCTCAGCTCAGCAAGTTTAATCTAATTCCTAATTATGATATAATAAAAATATAAAAATATGGCTAATCCTAAAAAAAGAAGAACTAAGAGTGCCGTTGGTAAAAATCGGGCGCACCTAGCTTTGAAAAAAGTTACTCTGAATAAATGCCCTAAATGTGGTCAAGCTCTTAGACCTCATCAGGCTTGCGCTTTTTGTGGTAATTACAAAGGCAAAGAAGTAATTAAAGTTAAAATCAAAAAGGCTAAAGCTAAAAAGAAATAATTAAAATTTTAATAACATGTCCAATCGTCATTTAGCTCGAACTATCGCGATGCAAACTTTGTTTGCCTGGGATTTCAATGGTCGACACAATGAAAATGTCGAACAGCTCATGATGGAGAATTTTAAAAACTTTGCCCCTCAATTTCATGATGGTGGTTTTACCATGGAAATTATTAAAGGAGTTTTAGGACGCCTGGATCTCATTGATAATCTAATCAAAAAGTATGCCACTGAATGGCCGTTAGAACAAATTACTATTGTTGATCGCAATGTTCTTAGAATTGGTATTTACGAAATGCTCTTTGCCGACAATATCCCACCTCGGGTGGCTATCAATGAAGCTATTGAAATAGCCAAAGCTTTTGGCGGAGATTCTTCTGGTAAGTTTATCAATGGAGTCCTGGGGGCAATTTATAACGATTTGCCGGAAAACGAAAAAGCTGAGCGGGAAGCGATTACCGAAAAAATCAAAGCCGCCAAAGAAGCGATTGCCAAAGAAAAAGCCGAGCACGAGCCGGCGATAGAAACCACTGAATAGTTATGGATTTCAATAAGCTACAAAAAAATTTAGGCACCAATTTTAAGAACCAGGATCTTTTGGAACAGGCCCTGGTTCATCGGTCTTATATTAATGAGCACCCTGATTTTCATTTTGGTCATAATGAGCGTTTGGAGTTTTTGGGTGACGCAGTTTTGGAAATTATTATTACCGAATATTTATATAAGCAATTTCCAAATACCCCTGAGGGTGATTTGACTAATTGGCGAGCTAGCTTGGTCAATTCCAAAATGCTTCATTCGATTGCCGAAGATTTAAAAATTGAAAATTATTTGCTTTTGTCTAAAGGCGAGGCCAAGGACAAAAACAGCAAGGCCCGGATTTATATTTTGGCCAATGCTGTAGAGGCGATTATTGGAGCTATTTATTTGGACGGCGGAATAGAACCAGCTTCAACTTTTGTCCATAAGCATATTTTGGTTAAATTAGAGTATATTTTAAAAAATCATTTGTATTTGGATCCCAAATCAAAATTTCAAGAAATTGCTCAGGAGCACGAGGGTTTTACTCCGGTTTATAAAACTATTAGCGAAGAAGGCCCAGACCACGAAAAAGTTTTTACTGTTGGCCTTTATCTAAACGAAGTTCTCATTGCTACTGGTAAGGGGACCAGCAAACAAGAGGCCCAGATTATGGCCGCTGAAAATGGACTCAAAAAAAAGAAGTGGTAATTTTTAATTTTAAAAAATATGGACATTAAACGCTTATTAACTCTAGCCGCCCAAAATAATGCTTCGGACTTGCATGTGGTGAAAGGGCTTAAGCCGTTTTTTAGAATTGATGGGGAATTATTTCCAATTGATACCTTATTTAAAGGGACTAATGATGATTTTGAAATTGTTAGCTCCAAAGAACTCAGCAAGGCCGTTGAGACTCTTCTAGATGTTGAACATCGGCAAAAATTTTATAAAAATAAAGACTTGGATTTCGGTTATTCAATTGATAATTATCGTTTTCGTATCAATCTTTTTTATGAGCGAGGTAATATTAGTTTTGTAGCTCGGGTTATCAGAGAGCTTCGTCCCAGTTTGGAAGATGTTGGAATGCCTGAGGTCATTTATAAATTACTTGGTGCTCGTCAGGGCATGATTTTGCTGACTGGACCAACTGGTTGTGGTAAATCTACTTCACTGGCAGCGATGATTAATTATCTTAATGATAATTTTAGTTATAATATTATTACTCTAGAGGATCCGATTGAGTATATTTTTTCTTCCAGCAAATCAATAATTGTTCAGCGTCAACTTGATTCGGATATGGAAACTTTTGCCAGCGGGCTCAAGCATGTCCTGCGTCAAGATCCGAATGTGATTATGGTCGGGGAAATGCGTGACTTGGAAACTATTTCGACGGCCTTGACTTTGGCCGAAACCGGTCATTTGGTCCTAGCGACTTTGCATACTTTTAATGCGGCCCAGACTGTTGATAGAATTATCGATGTTTTTCCTCCTTATCAACAGGGTCAGGTGCGAGCGCAACTCGCTAATGTTTTAAACGCGGTAATTTCGCAAAAATTAATTCCTAAGGTTGGTGGCGGGCGAATCGCGATGCGGGAGGTGATGATCAGAAACGCGGCTATTTCTACCTTGATTCGGGATCAGAAACTCACTCAAATCAAAAATGTTATTGACACTAGTTACCAAGATGGGATGCTTTCCTTCGGACGACATATTAAAGAATTGTATAATCAAGGGCTAATTAGCAAGGAAGTCGCCGAAGCTCAACTCATTGAAACGATGTAAGGTGTTTATAGCGATTAATATTATTTATTTCTGCGCCTGCGGAACTCGCCTCCGGCTCAAACAGTCCTCGGCTTCGAAATAAACAATATTAATCGCTATAAATTTTATGAAACAGATACTGGATCTGCACATCCATTCACGCTTTGCCCGAGCCTGTTCTTCTGAGCTCACTCTCAAGAATATTGATAGAGCGGCGCGAATTAAAGGACTTGATATTGTAGCCACTGGTGATTTTACCCATCCCCAGTGGTTTTTGGATATAAAAAGAGAATTGGTCGAAACTTTTCCAGGATCTGGATTGTATCGTCATCGGGAAGCCGTTGATGACAAACTGAAATTTACTATCGCCACTGAATTGTCTTTGGTGTACAAGGATGGCCTTCGCGCTAGACGAATTCATTTGCTGGTTAATGCCCCTAATTTGGAAGCAGCCGAAGAATTAAGAACGGAATTAGATAAGGGTTTTAATTTGAAATCTGACGGTCGGCCAATTTTGGGGATGTCTGCCCCCAAATTAGTGGACCTATGTTTGAAAATCCATCCAGATTTTTTGATTTATCCGGCGCATATTTGGACCCCCTGGTATGCAGTGTTTGGTTCTAAATCGGGCTTTGATTCTTTGCTTGATTGTTTTCAGGAACAAACCAAAAATATCTATGCTTATGAAACTGGTTTGTCGAGCGACCCGGAGATGAATTGGCGAGTTTCACAATTGGATAATTTGACTTGCCTGTCTAGCTCCGATGCTCATAGCTTGGGAAATTTAGGGCGTGAAGCGACCATCATGGACTTAGAAGAGATTACTTATAGTGAAATTTATAATATTATTAAAAAACGAGACCTGAAAAAACTCTTAGGAACCATTGAGTTTTATCCCGAAGAAGGCATGTATCATTTTGATGGGCATCGTTTATGTAGTTTTTCGTCTGAGCCAGAGACTACCAAAAAATTACATAAAATCTGTCCAATTTGTAAAAAAGAATTAGTGATTGGTGTTTTGTACCGAGTCGATGAATTGGCTGATCGATCACTCGGCTATATTCCAGATAATATGGCTCCTTTTAAAAAAATTGTTGGTCTCAAAAAAATTATTGCTGAAGCTTTGGGGGTGACCGGTCTAAATACTTTGAAGGTTAATAAGGAATACAATGATTTGATTCTAAAATTTGGCAGTGAATTAAAAATTTTATTAGATTTAGACCTAGATCAGGTCGGAGATCGTCTAGATAAACGGATCATTGACGGCCTAAATAGAATGCGATCCGGAAATTTGATTATTAAGCCTGGTTTTGATGGCCAGTATGGGCAGGTCAATATTTTTGCTGATGATCATCAAATTATTCAATCAAAATTAATATGAATCTTCGTCAATTTCTAACAGTCGTTTTATTTTTAGTGCTTATGTTTTTGTCTTTGTTTTGGTTTTACAATCGGGATATCAAAACCAGCTTGAACCCGCAAACTTTTAGGGTTTTTGAGAACATCCAAGAATGGAGCCGGAATTTTAAAGATTGCCGCCAAATTGATCAGCGCCCCTTCTTAACTTGTCTTTTTTAACCCTGGGGTCTGACCCCATTTTTTGGTGGCCACATGAAAACACCTTATTTTTTAATAAAATTCCCCTGGGGTCTGACCCCACTTGACCCCACTTGATTTTTTTAAAGATAGGATTTAAAATCTGATCAAATAATAAAATAATTAGTTTTCAATTTAGCACGCCTCTCTAAGTTATTTAGGGGCGTGTTTTTTGAAATTCTAAAATTAAAACTATGAGTAGACTTTTAAGGCTTCAATATGAAGACGCGCTTTACCATGTTTTATCTAGAGGAAATAATAAAAGAAAAATATTTACCTCTAATGCTGATTATGAGCTGTTTTTAAAATTTTTATCTGAGGCTATCAAGGAATGTCAGTGGGTCTCCTTTGCCTATTGTCTGATGCCCAATCATTATCACTTGGTGGTTAAAACTCCTTTGGCAAATTTGGCCGTCGGCATGAAAGATTTAAATGCGTTTTATGCTCAAAAATTTAATTTTTTACATAAGAGGGTTGGCCATCTTTTTCAAGGGAGATATAAATCCAGGGTTATTACTAGGGAATCATATTTGCTTACCCTTATAAAGTATGTCGCCCTTAATCCGGTTAGAAGTGGATTAGTTGATTCTCCGGAAAAATGGCCTTGGAGTAGTTACTCGGAAATTATTCAAAATGTATCAGATACCGGTTGTGTTAAAAAGGAAAAAATTAAAGAGATGTTTGGCGATTTAAAAGGATTTAAAAAATTTATTTTAGATTGATCAAATATGGGGTCAGACCCCAGGACTTTTGAAAAATTAAAATTAATGCTATAATTTAATTGATAAAAGAGCCTAAATTTCGAGTCAATGTTTAGAAATCAGCGCTTAATTAAAGCCATGTTTTTCCCTTTGTTAGCCGTGGGCTTATTTTTGTTTGGCAAAATTGCTTTGGCTCAAGATGTGGGGCTTAATGAAATAAATAACGTTATCCAACTTAGTAGTGATAATCCCCTGAGAATTGTGTCTAGAATTGTAAATATTGCCATGATGTTTTTGGGGGCGATTGCGGTAATTTTTATTTTGATTGCTGGGTTTAAATGGATGACCTCAAATGGCAATGAAGAAAAAATCACTGAAGCCAAAAAAGTTTTGCGCAATGGAATCATTGGTCTATTAATTATTTTGTCAGCCTGGGGGATTACCTTTTTTATTTTGAATCGTTTGATGAGGGCCTCTGGTAATGGTGGCGATATTGATAATGGCAGTGGTGGCAAAAATATCAATCCGGGCTTAGGGCTAGGAGCCCTGGGATCTTGCTCGGTTGATTCGGTTTATCCTGAGCCTGGTCAAAAAGGCATTGCCAAAAATACCGCCATCCTGATTACTTTCAAAGAAGAATTGAAATTGGATACTATTTGTGTCAATGATAGTGGCACAGCCTGTGCTTGTGATAATACCAGTAATTGTCAAAAAATTAATCCGGCTAGTGTCAAGATTTATGAGTCAACTATTGGCGATAAAGAGGCTACTAATATTAAAGATGCTTTGGTTAATCAAAAAGACAACAAGACTTTGATTATATCTCTGCCTGGGTATTTTCCGGTCACTAGTGATGGGGTGTGGTTTACGGTGCGTTTAACTAGCGAAATAAAAAAAGCTGATAATAGTTCTATGTTTAGCACTTGTAGTTCTGATTATTTGGCTTGGGAATTTGCGATTGATAACAAAATAGATTTGACCCCACCTCAGGTTTTGAGCGCGGGAATTTTCCCAGAACCTGATAATCAGGCTGATAAAACCGAGAGTTTACAGTCAGCTAAATCAGCCATGGGATCATTTACGGTTTTGTCTTTACCGCAAACTTTTCAGGCAGCTACTTTGAAATCAGTCGCCAATAATCCCCCCAGCAGTCAGGGTTGGCCAAATTCTTTGAAAGTAACGATGGATAGAGATTACCATGGATCGACCGAATCTTTTAAGGTGACTATTTTGAGTGGTAATCGAGCTCAATTATTTTCAGATAGCTCACTGGGTATTTTCAATATTAATAATGGTGAAGTTAATTTTCCTGGTTATTTTCTAGTTAAGTTTGATGGTTTCACGCCCACCGCTGGTAATTCTTGGTCGATTGAAGTCAATCCAGAAATTAGAGCTGACAATATTAGTATTGGTCAATCGGTCTATACTTTTGTGGCTAGTGCGGCTGGGGCTTATGAAATTTTGCGGGCCACTAATTTGAATGATCAGGCTGATAATATTGCCTCGGTTCTAAGTGGTCGGGATGATATTGAAGCTTCTAGCAAGTCTAGTAAGGCTATTATCCGTTTCAAGGCTAGTGGAGAAGCTGGAAACAACTTGGTTTTGGCAACCAATAATTCTAACAATATTGCGGTCTCCGGTATGGCTGGCGGACAGGACGAAAAAATTAGTGTTACGGTGGGCGACAAACAAGACAAGCCCATGAATTCGATTATTCAAATCAATTTTAGCGAACCTATTAATCCGATGACCGTGTCCGGTAGTTCGGATGAGGTGAAAAACACTATTCGAGTTATAAACTTAGCTGACAATAATGCTCCAGTAGCTGGGCGTTGGCTAATTTCTAATAATTATCGAACTTTAGAATTTCAAAGCACTACGGAATGTGGCATGAATGGTTGTGGTGAAAAAATTTATTGTTTGCCGCCCAGTGCTCATTTGCAAGTTGAGTTGGTCGCGGCCGCTCTTAATCCTTGTACGAGCAGTGGCGATTGTTCGGCTTTTGCTCCTTATAATTCTTGCGGGGCTAGCAAGGTCTGCCAAAATTCGGCTAACAAAAATTATCCCTTGGCCCTTAAACCCCTGACGGCTGGAATAGTCGATGCAGCTTTCAACTCTTTGAATGGTAATCGAGATGAAAGTAGTGATGGACCACTTAGTTTTTATGACGAAAATGTTCGCAATCCTAATTTTAAAGATTCGTATCGTTTTTCATTTTTTGTAACCGACAGATTAGAAGCTAGCGCTCCGCAGATTACTAATATTGTGCCGGCTCCCGGATTGGGCAATGTTGATCTCAGCAATCCAATTATTATTGATTTTAATAAAATGATGATGCAAAGTACTCTCAGAACTGGGAGCATCAAAACGCCTAGTGGTACTAGTACTGTTGATCATAAAATGATTAATTTGTTCAACAAAACTAATCAGCCGGTGGGTTATTGGATTACTAGTCAAAATATTGATTTGTCGCCAGTTGATGGTCGTTATGATATGACTAGAGCCACTATTAATCATTCTCTATTTGATGAAGCTATTAATTATTCGGCTCAGGCTGGATCGGGTATCAAAGATATTTATCAGAATTGTTTTAAACCTTCTAGTGGGCCAGGTTGTGTGGCCAGTGAAGAGAATCCATCTTGTTGTAATGGTCAAGCTTCGACCTTGCTAACTCCAGATGGTAATTGTCCTTAGTTTATAAATTATTAATTAATATAATTTCCGTTAAGATATTTCGTCCCTCGGCGGAAAGAACAAATTTATGAAAACAGCTAGTCGACCCAAAATTGATATGAGTTCTAAAGACTCTGGTCAAAGAAATGATGCCGCTCTAGCGGCTATGACCCAGATTAAAGATAAGTTTGGTGAGGGGGCTATTATGAAGTTTGGTGATGTGCGCAAAACCGATGTCGATGTAGTCTCGACTGGTTGTTTGTCGCTAGATATTGCCTTGGGAATTTTTGGTGTTCCGCGAGGTCGGATTATTGAAATTTTTGGACCAGAGGCTTCAGGCAAAACTACTTTGGCTCAACATATCGTGGCAGAAGTACAAAAAAAAGGTGGAATTGCCGCCTTTGTGGATGCCGAGCACGCTCTTGATCCTGAATATGCGAAAAAAATTGGAGTTAATATCAAAGACATGCTCATTTCTCAACCTGATACTGGTGAACAGGCCCTGGAGATTGTAGAGACCCTGGTTCGTTCTAATGCTGTTGATGTGGTAGTTGTAGACAGTGTGGCCGCTTTAGTCCCTCAGCGGGAGATTGAGGGCGATATGGGTGATCAGCACATGGGTCTGCAAGCCAGGCTAATGAGCCAGGCGCTGAGAAAATTAACTGGCATTGTTTCTAAGACTAAAACCATTGTTATTTTTATTAATCAGATTAGAAACAAGATTGGAGTTTTCTTTGGCAGTCCGGAGACCACCACTGGTGGCAATGCTTTGAAATTTTATTGTTCAGTTAGAATTGAAGTGCGACGACTTGCTCAGATCAAACAAGGAGAGCGGATGATCGGCAATCGAGTCAAGGCCAAGATTGTCAAAAACAAAGTGGCCGCTCCCTTTAGAACGGCTGAATTTGATATTATGTACAATGAAGGTATCTCGGTGTCAGGGGATTTGTTAGATTTGGCTAGCGAATATGGTATCGTCAAAAAATCTGGTGCTACCTATACTTATAATGAGATAAAATTAGGCACTGGTCGAGAAAATGCCAAACAATTTTTGCGAGACAATGCTAAACTCATGGCTGATATTCGAGCCAAAACCATTGTCTTGGTAAAAGAAAAAGAAAAGGCTGAATAATTTTATGATTAGTAAGGAAAAATTTGATCAATTCAAAAAAAGTGTAGAAGGCAGCCGAACTTTTAGTTTTTTTGGTGGCCTGAAAAATTTCTTAAAAGAATACGCAGTGATTGGGCTGGCCATCGGTGTCATCGTGGCCCAAGTGTCTAAGGATTTGGTGGATTCGCTGGTCAAGGGATTATTTATGCCGTTTATTAAAGCTATTTTTTCTGGTCGAGATTTTAGCAAAATGACTTATGAAGTAAATGGAGCGATTTTTGATATCGGTTCAATTATCAGTGCTTTTCTAACCTTTATTATTGTGATGGCTATTTTGTATTTTGTGGTTAAAAAGATTATGAAAGACGATCAGACCCTAGAAAAGATTCGACCGAAGTAATTTTTAGATAATTCAATAAAACAAAACAACCGCTAATTAGCGGTTGTTTTAGTTTGGTTATTTGGGTGAGTATTTTGTATTTAGTATTTTGGGACAGCGAATTTTTTTATTAATTCTCCATGTCCTAATTACTAACTACAAATTACAAATTACTGGGAATTTTGCGATGAGCAAAATTCGCTGTGGGTTTACCCTGACTCGAACAGGGGACCTCTACGATGTCAACGTAGCGCTCTAACCAACTGAGCTATAAACCCAAAAAATCGCTCCGCGATTTTTTGCCCTGAGCGACCGACGGGAGTCGAAGGGCGCACAGGCAATTACCATAAACCCATATTAACTAAATATTCGAAAAAAGTAAAGAATAGTTGATTTTTTGGCTAACTTTACAAGCTAAAAAAAGTGTGCTAAATTTATTTATATTAGTTTTATTAATTAATTACGACCGTTTTTAGGAATCTGGAAGAAACCCCTTTGTTTAAAATAAATTTCTCTTACATAAAATTTATAGACACAAATCGCAGGCTTTTTAATATTGGCCGTCTTCCTAAAAATTGGACTTTAAAATTATGATTTATATCGTTTATGCACTGATTTTAGCTTTGGGCTTTGGTATCGGTTATTTGGTGTATCGTAAAAAAGCGACCTTGTCGGTCAATGGCGCACAGGCCAAGGCCGAGAAGATTCTAGATGAGGCTCGAGCCAAACAAAAAAAGATAGAATTGGATGCCCAAGAAAAATCTCTCAAAATTTTGGCTGAAGCCAAACAAGAGGAGAGTGCTCGACGTAAGGAGATCAATGAATTGCAAAAAAGATTGGAGCAACGAGAGAATTCTTTTTCCCAAAAATTATTAGACCTGCAAGACAAGCAACAAAAATTGTACGACAAGGTTAATGAGGTGCAGGAGATCAAAGAGGAGATCAAGGGCATCAAAGAAGAACAAATGGCCAAGCTCGAAAAGATTGCTGGCCTGACTCAAGATGAAGCCAAAAAAGTTTTACTCAAAAATTTGGAAGAAAGATATCAGGAGGATTTGTTAGTTAGAATCAAAAAATTGGAAAACGAAAACAACGACGCCATCGAGGAAAAATCCAAGAATTTACTAGCCAACGCTATGCAGCGTCTGGTGTCTAGCTATACTCCGGAGCTCACTACCACCACTGTTGATTTGCCGAGCGATGAAATGAAGGGCCGAATTATCGGTCGTGAAGGTCGCAATATCAAATCGATTGAGCAAATGACTGGGGTCGAGATTATTGTCGACGATACTCCTAATGCTATTACTATTTCTGGATTTTCTCTAATTCGTCGGCATATTGCTAAAAAGGCCTTAGATTATTTAATCAAAGATGGACGAATTCATCCGACCAAAATTGAAGACGCTGTCGACAGAGCCAAGCAGGAGATTGCGGTGGATATTAAAAAAGCCGGTGAAGAAGCTATGTATGAGGTCGGGGTGGCTGGTTTTGATCCCAAGCTTGTGCAGATTTTGGGCCGTTTAAAATATCGGACCTCTTATGGTCAAAATGCTTTGCGTCATTCGATTGAAGTGGCTCATTTATCAGCGATGCTCGCTGAGGAATTGGGAGCTGATGTGACTATTGCCAAAAAAGGAGGACTCCTGCATGATATTGGTAAGGCGGTTGATCATGAGATTCAGGGTAATCATAATGAGATCGGTCGGGATATTGCCAAAAAATTTAATTTGTCCGAAGATATTATTAATCCGATTGCCAAGCATCATGAAGACAATCCGGGCGATCTTATTTCGATTATTGTCAAAGTGGCTGATGCGATTTCTTCGGCTCGACCTGGAGCTCGAAGCGATACGCGAGAAAATTATTTGCAACGTTTAGAGGAATTAGAAAATATTGCCAATACTTTTACGGGCGTAGAAAAGGTGTATGCTATTTCGGCTGGTCGAGAAGTTAGGGTCTTTGTTATGCCTGATCAGATTGATGATTTGCAAGCCCAGAACTTGGCTAGCGATATTGCTAGAAAAATAGAAGCCGAATTGAAATATCCGGGAGAAATCAAGGTTAATATTATTCGGGAAATGCGAGTGACCGAATATGCTCGCTAAAATTTAATTTTATGAACAAGCTTGGGTTAATTGAGGAATTAACTAAAAAAGTAGAAGGCTTAAGTCGTCGTCAGGCCGAGAAAGTTTTGGGAGTTTTGGTGGAGACGATTATTGCTAAATTGAAAAAAGGTGAAGAGGTAACTATTGCTAGCTTTGGTACTTTTTCATCAATGCTTCGCTATGCGCGAGGCGGAGTTAATCCTCGAAATCCCAAAGAACGAATCAAGATTCCGGCGGTTAAAGTGGCCAAATTCAAAACTGGCAAAAGATTAAAAGATGAATTAAAATCTAGCAATTAAAAATTTTTAATTATTAATTATTAATTTTTAATTCATCTTAAATCTGATTATTTAATTTAAATGAGGTGTTAAATAATCAGATTTAAGATGAGCACTCATAGCTCAACTGGATAGAGCGCTTGGCTTCGGACCAAGAGGTTGTGGGTTCAAATCCTGCTGGGTGCACTACTTCGCTCAACGCTAGCGCGTTGAGCTACGAAGTGCACGCACTAATTAAAATAGTGTAACTACGCTTAGAGAAGCGAAGTAGTGCCCTTCGTAGCCTTTGGCGAAGAAGGGCAGAAGTTAGTTGTTTTCGCTCAACGCTAGCGCGTTGAGCTACGAAGTGCAAGCACTATATAAAAATATTATAATTGAGGCTGGGTAGCTCAGGTGGTTAGAGCGCGACACTCATAACGTCGAGGTCGAGGGTTCAAGTCCCTCCCCAGCTACTATGTGTTCCAAAATAATTAAGCGTCCATAGCTCAGCTGGTAGAGCTGCTCCCTCTTAAGGAGATGGTCGGAGGTTCGAATCCTCCTGGACGCACTACTTCGCTCAACGCTAACGCGTTGAGCTACGTAGTGCACGCACTCAATTAGAATAACATCACTACGCTTAGAGAAGCGAAGTAGTGCCCTTCGTAGCCTTTGGCGAAGAAGGGTATGGTAGCAGTGCAAGCACTAAATAAAATTTAAACTCTATGCCTTTATTTCAAGAAAAAGCTATTAAGCATCCTAGTAATGATAATTGGCTTAGTCCCGATTTAAACGAGGCTGAACTTTTGGTTGATGTTTACAGTGAAGATGATAAGATAATAGTAAGAGCTGGAGTGGCCGGGGTGCGGACTGATGATTTAAGTATTGCTCTTGATAATGATTTGCTCACCATTAAAGGCAAGAGAGAATCTGATCTCACTCAACGAGATGTTAATTATTTGTACCAAGAATGTTATTGGGGTGCATTTTCTCGGTCAATCGTTTTGCCTCAAGCCGTTGATGATCGAAAAGTTGAGGCTTATATCGAGAATGGGGTTTTGAGTATTGTTTTGCACAAAAAAAAGGATACTGGCAATAAGATTTTTATCCAATCTAAAGATTGATATGACTATTTCTCTAAAATTTAATGAACTCCGAGATGGCCAAGCGGTCTTCAGTGATGACAGCGGCCGTTTTTTTTATTGGCCAGCCGATAAAGCCCCCAGCGACTTAGTGGTTGGGGCTGTTTATTTTTTTTCTATTCATCCGCAACGTGATTTGTCTAGTTACAACCAAGAATTAGCTCAAGATATTTTAAAAGAGGTATTAAAGGCTGACCAGCCTGAAAATTAAAATATGCGAAAGAAAATATTATTAATTATCGCCATTGTTGTTGTGCTTATTTTGTTAACAGCCATGGGTTTTTATAATTTTTTAAAAAAAGAATATGCCGGTCGGGTTTACCCGCATGTTTATTTGGGTGAATTAGATTTGTCGGGCTTAAATCAGGCACAGGTCGCCAGCGCCATCAACTCGCGTATTGCTGATAATTTTTCGGCGGTCACCGTTTTTTACAAAGATACCAAAAAACCCTTATTGTTAATTTGGCCTCCGGGTAGTGAATTGGCGGAAAATTGGTTGAGCTTTGACGAGCCCAAAAGTACTAATCTAGTCCTGGGTTATGGTCGAGGCAATTCTGGTTCTAATTTTTGGCCGGTTTTAAAAGCTTATTTTTTTGGTACCCGTCTGACTCCAGTTTATAATTTTGATCAAGATATTTTTAGCCAGGCCTTGCTGAGCGAGTTTGATCCCTTGAAAGTGACTATGCAAAATGCGAGCCTGGAAATTATCAAAGAAGACAAAGATATTTTGGAGCTGGGCGTAAAATCAGAGCAAGCCGGTGAATCTTTGGATTATCCAACAGCTATTTCTGATCTCCAAGATAATTTGGCTGATTTTGTTAATCGACCTATAATTTTGGAAAGTACTATTGTGGAGCCAGAAATTTTCAAAAGTCAGATTTCTGATCCCAATGGGCTGGCCAAGAGTTTTTTGGACTTGGCCCCTCTAAGTTTAGAATATCAAGCCACCGGAACCAGCGCTCTTAATCAGAGTTTTAAAATTGATAAAAAAATTATAGTTTCTTGGTTGTCTTTTTCCAAGGATCGTTTTAAATCGGTGGAGCTAAAAGTTGATAGAAGCAAATTGGAAAATTATTTGAAAACAGAAATAGCTAGCAAAATAGATTCTCAGCCGCAAATTACTAGATTTGAAATCAAAAATGGTCGGGTCACTAGCTTTCAGTCCAAAAATGATGGCTTGTCTTTGGACATCGCTAAAACCGTCGATCTAATTATTGATAATTTTGCTAAGAGTCGACAAAGCAAACTAGTTTTACTGGTTAATGTTGTGAAGGCCGAAGATTCCATTAATCCTAATGAGTTTGAGGTGCGTGAAATAATCGGGACTGGCCATTCTAATTTTGCTGGTTCGCCAGCCAATCGTCGCCATAATATCAAAGTAGGCGCCGCCGCAGTTAATGGAACGCTGCTAAAGCCCGGGGAAGAATTTTCCTTGGTCAAGGTATTGGGCGATGTTGATGAAAAATCTGGCTATTTGCCAGAATTAGTTATTAAAGATAACAAAACTATCCCAGAGTTTGGTGGTGGTTTGTGTCAGATTGGCACTACTGTTTTTCGAGCCGCTCTTTATTCGGGTCTTCCGATTACTGAACGACGCAATCATTCTTATCGGGTGGCTTATTATGAGCCGGCTGGTATGGATGCGACGATTTATATTCCCAAGCCAGATTTTCGTTTTGTTAACGATACTGGAAATTATGTGATTATTCAATCGCGAATTTCTGGCAATGATATTTATTTTGATTTTTGGGGAGTGAGTGATGGACGGAAGATCGAAGTATCTAAGCCGACTATTTATAATATTGTAAAACCGGCGCCAACTAGAATTGTGGAAACGACCGATTTGAAGCCAGGCGAAAAAAAATGCACCGAAAAGGCGCATAATGGAGCTGATGCTTATTTTGATTATGTGGTTACCTATAAACCGGGAGCTTCTGATGAAAACAAAGTTAGCCAGAGATTTTCTTCTCATTATGTCCCTTGGCAAGAGGTTTGTCTTCTGGGTGTCTCGGCTACCTCTAGCTCTTCCGGTTTGATTAATAATTCTACTAGTACTCAGAATTAACTGCTGGTGTCAGGCCACAAATGAGGGGTGCCTGCCTGCCGGCAGGCAGGCCAGACACCTAAACAAAAAAGACCAACTCAAACGGGATAGGCAAGAAAGTTTTCTTCCACGTATTTAAAGAGCTCGCGCCCCAAAACCGTGGGAGAAAAATCCCCATGCTTGTCGTGCCTGACCCCGTTTCAATTGGTCTTTAATTTATTTTCAAATTGATAGATAAGTGTACCATATAGAATAATCATTGTCAATACTAGGGTAACACCCAGATTATCCCCAGCCGATTTGAGCCATTTGCCTCAATGAAACTGGGGTTTTTTAGTATAAAGCCCCTGGTCGCTGGCAATTACTTGCAAATCACCGTCTAGATCGCTTCGCCAGATTTTTATTCCCAGTTGATTGAATTTTTCTAAGGTTTCTGGGGCTGGTTCGCGGTACTTATTGTCCGCACTCACTGAAATAAAAGCTAGACTGGGTCGGATTTCTTTTAAAAAATTTAAGTCCGAAGAAGTTTTGGAGCCGTGATGACCGACTTTTAAAACCTCGGCTTGAATACTTATTCCCGAATTAATAATTTCTTTTTCGGCCTTGGCTTCGACATCAGCAGTAAACAAAAATTGATGTCCCAGACAATCTAGACGACTCACTAGTCCGAGATCATTGGCGCTTTTGCTAGTTTTTGGTCCCAGCGGATAGATGATGGCCAATAAACAATTGGGACCTAAATTGATATTTTGCGGGCTATTTATTTCTCTAAAATTAAATTGTTTTTCTTGGGCGATGCTTTGAAATTGTCTAAATAATCCGGAAGGCTTGGCCCCGGGTGGGCCATAAAGTATTTGATCGACTTGATAGTTTTGCAAAACTGGAATGAGTCCGCTGAGGTGGTCGGCATGGGGATGAGTGGATATGATGAGATTTAAATGCCGATCAAAAAAATTATTAACACTATTTAATTTCTCTAGAATTTTGCCATCCGGTCCGCCGTCAATTAAGATCTTTTGATTATAGGGGGTAATGATTAGGGTAGCGTCTCCTTGGCCAATGTCAAAGAAATCAACTGTTAATTGGGGGCTTGGCTTGATTTCTTGGTGTTTTAATTCTCGTAGAGATAAATAGCACAGGGTAGTGGAAACCACTATTAGGCCAATTATTAGTATTTGGCGTCTTTTTCTTTGTTTTCTTTTGCTAGGAATCATGCCCCAATTATAAGAATTAACCTTTAAAATTAGCCTAAATTTATCTTAAAATTAACCTAAAATCCCCACTATTGACTTATTATTGATAATATGATATTATTAGGAATTAAGTTGAAACAATTTTTCGTAACTTTATAACAGAATAAGAAATGACACTTACAGATGGACTCCCCATTCTGGGGATTGAAGGTCGCAAGATCAAAACCGCCATGGGCGATGTTACGGTAAACTCTGCTTCTTACAGGCGCTTGTTTTTTGCTCCAAAGGTGCTGATTAATTTTCCGGATTTCATTCAAAAAGAAATTCCAGCTCATTTGGAATTATTTGCTGACAATGCAGAATTTGAAGTTATCGTTAGCAAATTTAAATCTGGAAAAAAACCACGGATTACACCAAAAATGATTGATGACCACCTTAACATGGCCTGGAAGGTTGTGGTTGAAGGCAAGCCGCCGGTTATTGTGGGGGGGAATTATTATCCAATGCAGGACAAAGAAAAAAACCTGTATTCGTTTAAGAATATTCTTCGTGGTCAGGTAGTGGCTGACGTGAAGATTGTTGAAAAGGTTGATTACCAGGGCAATAAGTCCATCATAATGAATTATTATGTGTACAGAAGCTCTGCCGTGAAACCGGAAGCTGGCTTGAAATTCAATGCCAATGAGCCCAAGGGTGCGACAATTTTTTCAACCGTTATTCCCGGCACCGACAGGTATATCTATTTCACCAAGATATAGAAAGGCCAGTCGCCAAAAACAAAAAAGCCCCAAAAGGAAATATTCCTGGGGCTTTTTCAATTTTAGCGATTTTTAAGAATTTAATTGCTTTTCTAAATAATCTTTCAAATCGGTAATTTTTATTCTTTCCTGTTTCATAGAATCGCGATGGCGGACAGTGACATCATTATCTTTAAGTGATTCAAAATCAATAGTAAGGCAAAAGGGCGTGCCGATTTCATCTTGTCGACGATAACGTTTGCCAATATTGCCATTATCATCAAATTCGCACATTAGATTAATTTTCAAATCATCATAGACTTCCCGGGCTTTACTGACGAGCTCGGGCTTATTTTTTAGCAAGGGGAAGATGGCGGCTTTAATCGGGGCCAGTTTTTTGGGAAGCTTTAAGACTAAGCGTTCTTCGTCACCCTCTAGCTTTTCTTCGGTATAGGCTTCAGCTAGTAGAGCCAAGAAAACCCGGCCAACTCCAGAAGAAGATTCGACAATATGGGGAATAAATTTTTTGTCGCTACTGGGATCTTTATAACTTAGATCAGCTTTGGAAAATTGCATATGTCGGCTCAGATCATAATCACCGCGAGCGTGAATGCCCTCAAGTTCGGCAAAGCCCCAGGGAAATTTGTATTCAATATCAAAAGCCGCCTTGGCATAGAAAACCAAATTTTCATGCTTTTTAAACTTTAAATTTTTCTGGTTAATTCCTAGTTTGGTATAGAAATCCAGCCGAGCTTCTTTGAGTTTTTCAAATTCATTTAGTTCATCTTCGGGGGCTACGAAATATTGCATTTCCATTTGTTCAAATTCTCTGGTGCGAAAAATAAATTGGCGGGCGGTAATCTCGTTTCTAAAGGCTTTACCGATTTGGGCGATACCAAAAGGAATTTTGACCCGGGATGAATCGAGAACGTTTTTGTAATTAATATAAATACCTTGGCAGGTTTCACCGCGCAGATAAACCGGTTCCTTGTCTAAAGCGCCGGTAAAATTTCCTAGATTGGATTGAACTAGTAAATTGAATTTTCGAGGCTCAGTAAAATCTTTGGCTCCGCAGACCGGGCATTTGATTTTGCCACCTTTTTCAGAAAAAATTTGGCGGATTTCATCTTCGGACATTTTTTCATCAGCGAAAACTCCAATTTCTTCTAGAGCTTGATCAACTCTAAGACGCAGGTGACATTTTTTGCATTCAATCAGTGGATCAGAAAATCCAGTGACATGGCCAGAGGCTTCCCAGACAATCGGACTCATAAAAATAGCCGAGTCTAACCCGACAATGTCATCTCGTTTTTGGACCATTTCTTGCCACCAGAGCTTTTTGATATTATTGGCTAGCTCGACTCCATAGGGACCAAAATCATAAACCGCTTGAAAGCCTCCATAGATTTCGGAAGACGGAAAAACAAAACCTCGTCGTTTGCATAAGGAGACGATTTTATCAAAAGTGTTATTGTCCATATTTTTAGATTTCATTAATAGTTGAAATATTTAATAACTCTAGACCATTTTTGAGGACTTGTAAAACTCCTTGCAGGAGGGCTAAGCGAGCCATCTGGAACTCTGGTTCTGATTTGAGGATTGGAGACTGGTTGTAGTAATCATTAAAAATTTGGCTGAGCTCAAAAAGATAACGAGTAATGATCGCCGGGTCATAAGTAGCTCCAGCGGTTTTGACGACTTCGGGGAATTTGGCCATTTTAATGAGTAGATTTTTTTCGATTTCGGTGCCTAAGAATCCCCCCTTTATTTTAGCTGAGAGTTTGGCTTTTCTAAAGATGCTATTAATTCGAGCGACCGTATAGAGTAGATAGACCACCGTGTAGCCATCAAATCTCAAGGCCTCGGTCATATCAAAAACGATAATTTTTTGGGGCGATACTTTGAGCATTTCAAATTTAATAGTGGCGAGAGCAATTTTTTCGGCCGTATCATTAATCTGATCTTCTGGCCAATTAGGATGGCGAAATTTTGTTTCGGCATAAATCTTGGCTTTGAGAGTTTGAGAAAATTCATGATAGGAAATTACATTGCCTTCCCGAGAAGACATGAGTCCTTGGGGAAGCGAAACAAATTCATAAGGTAATTGACGCATGGCCACATTCTTTTGTCCGGACAATTCCAAGATTTTGAATAATTGTTGAAAATATAAACTTTGGCGAATATCGACTACATAGATTGATTCGTCCATTTTGAATTTTTGGTATTTTTCTTTTGCCAGGGCTAAATCAGCTACCGGGTAAAGAGCCGTGCCATCGCTTCTAATGATCGGAAGGACCCCTAGGTTATAGTTGGAGAGATCAGCAATAATAGCTCCTTGGCTTTTGATTAGAATATTTTTGGCTATCAGCTCGTCGACTATTTGCCAGCCACGTTTGATGACTCGACTCTCATAAAATGTTTTGCGAAAATGCAAATTAAGTTCTTTATAGATTTGGGCAAAATATTTGATACTCCATCTTCTGGTTTTTTTAAATAGTCGCCAGAGTGGCCCGCGTCGACCTTCGATTTGTTTCATGGTTTCAGAAATTTCCGCCTTGGCTATTTCGTTATCCTTAGAGTTTTTACTAGCTTCAGCATAAATTTGTCCCAGTAAATATCCCTTTGGATCACTAGAGTCATTATATTTCCTAATGTCTTTTTGGTATTGCCAGATAGTTTTGGCGACATGAATACCAAAGTCGTTGATATAGGAGATGGGAATGGCTCGATACCCATTGAAGTTCAAAATATTGACAATAGCTTGGCCAAAAGAAATATTGCGGAGATGGCCAATATGGAATTCTTTGTGGGTATTACCATTGGAAAATTCGATAACTATTTTTTTGTCCTTTTCTTGCCGACTTCGACCATAAAGCTCACCGTCTTTTTTGATTTCGCTCAAAACTTCCTGGGCTAAATAGGCGGGGTTTATAAAAAAATTAGCATAAGGACCCAGGGCGACGATTTTGGCAAAAATTTTGTTTATTTCCGGATCCTGGCTTAGTTTTTCAGCTGTTCCCAGGGCTAGGGCTTGAGGTTCTAGTCCTTGTTTTTTGGCGGACATAAAAAAACTAAGGGCTAGATCGCCCATTTCTGGTTTGGGAGGATAGGAAATAAATTCTTCTGACACCCCCTGTCCGATTAATTGTTTGAGATTTTCTAAAAACATTTGCTCAAAATTATTTAATAATTCTCAAGAATTGATGTTTGCCTCTTTGGATGATAATTTCTGTCGAAAAATTGGGGGTGAGGTCACCATCCTTTAGAGAGGCTATTTCATTATCATCAATTTTTATTTTGAGGCCATGCTGCTCCATGAGTCGGCGCGCCTCGCCTTTGCTTTTAACTAATTGGCTATTTAGCAAGATATCAAAAAAACTACGATCGCTATCTTTCATTTTGTAGGTCGTCATATCGCTGGGGATTTCTTTGTTTTGGACGGTTTTAATAAAATATTCTTGGGCGGACAAAGCTTTTTGGCTACCATGATTGAGACTAGTGATTTCAAAAGCCAAACGCATTTTGATATTGCGAGGATTATTTTTGGCTTCGGTTTGAAGTCTTTGGCACTCGTCTAAAGGCAAAAAAGTGCATAGTTCAAAGCCATTAGTCAAAGTACCGTCTGGCCAGGACATTATTTTGCCATACATTTCCTCGGGTGATTCATTTAAGAAAACAATATTGCCCTCAGATTTGCCCATTTTTTTGCCTTCGTTGTCGGTGAGCAATTTAAGAGTCAAAACACATTTCTCTTTGTTTTTGAGAGCCTTGAGTAGATCTCGACCACACAGCATATTAAACATTTGGTCGTTCCCACCGATTTCAACATCAACATCCATGGCGACGCTGTCATGAGCTTGGGTGAGCGGATACATAAATTCATGCAGATAAATCGGCCGTTCTTCTTTGAGGCGTTCTTGAAACATATCGCGCTGGATCATTTGTTGGACAGTAAAATTGGAAGCTAGGGATATCAAATCTTTAAATTTTAATTTGTCATTCCATTTGCTATTGTACATTATCTTGGCCGGGTTGCTGCCGGAAAATTGCAGATAAGCACTGGCTTGTCTTTGGTAATCTTTGGCATTATGCAAAACCTCTGAGCGGGTCATTTGTTTTCGCGTCGCTTTTTTGTCGGTCGGGTCGCCAATCATGCAAGTAAAATCACCAATCAAAAAAATAATTTGATGGCCTAGTTTTTGGAATTGCGCTAATTTGTTGAGAGTAATAGCATTGCCAATATGCAGGGCGGAAGCCGTGGGGTCGTAGCCACAATAAATTTTGAGACGTTCACCACTCATTAGTTTTTTTTCTAAAAGACCGGCATTGGGAAAGATTTTTTCTACCCCCCGCTCTAAAAGTTCGGAAATTGCCTGTTTATCTTTGATAATCTTGGCCATATATTTGTTCTAAGGTTTTAATTATGATATAATAGTAGCAAATGAATACCTTTTTTTCAACCTTAAATCATCGTTAGACCCCAAGTCCTAGGAGCTTGTCAAAAGACGCTTTTTTGAGACTTGGAGCCAGCGAAGAAACTATAAAATTTATGTTTTTTTATCGACAAATTTTGGGTCAGGCTTGGAAAATTACCTGGCAAAAAAAGTACCTATGGTTTTTTGGTATTTTTGCTTCAATTCTCAGTTTGGGGGCTGAATACCAAATTCTGAGTTCCGCCACTAGTCGGGAAAAATTATTAAAGTGGTTGCTAAGCTTTGATCAAATCTGGGTCCAAGGTGTTTTGGGCGGAGGATTTTTTACTGGTTTTTATCAATTGTTCAAATATAATGCCCTAACTGGTCTGGCGGTACTGCTCATCTTTTTGGGCACTATGATTATTGGTTTCTTCTTGTTGTGGCTAGCGGTTTCTTCTCAGATTACTCTAATTGCTGATACTGACAAGGTGATCAAGGGCCAGGAAGACAATCTCAATTGGCGCTCTAGCTTGAAAAGTTCTCAGCCTTATTTTTGGACTTCCTTGGGTCTCAATATTATTAGCAAGGCTGTGGTTAGTTTGCTAGTGCTAATTGTTGGCTTGCCGATCATTTTCATTTTTGGTAGTCAGGCTCTGAGTTTGGGGATTTATTTGATTTTGTTTATAATTCTCATTCCAACGGCTATTTCTTTTTCCTTGCTTATTAAATATGCCTTGGCTTATGTGACCCTCAAAAAAGAAGATTTTGGTTCGGCCTTGCGGTCTGGTTTTTCATTGTTTAAAAAGAATTGGTTGATTAGTTTGGAGATGGCGATTATTTTGTTTGTGATTAGTTTCTTGGCCACCATTGCTGTTTTTATTGCTTGTGCTGTTTTGGCCATTCCTTTTATTATTTTAGCGACTTCTTTTTTCCAATTATTTTCGTTTGCGGCTTTTTGGGGAGTCTTCATAATTGGCATAATAGTTTTGGCTCTCTTTGTGGTTTTGGCCGGATCACTGATTACCGTTTTTCAAATTAGTGCTTGGACAGGATTATTTTTACGTTTGATTGGCCCAGGAGGTATGAGCAAATTGGAGCGCCTTCTTCCTCGTCTGAGAAACAAAGACGTGCGGTGGTCGACTGCCAAGAAATAATTTATGGCTGGTTTTGATTCCATTTCTAGTTTACTCAAAAAGAAACCTGGCGGCGATGATGATAGCCCTCAGGGTCTTTTGTTGGCCAAAGAAGATGAATTGCGTCTCAAACAAATAGAGGAGGAAACCGAAGTGCAGGCCGGCGTTTTGGGTTTTGATTACATCAATCTTTTTTCTTTTCCGATTAGCCCAGAGGCTCTGTCTTTGATTTCTGAAAATGACGCCAGAGAGATGCACGCCGTTTGTTTTTATTATGATGGTGAGAATATTCGAATTGGTACCACCAAGGAACCAAGCACGGCTCTTAAAAAATTGGTGGTTGATTTAGATGCCAAGCATTTTACCAAGAGTCGTTGGTATTTGATATCGGAAAATAGTTTTAATTCCGCTTTAGAAGAATACAAAATTTTACCAAAAATTATCAAATATGAAGGTGGAGTTGAGATCAAGGAAGAAGACTTGGAGAAATTTTCTCAGTCTATTGCTGATTATCGTAAATTGCGTGATCAAATCAATAACGTCAATATTTCTGATATCATTACTCTGATTTTGGCCACCGCTCTAAAAACTGATGCTTCCGATATTCATATCGAGGCTGAAGCGGCGGCGGTAGTGGTGCGGCTGAGAATCGACGGTGTCTTGCAAGAGGCGGCTACCATCAACAAAAATCAATGGCGCAAAATTGTTTCTCGTTTAAAAATTTTGGCCGGCGTTAAAATTAATGTTAATGACCAGCCTCAGGATGGCCGTTTTTCTATTTTTCTCAAAAGCGAAAAGATTGATGTTAGAACTTCGTTTTTACCAACCGCTTTTGGTGAGAGTGTGGTAATGCGCTTACTTCGCTCGAAAACGGCGGGGCTACCTTTTGATGATTTGGGCCTGCGCCCTGGGCCACTGGCTATTTTAATTAGAGAGCTTGATAGACCCAATGGTCTGATTCTCACTACTGGTCCGACTGGTTCGGGTAAAACTACTACTTTGTATGCCGTACTCAAACGTTTGAATAAACCAGGCACCAAGATTATTACTTTAGAAGATCCAATCGAATATCAATTGAAGGGAATTAGTCAGAGTCAAATTCAAACTGATAAAGGCTATACCTTTGCTGAGGGCCTGCGCTCGATTTTGCGTCAAGATCCTAATGTGATTATGGTCGGTGAAATTCGTGATTTAGAAACAGCTGAGATTGCCATCCAATCTTCGCTTACCGGTCATTTAGTTCTGTCTACTTTACATACCAATGATGCCGCTGGAGTAATTCCACGCTTGATTGATATGGGAGTCAAGCCTTATTTTTTGGTGCCAGCTATCAATGCGGTGCTTGGTCAAAGACTGGTGCGCAAATTATGTCCGCATTGTAAGGTTGAAAAAGAATTGAGCGAAGAAGACCGCGATCGAGTTAATCGTATCCTGGCGGTTATCTCACCCAAATCTGGAGTAGAGGTGCCCGCGACTTTGCCAGCTTTCTATAGTGCTGGTAGTGGTTGTGATGATTGCAATGGCACTGGTTACAAAGGGCGTTTGGGAATTTATGAAGTTTTTACCATGGATGATAAAATAAAGAAATTAACCATTGATAGTGCTCCGGCCTTTGAAATTTTGCGTCAAGCCATTGAAAATGGCATGATCACTATGTTGCAAGATGGAGTTTTGAAGGCGGTGGAAGGCATTACTTCCTTGGAAGAAGTTTATCGAGTGGCCGGCGATTTTGATTATGTGGATGCTTTGTATGATCTGGTGGTTTCGAAGGTAATGGGTCGAGGAGTAAAACTGAGCAAAGCTGATTTGAGCGCCTCTAAGGCGCTAATGGGCAAGCCTGAGGAGATTGCCAAAATTATTAAAGCGGCTAGTGCTCCGGAACTACTAAAAACTATTTTTGCTCTGGCTATTTCTAGTCGAGCTGGCGATATTCATATTGATCCTTCGGAGCTGGAGGTCAAGGTGCGTTTTAGGATTGATGGTATTTTGTATGATATGTTTTCGGTGAGCCCTGATCATTATTTGCCGGTTTTGGGCGAAGTCAAAATACTTTCTGGTTTTGAAACCAACGTCAAACAAGCGGCCATGGACGGGAGATTTTCGGTCTTTATGGACAAGAACAAAATTGATTGTCGTGTTTCTATTATCTCTGGCGGTTATGGTGAAACTATCGTGATCCGTTTGCTAGCCGATGAAGCCAATGCCTTGAAAATGTCTGATTTGGGGATCGAAGATTATTCATTGCTGGCTCTGCAAGAAGCGATTAAAAAAACCAAAGGACTTATTTTGGTCACCGGTCCAACGGGATCGGGCAAAACCACTACTTTGTATAGTTTGCTAAAAGTTTTGAACAAACCAGAGGTTAAGATTATTACTGTTGAAGATCCAATTGAGTATCAGGTCAAAGGAGTGATGCAGACCCAGATTAATGCTTCCCAGGGATATACCTTTGCTTTGGCCCTCAGGTCGCTTCTGCGCCAAAATCCAAACGTCATGATGATTGGTGAAATTCGAGATGAAGAAACAGCTAAGATTGCGATTGAAGCCGCCCTCACTGGCCACCTAGTTTTGTCGACTATTCATGCTAATAGTGCTTCGAGCGCGATTTCTAGATTTTTTGGACTAGGAGTTGATCGGGCGCTACTAGCTAATTCAATCGAATCATCAGTGGGCCAAAGATTAGCCCGGCGGATTTGTCCAAATTGTCGAGCCGAAGAAAAGATCTCTGAGGCTGACTTGAAGCGAGTTCAAGAAATTTTGGCGAGTATCAAAAACGAGCAAGTTAAGATTCCTAAAGAGCTCAAATTTTATCGAGGAACTGGTTGCAGTGAATGTAATAATCTGGGTTTCAAAGATCGGATGGGCCTCTACGAGGTTATTAATCCAGTGATTGAAGTCCGCAAGGCTATTCAAAACGCCCAATTAACTGATGCCGAGATTGAAGATATTGCGGTCAAAAACGGGATGGTTACGATGATCCAAGATGGAGTCCTCAAAGCTCTGAAGGGCGAAACGACTATTAGTGAGGTGTTTAGAGTCTGCGATTAAAATAAAATTATTAATTTTTATGATTAACAAGAAATTTTTTGCGAAACTCAAGAAGGATTATAGTCAGGGTGAGGGGGAGCGACGGCAAATTGGTGCAGCTGCTAATAATATTTTGTACGATTCGAAGCGAATAATTTTTTCTTTGCATCGGGGCGACTTGTCATCTATCTCAGCCAAGTTCAAAGAATTAGAGGCCAAACTCAAAGATTTAAATAAACGTTTTGGGGTGAAGCGCTTGGAAAAAGAGGGTTCCTATATTGCCGCTCTAGAAGAATATGCGGAGGCTCGACTTTTGTCGGCTTATTTGCAAAAAGAAAAAATAGATTTTTTCAAAGGCCTAGATTTACCGCATGGAGCCTACCTAGGAGGACTTTGTGATTTTACTGGCGAGCTCTTGCGTTATGCTACCAATGAAGCCGCTAAGAAAAATTTTAAAACTGTTTTTACTGTCCAAGAACTTATTAATGAAATTTTGGGATATTTAGTAGAGTTTGATCTCACCGGTTATATGCGCACCAAATATGATCAGGCGCGCACCAATTTGCGCAAAATTGAACAAATGGCTTACGAGATTAGTCTGAGGAAATAATTTTTAAAATTTTAAAAACCAGCTTTAAATGAGCTGGTTTTTTGTTTTTTGATTTTTAGTTTAATGGATGCCAACAGCCGTGTAGGCGGCAGCTCCAAGTTGGACGCTCTGTTGAATGTGAGCGTTGTTTTCAATAGTAAACGGCCTTGTTTTTTTGTAGCCGTTACATTGAGTCATTTGGCCCCAATGGTATGCGTTTATAAATGTGGGGTCAGCCAGAATGACCAGATGGTCTCCTTTTTGGAGAGTCGAAAACAAATTGGCTGCTTCTGCTTTGATTGTTTCCCGGAATTTTTGACCGGCCTTGGGAGAACCGATTTTTGTTTTAGAAAAGAATTCTCCCTTGATTACCCTGATTTGGGTCTGTTCTTCGATTTTGGTAATGGATTTATCGGTTTTTTTCAGCTCCACCAGTATTTGGTTGACTTTGCCGGCTCCATTTCCCCCTAAGGTTTTTAGGGTCTTGACGATAGCGTCGCAACTTTTACTTTTTGCGTTGACGATCGTAATCGTCTTTTTTTGTCCTTGTTCTGACATTTATGCCTCCTGTTTTATCGGGTTGTTTAATTTGTTATTTTGATATCCCCAGTTTACTAGAGATTTTATTAAAAGTCAATTATTAATTTTTTATAATTAAAAATCCCAAAACTTTTTGGAGTTGGGATTTTTTAGAACGGTTCGCTCTATTTGTTGTGGCTCATGGGGCTGACAATTATCCAGCTGAGAAACTTGGGATTAGGAGGGTCTTCGGCTATCAATTGTAAGAAAATTTCTTCATTTACAAAAATGAGGGTCGGCCCAATTAGGTCTTGATTGCCTATTTGCCTAATAGCCTCTTGTATTTCCAAGGCGTTTGGTATTCGCTCATGAACTATTAGCCGGTCATCATTGATAATGAATTGTGGTTTTAAGTGTTCGGAGAAGACCAAATAGTTTTCCAGGGCTTCAACTGCTTGGGCAGTAGCGGTATTGCCTCCGGTCATAATGTAGCGAATATTTTCGGGTCTTAGGATTGGTTCTCCTGGTTCTGTTTTTAAACCACTTTTTAGAATTTGGTTGTACTGATCGTCATTTAGTGGCGCTCCTTGATGGTAAGGGCCAATATTGAAAAAATACAATAAATTTTTCATTACGTACCTCCTTTAATTTTTTTATTTTTAATTTAACAATTTTAAAATTTCGGGAATTTTAGCTTGAGTCGCTTTTTCACCAGATAGTAGTAAGTCTTTCATGGTTTCTTCGTCAAAGTATTTTTTTAGGCGAGATTTTTTGTAGGAAATTGTAGTATCAGGTTGGATGAGCAGATCGGTATGTTTGATTCTTTCAGCCGTTAGGTTGTACAAAATTATTTCCATGCTTCGCATGGTTACGGCAATGGCTGAAGGAGATTCAACATTGTAATTATATTTATTGTATAGGTTAACGCTAATAACTTTATCGGCTCCCATGTCTTTGACTATTTTGTCAGGCACGGCAATAGTCAGGGCACCATCAACTAGCAACTTGTTTTTCCATTTGAGTGGTTTAAAGGTAGGGGGCACCGACATACTAGCACGAATGGCAGTGGTTAGATCGCCTTTGTCGAAAATAGTTGGCTCGCCAGTGATCAGGTCAGTAGCTACAATTTTTAAGGGGATTTTTAAATCTTTAAATTGGGCATTATTAAAAATTTGACGGAAAAGTTTTTCAACTCTTTCTCCAGTGAGAATGCCACCTCGTCGAGAAATGTCAAAAATAAAATAAGTCTTTTCTTTTTTGTAACCAAAGATGTCGATTTCTAATTTTTCAATATCTTTATAGAGAGCATAGTGAGCGGCGACAATGGCTCCAAAAGAAGTTCCAGTCAAAAAATCAATCGGAATATTATTGGCTAGCAAAACTTTTAAGACCCCCACATGGGCTGGTCCTCGAAATCCGCCGCTACCTAAGGCCAAACCAATTTTATTCATAGTTTTAAATTAATTCTTTTAGATATTTTCCGGTCCAACTGTTTTTGACTTTGATAATATCCAGTGGGGTTCCTTGGGCGACTATTTGCCCACCCTGGTTTCCACCTTCGGGGCCCAGGTCAATAATCCAGTCGGCTGATTTAATTATATCAAGATTATGTTCAATTACCAAAACTGTATGGCCTTTGTCGGCCAAGCGGTTTAAAATGACTAAAAGTTTTTTGATATCGTCAAAATGAAGTCCAGTAGTTGGCTCGTCTAATATATAGAGGGTATGCTTGGAGGCTGGGCGAGCTAGTTCAGCGGCCAGCTTGACTCTTTGGGCTTCACCGCCTGAGAGGGTGGTAGCCGATTGGCCAAGCTTGATATAACCCAAGCCAACTTCTTGGAGAGTTTGCAATTTGGTGTAAATTGCTTTTTCTTCTTTGAAAAAACTAAGAGCATTGATAACAGTCATTTCCAAAACATCATAAATGCTTTTGCCTTGATACTTAATGTCTAAAATTTCTTTTTTGTAACGTCGGCCTTGGCATTCTTCGCATTTGACATAAAGATCAGGCAAAAATTGCATTTCGATTCTCAGTAATCCATCGCCCGAGCAATGTTCGCAGCGTCCGCCGATAGTATTAAAAGAAAAATGGTTGGGTTTGTAGCCACGAACTTTGGAATCCTTAAGGTTGGCAAATAGATCTCGAATCGGCATAAAGACCTCGGTATAAGTCGCCGGGTTAGAACGGGGGGTGCGACCAATTGGTGATTGATCAATATCGATTACTTTATTGATAAGCTCTAGGCCAGTGATCGCTTGATATTTTCCGGGCGTAGCTTTGGCTCGATAAAAATGACGGTTGAGGGTTTTGGCCAAAATATCATTTATTAAAGTCGATTTACCACTACCGGAGACGCCAGTAATAGCGACGAGTTTTCCTAGGGGAATTTCGACGTCAATATTTTTGAGATTATGTTCGGTGGCTCCTAGAATTTTTAAAAATTGTTTGTTGCCATTTCTATATTTGCTAGGTGGAGCAATATTTTCTCGACCGGACAAATAAGCACCAGTCAAAGATTTTTTGTCTTTTTTGATATTTTCGGGAGTACCGCTAAATATAATTTGGCCACCATAAGATCCGGCTCCGGGACCAATATCGATTAGCCAATCAGCTGAGAGCATGGTTTGAGCATCGTGTTCCACCACAATGACGGTATTGCCTTTGTCTTTGAGGGCTCTGAGGGTTTCGATTAATTTTTCGTTGTCTCTTTGGTGTAGTCCAATAGAAGGTTCATCTAAAACATACAAAACTCCTACCAGACCAGCATTGATTTGGTTGGCGAGTCGTAGTCGTTGAGATTCTCCACCCGAGAGTGTCGTGGCTGGGCGATTGAGTGATAAATAATTAAGGCCAACATTTTTAATAAACTCTAAGCGAGTGCTGATTTCTTTAATAATTGGTTCAGCAATTAATTTTTGGGTTTTGGTGATTTTTTCTTTTTGGATAGTTTTCAAAAATTTGCCCAAAGAGTCAATATCTTTTTCTCCGAGATCAAAAATGGATAGCTCAGCAATCTTGACTGCCAAAATTTCGGGTTTCAGTCTTTGGCCCTGGCATTTTTCGCAATTTAGAGCTTGCATGTATTGGCTGATTTTTTGGCGAATAAACGAGGATTCGGTTTCGCCGTAGCGTTTTTCTAGCAGTTCAATGATGCCATTAAAAAAATGATCACCTTGTAAGATGCTGTGAATCTGGCTTTGGCTCAAATCTTTGAGCGGAGTATTTAGATCAAAATTTTGACGACCACCCAGGCGGGTCAATTCATCAAAAATAGCTTTTTGGTTGCTAGAATTATAATGAGTAAAAGGTTTGATAGCGCCTTGATTGATAGTCAATTTATGATTAAAGATTAATTCTGGATCAATTTTTAATCTAACTCCTAGTCCTCCGCAATCCGGACAGGCGCCGACGGCGGAATTGAAAGAAAAATCAGTGGGGCGAAGCAGGTCTCTTTTGAAATCACATTGAGAACAAAACAATTTTTCTTTGTCGCTTTTTAACTTGCTGTGATCATGAGGGCAATGAGGCGTGCCGATTTTAGAATACAGAAGTCGGAGGTAATCATAGATTTCGCTAATAGTGCCGACTGTGGAGCGAGGATTATGTCCAATAGGTCTTTGGTCAATAGCAATGGCCGGTGGTAATCCCTCTATTAGATCTAAGTCTGGTTTGTCCAGGAGATCAATAAATTGCCGAGCATAAGCTGAGAGTGATTCTACGTAGCGACGTTGCCCTTCGGCATAAAGAGCATCAAAGGCTAGCGAAGATTTTCCTGACCCAGACAGTCCAGTAATAACAATCAATTTATCTCGCGGGATATCTAGATCAATATTTTTTAGATTGTTAACTCGAGCTCCACGAATTTTTATATAAGGCATAATTTATTTTTAGGATTTGTAGGATATTAATTTAAAAAATTATAGCACACATCTTTAAAAAATTGAAGACCCTGGGGTGGGGGTAATTATAATTGACAGGGCCAGATTTTGATTGTAATCTAATTAGTATCGGTTCTTTAATAATAGTTTTTTTAACCTCCAAATATTATTAGTTATGAATAAACTTATTCGTTTGGCTCAGTCAGTTCATCTGGTTCCTCCTATGAAAATTGTTTTCGGGTCTTGTTTTCGACTTGCAAGAGGTGTTCATCGGCAATTAATGGGCAACCGGATTTATGTTAAAAGACCTGATCCTATTTTGAAGACCAGTTGCAATCGGCGAATTGGATCAGCCTGAATGATGTTTTGTTATTAACCGAAGAAGCTTTTTCGGGGCATCCTGCGTGATGCCCTTTTTAATAGGCCTAAATACTTGACAAAATGTGAAATAAGGTGTATAATACTAGATTCTTTAACAATTGAAAAACCTCAAAAAAACAAATAACAGATGAAAAAAATTACCGCTATCGTTGTTTTCCTGGTGACTTTTGTCACAGTATCATTCGGACAGTATGAATTCGCCACTAAAGACAGCACCCTGAAAGGCGGAGCTTATATCGGAGTCTTAGGAAGCGCTGACTTCCATTCGTTGAAGGTAACAGAAACGCCGATGAACGGTCGTATTGGCGGAAACCTGTCTTACGATCTATTCCCCTTTGTCCAGTTTAAAACTTTCGGCATCTTTGATGCTTCTTATGGCAAAACTGAAACCAATCAGGACACCATCAGACATCTTGCTTTGTCCCAGTTTTCTATCAGGCTTCACACCAAATCAGATAATTTATTTTTTGAATTTGGTAAAATTCCTGGTCCGACCACTGAAATTCGTCCACTTCCACCAAGCGGTGATGGACAATTTGAGACTTGGAATCATGCCCATGGTTCTGGTCTGGGAGTTGGTGGCAAGGTTGGCTATACCTTTAAGAAGTTTACCCTCACTACCGGGGTAATTATGGTTGGCGACAACCCCGAATACCATCTTAAGGGTCGTTTCGTTAAAAACGAAAAAGAATGGACTTCGGTCGGTCTTTATGCTCAAAATGATTCTACCTTTGGTGGGATGATTGAGAACAAATATGGCCGGGTTTTTAACCTAACTGTTTTCACCAATGAAGTGGTTGGAGATTTTTTAAATGTCACCATCTCTGAAAAAAAGAAGATAGATGGATTCTGCGATTTTGGGTATAACTATAAACTCAAAAAAATTGTCAGATGCGAAATTGGTGCATTGAAAAATTTTTCAGTTCCATATATCGGAGGACTGATAGCCGTGTCCTATAGGTACGAAACCAGGAGTATTAACGGGTACATGTACATTTATTTGTCCCGAAGATAAGCGCGAACCTTTCATAGACATACAGCCTATTCTTAATAACAGGATAGGCTTTTTTAATACCAAAAACCCAGTCGCGAGAGACTGGGTTTTTTGAAAGGTTTATTTGTTTATAGTCCGAGCTCGGCTCCACCATCGTTTAAGAGGGCGTTGCCTTCATCGGAAACTTCCACGGTAGTGCTGGCTTCTTTATTGTTTTGATAACAAGCCTTGATTTCGGTTTTATAAGTTTGCCAAGAGCTGTTTAAAGAATTTTTGGCTTTTATTCTGGTATCTTTCATGGCTTGGTTAAAAGCATTTTTGCATTCGTTAAAAGCTTTGGGAGTAGCGGGAGTAGAAGTGGCGGAAAGAATATTTTTTTGACAAGTTCCGCGAGCATCAACCGCGAGATTAGCGTCGGTCTTAGCGGTTTCGGCCACGACTTTGGTGGCGGCATCTTTTTTGTCTATCGCGGTTTTTAGGCAATCAGTCATAGCCGTGTTGAGAGTCGAGACACCTAGGTGTTCTTTGTTTTCTTTTTTGTTCAAACGGAATCCCCATAAAGCATTACCGACCTGTTTGATTTTTTCAAATAGTTTGGTTTCCCAAGGTCCAGCAATTTTTTCCATTTTTGTGGTGCTAGCATTCGTTTGGGAGACGGTGGAACTAGCTTTTTCGTTGTTTATCCTAGTGCCATACAAAACGCCATTTTCATTTCTCATTACTTTGTAATACTTAAGATGCTCTGGCGACGGAATTCTTTCTAGGCTTTGGCCTTCAGCTAAGGCTACGATGGGCATTAGGAAGACGGCCATTAAAATCAAGATGATGATTTTTTTCATAGATTTTAAAATTAGTTTATTAGTTAATATGTATTATCAGAATAGCACATTTTGGCCTTTTTGCCAAAACGGATTTGGGGTCTGACCCCAGATTTTTGGCGCTATTAAAAAACGCCTTACTTTTTAATAAAATTTCCCTGGGGTCTGACCCCAGAAGGGGTTGACATTTTTATTAAATAGTGTTAATATGGAATATTCTTTAACAAAAACCCAGTATAATGAAAAAATTATTATTAGTTGTTTTCGCATTTTTATTTGTTTTTTCGACTGCTTTTGGTGGTCAGGCCAAGTCTAAGACATCGGCTCACAAAACTCATAAAACGCACAAAGCGGTAACGCTTAAAAAATCGGCTAAAAAGAAAAAAACAGTTAAGCCTTTTAACGCCGTCAGTTGGGCCAAAAAAAATGGCAAAGTAAAACAGTTGAAAACTGTTTGGGGCAATTACAAATATTACTTCCTTTTTGCCGGTAAGAAGTATGGTGTTGATCCGAAGCTCCTCGCCGCTATTAGTACGGTAGAGTCCAGTGGCGTTTCCGGTTCCGTTAATAAATATTCCGGTGCTTCAGGTTTGATGCAGTTGGCGCCACCGACAGCCAAGATGGTGGGGGTCAAGAACATCTATAATCCGCTCGACAATGTCTGTGGCGGGGCGAAGTACATGGATCATTTGTTGGACAGGTTTCATAATAACCTTAGTTATTCCCTTTACGCTTACAACAACGGTCCCACTCGGACTGTTAAGGACGTGAGAAAAGGGGTCAAGCCAGGCCAAAACCGTTACGTCAAAAAGGTGAAGTATTTAATGAGCCTTTTGTAACAGTTATTTTTAAATTTAGCACCCTGCTTAGTCAAATAAGCAGGGGTTTTTATTTTTTGAATTTTGGTGCTATAATTTAATTAGAAGGAATAAAACACAAGTGATTCCCCCCAAGGGAGCAGGCCAAATTTTCCAGGCCAAAGTTTCGTACTTTAAATCTGGCAAAGGTTGTGGGATCAACTAAAATGATAGTTACTGGAGAAGCTCGTTGACTCCCGAATTCTATGAGTCTTAAACAATTAAGCTCATCGCCTAAACCTTCACCAATAAGCCTCGATAGAAACTAAGAGGCTCGTAAGTTAAGGGCTCTTATTCTCTCCAGAAGAGCCTTTTTTATTGGTTGACAAATTATCAATTTAATATACAATGTGATTATTGCCACTAACCGGCATTTTTTGATAAATTAATTCTTAATTATTAATTTTTCATTATTTTGCGAAGCAAAATAAAGGCCCCTTCGTCTAATGGTTAGGACACCAGGTTTTCAACCTGATAACACGGGTCCGACTCCCGTAGGGGCTACGCTAACAAAAACAACCACGTTTACGTGGTTGTTTTTGTTAGGCCGAAGGCCTCGGGAGTCGGACGGGTGGAAGCGAGTTAGAAATTTGTCAGCAGACAAATTTCGCAACGAGCGCCGACAAAAGCGAGCGGGCGTAGCTTTTGACGCCGCCCAGGACAACGAACGAACGAGCGACGGCGAGTGAGTGAGGCGGAACTCCCGTAGGGGCTACAAACTAAAAGACTCTCGTTTTGCGAGAGTCTTTTAGTTTGTCTAAGCGCTTAACTTTCCTATAACTTCATGCTATTATTAGTATTACCATTTTTAAACTAACTCTATTAATTTTATGATTCTATCTGACACAACATTACAAAAAATGATTTCTAGCGGGGAATTAATTATTAAGCCGATTCGGGATAATTCTATTCAGCCAGCTTCGATTGATTGTCATTTGGGCACTCATTATTTGGTCATTGCCGATAAAGAGATGAGTGCTATTACTTTGGACACTCCGATTAAATATCAGGAAATTGAGAGTGATTCCATTATTATTCCCCCACATACTTTTTTGCTGGCCACGACCGAAGAATATATTGAACTACCTAGTAATATTACAGCTTTTGTGGAGGGGCGCAGTTCTATTGGGCGGATGGGACTCTTTATTCAAAATGCCGGTTGGGTCGACCCAGGATTTAAAGGCAAAATTACCTTGGAATTGTATAATGCTAATTCTTTGCCAATTGAACTAAAATCGGGACGACGGATTTGCCAACTAGTTTTTTGTTTAATGGATCAGTCGGCGCAAAGTCCTTATCAAGGGAAATATCAGGGTCAGACCAAATCCATGGGGAGTAAAATTTTTGCTGATGAGGAAATATTAAAAGCAAAAAAATAAAAACCCGTTATTTGGAGATAACGGGTTAGAAAAAATCTCAAGACTTGATGGGGTTGGAAATTATTTGGGGGATAGGGATGCCGATTTCTTGGCACAAGATTCGGAGATACTCTTTGTCGGTGATAAATCTAGCAGTTCTAATCTGGGGTATCTGATATTTCCAATGATTATCGTAACATCTTTGGCAAACATTTAGCGCGCGGACCAATTCGTTTTTGTCAGCGGCATTGATAAAGATGCTGGCCAATAGGGATTTAGCTGTAAAGCTTTGCAGATCCATCAGGTCCATAAAATTTTTTACCTGCGGATATTTTTTACCGCAGGTGTTTTCCAAAACTTCTTGCAAGTTATTCATTTCTCACCTCCGGTTTATTATTGATTAGATTTTAAATTACTATATTTTTTGTTAAACAAAAAATGGGGTCAGACCCCATTTAATTTTTTAGGCAACGGACTGAAACTCCATTGATTCGGCCTAGAGTTCCATCACGAACAACTCCGGCCATTCCAGTGCCCAAAACTCGAACATAAGCATAGCCGGTACTATTGGGCGTGGAGGCCCAAAAATCGCCGTTGCTATTTTGATCATTGAAAGTTCCCCAATTAGGATAACGTCGACCGGTTAATTGGCCGCCAAAATTATTAGTTCCGGTTAATTGTAGTTTGGTACCGGCAGCTTCGCAATCCCAGGCTCCGGCTCGCGCAGCATTACAGGTCTTGCCAGCATCGGTTAGATATTGTTCTAAAGTGTTCCACTGAGTATCAGTGGGAATATGCCAGCCCGGAGGACAAATACCCTGGTGATTAGTGGCAATTGTATAGGTAGTGGCTGTGCCACAAGTAGCTGAGCCCGAAGAAAAATCAGAATTATCACCGCATTGATAGGCAAAGCCCATGGCCTCAGCCCATTCGTAAAGACCGCCATAGGTGGGGCAAGTAGAGGAGTCATTATTGAGACAATATTTTTCGACGCTGCTATTATTGGTTTGGCAGGCCCAATTGCCACTACTGTTCACATCAGTACAGGGAGCGGTGTTGTAGGAGGTGACCATCGTCCCCACATTGAGGTTGCTTTTCATCCAACATTGAGTTCCGATTTGAACAGTCTGATATTTTTGTCCGGCATAATCAACCATATAAGCACCACAAGGTTGGATTTGAACTGGGTCAGCAATATAGATAGCGTTTTGATTATTCTGCGGAGTATTACCAACGCAAGTTGAGAGAGTATAGGATTGCAAATCTGAAGAAGTAGCGTAAGTTAGGGTGTTATTAGCAGTATTACAATTAGCCCCATCGGCTGGAGTGGGTGTCGTGGAAACTAGAGACATGTAGGTGGTCGTAACAATATTACCACTGCCGTCTAATGAGGTCGAATAAAGTGGTTGGCCAGAAACTAGAGTCATGGGATATTGTCCTTTGTCGTTATAATACATAGCCAGAGCTGTAGAGAGTTGTCTAACATCAGAAACTCTTTTGCTGTCACGAGATTTGGCTCGGGCATTATTTAGAGCCACAATACTAACAGTCGCCAAAATGCCGATAATGGCAATGACTACTAAGAGTTCTATAAGTGTAAAACCTCTTTTTTGGGGCTTGTTCCAAAAAGAGCTTTGATTATTCATACTATTATTATAACAAAAAAGGAGATTAAATTATAGTTATTAAATGGGGTCAGACCCCAGGTATTTTTTCACTATTTTGTTGGCATTTTTAGATGCTTGTTAGAAATTGGGGTCTGACCCCAGGTTCTTTGATTTTAACCCATAAACAGGTACAATAAGGGTATGATTATTTTAGGTATTGAGACTAGTTGTGATGAAACGGCGGTGGCCGTAATTAAATTGAACCTGGATCCTGGCCTTCGCCAGGATGACATTAAACCTCCTAAGGTTTTATCTAATGTCATCTCATCACAAATTAGTATTCATCAAAAATATGGCGGAGTGGTGCCAGAAGTGGCAGCGCGGGAGCATGTGTTAAACATGGTGCCGGTTTTAAACGAGGCTTTGGAAGTTGCCAAAATTAAAATGACCAAGATTGATTTGATTGCCGTGACTGTTGGCCCCGGACTTATTACTTCGCTGATTTGTGGAGTAGAAACTGCTCGAGCCTTAGCCTTTGCTCTAAACAAACCAGTGGTGGGAGTCAATCATATTGCTGGCCACTTAGCCGCGCCATTTCTAACAAACAATATTAAATTTCCGGCGCTAGCCCTCACGGTTTCGGGCGGACATACCAATCTCGTATTGCTTAAAGATTATTTTAATTACAAAATTATTGGCGAGACCTTAGATGACGCGGCTGGGGAATGCTTTGACAAAGGGGCCAAGATGTTGGGCTTGGGATATCCCGGTGGTCCAGCGATTTCTAAAACAGCCACCGAGTGGCTTCCAGGTTTAAAATTACCTCGCCCCATGATTGGGAGTGGTAATTTTGATTTTTCCTTTTCGGGTCTTAAAACCGCTTTGCTCTATACTTTGAAAAAAGACAAAGATTATCAGAAACGTTTGGGCAATTATGCTTATGAACTGCAAACGGCGATTGTGGAGACTCTGGTTTATAAAACAATTGCGGCAGCTAAAAAATATAAGATCAAAAATATTTTGCTTTCTGGTGGAGTATCGGCTAATAGTAGTTTGCGTCAAGGTTTAGAAATCGCGGTGCATGATCAAATTAGGGGTGGTCATTTGTATTTGACAGCTCTGCCCTATACTACTGACAATGCGGCCATGATTGCCCTAGCCGGGTATTTTCAATTTAAAAAGAAGGGTTTTGTTTCGGTGGCCAAACTGCGGGCCAATTCTAATCTCACCTTGACTCATTAGAGTTTAACTGATAATTTTAATTAGTATTTCTGACCATCAAATTTTTAATTTTTAATTATTAATTTTTAATTCTTCCGTCATCGACGGGAGGATGGGTCCGATGGCGAAGTGGTCTAACGCGGCAGTTTGCAAAACTGTTATTCGTGGGTTCGACTCCCACTCGGACCTCAAGCTATTTACTAGCTTTTGCTCGATACTGACTTGGGTTCAAAAAGGCTTCTTATAAAAATAAGGTGGCTGGCTAGTAGGTAGTGGTCAGTAAAACGCTCGGAGATGAATTTTTAGGCAAAACTAAATTACTAATCTGCGAGCATCAAGCAACTTGGGCCCCTTAAGGGGCCTTAGTTGTGCATTCGCACAATTAATAATTAAAAATGAAAGATTAAAAATTATTTTTGTAAAATAAATAGGCTCCTTAAATTTTTAATTCTTAATTATTAATTTTTAATTTTTTTAGATACTTATGTCTTTATCTATTGCAATTGTTGGTTTACCTAATGTCGGCAAATCAACATTATTTAATACTCTTACTAAAAAGGGCGTGGAGGCGGCTAATTATCCTTTTTGTACCATTGAGCCCAACGTGGGTGTAGTTAAGGTGCCTGATGAACGTTTGGAAAAATTAGCCGAAGTTTCTCAACCCAAAAAAATAATTAATACCGTTATCGAATTTATTGATGTGGCCGGCCTAGTTAAGGGTGCTTCGGAGGGTCAAGGACTAGGCAACCAATTTTTGGCCCATATTAGAAATTGCGATGCGATTTGTGAAGTAGTGAGAAACTTTAAAAACGATGATATTATTCATGTCGATGGCAAAATTGATCCTGAGAGTGATGAGGAAACCATTGGTTTGGAATTAGCCTTGGCTGATTTGTCGACTGTTAGCAAGCGTTTGGAAAAAATCGACAAAGAAATCAAGGGTGGCGATAAGGAGGCGTCTAGAAAAAAAGAGTTAATGCTAAAAATTAAAGAGGTTTTAGAAAAAGGTTTGGCAGTTCGGACTCTAGATTTTAGTTTGGACGACAAAGAACTGATTAAGGATTTAAATTTGTTGACCATCAAACCACTTTTGTATGTTTTAAATACTGACGAACCCAAAGAGACTTTAAATTTTAAATGGGCTGGCGATATTTTGCCACTTAATATCAAACTAGAAGAAGAGATTGCTAATTTAGATGAGGCTGATCAGGCTGAGTATATAAAAGAATTAGGATTGGATGAAAGTGGCTTGGACAAATTAATTAGAGCCGCTTATAAGCTGTTGGGACTAGAAACTTTCTTTACCACCGGGCCAGATGAGACTCGGGCTTGGACAATTCATGCTGGGGATAAAGCGCCGGTGGCGGCCGGGGTTATCCATACTGATTTTATCAAGGGCTTTATTCGGGCTGAAGTTATCAATTGGCAGGATTTTGTAAGCGCCGGAAGCGAAGTAAAAGCCAAGGAATTAGGCCTGGTTCGGACCGAAGGGCGGGAATATGTGGTCAGGGATGGGGATGTCTGCAATTTTTTGGTTGCCTAGAGTTTTCCACTGAGCGGGCTTTACAGCCTAAGGGCAAATTGCTATAATATAATTACTTTGACATAAGTTCAACAACAATCATTGTAACGGCACTTGCCGTTGGTTATTAAAACCAGTAAAAACAGCAAAGAGTCGACCATTAGAGGTTTTTCTTTGGATCTCGGAATGGTGCAGGTAAAGGTTAATTTTTTTACCGAAGATGGTCGACTTTTTTGGAAATTTGTTCATTACGAAAAAAACTTAATAAAATAAAATAATTTTATTTACAAACATTTTCGACTAAACGAAAATAAATAAAATTACTTTATTTCAAAGTTCATTCTATAAAACCCTCAAAGCCTCAAGAGTCTCACGATTCTCGAGGCTTTTTAATTTTTAACCTGGATCCTGGCCTTCGCCAGGATGACAGTTGGACGGGGGCCCTGCCCCGCGAGACGCGAAGCGGCTTCTGCGGGGTTGATTTTTCTGAGCTTTTATTATAAGTTTAGTGTAGCAATTAAAAATTAGAGAGTTTTTAGATATTTTCAATCTTTAATTACTAATTTTTAATTATTTCGCTTCGCGAAATGAAGGGCTTGTAGCTCATCTGGTAGAGCGCTACATTCGCATTGTAGAGGTAAGGGGTTCGAGTCCCCTCAAGTCCACTTTCCACCGCTATAAGCGGTGGAGTTAAAAATTAATAATTAATAATTAAAGATTTAGGAAATAATTTTTAATTTTTCATTTTTAATTGTTAATTCTTTGGTTGCTAATTTAAGTGACCAAAGGACGGGCCGTGGTATAACGGTATTACGCGCGCTTCGGGAGTGCGTAATCCGGGTTCAATTCCCGGCGGCCCGACATAAAATAAAAGCACTTATCTAATTAGATAAGTGCTTTTATTTTAGGAATGATAAAAATTTAAATTTTAATAAACCTCCAAGCTCAAGCTATTATCGGCATAGTTTCCAGCCAGATCAAAAACTCGGACAGTGATTTCATGTGATCCCCTAGAAAAGGCAGTGAAGAGTGAGGAGCCAGTGGGAAAAAACAGACCATCATCAATTTTGATATAAAAACCTCGCTCTAAGCCACTGAGATTATCGCTGCTTTCAAATTTGAGGCGAACAATTTGACCGGCCGGGACTCTAATATCGGAGCTTAAGATATTTGGTGGGGCCGGTGGGGTTTGGTCAATCTTTATTTTAAAACTAGAAACAGTTCCAACTACTTTATTTTTTTCGCCAGCCAAATGAAAGTAATAGACACCATCCTTTAAGTTTCTAAAGATGACTGAGTTGGTACTAGCCATTTTGAGATTTTCGAAAGATATTTGATCAGGGGATTGATTAATCTCGTATAGATAGCGATAGCCAGAAATATTGCGCCAAATAAACCTCGGGTTATTATTATTGGACCAAATTTCAGAATTAGGATTACTTGGTGAAGACAATAAAAACTCAGAAGAATTAGGATCGTCCAGATTTTTGGAATTAACAATTTGATAACTTCCACCAATAGAAGCTCTCAAAACATCAGTTCCGAGACCGTCATTGGCTAAGACCTGCGAATCAGAGGTGAATTGCAAATTGAATGAGCCATTTTCTAGGGGTTCAATAAGGAGTTCGGCGACTAGGCCGGATTTTTCGGAAAACCCTGGATTGGGAACAAGGCAAGCTATTTTGATGATGCCATTTTGGTTGTCAATTTCTTTTTCCAAAAACAAGTTGTTAGAGCAAAAAGAATTGATAGTTAGGATTTCTTTTACTTTTATTTTTTTAGGGTCATATTTCAAAACAGTTTGGGCAGTATTAATATTTTCTCCGCCAGTTGATAGTTTGATGCCGATGCGATAGTCAAAATTTTTATTAAAAATACCATAAGCCGGGTCCAGATTCAGGGTTGAATTATAAATAGTATATTGAGGGCTGGGGATGTTGATGGATTGCTCATCTAGGTTATGTTTGTTGGTGAGCAAAGAAATTATAAAAACAATAACTATGCAGATGCCCAAAAGTAGGTATTTCTTTTTTAAACATTTTTTGGATTTTGACGGACAAATTAGGATTATTAGAATAATAAAGAGCAGGGCGATTAGACTGGAAGCTCCCCAGAGTAAGAGCTGGTAAGGTTCGGGATAGAAAATAAGCATTCCCCCCGGACTGTCTTCGAGTCCGTTAAACTCTAGATTTTTTACCAAAAATCTTTGCTTGTTGATTATAATTCTTTGATTAGTAACGCCTTTTTGGATCCAGTCCGATCCAGGGTTAAGATAATTGGTGTTTAAAATTTCGATAGTTTTGGGATCGGCGAAGCTAGTGCCAGTGAGCCCGGTATTGCGAGAATAAAAAGCGACCTCATGTTTGGGTGGCAGATATTTATTTTTAAATTTTTTGGCGTAATCATTGTTTGGCTCAAAACCACCAACTATAGCCCCGATGATTTTGTCACCGGATTTAATTGGTTCGCCAGCAATGAGGGCGAGGTGAATAATGGCTCCGGCTTCGATCGAGGCAAAACTTTCTTGGTTGGACAGTTTTCGACCCCAGGCGGTAGATTGAAAAACGTAGTCACCCCGACTAGAAATAGAAGCTGATCTAGTGAGTACTAGACCCTGGTCATCGGTAATTAAAATTCTTTCTAATTCGGATTGTTCTTTTATATCCCTGGCTATGGCTAGTAAATTGAATAGATCTTTGCTAATTATAAAGTTTTTAATGTTTTCTGAGTTGGCAGTCTCCTTGATTTTGGCTGAGGCATAATTCAATTCTTGTTTCAAACCATTTTGAGCTTGTTTGAGACTGAGGTCTGACCAATTTTTTTCGATATTTAAAATTATTTGACCAGCGGACATTGATAAAATTACTGATAGGAAAATAAAAATTCCAGCCATGATTAGCGGCCCTCTTTCTTTTTTTGAAAAAATAAAAAATTTATGAAGTAATTTCATGTTAATTGATAGTATTAAGCTTATTATAAACCACCTTTACAATTTTTACAAATTATTTTGGTCGGTTTTACGTTTCCTAGGGCCTATGTTATAATTTAGGTAGAGATTAATTATTAAAATTCTAATAACTTTAAAATTATGAGCACAAAAAACAGTCTAAAACTTGCTAGTTTTCTAGCGATTAGCACTCTGGTTTTTGGTTTTGCCTTAGGCGGCGTTAGCTACGCCTTGGCCTCGGCCACTTCCCAGTTTGCCCAAACTATTAATGCCGGAACTTTGTCGGTGGACATTGTTGATGGTAGTTACGCTCCAGTGACTAGTCCATCAATTAATATGTCGGCGGTAGCCACTAGTTTTTCTTGTCAGAATTCTACTGGCACCTTTGGTTCTAGCACTCAGCAGATTTATGTCAAAAACTTAGGAGCCGCTAATAATGGCTGGACCCTGAGCTTGGCTGCTTCTTCGACCACGGCTTATTGGCATAGTGCTTCCGCTAATAGTGATTTTGATTTTAATGATCCTACGACCTCTGGTTGTGCTGATGGAGCTGATGCCGATAGTTTGAAGGGACAATTAACTGTTGACCCGTCGGTTTCTACTTTGGCCAATGGTGCTTGCACGGTTAATTGTGCTACCACTAATGTTTCCAAAGGATCTTCGGCTGGCTTTAATGAGGGTACGGTTGATAGCATTACTTTGCTATCAGCAGCAGCTGGTTCTAGTGATATTGGCGACTGGACCTTGCGGGGTGTATCAGTTGGTCAAAAAATCCCTGCCGAACAAGCTGCGGCTAGCGATTATAGCATAAGCCTGACCTTGTCGGTTATTGCTTTATAAAAAAAGTAATTTTTAATTACCTTTAAAATTATGAAAAAAATTAATAAGGCTGGTTTGGCTTTTCTGGCTTTAGGTTTGTTTTTGGTAGCTAGTCAGGCGTCAGCTATTGAGTACGGTGGGCTAGGTGGTCGGCCGGCTTATCCGCAAGCTGATAATTCTCGGACTCAATCGATTTTTGTCCATACTCTAAACCCTGGTGAAGTCAAAAAAGATGGGGTTTATGTAATTAATAATACTTCCGAAAAAAAGACCGTTTTTATCTATAGCACTGATTCAACTCCTTCCACTGGTGGGGCTTTTGCTTGCAAACAAATGGGTGATAGCAAGACCGATGTGGGCGCTTGGGTAGCTCTAGAAAAAAGCGAAGTAATCCTCGAGGCTAATTCCAAGGTGCTCGTGCCTTTTGCGATCAAGGTCCCAGGCAATGCTAGTGTGGGCGAGCATAATGGTTGTATTTTGTTTCAAGAAAAGAAGGCCGCCGCTGGTCAAGAAGCTGGAGTCAATTTGTCAGTGCGCACTGGACTCCGGATGGTTATCACTATCCCTGGGGAGCTAATTAGAAAGTTAGAAATTTTGGGTTTCAAGGTTGAGCGTCAGGCCAAGTTATTAATCTTAAAACCGCAAGTTAAAAATACTGGCAATGTTTCTATTGATACTGATGTGAGTGTGGTGACTCGTTATTTTTTCGGTAAGAAATATGCGACTAGTGGTGGCCAATTCCCAATTTTGCGGGGTGAAACTTCGGATTGGAATTTTGAATTGAAGAAGCCAGTCTGGGGGGGCTTGTATTATTCTCAATTAGTGGTTAAATATGATGAACACGCTTCGTCAGTAGTTGGTAAAGACAGCGGTGAAGGTCTAAGCTCGCTAAAGTCGGCCAATCATTTTCTGCTGGTTTGTCCAAAATGGTGGGCTGGGCTTATTGAACTAGTAATTCTACTTTTGATTATCTATGGCTGTCGCCTTATTTGTCAGGCGCGGAAGGTCAAAAAACAAATCAATAAAACCTGGATTACTTATCATATTAAAGAGGGCGATGATATCCAGAATCTAGCTAAAGAATTGGGAGTAAAGTGGAGTTTGTTGGCCAAGGTAAACAAGTTGTCAGCTCCCTATATTTTGCGACCCGGTCATGAGATCAAGGTGCCACCCAAAAAATAAATTATTTTTATTATGTTTAATATCGCCAAGACAATTAAATCGCGTCGTTTCAATTTGGTTTTAAGTATTTTGCTGCTCTTGGCTATTTCGTTTTCTCTAATGAATATTGTGGGAGCCACTACTCCAAATCCTGGACACGGTTGGGCGGAGGTGGGCGATGGGACTTTTTTGGTCACTGGCCCCAGCACTGGTCGTACTTTTAGTTTTCCCGATGCCGATGCCACGGTACTCACTTCTAATTCAGCCGTAACCACTGCTGAGGGTGGAACCGGGCTAACTTCTGCTGGTTCAGCTGGCGCCGTTTTGATTTCTAATGGGAGTACCTGGACTAGCGGAGCTGAAACCAAGAGTATTTGGGCTGGGCAATCGAGCGCCTCAATTACGGCTGATGCGGTGTGTATGCCGTCTGGTTTTGTAACTTGTAATACGACTGTAACAACTAAACATGGGTTTATTGTCCCAACTAATGTAACTATTAAAAATTTAAGGGCTTTTTTGGCAACAGCACCGGCAGCGGGCTCAACTTGCGCTTTTACCGTACGGGAATCAACCGATTGCGCCAGTGCTTATACAGCTACGAACTTAACTTGTTCAGTGGTGGGTAATGGTTCCTTGAGGACTTGTGATGATTCCACTAATGCTGTCAATATTAGTGCTGGGGAGTGTTTGCAAATATTTTATAATGAAACCGGTACCTGTTCGGGGCTGATTACTTGGGCTTTTGATTTGGCCTGGCATTAAAATATTATGTCTACAAAAAATATTTTAAAATCATTATGGTTAGTTGCTCTAGTAATTGTTTTTGGTTTTGGAGTACAAATTAGAGTCCAGGCTCTTGATTTGCCAGCTGAAGTGGTTGATGTGGGAGCACCTGTTTATTTGGATAATGTTAATCCTAATCATTATTTCGCTGTTTTTCTGCCAAAAGATTATCCAGCCAATGGCGACCCTTGTGCGGCTATGAGTGGCGAGGAATTAATAGTTGATAATAATTTGCAGCATTATGGCACTTGTTTTGTAAATGATCCCGGAGTTTTTAGTATTTTGGAATTAAAAGAACCATTGCATTCTAGTTATAGTGATGCTAAAAATTCTGATTATTTTGTTGCTGAGAAAACAGTTGAGGTGGTGCCGATTTTAACTATTTTAGAACAGTAATTTAAGTATATGCGGCCCAAAAATTTTACATTCTTTTTAGGTTTTTTGGCTTGGTTTTTAGTAGCGGTTTTTATTAAAATCGCTGTAGCCGGAACTCTCAGTTGCACCCTTTCAACCACCTGCACCAGCACGGTGGTTTTAAAAATGTCTTCTTCCACTAATGCCCATGCCGAACTTCCCAACCAAAGCAATTATTCTCAGCTAGTGTGCTGCACTGGTGTTTTGGGTTTAAGTAATTCTTGCAGCGGTAGTTATCAAGAAGTTTTGGGTTTATCTTCTTCGACTAATGCCCATGTGGAAACCAATACCAATTCTAATTATTCAACCAGTTCTTGTTTGTCGGTGAGCGCCGGAAGTGTGACTGTGGCTTATCAGTCTTCTAATTGTAGCGGTTATGATACTACCTTGGCTTCTATTAATAATACCACCAACTCGCATGTCGGTGCTCCGGCTACTTATAGTACCAAGGTTTGTGCTACTGCTTCCTCCGGAGCTTTATCGGTCGATATTGTTGATGCTGGTGGACTGGCGGTAACTAGCCCCTCGATCACTATGAATACTTCCACTATTAGTTTGAGTTATCAAACTGTGACCGGAGTGCTGGGTATAGCTAGTCAAAAAATTAGAGTTGATAATCCAACTGGTAATTCTCGTTGGACCTTGAGTCTGGCCGCTTCAACTAGCACGGCCTCTTGGCACGCTAGTTTGGGTGATTATGATTTTAATGATCCTACGGCTAACGCTAATGATGGCAGCGACCCTGATTCTTGGGGTGGCCAAATGACTATTGATCCATCGGGAGCTACGCTAATTGCTAAATCAGGTTGCAATAACACCGGGCTCAGTAAAGGCTCGGCCACTGGATTTTCTCAAGGCATTACCAATGATATTACTCTAATCACAGCCGGGAGTTCGGCTGGCACTAGTTGTTATTGGGATTTGATAAATATTGGTGTCTCTCAGACTATTCCCAAAGAGCAAGTGCCAACTAATTATGCTATTAATATGATTCTTAGCGTAGTGGCTAATTAATTTTCATGTTTAGCTTTCAAATAAATTTTAAAAACATTAATAGGAAATTTATAAAAAATCTCTTCGTTTTTTTGGTTTTAGGTATTTTGATTTTGGCTGGACCTTATGCGCTGGCGGCTAGTGGTTCCAGATTTAAAATAGAAATTATTCCGGCTCCAGCTTGTCATGATGGTTTGGATAACGATGGCGATACTTTGGTGGATTATCCGGCCGACCCAGGTTGCGCTTCTTTTTTGGACAATAATGAATCTGATGTTGTGACTCCTCCAGTAACTCCGCCAGTTAGTGGTGGTGGAGGAGGTGGTGGCGGTGGCGGTGATCAAATTTATGTTCAGCCAGTTATGGCCAATGCTTCTTTTTCGGGTCGAGCTTATCCACTCAGCCAAGTGGTGGTTTTAAAAGATGGTCAAATGGCGGTCACTACTGTGGCTGGCCCAGACGCTAATTTTAGTGTTAATTTGGGTAATCTCAGTACTGGTAGTTATAATTTTGCGGTCTATGGCCAAGACTCAGCCAATCGACGCTCTAATCTTTTTACTTTTCCAGTTTTTGTTAGTTCGGGGGCCACGGTTAATATTACGGGAATTTTTATTCCGCCGACTATTCAATTAGATAAGTCGGAAGTTAAACAGGGTGATAATTTGGCAATTTTTGGTCAAAGTACTCCAGGGGCTCAAGTGGAGATTCAAGTCAATTCTAATCAGCAATTGTTTTTGAAAACTACGGCGGACAAAAATGGGGCTTATTTTTATAACCTAGATACGGCTAGTTTGGAAGTAGGCGATCATCAGGCCAAATCTAAGACTTTGGCCAGTGGCGAGATTAGTCCGTATAGTGAATCGATGGTTTTTGCGGTCGGTAGTCAAAATAAAGAAGCTAAACCTAGCAACGAATTAAAATCGGATTTGAATGGTGATGGTCGAGTCAATTTGGTAGATTTTTCCATTGAAGCTTATTGGTATAAAAAAGAAAATCCACCAGTCAAATATGATTTTAATGGCGACGGTCGGGTGGATTTGGTAGATTTTAGTATTTTGGCCTTTTATTGGCGGGGCTAATTTTATTTATGAAGAAAATTAATTTTTTATTAATATTAATAATCTCAGCAGCTCTAATCGTTTGGCCGGGTTCAAGCTGGGCCGCGACATTTAATATCAAAAGTAGTTCTCCGGATTTAATAGTTGGCGATCAAGTGGAGTTTCGGGTTTTGGTGGATACCAATAATGAAAGTATCAACGCTTTGGCTGGCAGTTTGGAATATTCTAAAGAAACTTTGCGTTTGGATAATTTTAGTGATGCTTCGTCAATTATCAATTTATGGTTGGAACGCCCGAGCCTTGATAATTCTGGGCTACTAAAACTTTCTGGAATTATTCCCGGCGGTTATAGCGGTTCGCAGGGCCTGGTTCTGACTCTGAATTTTACTGTTATCAAGTCCGGTGCTATTTTTTGCCAAACCAAAAATTGGCAAATTTTAAAAAATGACGGACAAGGACAAGAAGTCTTGGTCAAAAACGCTAACTTGAGTTTAATAGCTAAAGAGAATCAGGGTAATCGAGCTCCAATGCAACTAGCCATCAAAGATATTGATCGACCCGAAGCTTTTTCTTTGGAGTTGGTTAAAGAAGACGGAGTCAATCAGGGTAAATGGTTTGTGGCTTTTGCTACCCAAGATAAGGGATCGGGTCTGGCTACTTATGAGATACTGGAAACTAAAAATTTTTTTGCTCAAGAAGCGGATATGCCTATTCGAGGTTGGGAGCCGGTTACTAGCCCTTATGTCTTAACTGATCAATCTCTAAGCAGTTATGTTTATGTTCGAGCCATTGACCGGGCTGGCAATTTGCGTTTGGCTTACCTAGCTCCGACTGAAAATCAGAGACAATTAGTGGATTATAAAAAAGTGCTTATTTGGTGTATAATATTAGGAGGAGTTTTATTTGTTTTATTAATTTTATTATTAAAATGGCGTCAGAAAAAACGACAAAAATAAGAGGATTATTAATATTAACTAGTTTAATTTTTGGTTTTTTTGTTTTTTCAGCTTCTAAAGTTTTGGCGGCTGATTTGTATTTATCGCCAGGCAAGGCTTCTTATAAAATTGGTGATACTTTTACGGTAAATGCGATTGTGGATAGTGGAGACACGGCCATCAATGCCGTGTCTGGCCAAATTAGTTTTTCCAGTGATAAATTGCAAGCAGTAAGTGTTAGTAATTCCGGGAGTATTATAAAATTGTGGGTCAAGGATCCATCCTTTTCTAATGAGACGGGTCGCGTAACTTTTGAAGGTATAATTTTTAATCCTGGCTATAAGGGTTCGGCCGGCAAAGTTTTGAGTGTCAAATTCAAGGTGATTGCCGCTGGATCTGCCAACATTAGTTTTTATTCAGCGGCGGTTTTGGCTAATGATGGTCAAGGAACTAACGTGCTCAAGGGCTTGAGTGGCTCGACTATTATTATTCCTGATACCGGGATTAAGGCCGAGGCTCCTAAAATTGTCGAAACTAGTGTTGATGAGACAATTGCTATCAATTCTATTCCTAGAGCACCAGAAATTTCTTCGCCAAGTCATGGTAATCAGAATTTGTGGTACAACAATAACAACCCAGAATTCACTTGGGATTTGCCAGCTGGGGTTTCTAGCATTTCTTGGTCGCTCGATCATGATCCTTCATCTGTCCCGAGCAGTGAGTTTACTAGTCCGGGGACTGGCAAGCAATTTACTTTGGTGGATGATGGTTTGTGGTATTTCCATTTGCGTTTTAAAAACAAAAAAGGTTGGGGGCCGGCCAGTTATTATCCTATTAAGATTGATGCCACCTTGCCTTCTAATTTAGAAATCAAAGAAAGCCCTGGTTCAACAGCTGTGGCTTATAAACGAGATTTTGCTTTTGGAGCTTGTGATCTTTTGTCTGGCTTGGACCATTTTGAGGTCAGAATCGATGGCGGAGAGCCTGAGGAGATCAAAAGCATTGGTTTGGCTGTTTATCAAACCCCAGCCCTAAAAACCGGCAAACATCAAATGCTCGTCAAAGCCTTTGATGTGGCCGGAAATTTTGTGTCAGCTTCTACTGAATTTGAAATTAATCGACCAGTTTCAGGGGTAAGTCAAAGCGAGGGGACTAGGGCCCGAGCGCTTAACTTATCATTTTTGCATAGTTTTAATTTCTATATTATTGTACTGTTTGCTTTACTGGTGCTAGTTTTGCTGGTTTTCATTGTGTATAATCGGCGTTGGTATTTGGCAATTATGCAACAAAAAAATACTAAATCTCGCCGAGCTAGTTCGACTGTGGCTAGGATTAATCGGCAGAGTCGAGGAGCTATTAATAAAATTAATAAAAAATAATTCTATGATGGGTTTTTTAAATTTTCTTAGACCGAAAAATGAATCCCCCAAAAAACATCACCAAGAGAGTCCGGAGGTGCTAGCGATTTTAGAAAAAATTAAACAAGATATCAAGGATACCCAGCCGAGCCCAGAATTAGCTGAGCGAATTTGGAATTCATTTGTGGCGCCTAAGGTTTCTGAAAAAACCCAGGCTTTTATAGAAGCTATTTTAGAAAAATTAGAAAAGATTAGGGCAACCGTCGGCAATGATGAGCAGGACAAAGAAGATGAGAAGTCTATGCTTTATAAAAAAGTTGAACAGCGGATCTATAATTTAAAAGGTGACAAATCTGAGTATTGGGAGGAAAAGGATGATATGGTAGCCGAAATTAAAAATAACCAGCATTCTTCTGTACCGCCTATTAGTTTAAATGATTTTATTGATGAGCTTGGTCATTTGGCTGCTAAAAGTCATCAGGCCAGTCAAGATATTGAAGAGCTCAAAAGATTACGGGAGCGTTTATAATAATAGCCTAATTTTTTAGTATCAAAAAACACCCAAGAATTACTTGAGTGTTTTTTTATTTCGAGCCACGTAAAAGCCGTTGGCTCACGTGGCCGGGTATAAATTTTCAAGGCTAACAGGCATCAATTCAAGCCTCGCGAAGCGAGGCGCAGTCCCGTCGAATGACGGGACCCAGCTTAATTTTGCAATCAAGCTTGCACCTGACCGACTATATCAAATATAGTGTGTTGTCAGGGCGACCATACGATTTAAATCAATGATCCAAAACGTAATATCTCCCTAGAAAGGAGGTGATCCATCCACAGCTTCCGCTACGGATGCCTTGTTACGACTTCGTCCCTGTCGCCATTCTTACCTTCGTCCCACTTGCGTGAGCCTTCGGGTACTAACGACTCCCTTGACGTGACGGGCGGTGAGTACAAGACCCGAGAACGTATTCACCGTAGTATAGCTGACCTACGATTACTAGCGATTCCAGCTTCATGAGGTCGAATTGCAGACCTCAATCCGAACTGAGAAAGGTTTTCTGGGATTAGCTCCACCTTACGGTTTGGCAACCCTTTGTACCTTCCATTGTAGCACGTGTGTAGCCCAAGGCGTAAGAACCATGCTGATTTGACGTCATCCCGCCTTCCTCCCATTTAAAACGGGCAGTCTCTTGTGACATATAAAACACAAGATAAGGGTTGCGTTCGTTTCCCGACTTAACGGTACATCTCACGACACGAACTGACGGCAACCATGCAGCATCTGTCTAGCACCCTCGAAGGACTTCCTGTTTCCAGGATATGCAGCTAGATGTCAAGCCTTGGTGAGGTTCTTCGTTTATCGTCGAATTAAACCACATGCTCCACCGCTTGTGCGGGTCCCCGTCTATTCCTTTGAGTTTTAAGCTTGCGCTCGTACTCCCCAGGCGGGATGCTTAACGGGTTACCTTAATATGACAACACTGGCAGGGTCGATACTGCCAATGCTTAGCATCCATCGTTTACGGCGTGGACTACTGGGGTATCTAATCCCATTCGCTACCCACGCTTTCGTCCTTTAACGTCAGAACTGTCCTAGCAAGCTGCCTTCGCATTGAGTGTTCTTGCTGATATTAACGGATTTAACCCCTACACCAGCAATTCCGCTTGCCTCTTCCAGTCTCTAGTTTATCCATCTCTCCCGCAGCCCCCTGGTTAAGCCAGAGGATTTAACAGGAGATGCGACAAACCGCCTACGGACGCTTTACGCCCAATAAATCCGGATAATGCTTGGGGCCCTCGTATTACCGCTGCTGCTGGCACGAGGTTAGCAGCCCCTTATTCATCAGGTACCGTCATTGATTCGTCCCTGATAAAAGTATTTTACACCCCGAAGGGCTTCTTCATACACGCGGCGTCGCTCCTTCAGGCTTTCGCCCATTGAGGAATATTCTTGACTGCAGCCTCCCGTAGGAGTCTGGGCAGTGTCTCAGTCCCAGTGAGTCGGGCCACGCTCTCACGCCCGATACCCGTCGGAGCCTTGGTGGGCTATTATCCCGCCAACTAGCTGATAGGCCATAGGGTCCTCCCGAAGCGCCGGAGCTTTAATTAATAGACATGAGTCCATTAATGCCATCGAGTATTATTCTCTCTTTCGAGAGGTTATCCTCGTCTTCGGGGCAGATTCCCAATGTGTTACTCTCCCGTTTGCCATGTTCGCGTTTCGCTTCTGCACAACGCGAATTAAAAATGAAAGATTAAAAATGAAAAATGAATGAGTCCCATTGGGACACCTAAATTTTTAATTCTTAATTCTTAATTCTTAATTCGCGTTTCACAAGAGTGAAACGCGGACATTCGACTTGCATGCCTTAGACACGCCGCCAGCATTCATCCTGAGCCAGGATCAAACTCTCTGTTTAAGTATAAGATCTTGGTTTCCCAAGTAAAAAACTATATTTTGAATCGATGCCTGTTAGCATCAAAAACGTTAGTCGCGTGGGCCGTTAGGCCTTTACGCGAAGTTAGTCTCACGGACCGTAGCCCTTTATGAGACTCACCGCGTGGGCCGTCAGGCCTTTACGCGGTTAGGATCGCACAAATGATGATTTAGTTTTCAATGTTCATCAAAAAAATTTAGTAAGAAAAAAACAAAGATAAATCCTTTATCTTGTTTTCGATAAATTCTATTAAATTTTGAATTTTTGATATCTATATAATAAAGCATTGCCTAGGGCTTGTCAAGAGCCCAATCTCCCCTTGTTATTTTGGGATTTTGGTTGTAAAATAAGGGTATTAAATATTTATATATTTGACTAATTTAATATCTCATTAAATTTATGAACAACCAAGAATTTTACAATCAATTTATGGGCGATTTTATTGATCGACTCATGGAGGCCAAAGGTTTGGCTGACGAGAGCGATCCGGAAATGACCGCCAAAATCAAGGCCGATTTAGAGGAAATGCTCAATCGCAAAATCGATGCAGTTATTTTGGAAAACATGCCCGAGGATAAACTGGAGGAATTCGAGAAGATTATTGACGAAGACGATGCCGAAAAACTCAAAAACTTTGTAAGTCAAAATATCCCTAACTTGGACGAAGTTATTACGACCGGTTTATGGGAATTTAGAAATGCCTATTTATAAAAATAGGCTTTTAATTTATATTTTGTATGGCCAAAACTAAAATAATCAAAAAAGATTTCAAAAATCAGAATCAAAAACTGGTTAAAATTTATCAGGACTTTTTGCGGGCGGTTAAGAAAATTGAAACCGACAGAAATCGTCAGCTCAGACAGCTCATCAAAAAATTAGAAAATACCAAGGCCAGCCAAATTTCTTTGGATATTAAAAATATTAAAAATAAAAAATAAACATATGGCTGAAAAAAAATTGATAATACCCGGGGAACCCCAACGGCCAGACAAAGTTTTGAAATTTGATAGCGCTGGTAATCTCGCCGTGGATGAAGAGGCCACTAGATTATTAAAATTAGAACAAGAAGGCGGTGCCGACAAGTCTTCGGAAATTATTAAAAATGTGGAAGACACCCAGTTGTCCGAACCCGAGCTAGTTAATAATTTATCACCCGCTGAAAAAAAAGAGGCCGAGCCCATTATTCAAGAAGCTGAAGAGAAATTAGAGGAGGCCAAAACTGAGGCTATTAATGAGATTAAAAAAATTAATATTGCGATAGTTGATGTAGAGGCCAAGGCCAAGTCCATGGCTACTTTGCGGGCTCGCAAAGAAATGACCGAAGAGATTCGCACCCTCAAAAGTTTTGGTGGTTTTTTCAAGGAGATTTGGAAACACAATATCATGTCCGAGGCTTATCATGAAAAAAAGACTCGAGAAAATTTGCGCAAAATCGCCGAACAAAAAAATGTTTTTGCTAGTGAGGACCAAATGTTGGCTGATGAAAAAATAAAAAACCAAGAAGAATTTTCCAAAAATATTACCGAACGTTTTGCCACCGAAAATGATGACCTGATCGAGAAAAGCATTGGCGAGGTCAAATCCAAAGTAGACAGAGAAGACGTCAAAAATTCTATTAAGTCATTAATTATTAGTTATGCCAATGATGAGATTAGCAAGGAAGATTTTATTGCCAGCAAGGATCGGATTATTGGCAATGTGCGCAATAATAATAAAGAAATTTTAAAAAGCAATTTGCGGGTTGATAATATCCTAGCATCCGCTGAAGAAATAAAAAAAATAGCTGGTCATCAGAGTGGTTTGGCCAATTTACAATTTGATATTGATCTCAATATTGGTCGGGCTATGGGCGGAATCAAAACCGAGACTAGTTATTCCGATACTGAGAGAATAATCGCCAAGATGGGCAAAACCAAATTGGGGGCCTTATTAATGAATGAAACCACTTTGGCTGGTTCAGTTATTGCTGGTCATTTAGTTGGCTCAGCCGTGTTTGCCAAAATGGGTTCTTCAATGCTGGCCAAAGGCGTGACCTTTTTTGCTGGTATGGGCCTAGCTTCAGCTTATTCTTATAAAAGAGAAAGCTATCGAACTCGGCGTGACCGGGAAACTCATAGTCAGGAGCTGGCTGAAAAAGGTGGAAAAATGGAAATAGAAAGTCAGCCCAAGGAGCCGGTCAAGCCAGACAGGAATGCTTCTCCAGCGGAAAAAGAAAAATATAATCAAGATCGAAAACAATATCGAAAAGATTCCAGGAAATGGGAAAAAGAATATCGTCGACGCTTAGAAATAGAACCCAGTCGCCATGAAACTATTTTGGCCTCAGCTTTGGTTGGCGAGCTCAAGAAAGCTTATGATGATCAAGGTAATTTTAGAAAAGATTTGAGTGATAATGAAAAAACCGCTATCCTCCAAGCCTTATCTGAAGCTATTGCTCGTACTAATATCAGTAATGAAAAACGTATTGACTTGATTGCCTTTTCAGATATCGCCAAGGTAGAGGCTGAGCGCACTGAGCTTTTAAAACTCATTAGCGGTATTAAGAGTAATTTGAATAACTTGAAGATTACTTTGGTGCCCAAGCCCAAGGCCGAAGTGCCAGAGGTTCCGGCCACACCCGAAGTTCCTGAGGCTCAGACCCCAGAACAATCCACAGCTAAACCCGAGGCCTTATCTCCTGAATTAATTGCCGAAGCTCAAGGAAAGAGTTTGGAAGAGGTAGATGCCGAAATAGCCGAGATGCGCGCCAATATTAAAAAGGGTGAAACCAAAAATTCCTTTACTAATCGCTATGACGAACCAATGGTTTTGAGTTCGGAAGATCGTTTGAGGGATCTAGAAAAAATTAGAAATTTGGTGGTGGCTCGACAAGAAAAAGAAGCGGCCCATAAAAAAATCGCTCTAGAAATTCGTCGTTTAAATCGTTTGATAGTTATTTGTCGCAACAATATCAAGGTTGGTGAAACCAAAAATGCTTTTACTGGTCGTTATGATGAGCAATTAGTTTTGGAAAACGAAGCTAAATTGCGAGAATTAGAAAATCAAAAACGTGATCTGCAGAAATCCTTGGAAGATGACGTGCCAGGAGAACCAGTTGTGGAGGCAGCTTTACCAGAAGAGCCGGTATCTGAACCAGTCTCAGAACCAGTGGCCGAGCCTAGCCCCGAATTTGAAGAGCAGATGTCCAATGTTGATTATGAGCAGATTTTAAATAATTTGATTGCTACTAAGACTCGAGAGCTTTTGGGCAATATGGAAAAGCGGGATGAGATTTTTGAAAAACTTAGAAAAAAGAGATCTTGGAAAAGCGCCAAAATGACTATGTTGGTCGGTACTACTATTGGTATCGTAGCGCAAGAAATCGGTGCTTTTTTCCAAGATAGAGTTAGTGGCTTTGCTGAAGAACTCTTCAAACACCAGATGCATACTTTAGGTGTTCATCATCACACTATGCTGGCTGGTCTAGCCAATTTCTTGGACGGCAAATTTGGAACTGGAGCCCTGACTCATGTTTTTGAAGTTGGTCATGGGGCAGTTACTTTGCCTAAAGGAGCAGAACTAGTTTTGCAGGGTGATGGATCTTATAATTTGATGGACAATGGTCACTTGGTCGTTGATAAATTACATATTGATCCAGAGACTGGCGCCTTCTCTGATGCTAGTCGGGATATTTTGGAAAAAGCCGGCCTGTCTTTGGGGGAGAAATCGGCCCCAGTTGAGCATCTAGTTACTACTCATGTGACCGATCACGATATGATTGATCATAGCCAAGAAATATTTGGTCAGGATCCTGACCAGGTAGCTAGAGTTTTGTGGCTAGATGAAAATACCCCGGCTCCCAAGTTTGATTTGAATGAATTACGTGAAGATTTGTCTATGAATGAAAATGGTGATTATGTGATTAGCATGAAAAGAATGTTGGAAAATTGGTCATTTCATGATACGACCCATGTTAATCCTTGGCAGGCCCTAGCCGATGGTCAGCTCAAAATTGAGATGTCTATTAGCGAAGGAACCCAGGGACATCCCTTTGGGTTTGTTCTTGATGCTAGTGGCAATGCTACTATTCCTCATGACAGTGAGTTCGGTCAAATTATGTTTACGCACGAAGGAAACGTTCCTCATTGCGAAGCTCGTTTTGTTGAGGTGGTAAAAGTGGTTGGCGAAACTCCTAGCGGTAATGATGCTTTGCAAATTTTGGCCACCTTTGAAGGTGATGGGGTTGATTCCACTGACATCACTATCAAAGGAGTAGTCGATGCCGTTAAGTCTAATATTACTGGCAGTAATAATACTGAATTGCCATACTTTGCTCCGATTAGAAAACGTCGCCCTCTAGAAAGGATCACTAATTTATTTAGAAGAAACAAAAAAGATGAGTCTAAACCAGCCGGAACTCCCGAGCCTCGGTCCTAATAATAATTTATAACCAGATATCTTAAAATCAGCTAATTTCCTAGGGAATTAGCTGATTTTGTTAAAGTCTTGACATAAAATTTTTTACGTGGTATATTAATATATCTTTTAAAGTAAATTTAAATTTTTTTGAAACCTATAAAATTACTAATAATGGATCAGAACAGAAATCAGGAACAAGAAGAAGGTCGTGGCAGTGGGCTTATGACCGTTCTCGGAATTATAGGAGTCATCGTCCTCCTGGTCGCCCTAATAGTGGGCATCGTTGCGTTAACTACCGGCAGAAGGGCTGAGAAAAAGGCTGATACAGCCAACCTCAGGATCGATACTTGTGTTGTGGCTATCAACGACCTTGCCAAGGTGGTGAAAGACCATGATGGCAGGATCGTCAAACTTGAAGATCGGGTAACAAAAGTTGAAGGCCGGGTTAAAAAAGTTGAAGGTAACCAGGGTTGGTTGGCCGGGCAGTTAAATGCTCAAAAAGCCGAAACCAAAAGGTTAAACGATTCAGTTGAAGCTTTACGGCAGAGACTGGTTATTCAGAAAACAACCATTACAACTACCACCAACAACACGGTGACCACCAACAACCCTCCGCCGGTTAAAAAGAAGAAACCACGCTCCACCAGGAGCTTTGGTAATGATCCTGATGGCGATTAAGTCAAAGGATCCTTGGCATAAAAGAGCAGTATTTCGAGGAAAAACCCTTGAAAATTGCTCTTTTTTTATTGTTGACAAATATTTTTTATTATGCTACTATATACTATTCCTGAAAAGGAGCTTTTATAAGTTCATAAACAATTTGATAACCATAAAAAAGGTAAGAAAATGAAAAAGTTATTTTGTATCTTATTGGCAGTTTTGGGCTTGGCTTTTGTAGCCAATAAAACATTTTGCCAGGAACAGCTTGTCCCTATCAATCAGTATTATCTGAGGGGTAGTATGGAAAATGCCATAACCATCGCATTCCAAAACGATGAGGACCAGGAAATATTCTTGGGTGCGAATCCTAACTATCCAACTGCCGGTATTAGCGGCGTTACTTCGATCAAAGTCGGAAATCAGCGGGTCTTTCAGGTGGCTGTTGACACTTTCGTTCAGGAATTTCTGGAATATGATGAAGAAACCGATGAGGAAATCTACACCACTGTGCTTTGGCCCAGGGTGTATTTAGCCATTGGATTCAGTCCAGACAAACTGGAACCCAGAATTTTGAGCTTTACTCCAAACAAGGTTGGCAAAAAAAGAATTAGGATTGTTGCTTCGAAGGATGTAACGCCTCAAAACTTTGATGCTAAGAAGGAAAGAATTATAGTGTTATCGAAAACCAATGAAGCAGTAGACAATGCTACTTCATGCCGGATTAGAAACGCTTCCAGCTACGGGTTTCAGTTTATTGATCCCGGTTTTCCATTGTACGGCCTAACACTTGGCCCTAGTGATTCCTTAACCCTATCGGAGTCCCAAAAGATCAAGTTGATCAACACCGGGATTTCGGTGACCAGGGTTAAAAAATTAAGTGGTCCAGGCAATGCTGCTGAAGAACTCTTTATGACCATTGCTGTTTACGAAAACGCAAAAGTGGTAGTCATCACTGACGATTACTTTGCGCCAACCAACAGGAGTGATAATAAAGTTTACACGCATAATGTAAAATTCTTTTCACCTTTTGATTGTATTATTGACGGAGCTTATGACCGTAATGGTCAACCGACAATTTACACAATGAGAGGTGGTTCCAATTCTAATTATGGGCAGGAAATATTCCTGAAATATGGAGAAAATCCTATTACCATTAAGTATTGGGACAAAAAAGGAAAACAACACGTGCAAACAGTGGTATTGATTGGTGATCGCAGGGGTTGCCTGAAAATGTTTTATTCCGAAAGGGAAAAACAGGTAAAGGTAATCCTTTAACCACTTAGTCTACGGCTTAAGCAAACAGAGCATTATTCATAATAATTGAATGATGCTCTTTTAATTTTGCTCTGGAGCCAGGCTCTAGAGCCTGGCTCCTCTTTGATTGACTGGGGCTATTTATTTTGTTATAATGTTAATATAAAAAGCCAATATTTGGCCTTTTTAGTTGGCAATTGAAAGATTGAAAATTAAAAGATTGAAAAATTTTTTAATTAAATTAATCTTTCAATCATTCAATTTTTCAATTATTCAATCTTTTAATATATGATAATTACTTGGCTAGGACATTCTTGTTTTAAAATTCAAGACAAAGCTAACTCTGATGGGTTGACTCTCGTGACTGATCCGTATAGCTCGGAAGTCGGTTTGAAGTTGCCAAATTTTGAAGCGGACATTGTCACTATTTCACATGATCATTTTGATCATAATAATTCTTCGGCTTTTCGAGGTAAACCTTATGTCGTTAGTAGTGCCGGCGAATTTGATATTAAAGATGTCCTCATCGAAGGCATCCGGTCTTTTCATGATACGGCCGGTGAAAAAAGCGACAAACCTCTCAATATTATTTATCGGATTGAAATGGATGATATTACCCTTTGTCATTTGGGAGACCTGGGTCATATTTTGGACAACAAACAATTAGAACGACTAGCGGGCATTGATATTCTATTTATTCCCGTGGGCGGCAAATATACTATTGATGCCAAAAAAGCTGTGGAAGTAATTTCGCAGATTGAACCACGAATTGTGATCCCCATGCATTATGCGACTCCAGGACTCAAGATCAAAGACATAGATGGAGTTGATAAATTTATTAAAGAACTAGGAATAAAAGTCACTAATGAAGAAAAATTAAAAATTAGCAAAAAAGATTTGCCGAGTGATGAGATGGAGTTAGTCGTGTTAAATTTAAATAAATAAATTATTAATAAAACCTGGATCCTGGCCTTCGCCAGGATGACAAATAAATTCTTTATGTTACATCCTAAAAAAGAAAGAACCCTGGTGATTTTAAAACCAGATGCTATTCAAAGATCTTTGGTCGGTGAAGTTATTAATCGACTAGAAAAGGTGGGTCTCAAGATTATTGCCATGAAAATGATTATTGCCAAAGATGAACAATGTTGGAAGCATTACAACAAAGATGATGCTTGGTTTATTTCCAAGGGCGAGGCTTTAATAAAAAATCGTCAAGAAAAAGGCTTACCAATAGAGAAAGAAGCCAAAGAGTATGGTCAGGCCATTATTGGCCATTTAGTAAAGTTTATGACTTGTGGCCCGGTAATTCCCATGATTATTGAAGGTAATCGAGCGGTTGATTTGGTGCGCAAAATTGTTGGTGGCACTGAACCCCTCACTTCTGATGTCGGAACCTTGCGCGGTGATTTTACCCTAGATTCTTATGAGGTTTCTAATCTAGATGATCGAGCAGTTCGAAACTTGATTCATTGTTCGGATCAAGTGGCTGAAGCCGAAAGAGAAATCAAGTTGTGGTTTAATGACGATGAAATTTTGAGCTATCGTTTGATTGCCGAACAGATTTTATACGATGTTAATTTGGATGGTTATTTAGAATAATATTTTTATGGATAATCATGAGCAGAAAAAAACTTTAATGATTTGGTCTATTGGGATCGTCATGTTTTTGGTGTTATTTTTTTGGTTTTTTAATCTGCGGTCTATAATTTCTGCTAATCAGTCGAAAAATAAAAGTAGTTTTGATTGGACTGATTTCAAAACTCAAATGAACAAAAATATTGATGATATCGGCAATGAGTTGTCGGCCCTGGATAAAAAACAAAAAGACCAAACAGCCGCTGAAGCTACGCAAAAATTAGATTTGATTGCTGCCTCCCTTAAAGAGAAGGCTTCCAGCACCAGTGGCCTGGCCACTTCTAGTTTGGAAATAGCAACTAGCACTAACCTTTTACGATAATTATGCCAAAACAAAAATCTAAATCTCCAAAAGAAGACTCTCCTAAAGAAGATTTGTCGAAAGAAAATTCTCAGGTCAGTTTTGGCCCGGAGGCCGGAGTTAATAGTCGCTCGCAGACGGACTACGGGATGATTGAAGATCAACCGATCGTTGATGAAATGCGTCGGGCTTATTTGGATTACGCTATGACTGTAATTGTTTCTCGAGCCTTGCCGGATGTTCGTGATGGTCTCAAGCCAGTGCATCGTCGGATCTTGTATGCGATGTGGGATATCGGTTTACGAGCCAATGTCAAATTTAGAAAATCAGCTACGGTGGTCGGTGAAGTCTTGGGTAAATATCATCCCCATGGTGATGTGGCTGTTTATGATTCTATGGTTCGGATGGTTCAAGATTTTTCTTTGCGCTACCCACTGATTAGAGGTCAGGGAAACTTCGGTTCTATGGATGGTGACAGTGCGGCGGCCATGAGATATACCGAAGCCAAACTATCGGCCATTAGTGAAGAATTATTATTTGATATTGATAAAGATACGGTTGATTTTGTGCCCAACTATGATGGCTCTCATTTGGAGCCCAAAGTAATGCCGGCTAAATTACCCAATTTATTATTAAATGGTACAAGCGGTATTGCGGTCGGTATGGCCACCGAAATTCCTCCTCATAATTTGGGCGAGCTTATCGGAGCTATCGAACATTTAATAGAAAATCCTGAAGCGACCATTGAGGATTTGATGCAATTTGTGAAGGGTCCGGATTTTCCGACTGGTGGTATTATTTATGATCGTCAAGATATTTTAACGGCCTATGCGACTGGCAAAGGCGGTATTGTGATGCGCGGGGTGGCTGATATTCGTGAAGATAAACACAATAATTTTCAAATAATTATTACTGAGCTTCCTTATCAGGTTAATAAATCGACTTTTGTCGAAAAAATTGCGGAGCTCGTCAAAGACAAAAAGATTGATGGGGTCAAAAATCTGCGCGATGAATCAGATCGCGATGGAATGCGGGTGGTACTCGATTTAAAAAAGGATTCTTACCCCAAGAAAATTTTAAATAGTTTGTACAAACATACTCAACTTCAATCTGCTTTTCATGTGAATATGTTGGCGCTAGTTGATGGTATCCAGCCCAAAGTTTTGACGCTCAAAATGATTTTGGAAGAATATATCAAGCATCGTGAAGAAGTAATCCGTCGACGCACTCAATTTGAATTAAACAAGGCCAAAGATCGCGCCCATATTTTGGAGGGTCTGATGATTGCTCTTAATAAGATTGATGAGGTTATCAAAACCATTAAGGCTTCCAAAGACAAAGAACAGGCCAAAATCAATTTGATCAAAAAATTTAAATTATCCGAACGTCAGGCCGTGGCTATTTTGGAAATGCGTCTGCAAAATTTGGCCAATTTAGAAAGAGTCAAGATTGAAGACGAGCTCAAAGAAAAATTGAAATTGATCAAAGAATTAGAAGCTATTTTGAAATCCACCCAAAAGATTCGGGGAATTATTAAAACCGAAATTGGTGATCTCAAAGAAAAATTTGCTGATCCGCGTCGGACTCAGGTGGTGAGCCATGGAGTCAAAGATTTCAATATGGAAGACTTGGTGCCCAATGAAGAGGCCATTATTATGATTACTCGCGATGGTTATATCAAGAGAATGTCTCCAGATACTTTCAAAGTTCAAGCTCGAGGAGGTAAGGGCGTTATTGGCCTCACTACCAAAGAAGAGGATTCGGTAGAATTTATGTTTACCACTCTCACTCATAGTGATATTTTGTTTTTTACTACCAAGGGTCGAGTCTTTCAATTGAAAGCCTACGAGGTCCCAGTAGCTTCTCGAATTGCCAAGGGCACACCGATTGTGAATTTCTTACAATTACTGTCTGGCGAAAAAGTGACCTCAAGTTTGCCACTCGATAAAATTAGCTCGGCTAAATATTTGTTCTTTGCCACCGAACAAGGACTAGTCAAAAAAGTAGAAATTGGTGCTTTTGCTAATGTTCGACGTTCTGGATTGATTGCCATTAAAATTAAAAATGACGACAAACTTATTTGGGCCAAACCAACTAGCGGACAAGATGAAATTCAACTCATTACTGCTGGTGGTCAAGCCATTAGATTCAAAGAAAAAGAAGTCCGGGATATGGGTCGAGGAGCTAGTGGAGTCAAGGGCATGCGCATGAAAGGCAAGGATATTATTGTGGGCATGGGAGTTATCAAAAATGATAAAGAAAAAATCAAAAATTATCAGGTTTTGACTATTATGGGTCAGGGTTATGGTAAACGAACTGATTTGAAATATTATAAGGTGCAGGGTCGTGGTGGCTCTGGTATTAGAACTGCCAAGGTGACCGACAAGACTGGCAAAATTATTAATGCGTTTGTGGTTAATTCAGAGGCGATGAAAGATCGCGATTTGGTGATTATTTCTGAAACCGGCCAGGTGATCAGACTACCTTTTAAATCGATTAATGAACTAGGTCGCGATACTCAAGGGGTGCGCATTATGCGTTTTAAAGAAGACAAAGACAGTGTGGCTAGCGTCACCTGGGTTTAAAATTTTATTATATGACTAGTGGAGTAATTATTTTTTTTCTAGTTTTATTAATTATTGGCGTGATAGCGCTAATTTTTATTGTTCTCAAAAAGTTTTCCGGTTCGGAGCATAACGACAAATTAATTGTGATGGTGGAAAAGCTAGCGCAATTAGCTGATCAAAACAAAGATCTGCGCAAAGAGCTAGATCAGAAATTATCCGAAACTCATCGCACCAATCAAGAACAATTTAGCCAAACCACTAGAATCATCCAAAATATTAGTGGTCAGTCAGCCAAATTAATCGCTGATGTGAGTGAGCGCTTGACCAAACTTGATGAAACTAATAAACAGGTTATTAATTTTTCGGCGCAACTCCAAAATTTGCAAGATATTTTGAAAAATCCTAAACAACGCGGAGTCTTGGGAGAATATTTTTTGGAAGAAACTCTCAAAAATGTTTTGCCGCCTAATTCTTATCAAATGCAATATCCTTTCAAGGATGGTTCGATCGTTGATGCTGTGGTTTTTGTGAAAGAAAAGATTATTCCGATTGATGCTAAATTTTCTTTAGAAAATTATGAGAAAATTTTGAGTTGCACTAACGAAGATGATCGGGAGAGGTTGGAAAAGATTTTTAAACAAGACCTCAAAAACAGAATTGATGAAACCGCCAAATACGTCAAGCCCGGAGAAAAAACTATGGACTTTGCTTTTATGTTTATCCCGTCCGAAGCTATTTATTACGATTTGTTAGTGAACAAGATTGGGGCCGGAGCGGTGAATACTCGGGATCTGATTGAATACGCTTTCAAGGATCGCAAAGTGATTATTGTTTCGCCCACTTCTTTTTTGGCTTATTTGCAAACTGTTTTGCAGGGTCTGCGAGCGATGCAAATTGAAGAAAGTGCCAAAGAGATCAAACACAATATTGAGAAGCTCAGCAAACATATTTTGAGCTACGAAGATTTTTTGAAAAAATTAGGAACCAGTATGTCCACCACGGTTAATCATTATAATAATGCTTATTTGGAATTTAAAAAGATTGACAAGGATGTGATGAAGATAACCGAAAGAGAAAGCCAAGTGGAGCCTTTGGTTTTAGATCGCCCCAAAAGCGAATAATTACATGACCGCCGAAATTTATAAAATCATCAAATTTTTTGACTTGTTTGATTATCCTTTGACGGCCTATGAGCTTTGGCAATATTTGCATGTCTCAGCTACTTTGGATGAAGTTTATAAGGTTTTGACAAGTTTAGATTATCAGATTATAGAAACCAGTAATGGTTTTTATTTTTTATCAGGACGCCAAGATATTGTGAGTGAACGCTTAAAGCGTTATAATTATACTGACCGGAAATTAAAAATTGCTCGACAAGTGGCCCGTTATTTCAAAATTTTTCCGGGAGTCAAGATGATTGCTGTTTCTAATTTTATTGGGGCCCATAATTTGCGGGATGGTAGCGATATTGATTTTCTAATTATTAGTTCCTCTGGTCGTTTATGGACTACTAGATTGTGGTGTACAGGGCTGGCTAAAATTTTTAGATTGCGTCCTAGGAATAGCAATAAACAAGACAAGATTTGTCTGAGTTTTTATATTAGTACCGATTTTTTGGATTTGAAGTCTTTAAAATTGTCCGGAGATGATTGGTATTTTGATTATTGGTTGGCTAGTCTAGTACCGATTTATGATAGCGCCAATTTTTTCCCTAAGTTGCTGGAATTTAATAATTGGCTGAAAGAAATTTTGCCTAATTGGTCTGAGCCGGTTATTAATCCTAGGCAGTCTCTATCCAAAAAACATTTGCCCGAATTGCAGATCGGGGCTAAATTTTTTGAGAGACTAGCCAAGTCTTGGCAATTAGCGATTATGCCCAAGGCTCTGAAAAATCCCGGACCCGAGGCAGGAGTAGTCATTAGCGATCAACTTTTAAAATTATTTTTAATTGATAAACGGCGAGAATTCATGGCCAAGTTAAATGATTATTAATTTATTTAAAAATATGCCCATCATCAACAAAATTACTAATTGGCTTTTTTATGCCTTGCTCTTTTTATTGCCCTTACAAACTCGCCTGTTTATTCGGCCGGGAATTATTAACGGTGCTTATTTGGAATACCAAACCATTAGCTTGTATCTCACCGACATCATTGCCGTGGCCATCTTGAGTCTGTGGATATTTTCTTATCTTTTGCCAAAGAAGGAGCCTTGGTTAAAGATAAAGCTAGGCACCGAAGACAAACGTCTGGGTATTTATTTGTTGGCGGCTTTAGAGATTTTGGCTTTTATCTCTATTTATTTTGCTCCTTATAAACTTTTGGGTCTTTATCATTATGCCTTGTTACTTTTAGGCTTGGGATTATTTTTTGTAGTGTATCGTTTAGATTTTTCTAAACTCACCGCGGTTTATTGGTTTTTGGCCGGAGCTTTTCTTCAATCAATTTTGGCCATCTCACAATTCGTAACTCAAAGAACCTGGGCCAACAAATTTTTTGGGCTGGCTTTTCACGATTCCACTATGGGCGGAGTATCAGTGATCGAATTTTATGATCAGCAAGGAATCTTGTGGCGGTGGCTCAGATCTTATGGCGGACTAGATCATCCCAATATTTTGGGAGGATTTTTGGCTTTGGCTTTTATTTTGACTTTTTATTTAATAATCAATAGAAGCCAGATAAATTTTGCTCGGCATAAACAGCGCCTAATGATGATGTTAAATTATGGCCTGCTGCTTTTTATCGGTTTGGGGCTATTTTTTTCTTTTTCTCGCTCGGCTTGGCTGGCGGCACTTTTGGGAGTCCTGATTATTTTCCTGGTCAAAGATCGACGTTTGATTTTTAGGAAATTTGAGTGGCGCTATCTAGAATCTAAATTGATTGTTATTGTCGGGCTAATATTTTTGTTGGTTTTTGCTTTGTGTTCTACTTTTATTGAAACTCGCTTTAATTTTTATAATCGACTAGAAAAAATTTCTTCCAGTGAAAGAATCAATTCCTGGCCAGATGTGGTGGCTCTAGTCAAAGATAGTCCGCTGGTCGGTCAGGGCATTGGTAATTATGCTACGGCGCTTTATGAGCGAACGCCTTATTACCCCGCCTATTTGTATCAACCGGTGCATAATTTCTTTTTGCTCATATTAGCCGAGCTGGGTTTTATTGGTTTTATTATATTTTTGGCTTTTTGGATTTGGTTGCTAATTACTATTATTAAAAACCTGAAGAAAAATTATTTAGGTCTAGCTATTTTTGTAGCCCTGACTATTATTATGATGCTCGATCATTGGCTGTTTTCTTTACATTTTGGTATCATGTTACTTTGGTTGGCCGCCGGATTAATAATTAAGAATGAAAATGGCCATAATTAATAAAAATTTATGATTTATCAAAAGGTTCTAAAAAATGGTTTAAAAATGGTCATTGCTCCGATGAGCGGAACTCAAACCGTGACTTCTTTAGTCATGGTGAAAACTGGCTCCAAATATGAATCAGAGAAGCAAAGTGGCTTGTCACATTTTTTAGAGCACTTGTTTTTTAAGGGCACCAAAAAACGTCCAACCGCTCTAGCCCTTTCTAGCGAACTAGATTCGATTGGTGGTGAATACAATGCTTTTACTTCTAAGGAATTTACTGGTTATTTTATTAAAGCTAGCAAAAATAAATTGACGGCTTCTTTGGAGTTGTTAAGCGATATGTTGCTCAATTCCAAATTTGAATCTGAAGAAATCGATCGGGAACGGGGAGTGATTATTGAAGAGCTTAATATGTATGAGGATAATCCCAGACTTCATCTGGAGGATGTGTTTGAAAATTGTTTATATGGCGATACGCCAGCTGGTCGGGATACTATTGGAACCAAGGAGAATATCAAGAATTTTAAACGAGATGACTTTATAAAATATTTAGCTAGTCAGTATGGACGAACTAGCACCACGATTATAGTGGCCGGCAATGTTAATTATAAAGTAGCCCTGAAAGAGGCTGATAAATATTTTTCCGCTTATCCGGCCAGTAAATACCAAAAAAAAGTGGCGGTGAAAGACAGCCAGATCAAGCCAAATATTAAAATTAAAGTTAAAAAAACTGATCAATTGCATTTGTCCCTGGGTGTTCGAACTTTTGCCGCTGGTGACCCAGAAGAAATATCCGCCAAATTATTGTCAGTAGTTTTGGGTGGGTCTATGAGCTCTCGGCTTTTTAGTAAGCTAAGGGAACGACACGGTTTGGCTTATTATGTACGGACTCAAGCCGAGTTTTATACTGATAGTGGCTATTTGACGACTAGTGCGGGAGTGCCTAATGATAAGTTAGAGCAGGCTATTGATATTATTTTGAATGAATACCGATTAGTAAGCAAAGAATTAGTGAGTCCGGCTGAGCTCAAAAGAGCCAAAGATTTGATTGTCGGTCGCTTCAATTTGCAATTAGAGGGGTCTGATAATTTAGCTAATTGGTATGGGCAACAATTTATTTTGCGATCTAAGTACTCTACCCCAGAAGAATTTTTACGGAAAATCAAGGCAGTGACTGCTCGAGATTTGCAAAAAGTAGCCAAACGAATTTTTGTTAGTCGTCATCTGAATTTGGCGATCATTGGTCAGGTTAATAATTTAGCCAAAATTCAGCGCTCTCTCAAAATCTAATTTTCATGAAATCAAAAAAAATTAGTCAATTATTAATTATCGTTTTAATTATAGCGGCCGCGATTATCTTTGTTTCGCGGCCGCAGTTTTTAGGTAATAGTTCGGGCGAATCGTGGCTAGCTAGGCTTTGGCCCAGCTCTCAGACCGTGATCAAAACGTCGGACTCTGGAGAATTAAAATTTTTGTTTTTTGGTGATCTGATGCTCGATAGACATGTCGGTGATCAGATTAAAGCCAATGGCCTGGATTATCTATTTGCGCCTCTTATTAAATCCAGTTCTAGTTTTTTTGGTGGTTATGATTTAGTGAGCGCTAATCTGGAGGGGGCGCTTACTGATGGCGGAACTCATTATTTGCCTAGCAATGCTTATGATTTTGCTTTTAATCCCAAATTAATTTCAGATTTAAAAAAATATAATTTTAATTATTTTAGTTTGGCCAATAATCATTTTAGTGACCAAGGAACCAAAGGAGTTTTAGAAACCAGGAAAAATCTAAGTGATTTAAATTTTAATTTTAGTGGTTCTCCAGATGCAGTGGTCGATGCTGATTCGCTAAGCACTATGGAGCTTGATGGTCAAAAAATAACTCTGATTGGTTTATCGATGGTCTATCATGATTTTGATTTAGAAGCTGCCAAGCAATTAATAGCTAATAATCGCGCCTCATCTAGTTTGATAATTGTGAATATCCATTGGGGCAATGAATATCAGCACCAGTTTAATACCCATCAACAAAATATCGCCCATGAATTAATTGATAGCGGAGCTGATCTAATTATTGGTCATCATCCTCATGTAGTTCAGGGTATGGAAGTCTATAAAAACAAAGCAATTTTTTATTCACTAGGCAATTTTGTTTTTGATCAGTATTTTTCTAGCGACACCCAAGAGAGCTTGGCCATTGGCCTGGCTATTTCCAGTACTTCTTCAAAAATATTTTTATTTCCTCTTAGGTCTCAAATGAGCGCCGTTAATTTAATGTCCGAAAATAATCGCCAGAAATTTTTAGAAAAATATATTTCGTGGTCTCAAGTTGATGATAGTATTAAGGCTCAGATTAGAAAATCTGAAATAGTTATTCCCTAAATTTTGAATGCTTGATTAATTTTAGATTTGGATTAGAATGATTTTATGGACGAATTACTCAAAAAATTAAATAATGAACAACGGCAGGCGGTTTTGCATGAAAACGGCCCTTTGTTAATTGTCGCTGGCGCGGGCACTGGCAAAACCACAGTGTTAATTAATCGTCTGGCTTATCTAATTTTGGAGAAAAAAAACAAACCTGAAAATTTGTTGCTGTTAACTTTTACTGAAAAAGCGGCGGAGGAAATGACTGGTCGAGCTGATGAGATTTTGCCTTATGGTTATTTTGATTTGTGGATCAATACCTTCCATTCTTTTGGTGAAAGAATTCTAAGAGAGCACGCCTTAGATATTGGACTTAGTCCGCAGTTTAAACTGCTGAGTCAAACTGGCCAATGGATTCTGATCAAAAAAAATTTGGCGCGCTTCAATTTGGATTATTTCCGACCCCTGGGGCATCCGACCAAGTTTATTCAAGAGTTAATTAAACATTTTTCTAGACTAAAGGATGAAAATATTTGGCCCGAGCAGTATTTGAAATATGTGGAAGAGTTGAGCCTAGATACGGATGCAAAACTAAGCTCTGATGATGAGTCAGAAGAATTGGATATCAAACGGTTAAAAGAATTGGCTAATGCTTATCATATTTATAATCAACTGCTCCTGGAAAATAATTATTTGGATTTTGGGGATTTGATTGTGTATACTCTCAAACTATTTAAAGAGCGCGCGAATATTTTGAAGTTTTATCAAGATCAATTTAAATATATCATGGTCGATGAATTTCAGGATACCAATTTTGCTCAATATGAGTTGGTAAAATTATTGGCCAGTAAAAATAATAATTTGGTAGTAGTCGGAGACGATGATCAGGCCATTTATAAATTTCGCGGGGCTTCAATTAGTAATATTATGCAGTTCAAGGATGATTATCCTCAGGCTTTAGAGCTAGTTTTAATCAATAATTATCGTTCGCCGCAAGAAGTTTTGGATCGAGCCTATCAATTCATTCAAAATAATAATCCCAATCGTTTAGAAGAAAAATTAAAGATTAATAAAAAGTTAATTGCTTATAAAAATAATGGGGCGACAAGGTCGGCTACGAATTTTTTGAATTTTGCTACCGATAGCGAAAGTGTTTTGTGGGTGGTCGGTAAAATCAAAGAGTTATATAAATCTAGCCCGGATATTTTATGGTCGGATTTTGCGATTTTGGTTCGAGCTAATGATAGTGCTGATAAATACGTCAAAGAATTCAAGCGCCAAGGACTGCCGTATCAGTTTGTGTCGCTTAAGGGCCTGTATTATAAACCACTTATTTTAGATATCATTGCTTATTTCAAGTTGCTTGATAATTATCATGAATCACCAGCCCTCTATCGGGTTTTGAATATGGATGTTTTCAAGGTAGCTTATGAAGATTTGGTAAATCTTAATAAGATGGCTAGGCTGAAGGCTTGGTCGCTGTATGAAGCGCTAAAAAATATAAGTGCTATTTCGGATATTAGCCCGGAGGCCATGGTGAGTGCTAATAAATTATTAAAATTGATCGACGAGCATTCGGCGCTGATAAAAGAATCTAAACCCAGCCAAATATTTTTGAAGTTTATTTATGAAAGTGGCTTACTAAAAAATTTGGATCACGATATTCATAAAGAAGAATTTTCTTATCTCAATAAGTTTTACAAAAAAATTAAAGAATTTGAAGAAACCGATGGCGATTTGCATCTCCATGATTTTATGGACATGCTCACCCTGGAAATGGAAGCTGGAGAAACCGGATCGCTTAGTAAAGACCTGGAAGACGCTGAAGTTATCAAGGTGATGACTATTCATGGGGCCAAGGGTCTCGAATTTAAATATGTATTTGTGGTCGATTTGGTTGACAAACGTTTTCCAACGATTTATCGGGGTGACAAAATTCCGATTCCCGTTGACTTGGTCAAAGAGCAATTAGCCGTTAGTGGCGACTTTCACCTCGAAGAAGAGCGACGTTTGTTTTATGTGGCCATAACTCGAGCCAAAGAAGAATTGTATCTGATTTCTGCCAAAGATTTTGGCGGAGCTCGAGCCAAGAAACCATCGCGGTTTATTGCTGAAGTCGGTTTGGCTCCAAATTCTGAGATAGAGGCAGCCCAGGTGGCCCCAGAATTATTTCAAGATTTGGAAAAAATTATTAGCCCCCCAGATTTAGATAATTTACCAAAAATTACTCATGGCCTGCCGGACAAATTTTCTTTTTCGCAGATTGCTGCTTATGATAGTTGTCCTTTGCAATACAAATTAGCTTTTATTTTGAAAATTCCGGCGCCCACTGACAAACCGAGTCTCATTTTCGGCCGAGTCATTCATGATACCTTGCGTGAATTTTTGAGTCCGATCCTTCCTGAATCGATTCGACAGGCTGATTTGTTTGGTCAGGCCCAAACTAGTGATTTGAGTGAAAAGAGGGCTTTGGAAATTTATGCTCAGCATTGGCAAAATGATGGTTATAGTAGTGCCAGCGAGCGGGATGAGTATCAAAAAAAGGGTCAAAAAGTTTTGCAGTTGTTTGTCAAAAATTTGGCAGCCAACCAACAGCCTAATATTTTGTTTTTAGAAAAAGAATTTAATAATTTTAAAATTGGTGGCTATGCTATCAAGGGCAAGATTGACCGCATCGATAAATTGCCCGACGGGACTCTGGAGATTATTGATTATAAGACTGGTAATCCCAAAGAGAAATTAGAATTCAAAGACAAAAAACAATTACTTTTATATCAGATTTTTATGGAAGAAGTGATGGGCGAAAAAGTTGCTCAGCTTAGTTTTTATTATTTAGAAAATGGGGCCAAAATTTCTTTTAGGGCCAAGCCCAAAGAATTAGAAAAATTACGCGAGCAAATTATTAATGAGATTAGTGAAATAATTAAATTTAATTTTGCTCCGACTCCTGGAGAATCTTGTAAGTTTTGCGATTTTAATTCTATTTGTGAATTTCGTCAGAATTAAAAAACACCCAAGATCACTTGGGTGTTTTTTTGTTTTATTTTAATTTTTTAAACATCGCAGAGAAAATCCTCGATCTTTAGGGTAAGGATGACGATAGACAGTGGAGCGACCAGCATTTAGGCTTCGACTTCGACCATCTTGTCCTAGGTTTGATGATGACCAAAAAAAGGTTTCGGTGTCTTGTCCGCCAAAGGATTTATTAGTGAGTCGAGAGCCAGCCATTAGGGCTTCAAAACCCGAAGATCCGCCAGCTTTCAATTTGGTTCCAGCAGCTGAACAGTCCCAAGGACCATTACGCGTGGCGTCACAACTTTGGCCAGAATTTTTTAGATATTGATCTAGGGTGTTTTGTTCTAAGTCGGCCGGGATATGCCAACCCGGGGGACAAATTCCTTGAGATTTTTCCAAATCTGAATACTGCATGGCTTCATCCCAAGTATACAGACCACCATAGGTTTCGCAATTGATTGCCAGATCATCATAACAATATTTTTCAATTAGGCCATTATTGTTTTGGTCGCTGGCTCCTAAAATCATGGTACCAACATTTAAATTATCTTTCATCCAACATTGGGTGCCGATTTGAACAGTCCGGTAAGTTTGGCCACCATAATTAATAATATATGATCCACAGGGTTGATTTTGGGTAGAGTCAGAAATATAAATAGCTGAACCATCTTTGTTGCTAGCGACACAGGTCGACAAGGTGTAAGATTGTAAATCAGACGAAGAATTATAAATATAGGCGTTATTGGCGCTACTACAATTGGCCCCGTCGAAATTAGCTGGGGCTGTCGGTACCGAACCTAAATAAGTGGTCGTACTAATATTTCCGTTAACATCTAGTGATGTGGAATACAGGGCTTGGCCGCTAATAATGGCCATTGGGTATTGATTTTTGTCGTTATAATAAAGAGCTAGGGCAGAATTTATTTGTTTGATATCGGCTATTCTTTTGACGTCTCGAGATTTGATTCGCGCATTGCCGATACCAATGAGCGCCATAGTAGCCAAAAGAGCAATAATGGCGATCACCACAATTAATTCAATCAAAGTAAAGCTAAGAGTGATTTTCTTTTTTTTCTTTTTGATTTTTGGCGCCTTGGTTTTTTGTTCTAGTTTTGACGCTTGTTTGGGATGTAGTATTTTGTGATGTTTTTTGTTGTTCATATAAGCTAGGTTTTGACCTAGTTTAATCATATCAATAATTGAGAAGTTTGACAATTTTTTGAAAATAGTATAGGGTATTTCATTACAGTTCTTAAAAATATTGTTTAAACCTATAAAAGTTAAAGAATGAAAAAATTAGTATTTTTTATTTTCCTTTTAATTTCGATGTTAGCCTGTACGCCGAATAAACCCAAGCCCACGGCAGTGTGTCCCGGATTTAACGCTGACTGTGAAATCCAAAAGGATTGGTGCGCTGTTAAATTCCTGGAATTTATGGGTGATTCCAATCGCTTCGTTGATGCTTATGCTGAGCCAATTAAGCTGGGTCATTGGTATCTGCGGTCCAATCGTAATTCTGTGGTTTTCCCCTTATCTTTACTGAGCGGGGATTATATGAATCACGAGATTGATGAATTAGCTTTGCAAAATTTTGAGCAGGGCAATGAAATCGCTGCGCTATCTGATTTCAAAAAAGATTCAATGAAGTTTGAGGAAAGATTATTGGGCGTAAGTAATAGCGATGCCCTAGCTCCAGTGGCTCGGGTCAAAATTCTTTGTTTGAAAAACATAGAGATGACCCTCCGACCTGGATTCAAACGGAATTATTTTGTCTATTAACTTCCAATTATCAGTCTTAAAACCCCGCTAAAAAAGTGGGGTTTTTGATTGGTGCCACTCTAAAGTGCCACGCTCTGGTGCCAGGCACCAGAGCGTGGCACCTTTTAGAAAGGGACTGCGCCGCGTGGCCCGAGTTTACGAGGGCTTTACGCGGTTGAAAAAAAATCATAATTAGCCTACAATCTTAAGATATGAAACAAGATAATGATGATCGCTTAATTAGCCCAATTGCCAAAACCGAAGAGGTGGTCTTTGATGCTAATTTGCGGCCCAAAACACTCAAAGAATATATTGGCCAAAACAATATCAAGGCTAATTTGGAAATCGCCATCTCCGCGGCCAAGGGACGCAAAGAGCCCATTGAGCATGTTTTGCTTTATGGGGCGCCAGGGCTCGGTAAAACCACTTTGGCTCATGTGATCGCCAATGAGAGCGGGGCCAATATTAGAATTACTTCTGGTCCGGCCATTGAAAAGACCGGAGACTTAGCGGCTATTTTGACCAATCTCAATGAAGGCGATATTTTGTTTATTGACGAGATTCATCGTTTGAATAAAACCGTTGAGGAGATTCTGTATCCAGCCATGGAAGATTACGCTCTAGATATTATTATGGGTAAAGGTCCGACAGCGCGAACTTTGCGACTAGATTTGCCCAAATTTACAATTATCGGCGCGACTACTCAAGCTAGTTTGCTGTCAGCACCACTACGGGATCGTTTTGGCCTGACTCATCATTTGGAATTTTATGAAAACAGTGATATTGAACAAATCATCAAACGGAGTGCCGGAATTTTGGGAATTAAAATTGACGATGAATCCGCTGCGGCTATTTCTCAGCGGTCGCGAAAAACTCCACGGATCGCTAATCGACTTTTGAAACGAGTGCGTGATTACTGCCAGGTCAAAGGCAATGGGCAAATTGATAAAAATGTTTGTTTTGATTCTTTTAATATGTTGGAAGTTGATGAATTGGGGCTAGACATGGTGGACCGCAAAATTTTGCAGGCGATAATTAATAAATTTGCTGGTGGTCCGGTCGGCCTCAATACTTTGTCGGCGACTACTGGGGAAGAAATGGATACTATTGAAAATGTTTATGAACCATTTTTGCTCCAGTTGGGATTTTTAGATCGCACTAGTCGCGGGCGCGTGGCCACCAAATTAGCCTATGAGCACTTAGGATTGAAAAATAAAGACAAAGAGCAAAGTAAGTTGATTTAAAAATGCTTAGATCAAAGCTCAAAGCTTAAATGTCAAAACTCAAAGCCACAACGCAAATGTCAAAACTTTTGAGTTTTTAGTTGTAGGTTTGCGTTTTGACTTTTGCATTTTGAGTTAACATTATTTTTATGCTCCCCAACAAATTTAATTTAGAAAACTACAATTATAATCTTCCGACATCGCTTATTGCTCAACACCCTGCTTCTCCGCGAGATCACTCGCGGCTTTTAATTTTAGATAAAAACACTGGTCACTTAATAGAGGATCATTTTTATAATTTGGCTAATTATTTGCGGGCCGGGGACTTGCTGGTGATTAATGATACCAAGGTTTTTCCGGCCAGGTTAATTGGCACTAAAATTATTACCCAAGGGAGAGTGGAAATTTTTTTATTAAATAAAATTAAAAATAATATTTGGAATTGCCTGGTCAAAGGCAAGTCTCAAGTGGGGCTTCAGATTAAATTTAAAAATAATTTACAAGCCGAGCTAATTAAGGATAATGGCGATAGTACTTGGCAGGTTCGGTTTAATTTAAGTGGCGACAAGTTTATGAAGCTGGTTTCTAAAATCGGCCTGACTCCACTGCCACCCTATATTAAAAGAGATAAAAAAAATAGTAGTGATCAAAAAAATTATCAAACCGTTTATGCCGATAATCGTCAGGTCGGTTCGGTAGCGGCACCAACGGCTGGACTGCATTTTAGCCCACGACTTTTAGCTGTTTTGAAAAAAAAGGACATCGAGACTGCCAAAGTCACTTTGCATGTTGGCCTGGGAACTTTTCAACCAGTTAAGACTGTCGATATTAGAGAACATCAAATTCATAGTGAGTTTATAAATATCAAAAAAAATGAATTGGCCAAGATCCTGCGAGCTCGGCAATCCAAAAGAAGAATTATTGCTGTTGGCACCACTAGTTGTCGAGTTTTAGAGACTTATGCTCAAACCAAAAAGGCCCGGGGCTGGACCAGCATCTATATCTATCCCGGTTATAAATTTCAGCTTACTTATGGCCTAATTAGCAATTTTCATCTGCCTAAATCGTCGCTACTTATGCTAGTGATGGCCTTGGCGGGGGAGAGGAATATTAAAAAAGCCTATAAATTAGCAGTTTCCAAGAAATATCGCTTTTTTAGTTATGGGGATGCTATGCTCATTATTTGATTTTTTTCCAAAAAAACTATAAACTAAGCTTATAATTAATTTAATTTAAAACAATATGTCACTTTGGGACAATCTTTTAATGCGTAAGGAAAAAAGAGAAAATCTTATTACTAACGACATTAGAAAGACTGAGGATGTTTTTTCTAATCGGGATAGAGAACCCGGGAAAAAAGAACATTTAGATATTGCCAATGAAGATCTCGACAGAGAAGAATTATTGGGACCGGTTGATGACTACGACACCGATGATTATAATCCTAAAAGAGAAGAGCACCAAAAAAGATATGGCTATGTTGATGTTCATGACGACCAGTTGCCAGCTGATGAAGTTATGTTTGTAAAGCCGATAGGAGAGAGAGACGATGGTGACTTTGAAGATTTTGACGAAAGACTTCAAAGAAGTTTAGAGGCTGACCAGGCCAAGTATCGGGCTAAATTAGAGGCCAAAAGGAATAAGCCGAGAGTCAAAGGCCAAGATGCTATTGATCGGGCTATTAATAAGGATCGGACTACAATTGAGGCCGAAAGAAAACGCTTAGAAGCTTTAGCTAAAGCCCGAGCTGACATTAAAAATGCTACCAATGAACAGGGCCGACCTTTGCCGGTTTATACCAAAGAAGATCTGATGTCGCTTAAAGAATGTTATGATTATATCAAGGATAATGCTAGCCCAGAAAATGCGCCAGTCTTGTTTGGTGGTGTTAAAATGACCAAGGCTCAAATTGCTCAAGCGGCTAATGAGTATCAAGATTATTTGGATTATAAAGCTAGTATTCAAAACAAAAATAAAGTTGAGAAGCAACCAGTCAAACCAGAAGTTATTAAAAATTCTGACAAATTCCAACAGCACAAATCTTTTCGTTTTACTAAAAGAAAACAACGAGTTTAATCAGTCCAATTTTTATGCTCAAAGCTATTTGGGAGTTTGTGAAAATTGCTATTTTGGCCGCGGTGATTGTTTTGCCAATTAGATATTTTATAATTCAGCCTTTTTATGTCAAAGGGGCTTCGATGGAGCCGACTTTTCATGATCATCAATATCTAATTATTGATGAGATTGGTTATCGTTTTCACCAGCCAGTGCGGGGTGATATTGTGGTCTTCCGTTATCCGCATAATCCACAGGAATACTTTATTAAAAGGATTATTGGACTACCGGGTGAAAAGATTCAAATCCGTGAGGGGCAAATTTACATTTATAATACTGACCATCCCGAGGGAAAGGTCCTGGACGAAAGTCAATATTTAGATAATAATATCAAAACCTTTGCTTCCTCTGAAGATATTATTAGTATCGCTAGTGATGAATATTATGTCTTGGGTGATAATCGTAGTGCCTCTAAGGATTCGCGGAGCTTTGGGGCAGTCAATCGTAGCTTTTTGACTGGTCGGGTCTGGCTAAGAGGTTGGCCCTTTAAAACCGCGACTGTTTTTAAAACCCCTAGTTATTCATTCAATTAATAAAATATGCCCAGAACTAAAAAAACTTTTAATCGTCGTCAAGCCAACCAAAACAAGGTTGATACTCGTCCTAAAAAAATTGGAGTCACTCGTCTTTTGGGCATGAAAGATATTTTGTCCACTGACTACAAATTGTGGCAATCGGTTATTAATAAGCTCAATGAAGTGGCTAATTTGTATAGCTTCGGTCGTACTGAGACTCCGGTGATTGAAGATGCTATTCTTTACAAAAAATCACCTCGACTTAAAGATCTCTATGTTTGGTCGCCCAATCATAAAGACAAGATTGCTTTGCGCTCAGATCTAACCAGGGGCCTCGCTCGAGCTTATGTGGAAAATGACATGTACAATTTGCCTCAGCCAGTTAGACTGTTTTCTTTCGGTCCGGTGTTTAGACTAGAACCCAAGGTGCAGACTGGAACTTATCGTCAATTTACTCAATTTGCTTTTGAAATTTTTGGCGAAGAAGGGCCGGCCGGAGAAGCCTTACTCATGGAAATAATTTATAGTATTTTTAAGGAACTGCAAATTGAAGTTCAGATTCAAATTAATAGTGTGGGTGATTATGATTGTCAAAAAGAATATTTTCAAAAATTATTGAAATATTATCGAGAGAAAAGTCATAAATCAAAACTATGTCCAGATTGTAAAAAAGCTTTTCTCAAAGAACCCCTCAAATTGCTAGAATGTTCTAGCGAGGCTTGTCGAGAAATCCGCAAAGAAGCTCCACAAATTACCAGCTTTTTGTCGGAAGAGAGCAGCAAATATTTTACTCGAGTTTTAGAGTATTTAGATGAATTGAATATTAATTATAATTTTGATCCCTTTTTGGTGAAGAATTATAATTATTATACTGAGACCATTTTTGAAGTTTGGCCGCTGGGTGATAACAAGGAAGTTGATAGACGTTGGTCGCTAGGCCGAGGTGGTCGCTATAATAAGCTTTTGGATGATATTGGTGGCCGGAGTGGTACGGCCTTGGGATTTGCCGGTGGAGTGGAAAGAACGGTGCTCAAGATGAAAGACAAGGACTTGCCTTTTAAGAAAGAAGATAATATAATCTTTATCGCTCAACTTAGTGAGGCCGCCAGGGTCAAATCGATGCAACTGTTCACTGAACTTAATAAAAGTGGCTTTAATGTTCGTCAGTCTTTCTCAGTTGATGATTTGCGGGAACAACTCGAAGAAGCTAAGAGACTTAATGCCAAGATAATCTTGATTTTGGGCAAAAAAGAAGTGAGCGCCGAAACTATTATTTTTAGAGATGTGGAAATTGGTGTGCAGGAAGTTATTAATCAGAAAGATTTGAAAGAAAGAATGCATAAGAGATTAGGGAATAAATAAAAGATTTTTAATTAAATAATTTTTTCGTCTTCAGAGACGAAATGGGGAAAGGAGGAAACTATGGCCGATTTTACTAGAAAACCAGGAGAGAGTTTTGAAAGCTTTTTGCGGCGTTTTAAGTCTGGGCTGAAAAATAATAAGATTTTGGAAGTCTCGCGCAGTAAACAACATTTGAAACCCAAATCTACCAAACGGATAATCAAAAAGAGAGCTCTCATTGGTATGAAGCTCCAAAAAGAGAGAGAGTATCTCACCAAGACTGGTAAGCTTAAGAAAGAAACCAAAAATACTCGTCGTCGATAAATATTTTCTAAAAATCCCGTCTACTCGGCGGGATTTTTGTTGTTTTAAAAATTAGCGAGAGTGTATTTTTCCGCTTAGACGATTTCTGTGGGAAATTAGAATTGGTGCCTGACACCAATTCTAATTTCCTCTACGAAATCGTATGCGCTCCAAAACACACTCTCGCTAGTTTTTAAATATTCTGTTTTATTTTTTATTTCAAGGCAGTGAAATATTTTCTTAAAAAGCCATGGCGGACTGAGTGAGGCATGGTCCCCCGAAGGGGGCGAGCGAAGGAGCCGTGAGCGGCGCGGAGCCGCTGGGCGGAGCGACCGCGTGCTTTTTAAGGAAGTATTTCACTGCCTTTTATTAGTATTATTTAGCAAAATAGCCTTTGATTTTGTTGAAGAGAGGATTTTGGTAATTTTTTTTGATATGTTCTCGAGCGTGTTTGGTCTTGGCAAATTTGAGCCATTCTTTAGAGGGCCCTGGTCGTTTTTTGTCAGTGATTATTTCTACTAAGTCGCCATTTTTTAATTCTTGGTCTAGCGGGGCGACTTGATCATTGATTAGGGCCCCGATGGTTTTATTGCCGATAGCACTATGAATCGCATAAGCAAAATCTATAGGGGTCGATTTTTCGGGGAGCTCCAGAACATCACCTTTGGGAGAAAAAACAAAAATTCTATCTCTAAAGACGTTGGCCGATTTGATTTCTTTGACAAATTGACTAGTGTCTTTGAAGGTTTTTTTGATTTCTAAAATATCTTGGATCCATTTGGGATTTTTGAGGTCGCTAGATCCCTGGCTTTTATAATGCAAATGAGCACTGAGGCCATAAATAGCTTCTTCGTTCATTTCGGGAGTGCGAATTTGAAATTCGGTAGCTTTACCATCGGGCCCAAACACAGTGGTATGGAGTGACCGATAGCCATTGGGTTTGGGTACGGCAATATAATCTTTGAAACGATTGATTTTAGGTTTCCAGATAGTATGCAAAATACCCAAAACTTTGTAGCAATCCGAAACGGTGGGCACAATAATTCTAAGAGCAAACACATCATAAATCTCATCAAATTTTCGATCTTTATTATTCATCTTTTGCCAAATACTATAGAGATGTTTGAAGCGATATTCAATCAAATAGTTTTTGATTTTGTGACGATCGAGTTCTGGTTCGATTGTTTTTTTGACTTTTTGAAAAAATTGATTTCGTTCGGTTTGTTTTTCTACTTCATATTTGTATTCCAAATCTTTGAATTCTTCTGGGTATAAGTATTTGAAACAAATATCTTCTAATTGCCACTTGAGTCGCCAGGCTCCTAGTAGTCCGGCAATCGGGGCATAAATCTCTAAGGTTTCTTTGGCGATCCGTTCTCTTTTGTTTTCTGGCAAACTGTCTAGAGTTTTTAGATTATGCAAACGATCAGCAAATTTAATAAAAATAATTCTTAAATCATCAGCCAGGGCAATAAACATTTTGCGCAAATTTTCTCGATAGCGTTCAATACCCCGATATTTTATTTTTCCCAATTTAGTGATTCCTTCAACTAGAGTGGCGACTTCTTGGCCAAAATTTTCTTGAATATCACTAATAGTATATTTGGTATCTTCGGGGACATCATGAAGAAGCCCAGCGACAATAGTCGGTAGGTCAGATTTTATTTCGGCCAGGACGTAGGCCGTGTGGAGAGGGTGTTGAATATAGGGTTCGCCGCTTTTTCTGGCTTGGTTGGCGTGGGCTAAAACAGCAAAATCATAAGCCCGCCGGATAGGTTCGGCCTTGGCGCCGGGATGATTGTCGGTAAATTTTTTTATTACTCTATCAATAGTCATAAACCCTTTTGCTTATTCATCATTTGTGGTATAATTTTAATACAAAAAGAGAAGAAAGTAAATAATAATATTTTTCCTTGAGCATGACCAAACAGCGGCAATTTTTATTGTTTTTTAGCCTATTATTTGTAATAGGTGTTTTGGCTTTTGTTAAAACTGTTTTGGCTGTTGATACTGGTACCAACGAGATAAACGGTGCTATTCAATTATCCGGCAGTGATCCTCGGGCTATTGCCTCGCGGATTATAAATATTGCCATGATGTTTTTGGGAGTTTTGGCTGTTGGTATTATGGTCCTCGCTGGTTTCAAATGGACTTCGTCGGCCGGCAATGAAGAAAAAATTACCGAAGCCAAAAATATGTTGAGAGCCGGAGCAATTGGTTTGGCGATTGTCCTAGCTTCTTGGGGTATTGCTCTGTTTGTTCTAGGCTTTCTAAATAAGTCCGTGGCTAATCCTGGTGATGCTAATGATCCAATAAATTGTCCTGGTGGTAATTGTCAGATTATTCCTTGCAGTGGTCCTGGTTGTGCTGGTGCTAGTTGCGATGATAATAGTTTGACTATTGGTTGTCAGGCTGGAGCTTGTCAGGCTGGGCTTTCTTGCTCGCCAGTTTCTTGTACTTGTGTGCCGTGTACCGGGCCAAATTGCAGCCAAGGTCCTGGTGATTTTGGCGAGGCTTGTAATAATGATGTGAGTGGGGCAACTTGTCAGCCCAATGATCAAGCCTGTGATTCTTCTCAGGGGCTCAAGTGTGACCCTGATTCTTGCACCTGTTTGGGACAGCCGGTGATCACTGGTATTTCTCCGCAAGGTAATTTTTGCCAAGGTGATTTAGACAAGGCCTGTCTAAGTGATGGCGATTGTGCTGGTAGTGGTCCTTGTAATATTAATAATCCTAATGGCACGGCTAATAATTTTTTAACGATTAGTGGTTATAATTTTGGTAATTTAGCGACCAGTTCATCTTCTTGGGGTAATAAGAAGCTTATTTTTTTGGGTGATGCTGGTGATGCCAGTGATGATAAAGAAGGAGTCGACCCGAGCGTGGTTAATGGTCAATGTCTAGCTGTTAATTCTTGGTCCAACAATGAAATTACTGTCGCTATTCCTGATAATGCTCCTAGTGGTCCACTCGAAGTTATTAATGGCGATTTACTTAATAATAATTTTGATATTAGTAATGATGCTAGCGGTCCCAAATTTGATGATTTTAAATATTCTAGTATCAAACGTCCGGGCGTGTGTCGACTAGAACCTAGCCATGGATTATTGGGGGACCAAATATTATTGTTTGGTACCAATTTGCTTGGTCAGGTTTATTTTGGCAATCTAAATAACAAATTTTTAGCCCCTAGTACCAGTTTGAACGGCAATGGTCTCAGTGGTGATTTTAGAGTCCCCAACATTAATTCGGGCCGGACTAGTGTGTTTGTTCTCAATTCTGGAGCTCAAACTTTTAGTAATAGCCTTGATTTTTATAAAGATAAGGAGCCAGCCAAGGGGCCGGCTATTTCTAGTTTTGAACCCAAGAGCGGGCCAGCCAGTCAGTATGTGACTATTTCTGGCACTGGTTTTAAGAGTCAAAAAGGTCAGAGTACGGTTTATTTTTCCGGTGGAGGTGGTGATCTAGAAGCTGATTATAGTTTCCCAGCCGCTTGCTTGCGAGATGTTTGGACAGACAATCAAATTATTGTGAAGGTGCCAAAATTAACAGCTAATGGTAATTATAGTTTGAAAATAAAAATTGAAGGACAAGCCGAAATAATTTCTAAAGATTATTTTGCTTTTAACTCGGCTACTGCTTTGCTTCCGAGTTTGTGCAAGGTTGAACCAGCCAAAGGTCCGGCTAATTCTTTGGTGAGTTTGTATGGAGAATATTTTGGTGAAAATAATCAATTAGCTATAGCTCGTTTTTATAATACTCAAGATATTGGCAGTACTATTGCCTTAGAAAATGGCGCTCAAAAAATAGCCGTACGCGTTCCGCAAAAATCTTTAACCGGGCCGGTCGCTGTGGTCAAAAATAATCAAATTGGTAATGGCTTGAATTTTTTGGTGGGCTCTTGTTCTAGTAATAATGATTGTGGCGGAGCCTCACCTTTATGTTGTCCGAAGGGCAGCCCTAAGGCTGGTCAATGCGCCGCGTCTTTATTCGATTCTCAAAATGGCTGTTACTTAAATATTTTTCATTCCGTTTATCAGTGGGGTTTTGATACCGCGATTTATAGCAGCTGTGATAGCGATCCGTCTACCGCAGCTTGTGAGGCCGACAATCAACGTTGTGGCCAGGGAATGAAGTGCGATGCTGCGGCGGGTTGTACTTGTGTGCCTTGTAGCGGTGTAAATTGCGGGGGCTTGGGTCAGGCTTGTGGTAGCACTCAAACTGGTAAATGTCAGCCCAACAATAAAGACTGTCAGTCGGGTCTAACTTGTGACGCGCTCACTTGCAAATGTGCTCAACCTTTTTATAGTTGTGAGCAAAAGGGTAGTACTAGTGGTTCTTGCCCAACTGGTTTTTGTCCGAATTCTCCCGGTCAGTGTTCGCCTTATGCCGGCGGGGCCCAGAAAGTGGTGGGGACCTGTGATTCCTCTTGTAATTCAATCAAGATTTGTAATAAGGATTTATGTACTTTAGATAAACAATTAAATCGTTGTGTGGCCAGCGGTACTTGTGATTTGGCCACGGATTTTTCTTATACTTTAGGGACCAAAGAATATAAAACGACCAAATTTTGTAATGCTCAGAAAAAATGGCAAATTAAAGTCAGTGGCTCTTGCCCCTCTAATTGGAAAAACTTGGGTGGCGGAGTTTGTGTTTCGGATAATGAGACTTGCGATATTTGTGATACCGGTTTTACCTGTCTAAATAATGAGGGTCGAGGAGTTTGTGTGGCCCCCACAGCGGTTTGTCCTAGTGGCTCCACTTGCGATGGTAGCCAATGTCTCGCTGAAGACAAGGCTAGTTGTTCTTGTTGTTGTGAAATCGGTCAAGATGCTCGGGATTGTTGTGCGCCGCTTAAATGCAAGGGAACTTGTGGTAGTGATACCTCCGATGATGGGGCGGGATTTGGAAAATGCGGTGGTTGCTTTTCGGCTGGAAATAATTCGAGCACTCGAGATGCAGCTTGTAATTGTAGTACTAGTTCGGGCAAGTTTTGCCAAGCTGATAATAGTGATGGTGTTTGTCAGGATTGTACCACTTTGAAAAATGCGACGGACTGCGCTGATCATGCTAGCACCTGTTGTTGGGACGATAAAGAAAATAATGGCACCGGTCTTTGTCGTGGAGTAGTAGGAAATATTAAATTTACTGATAATACCAAGCCCAATTATGGTCATTGTGCTTATTTGGGTTGTGGTGATGGCACGAGTGTTCCGACTACTTCTTGTAATTCGAGCGCGAGTGCGGCCAGTATTTATAATTTAAACCAAGGATTTATTTATAAAACTGAAGCTGATTGTAGTTCGGGTTGCAAGAGCAATAATAATACCAATTATATTTGTGCGACCAAAACTGATGAGGGTGATTGTCGGGCCACTCCTGGCTGTTGTTTTGACGAAGGGGCTAAGCCCAATGTTTGTCGTTCGGGTGATAAGATTAGCGATCCTAATTCTCCGGACAAAGGAAAATGTGCTTATTATTCTTGTCAGACTGGTGTTAACAAAGATAAATGTGATTTAGCCAATCCCCAAACCACGGGTCTTTATAAAACCCAAGCTTCGTGCACCAGTGGCTGTCAAAATCCTAAGCTAGGTAGTTTATGCAGTACTAATATTTTTGATCCCCAGGCCGCTTGTAGTGCTTCGTCTTGTGGAGCTCCGTTTGGTTGTTTTCAAGCTAGCGGAGCCAGCGGGGCTACTCCGGATTGTGGTTTTTGTTGTTGTGATCCTAGTAAAAAAGGTAGTGATCCCCTAGACTTGGCTAATTATGATGCCTGTCGGGGTCTAAATTTAAAATTATCTTGTCAAGCCAATAAAACTCCTTGCTCCGGCGGTGGTCGAGGACTCTGTTGTGGATGCCAGGCGGACTCAGAGTGCGGAAATAATTTGGCTAGTGGTTGTGCGACTGATTCTTGTTGTCATGCTCGGCCAACAGTTTTGGCTGATCAAACTATTCCGCGGCCGGATAGTGAAAATATTTGTCGTAACGCCGCGATCAGTATTCCTTTTGATTCTAAAATGGATAATCGTAGTCTGGCTAGTAATATTATTTTATTAGAAAAACATAAATCTGGCGCAACTTGCCCAGCTGGATCTTATAAATTGACCGATGCCAATAATTCTAGCAATTTAGTTTATACTGATCATTGGTGGAAACGGATAATTAATAAAATAGTAAAAAGTTTAGATGCCCAGTTTAAAACTTTGGCTCGTTTTGTGGGCGTGCAAACGGCTTGGGCTATTAAAATTGATCCTAGTGAAAACGCTACTTATTGTGTGATTCCTGGCAGTATTAATGCTGAGGTTTTAAATGGTCAAACCATTGCTAGTTTGGTACCCGGAAGATTATTAACTGGCGATACGGAATATTTTGTGGTGGTCAGAGGACCCAGTGATATTAATAATACCAAAAATGGTCAGAGTGGGGTGATGAGTTTTGAGGGCGTGAGTTTGTCAGGTTTAGGACTTTATCAGGTTGACCCAAACAAAGAATATTTTTATGACCCTAGTGGTCAGGGACTAATGGTGCGTCTGACTGATACTCAGAGTTTTTATAATTCTCATATTTTCCGTTTCAAAACTCTTAAAAGCTCTTCGGCTAATTCGGGTTTATGTGTGGTTGATCGGGTGAGTATTTCTCCCAGTACTTATTTGTTTAATAAAAATACTAACGATCTGAGCGAGAATGATATTGAACCAGCCGACAAAACCTTTGATACCGTTTCTGATCGAGACAGAGTGTTTAGTGCTCATGCTGTGGCCAAAGATGGTCAGATTCTTGTGCCCACTAGCAATTATAGTTGGACTTGGAATTTTAGCATTGCTGATCCGAAATATTTGAGTTTTATAAATGTGGCGGGTTTTGATTCTAGTAAAAAATTGGTCAAAGTTGAAGGTGGGGTCAGTGATAAGGCGACTTATTTAACAGCTTCGCTAAAAATGGATACTAAGACTAATATTATTAGCACTCCGGACAAAGATAAGACTATTCCAATTAAGGTATTTGTCTGTAGCAATCCTTGGCCACCACTAGTTAATAATGATTTTTGGCAGCCAGCCAAAGATACGGATGCTTGCAATGCTGGCGGCGGCGCTTGTAATAATTTTAATTACGAATTTTATTATTGTCGGGATGCTGGTGATCCCAATTCGACTTTGGACGATCTGCCTCCGCTATCGAGTGGTCAAGAAATTATAAGTATTGGTCGCTCTAGTCGCAAAGTTTGCTCTAATGATAAAACTATTGAATGTAAAAGCAATTTGGATTGTCCTAACCCTGCTGTGGCGGTTTGTTTGTGGGATATCTTAAAAGAATCTTATCTATTTAAGAAAAAATAATTTGCTAATATGAAAATAAAAATTATATTTTTGTCTGGGCTAATGCTAGGGGCGATGTTTTTGGGTATCTTTAAAGCTACGGCCCAAAGCAATACCTTGGATGCTTCTAGTAAAGATGCGGTGGCTATTCGGATTGTGCCCAATTATGATTTTTTGAGTATTAGCCAGTGGTACCAAGCCCAAAATTTTAAAGGCTCACCTCAGGCCATGCTAGTGGATGGTTATGAGGCTATTCGAGATAACCGGACGGTCTATGTGGCGGCTACTAATTTGGTGACTGGCTCAGTGCCTCAGGTTTATTTTAATATTTATATTATTACCTATAATGAGAATGCTGATAATAATACCACGGATATCTTTGGAAAAATTTTGAGCACCTGGAAGTTTAATAGTAATTTGGTAGAAACTAGTGCTCCGCATTGTTCTTTGCCACTAAAAAAATGTCTAAGTGACTCTGATTGTCTAAGTGGCTATACTTGTTTTGGATCTAACGACGAACATGTAGGTGTTTGTCAGAGTCCGGTGGGATGTACGCTGGATTCAGATTGTGGCCCAAATTATTTTTGTGACAGTCAAAAAGCCAAACTAATTAGAGATATTAAGCGCTTGGGAACGCTCAATACTTATAAAGTTGCTTTAGATAATTATCGTAATCGCTATGGAAAATTTCCGGTTTTAAACGCGGGCACTTATTTGCCGCAAGCAGTTATTTCGACTTGGCCTTCTTGGCAGACAGTTTTCAATCAAGAAGTAGGTGTGGCCCTGGCTGATCCGGTTAACAAGCTAGGAGTCTGCTCAGATAAACCAGAAGTCATCAAAAATGAAGTTGGCTGGGATGAAGCTAGTTGTTATCAGGTTTCTTCTAAGAGTTTTTATAATGGCACCAATAGTCGTAATCTGACTTTGCCAGCTGGTAGTTTGGCGATGGCCTATACCGTGGAGGCTAATGGCAAAACCTATAATTTATGTGCCAACATGGAGGGCAATTTTGAGGCTATTAATGCTGATGGTAGTCGTTATGATTTGAGTTTGTCTAATTGTCCAACTACGGGACTAAAAATTGGGGCCTCTGGTAATCAAGCGCCGACCCTCGTGAGTGCTAATTTGCAGGGTTATCAGGGCCAAGAGTTTAAGGGTTATGTGAAATTTAAGGATCCCGAAGGGCAGGCCATGACTGTTAGTCTGGATTCCTCTAGTGTTCCTTGGACTTCTTATTCTTTTAGTGGAGCACCAACTCTTAAGAACACCAGCGATCCCAATCAAAAAATAATTTATTTTTCTAAAGCTGGTTCAGCTGGTTCTTATCAAGTCAAATTGATTATTACTGATTCATTGGGAGCCAGCTATACTACTATTTTGAATATAAATATTAGTGGCTCGCAATCAGTGATAACGGCTAGTGATGCTACTTATTATTTGAGCGCCGATCCTTCTAAGGCTTTGGATTATAATTTGTATTTTCGCCAAGATGATTTGAGTCGGATCGAATTATCTGTTGGTTCGACTATTTCGACGGCGGTAATTAATAATAGTGCCTGTCAGACGATTAGTGGTAAGGGAACTTCGGCTGATCCTTGGCTTCCTGGTATTAATACTCCTTGCGCTAATATTAATAATGGATTGAAATTGGAAATAAGTCGGGAAAATAATTCTAATGTCATGTACCGTTTGCATATTTATGGCAATTTATTACCAACTACTTTGTTTAATGGAAACAAAACAATTAATTATCATTTGAATTTGCGTGATGGTTTCAATGCTATTTCTGGGTCTCGAGATTTTAAAATAAATATAAAACCCAATCCGCCTAAATTGGACATTAAGTGCCCCACTCAGGCTGGTTTTTCAGAAACCTACTCTTGCGCGCCAACTAATTTGAATCCGGCTAATTATAATACTCGCTATAGTTTTGAGGGTTTGCCCCCGGGATTGTCGGGTAATGTAAATACTGGAGTCATAACTGGTGCACCATCTCAATTGGGAGATTTTAATATTAAAATTAAAGCGCTTGATGATTATGGTGCTCAAAATGAGATTAGCTTTAAGTTGAAAATTATTGACCAGTGTGGAATAAGTACGGTTAAATTTACTGGTGGTCCTTGGGATGAGGGTGGTGATTTTAGAACTCAAGGCGGCTATTACAAAACCGTGAAGATTGGTAGTCAATGTTGGTTGGCTGACAGTATTAATGTTCCTAATATGGTCATTAATAAAAAAACTATTCCACTGGGAGCTTGCTATGGAGATCAAAATGATTATTGCGAGGCTTATGGCCGATTATATTCTGAATCAGAAGTGAGCGATGCCATTCTTTGTCCGGTTGGTTATCGAATTGCTCGGGATAGTGATTGGGGAGCTCTAGAAAAGTTAAGCTCATCCCAAAATTATAGTTGTGCGAGTGGCTGTCCAAATGGCTATACTTGCGACAGTAACACCCAAAAATGTTTTAAATGTAATACCAGTCGTTTAAATGCCTGGGATTGTGATCCGGCTGGTCAATTTTTGAAGGGAACTGGTGATTCTGGTTTTAATGCTCTTTTGGGTGGTTATGTAGAAAAGGGTTATCTAGGTCAGAGTACTAGATTTGTAAACTTGATGAAGTCGGTTAAATTTTTGTCATATACTCCGGTGGCCGGCGTCCCTGGACATGATGATGTTTGTTTGCCCAATAAAGAAATATTTTTTAGAACTTTTGATTTAACGACCATGATTCAAAGGGGCAGTACCAGTACCGAGCTACTTTTGACTGAATGCAAAGATGGCCAGCCAGTAGCTACTAGCAGCTCTTTGACTGACGAAAAATACTATGTGCGTTGCGTGCGGACCCATTAATTTTATTTATGAGTTATAAGTGTTATAATTAATAATATCACTATTAATTTATAAAATTATGTTTAATGATTTGGATTTAAAAAATCAAAAAGTAGATGACATTTTTGCTGATACCGAAAAGAATTCGGCAACTCCTCCAACTCCTCCGACCACTCCTCCTCCGCCACCAGCGGGAATGAGTGCTCCAGCTCGAGGCATTTCCCCTAATGGTCCTTTTCGACCAGTAACTCCGGCGACTTCGGCGCCAGCGCTTAGCGCCTCGACTGAAGCCGAGATGTCTCCCAAAAATAAATTCAAAAAAATTAGGCCATTAATTATAATTTTGGTGGGAGCTATTGTTATTTTAGCCATCGCGTATTTTTTGTATATTAAATTTTTTAGTACTCCACTACCAGTTGATTCAACATTGCCGTTACCAGTTCGACCGGTTACTACTCCTATCAATTCTAATGATCTAGTAGCTAGCTCCACCACGGCTACTTCCAGTTTGCTAGCAACCTCTTCACCAAGTGCTGATACTGATAATGACGGATTGACTAACGAGGAGGAACGGCTTCTGGGTACTGATCCAGCCAAAATGGATACTGACGCTGATGGGCTCAGTGATTATGAAGAAGTGAAATTGTATAATACTAATGCTAAATTAGCCGATACGGATAATGATGATTTGAGTGATTTTATTGAAATTAAAACTTATGGCACTGATCCTAATAAAGCCGATACCGATGGGGATGGTTATTTGGATGGCGCTGAAGTCAAGAGTGGTTATAATCCGAGAGGAGCTGGTAAATTGACCACCTCTACTCCGGCTTTAAGATAAAATATTTATGTTTGGTAAAGACAATAAGCCAAAAACTGACGAGAGCCTACTATCTGAAGAGGGGCTTGATCAGTTCAATCCTAAAGAGGCTATTTCTAAAACTATTATAGTTCGTCAAATGCCGAAAAATTATCATTCCGGAACTTTTAGTTTTGATAGTTATTTTCGTGGTGACGATGGCTCGGAAATCAAAGTCAAAAATGGTTCTAAATTTAATTTGAGTAGTCGGCAAATGGGCGTGCTGATAATTATCGCTGGGCTAGCTTTGATTACCGGTTTGGTTTTTGTGTTTATTAATTTTTTCTCGGCTGGCAGTAATAAGGTCAAGAATTTTTTGTCACTAGATCAATTATTTTCCAGTGTTAAACCAGTCAACTTACAAGAACAGGTGGTGAGCCCAGAAATTGAATTCAGCATTGATCCTTCTCGGCTAGCTTCGAGCACTGCAAATAATACTAATCCGGCCACTAGCTCAGCACCCACTAGTACTCCGGTGTTAGAAGCCACCAGTACTCCGGAGATTTCTAGTTCGACTACAGAAACTAGTGAAGCTACTATTGATTCCGATAGTGATGGACTGAGCAATATTGAGGAGCAGGCTCTAGGAACCGGAATTAATAATCCGGATACTAATGCTAATGGTTATAATGATTTGACCGAGGTGCTGAATTTATATAATCCAGTTGGAAGTGGCAAATTGAGCAAATTGGCGAGCATTAGTGCTTATATTAATAATAAGTATCGCTATAGTCTATTGTATTTAAAAGCTTGGGCTACTGAATCTTTGGATTTGGGAACCACTGTAGTTTTTACGGCTTTAGATCAGTCATTTATCCAGGTGGTAGTTCAGCCTAATACCAAAAAAGAATCAGTGCAATCTTGGTATGAAACGCAATTTAATCAAACAGTTAGCAGTGGTCAGCTATATTCTTGGCCGAGGGCTGATGCGGTGCGCAGCGCTGATGGGCTAATTTTTTATCTAACTGAAAAGACCAAGAAAAATATTTATATTATTTCCTATACTCCGGCGGATTTAGAGAATCCTGCCTATAAAACTATTTTAGAGGTGATGGCTAGGAGTTTGATGTTCAACTAATAAGTATCAAATTATCACTAATCAAAAATCAGAGCCATGTTGCTCTGATTTTTGTTTGGTGATTTAAATTTAATTTTGTTTTTGGACGATCTTATCAATAATTCCATATTTCTTAGCTTCTTCTGAAGACATAAAATAATCACGATCAGTATTTTTCTCCACGTCTTGGACTTTTTGGCCGGTATGTTTGGCTAGGATTTGATTCATTTTGTCTTTGATTTTTAGAATATGTTCAGCTCGAATTTTTATGTCCGTTGCTTGACCTTCAGCCCCGCCCATTACTTGATGAATCATGATTTCGGCATTAGGTAGAGCAAATCTTTTACCCGGAGTACCTGAAGCTAGCAGGACTGAGGCCATCGAAGCAGCCATGCCTAAACAAATAGTTGTCACCGGGCTTTTGATATATTGCATGGTATCGTAAATAGCCAGGCCGGAAGTAACTGATCCGCCAGGAGAGTTGATATAAAATTTAATATCCTTAGTATTGTCTTGGGCGTCTAAAAACAAAAATTGAGCAATCACAATATTGGCGACGTGGTCATCAATGGCTTCACCCAAAAAAATGATGCGATCTTTGAGCAATCGAGAATAGATATCATAAGCGCGTTCGACATTGCCGTCTTTTTCGATGATAGTTGGAATTAAAGGCATAATTTTTTAGTTAATTAATAATAAAGGAGC